>CALAEV010000017.1 GCA_937892525.1 uncultured Clostridia bacterium
CTTGAAGACCTTGGTAAAGGACTTCGTTCACAGGTTGGTACAATGTTCTCAACAAAAGTTAAGGGCGTTCGTTATATGGAAATGGCAGAGGGCTACATTACAAGAATGGCTCTTGATGCTGACGACCAGGTTATCGGTTATGAATTCGTTAAACTTGGCAAGATGATGGAAGATATCCGTCACGGCACAGATGCTGCTACAGCTCTTAAGAACAATACAGGTTCATACGGTCGTTTTGCAGATGCTGCAAAATACATTGACCCAAGAGAAGAATAAGAGAAGGAGGATACTAAAATGGCTAATGATGTAAGATTTGAAGGCAAAGAAAGAAGAATGGCTAAAATCGAGAAATGTCTTGCTGAATACGGTATTGCTTCTCTCGAAGACGCAAAAGCTCTTTGCGAATCAAAAGGTATCGATGTTGAAGGCATCGTTAAAGGTGTTCAGCCAATCGCATTTGAAAATGCTGTTTGGGCTTACACACTCGGTGTTGCACTTGCACTTAAATCAGGTGTAAAAACAGCTTCTGAAGCTGCTGCTGTTATCGGTAAGGGTCTTCAGGCTTTCTGTATCCCTGGTTCAGTTGCTGAACAGAGAGACGTTGGTCTTGGCCACGGTAACCTTGGCGCAATGCTTCTTAAGGAAGAAACAAAGTGCTTTGCATTCGTTGCAGGTCACGAATCATTTGCAGCTGCTGAAGGTGCTATCGGTATCGCAAAGACAGCTAACAAAGTTCGTAAAGAACCTCTTCGTGTTATTCTTAATGGTCTCGGCAAAGACGCTGCTATGATTATTTCAAGAATTAACGGTTTCACATATGTTCAGACTGAGTATGATTTCTACACAGGCGAACTTAAAATCGTTAACGAAACAAAATATTCAGACGGTGAAAGAGCTGCTGTTCGTTGCTACGGCGCAAACGACGTTCTTGAAGGTGTTGCTATCATGAAGAAAGAGGGCGTTGACGTTTCTATCACAGGTAACTCAACTAACCCAACTCGTTTCCAGCACCCAGTTGCAGGCACATACAAGAAATGGGCTATGGAAAATGGCGTAAACTACTTCTCAGTTGCTTCAGGTGGCGGTACAGGCCGTACACTTCACCCAGATAACATGGCTGCAGGTCCTGCTTCTTATGGTCTTACAGATACAATGGGTAGAATGCACGGTGACGCTCAGTTCGCTGGTTCATCTTCAGTTCCTGCTCACGTTGAAATGATGGGTCTTATCGGTATGGGTAACAACCCAATGGTAGGCGCAACAGTTGCATGTGCAGTTGCTGTTGAAGAAGCTTCTAAATAAGACTTAAACTAATATAAAAAAGACGGAGTATAAAAACTCCGTCTTTTTTGTTGGGATAAATTATAATTTTATTTAATCTTCAAACAATTCATTTATGCTTACGCCAAGAATTTTTGACGCAACATATATTTCTTTATCTGTTGCAATTCGAACCTGACCTTCAAGTTTTGAATAACTAGTAGGATTTATATCACAACCCATTGTTTGCATTTTTGAAATAAAATCTTTTTGTTTGATTTTTCTATCGTTTCTCAATGTTTCAATTTTCTTGCCTACCATATTCAAATCGCCGTATTTTTTGCGAGGCTTCATAAAATCACATCCTGCATTTTTATTCTACATAAGAATTATATGCAGTTTTTCTATTGACTTAATTCCGTAAAAGATTTATTATATAAATAATTACAAGTAAGAATTATGGGTGGTTTTATGAGATATGAATTATATAAACAAATTAACCATAGCAGCGATTCAATAGTTTTTTATATTATTGAAAGTAGCCAATTAAGTTGTTTGTTAAATTATATTGAAAATATTTCATTGAATAGTGCAGAAAATTATATAATTGTAGATAATGATTCACCGAATCCAGTAAATTATCGACAGTTAAATTTATCTTCTCCTCCAATCGAAACCGAGCATTATAAAATTATTTATGAATGTAAGCTTGCAAAAGAGAGTTATCGTCAAATCAAAGAAGATGATTATGATGATTGTTATTTAAATTTTGAAATTGCAAAGCTACTTTCCAATAGCGTTATTGCAACAGCAAAATTTCAAACAGCGGTTTATTTTGAAAAATACAATGCAAAAGCAAAAAAATAAGGACTCAACAAAATTGCTTGAGTCCTTTGTTTTTTATTGAGAATTACGAATTATCAATGCTTAAAGCATTTGTTATATTGTTCAACCCATTTAAGAATTGCTTTACGGTTGTATGTTTGTGGCATTGCTGCAGTAACTGCAGTTGCTTTGCCGAGTTGCAAGCCCATATTAACAACTTTTTTAAGGATTGCTTTGTTGTTGATAAGTCCTTGAACTTTAATCTTAATATCAGCAGGGCTCATACCACTAAGCATAGCACCAAGGCTTGAAGAATCTGCGTCGATTGTCATATCTTCTGCGTTAAGGATTCCTTTTGCGAATATGTAGTCGAGTTCGTGTCCCTCAAGACGAGTAAGCAACAATTTAACACAAGCCATAGGTGCCATTGATGCGCCGATTGCTTTGTAGTAGTTTTTCTGGTATTCCCAAAGAGTTTCAGCACTGAATGAATTTGTGTAATCGCTTGAAACTGCATCTGCGAGGATTTTTGCAGCCTTAAGAGCGTTTGCAATACCTGAGCCGATAATTGGCACAGTCATAAATGCAGAGTCGCCGATTGCAGCATAACCATCAGAAACCATAACACCAAGTGGCTGGCGTACAGGAATGTTTGCAAAATCCCCTGCACGAATAATTTCAGTGCCAATGCTTGGATTTGTAGGTCTCATTAAGTCGATTTGCTCGATTGCGTAATCAAGGTCAAACTTGTGGAAACGACCAATAAGCACGTCTGTATGGTCTTCTTCTGTTGCAACCCAAGAAATGCCTAATTCGTTGTTAGGTAGCATAATAATCTTGAACTTTTCGTCGTCCTTTACCTCTGCAGTCTTGTTAAAAAATGCACGATACACATAAAACTGTTCGTATTCAATAGGATTATTTTGAATACCTGTTGATGCAGGCATTTTCTGACGAAGAGGTGAGTTCATACCACAAGCGTCAATAACAAGGTCAGCGTAGTATTCGCCTTTGTCGGTTTTAATGCCTACAACACGATTGCCAAAGAAAATCGGCTCTTCTACATTGTGTTTGTATTCAAACTTCACACCTGCTTTAATTGCATAAGAGATAAGATATTTGTAGATTTCGCGACGCTCCATCTGGATTTCTTTTTTATCGTCGTCAGTATTCTGTGTAAGTGCAGTTTCCATAGCAGGACCGTAAAATGTAACATCATTTTTAAGGTTATAAAGACTGTGGTCAGGAATAGGAAGCCCTATTGCTAAAAGTCCTTTTCTGTCAAAAATGTCAGTCCAGTCATAGCCCATTTTAGTTTTTGCGTTACGCTCATAAACGGTAACATCATAGCCACGCTGTGCCAAAAGCATAGCAGCGGCAATACCACCGTGGCCACCACCTGCAACAATAATTTTCTTTCCCATAAATAAATCCCCTTTGTAAGATTTGTATAAGTAAATGGTAACATATTTTTGTGTGGATTTCAATAAAAAACAAAGACCTTATTTAAGGTCTTTGTTCTTAGCAGTATTAAGTGTTGAGATAAGGATTCGTTTGATTTCAAGGCAATCGTTGATAAGGGATTGACCTTCGTCCTCGTTAAGGTATTCTGATAAAACTAAAAGTCTTAACTAATATTCTGTTTCTGCTGTTTCTTTTAGTGAGATTTGCATTTTTGATATGAAGTCGGCTTTGCTTACACCATACACAGCTTCGTTGGCGTTAGCACCTATTGAGGTTGCACTACGAACAATTTGTTTAGAAATAATGTGTTCGCGTTTTTCTTTTGTTAAGTATTTGTTAAGTTTAATTATTCGTGCAGAAAAAAGCAATGATTTTTCCAGTAAAATATTTTCTGTCACAGTCAAAGCCTCCTCAATTAAAGAATAAAGAAAAAAGAATAGAGAATAAAGAATAATACAAAAGCGCATTTGGTTGTGCATATTTATTATTTCTTATTTATTCTTTATTCTTTCTTCTTTTAGCCACGTTTATGTGGCGCTTTTGGTGGAGATGGCGAGAGTCGAACTCGCGTCCGAAAATCTATTCCTGAAACTTTCTACGAGTGTAGTTTATCTATTGTCATTCCCTACGAGACAGCCGACAAACAGGCATTCCTTTCAGTAGCTCTGTGATGTGTGACGGACTACAGAGCAGTTATCCGTTCACATTTACTGCTAAATGACACTCCGTACCGGGCCGCAGTTCTCCCGGGGGAATGCTCGCTGCTAATTAAGCAGCAAGAAGTACTTTTTCGTTTTTGTCGTTTATTTTTGATAAACCGTCCGTTTTATAGTGGCCAGACTCCACTACTCGCTTATCGCAGTTCAAAATCCCCGTCGAAATCCTTTCATCCCCGTATTACTGTTTGTTATAGTATGACAATGAAGCGATGAAATATGTACGGATATATCCTGCCTTTGCAACTACAACAAATTCATTTGTTGCTGTGTTAAAATAGGCTGTGTCACCATCTTTTTTCTGAGTTTTGGAAATAACGGATTTATTGCCGATAATGTAATTTGCTTTGAAAAGATATTCTTCCATATCTCCACAGCCTGTTTCTTTTCCGTGCTTTGCATAATGCTCAGCCATAGATTTGGTATCATAAAAAGTGTGCTTATAAGGTGAAGTGTCAAATTCTTGAATTTCAACTGTATTTTTGACAGTGGACAGAAGAACTATTGCAACAACACCCAATAAATCAATAAAAAATACCGGAAGTGTTAATGAACCGTAATTTGTTATGCAGATTGCATTGATAAAGATTAAGAATGTAATAATTGAAGATAAAAATGTAGAACGATTTTTGATTGGAGTTTGCAGATTGTACTTTTTAAACTCTTGATTGCCTCGTTTGTTTTTATCCCGACAAGATTTGCATCTTTTTGGCAAGTTAAGGCTTTTGGATTTATAAAAATCAATTTCGGAGTCAGAAAGATTAAATTCTCTGCCACATTGAATGCATCTTTGCTTCATTTTATCGCATCCTTTCCTTCATAGAACGCTCAATGTTACGCTCAGCTTCTTTTTTAGCAGCAACATCACGTTTGTCGTAAAGCTTTTTACCTTTACAGAGTCCCACTTGCACCTTTGCTCTGCCTTTTTTGAAGTAGATTGACAAAGGAATAAGTGTAAGTCCCTCTTGCTTTGTTGTGCCAAGAAGTCGCATAATCTCTTTTTTGTGCATTAAGAGTTTACGGACTCTCATTGGGTCGCGATTAAAAATATTACCGTGGTCATAAGGGCTTATGTGCATACCGTTGACGAACAATTCGCCCTCAACAATGCTACACCAAGCATCTTTAAGATTGCATTTGCCTTGTCTTAAAGACTTTACTTCTGTACCCACAAGCTCAATACCTGCTTCAAAACTCTCAATTACGAAATAATCGTGGAGAGCTTTTTTGTTTTGTGCAATTGTAGTGTTTTGGTTTTTCTCTGCCATGATTATTTTCTCCGAAAATTAACGGGCGATTCGTGAATCGCCCCTACATTATAACAAACTTCTGCCTTGAAGTGCGCGCGACAGTGTTACCTCGTCTGCATATTCAAGGTCACTACCAACAGGAATACCGTAAGCGAGCCTGCTAACCTTTATACCCATTGGTTTGAGTAAACGAGCAATATACATTGCAGTTGCTTCGCCCTCGGCAGTTGGATTTGTAGCCATAATAACCTCGTTTACAGAGTCGTCAGCCATACGACTTATTAACTCTTTAATACGAATATTGTCAGGGCCTACACCATTCATTGGTGAGATTACTCCGTGCAGTACATGGTATGTACCCTTGTATTCATGAGTGCGTTCAAAGGCTGTAACATCTCTTGGGTTTTCAACCACGCAAATTACAGAGTTATCGCGTTTTGGGTTACTACAAATTCCACATTTTTCGCCCTCGGTAAGATTGCAACAGATATTACAGGTATGTATATTAGTATGTGCATTATTTATGGCATCTACCAAACTTTTTGTTTCGTTATCGTCAAGACCGAGAATATAATACGCCATTCTCTCCGCCGATTTCACACCGACAGAGGGCATTTTGCGAAATTCTTCAATAAGCTTTTCAAGTGATACGATAGCCATAAACGATACTCCAAAATTATTGGTAAATTAGAATCCGAAACCTGGAATGTTCATTCCACCTGTGATTTTACCCATTTCTCTTTCCATTGTTTCGTCTGCTTTTCTCATTGCTTCGTTAACTGCAGCAACAAGCAAATCTTCAAGCATTTCAACATCTTCAGGGTCAACAACATCCGGCTGAATTTTAACTGAAACTACCTGATGTGAGCCGTTAACTGTTACGTCGATTGCTCCACCACCGGCAGAAGCTGAGTATTCTGCTTCTTCGCATTCTTTTTGTACGCGATCCATATCGTCTTGCATTTGCTGAAGACGTTTCATCATATTTGCCTGGCCACCCTGATTTGGGATTCTTGCTTTCATTTGTTATTCCTCCTTAATTTCTACACCAAGACTTTTTGCCTTTGCCACAAGGTCAGAAAGTGGATTTTTAGGTGCTTCTTCCTGCTTATTGTTATAAACAGCAAGAGTATATGTTTTGCCTGTTACTTCTGCAACGGCTTCTTTTATAATCTTTGAATAATCACCTGTTTTAAGATAAAGCTCAAGGACAGGTGAGCCCTTAATAAGAAGATATTTATTCTGATGAACAAACGCGCTTGAGCCTGTAAGCATAGCAATAAGACTTGGGTCTTTTGCAAAAAGCTTTTCTGTAACCTCAGGCCATATGTCGAATGGCACTGTACCTGTGTTTGCAGGAACAATAGTTTTTTCTTCCTTTACAGGTGGAGGTTCAGGTAATGGGATATCTTCTTTTTCTTCTTCCTTTACTTCTTCAACTTTTGGTTGAACGGGTGTGGGAATAGGCTCGGTTTTTATTTCTGGTTTCGGCTCTTCTATAACTGGGGCAGAAGCCTTTGTATTAACCGAAATTTTACCTGATGCAAGTGCGCTTTCAAGCTCACTTATTCTGCGAAGAAGTGCGTTTATGTCGCTGTCAAGTGATGGGGTGCAAAGTCTGATAATACAAAGCTCTGCGCTTGTTCTACGGTTTGCGCCTTGCTTCATAGTAGATGCAGATGCAGTAAGTATATCGATACAAGACATAATTGTTGCAAGAGTTGTTCTTGCACTCTGCTCACGAATAATCTCGATTTCGCCTTGTGAACAGATAATCATATCCTCAAAATTTTTAACTGCTTTTGAAACCATAAGATTTCTAAAATGACTTGTAAGCTCGGTAACAAGACGCTCCATATCGCAAGAGTCATTGTAAAGTTTGTCAATAACTTCAAGTGCTTTTGCAGAGTCTTTTTCGATAATACAGTTGCAAAGCTCAAAAATGTATTCGCGACCTGCAAGGCCTGCACTGCTTGCTACTGCTGCAGAGTCGATTATGCCGTCAAAAGAAGAACAACGGTCAAGAAGTGAAAGTGCGTCGCGCATAGCACCGTCAGCAATACGAGCAATAAGCATAGCACCGTCATCAGCGAGTTTAAGATTTTCTTTTTCTGCAACTTCTTTAAGGCGCACTGCCATATCTTCAGGTGGAATACGCTTGAAATCAAAGCGCTGACAACGAGAAAGAATAGTTGATGGCAATTTGTGTACTTCAGTAGTTGCAAGAATGAAAATTACGTGAGCAGGGGGCTCTTCAAGAGTTTTAAGAAGTGCATTGAATGCTCCGATTGAGAGCATATGAACCTCGTCAATAATATAAACTCTGTATTTTGCATTTGCAGGGGTAAAGTTTGCTTCTTCTCGCAAATCACGGATATTGTCAACACCGTTGTTTGATGCAGCGTCGATTTCGATAATATCAAGAATTGAGCCACTGTCGATACCCTTACAGATTTCACATTCGTTACAAGGATTTCCGTTTTGAGGGTTAAGACAGTTAACTGCTTTAGAGAGGATTTTTGCACAGGAGGTTTTACCTGTACCACGAGAGCCGGTAAAAAGATAAGCATGACTTGTTTTGCCTGATTTTACAGCGTTTTCAAGCGTGGTTGTAATGTGCTGTTGTCCAACAACATCGGTAAATGTAGATGGTCTGTATTTACGGTAAAAAGCACGATACATAGTTTTTCCTCCTTGCTAAAAAATGTGCCTTAACTCAGTCATGTGTCGTGCAGGCAGACTGTGGCGCCCGGTGCAAACCGCTTAATGCTGCTCGGTTCCCCGCCTGACATGGTTCACAGCGCCCCGCCGCACAGGACCCACACGGCACACGACTGAATTAAGGCATCTTTATCTAGTCAAACAATTATACTATATATATGTGAGAATTTCAAGAGGAAAATCCATACTATTTTTGTTGTAGTTGAACTTCTTTTGTGATAGAATATATTTGTATGATTATATTCGGAGGACAAACAGGATGTTTAATATAATTCCTCAGCCTGTCAGCGTGCTTCTTAATGCTGATAAAAAAGGCTTTACGCTCCATTCAGGAACTATAATTTCACCATTTCCTTTTGCAGAAGATTTAATTTCATTTGCGCGAAAAGTCTTTAACAAAAAAATTATAATGCACGAGGATACGGATGAAGAAAGGTCAATTATTTTAAAAATTGACGAAACCATTGAAAATGAAGAGGGATACACGCTCAAATGCGAAAACCGTCGTGTGTATATTAATGCAAAAACTGAGTCTGGTCTTTTTTACGGATTGCAGACACTTAAGCAGATGCTTTTACAGACAAACGGTAAAATCCCATATACAGAAATTGTGGATTACCCTCGTTTTTCATATCGTGGATATATGCTTGACTGCGGGCGTTATTTTTACCCTGTTGAAGATGTTAAACGAATTGTAGATTTAATGGCTTTGCACAAGCTTAATGTGTTGCATTGGCATTTGACAGAAGATCAAGGTTGGAGAGTTCAGATTAAAAAATATCCACTTTTAACGGAAAAGGGCTCAATGCGAAGTCATACAAACTTTAATCACAAGGCTCACGGTGGATATTATACACAAGACGAAATACGAGAAATCGTCGCATATTGTCACGAGAGAAAAATTAAGGTTATTCCTGAATTTGACATACCAGGGCATATGGTTGCTGCTATTTCTTGTTATCCTGAGCTTTCTTGTTGTAATCGAAATCTTGAGGTTGCAACACATTGGGGAGTTAAACACGATATTCTTTGCGCAGGTAAAGAGTCATCATATAAGTTTGTGTATGATGTGCTTGACGAGTTAATGGAGTTGTTCCCTGACAAAATTATTCACATTGGCGGTGACGAGGCAGTTAAAATGCGTTGGGAGTTGTGCCCTGATTGTCAGAAAGCCATTAAAGAAAACGGACTTTGTGATGAAAATGATTTGCAGATGTTCTTTATGACAAAAGTAAATGAATATCTTAAATCAAAGGGCTATTCTTCAGTAATGTGGAATTACGACAAGATAGAAAATGCTGAAAATTTAAGTCCTGATATTATCTGGACAGTCTGTGGTATGGGCGACGACGCAGATTTAGTTAAAAACGAACTAAAGCGTGGCAGAAAGCTTATAAATACACATTGTTATCCATATTATTTTGATTTTCCGTATGGCTGGAATACTCTTAAAATGGTTTGTGAAGACGACGGTGCATTAACTGATAATGATGAAGAAACATGGGGTATAGAGGCGCAGATGTGGACAGAATATGTGCCCAATATGAAGCGTCTTGAATTCCTTACATTCCCTCGAATTGGCGCAATGACTGAAAATGCGTGGGCAGAAAAAGGTTATCCGTCATTTGCAACATTCTTACACAAAGCAAAAGACTATTATAAATTGCTTGATGTTTATAAAGTTGGATATGCACCAATTAAAAAGGCATGTCCGTCATTTATATACAAACACGCATCGTCAATCTGGTTCAAACGCAGAGTTCTTCATTGGCAAGGATTACACAATTTATTTGATGATGCAAGGGCTAAAAAAGAGGCAGAAAAATACGCGCAAAACAGCAAATGTTAATTTTTAACTAAAATTTGGGGATTAGTTAAAAAATATCTATTATATTATGAGGTGTTATACTATGAAAAAATATGTATTGGCATTAGACCAGGGAACAACAAGTTCACGTGCAATTCTTTTTGACAAAAAAGGTAATATCTGTTATAAAGCACAGCACGAATTCACACAGATTTACCCACACACAGGTTGGGTTGAGCATAATCCAATGGAAATTCTTTTCTCACAGCTTCAATCTGTTATGGAAGTGTTGGCAGAAAGCAAAGCAACTGCAAACGATATTGCTTCTATTGGTATTACTAATCAGCGTGAAACAACAATTGTTTGGGACAAATCAACAGGCAAGCCTGTTTACAATGCAATTGTATGGCAGTGCAGAAGAACTGCAGATATGTGCGAAAAAATCAAAGAAGATGCAGAACTTACACAATATATTAAAGACCATACAGGTCTTGTTGTTGACGCTTATTTCTCTGCAACAAAAATTAAGTGGATTCTTGATAATGTTGACGGTGCTCGTGAACTTGCAGAACAAGGCCAGCTTCTTTTTGGCACAGTTGAAACCTGGCTTATCTGGAATTTAACAGGTGGGGCTGTGCATGTTACTGATTACTCAAACGCATCAAGAACAATGATTTTCGATGTTGACAAGCTTTGTTGGGATGAGTATCTTTGTGAAAAACTCGGTATTCCTATGGCTATGCTTCCAAAAGTTGAGCCATCAAGCAAGGTTTACGGCACAGTTGGTAAGAGTGTTATGGGTATCGAAGAGTTGGCAGGAGTGCCAATTTCAGGTGCTATTGGTGACCAGCCTGCAGCACTTTTTGGCCAAGGTTGTTTCGAAAAAGGTCAGGCAAAGAATACATACGGTACCGGTTGCTTCTTGCTTATGAATACTGGTGACAAGCGTGTTGGGTCAAAGAATAACCTTGTTACAGGTGTTGCTTGGGGCATTGGCGACAAAGTAACTTATGCTATTGAGGGTTCTGCTTTCAATGCAGGTTCAGTTATTAAGTGGCTTCGTGACGATTTACAACTTATTCCATCTGCACGTCGTTGTGACGAGTTAGCAGAGAGCGTTCCTAATGCGAATGGTGTTTATTTTGTTCCTGCATTTACAGGTCTTGGCGCTCCTTATTGGGACATGTATGCTCGTGGTACAATCGTAGGACTTACACGTGGTGCTAACGCTGCGCATATTTGCCGTAGTGTTCTTGAAGCAATTGCATATCAGATGACAGACTTGCTTGAGGCGATGAAACAGGATTCAGATATAAATCTTTCTGAACTTCGCGTTGACGGTGGCGCATCTGTAAGTGATATTATGATGCAGATTCAGTCAGATATGATTAGAACAAATGTAAACAGACCAAAAATGGTTGAGACAACTGCAATTGGTGCCGCTTACCTTGCAGGTCTTGCAGTGGGATTCTGGAAAGATACTGCAGAAATTGAGAAAATCCGTGAAGTTGATAAAGTATTTGAACCTAAAATGGATATGGAAAAACGCGAAAAGAGATATCGCGGATGGCTTCGTGCAGTTGAGCGTTCAAGAGATTGGGTTGAACACTAATGGCAAAGATTTTAACATTTCGCACACCAGAAAAGCTTATAGCGCACTTTGAAGAGCATAAAAAAGCAACAAAGAGCGAAACGGCAGAAGAATATCTCATCAAGGCAAATGCAGTAATACATAATCCAAAAACTCAAGTGAAAATTGAAACCGACGAAGGCGACAACGATAAGGTTTATTATCTTTCACAAACAGGTGAGATTGTGTTTGTGTCAGAGGATGGATTTATTCGTACATACTATATTGCTGATGATGAATATTTTGAAAGGCAGTAGAAATATAAATGAGTAATGGGCTTTATTCAAATAATGATGGGCTCCCCACAATGACGCGGTCAGAATATGTAGAAGAATATAATGACATAATAAAATATTACGAGCAATTAAGAATGGAAGAAAAGAAATTTTTGCCGTTTTATATTATTGCAACTTTGATAGTAGTCGTGCTTATAATTTATTGTATTTGTACTAAAAGTGTTGTTGGCATTCTTATTATGGGGTTATTTGTGGTTCCGTTTAATCGCCGTCACCGTCGCTTTCTTAGACACAGTGGTTTAACAACGGAGGAAATATCAAAAAGTACTGGTTTGCTTTTTTTCTTTGCGTTCCCTTTAATAGGTTATGTTGTTCGCACAAATCAAATCAATAATAAAGAAAAAGAACTTTTGCAAGAATTAGAAGATAAAAAAGCGTTTTGCATTTCAATCGGCACTTATGATGCTGAAAAGTAGGTGGATTATGGACGAAAAGTTAAAAGTTGATATGACGGAATCAACTGAAGAAAAACCAGATATATCACATATTCCAAATTCTATGTTCGACCAAAATGTAAATAGTTTTACCGAGGGTGAAACTATGAATCGCGATTATCTTAATAGTATTTATGGTGAAAATATGGATTTTCTTAACAAGGAAGTCCGTCTTACACGAACAAAGTATTATGAAATGCGTGAAAAGGAAGAAAAAAGATTTAGTGATAGCATAAAACAAGAACGCAAAAGATTGGCTATATTTTTAATTGTTTATGCAATAATTCTGGTTATTGCATTAAGTTTAATACTGATGTCTTTTCCTTTTTTTGAAATTTTTATGGATTTGAATGTCAGGAAGTACTTTGAGGGCGTAGAAGAAGCAATGTTGCGTGGCTCTTGGAGTGCCGGTGGATTTTTCTTCGGCGTTGGGTGGATGCTTTTTACTGTCAGCACAAGTCTTTTAGGTGCATTTATTTATAGTACGATTAAAAACATCAATCAATATAAAGAAAATCGCGAAAGAGCGTTAAAAAATCTTGAAGAGAGCAAATACGAGCAAATGCTTTTAGGTCGTTATGATGCAAGCAGGTGAGTAAATTGGATGAAAAAATGAACAACCAAAGCGTTGAAACAGAACAAAAAAATGACATTTCCCATCTTGCAAACAGAATGTTTGACGAAAACATTGTTTATGAAGAAGAAAAGCCTTTAGGTCGTGAATATTTTGATGCTGTTCATCACGGCGATTTAAAGCCTAACACAGACCATATTGTTTTGACTCGTTCAATGTATAATAAAAGTGTTATGAAGATTGAGGAAAACACAAAAGCAGAAATTAAAGAGGCTATAAAGTATATACCTATATATGTAATAATTGAAATACTCCTTTTTATTCTGACCGTTGCTATAAATACGGTGTGTCATAACATTGGGTTGGAGCCACTTATAAGATTAAGTGGTGGTGTAAGCGCAGCTGCACTTATGATTTTGCCTGCTTTGATATATTTGTTCACAGCAGCTACTGTTAAGAAGATAAAAAGGGCAAAAAAGGCAAGAGAAAACGCGCTAAATCGCCTTGAACAAACCAAACAGGAATGTATGATGATGGGTACTTATGATGCCTTAAAATAACTTAATAAAAACCCAAAACCCCATCGGATTAACCGATGGGGTTCCTTTTTCACTCGCCATGGTGACGAGATATAACCATATTTAATGTATGAATAATACCAAAAAAACCGTTAAAAGTCAAGGTGTTAAGGGTATTTATTTAATCTTTTTTCATTCTACGCCAATGAAATAAATACTGCTGAGCAATACCTTCAGTACCTTTGGTACATTGGGGTAATCCGTCAGGGTACATTTCTGCCATAATGCGTTTCACCCAAACGTCAACAGGGAATGCTTCAATTTTGTGAAATCCGTAAAGCAAGGTGCACTCTGCAACTTTTGCGCCTACACCTTTGATTTTCTGCAATTCTTCTCTGCCAAAGTCTATAGGCTCGGTTTTGATTTTTTCAAAATTTATTTCACTATTTGCAACTTTTTGAGCAGCGTCAACAATGTATTTAGCACGAAAACCGGCACGCAAGGGTGCTAAATCTTCAACGGTAAGCTTTGAAAGAGTTTCGGCACTAGGAAAAGATTTTTTACCACTTTCACCTTCGCCAAATTCTTCGCAAAGACGCTCAATAATGCCTTTTATTCTTGGGATGTTGTTGTTTTGCGAAATAATAAATGAGCAAAGTGCCTCCCAAGGTTCTTGACGTAAAATTCTGATGCCGTTATATTCATTAACTGCTTGTTTTAAGTAGTTGTCGTCATATTCTGATACAATTTTAGTATAATCGCAGTCAAGGTCGAAGTAGTTTTTCCAAATATTGTAAAAATCTTCTTCTGTGCAATTATAGAAAATAAGTTCAGTTTCGGTTTGTTCAATTGTAATGTGTTTTCCAAATGCAACACCGTGCCATTTTGTGCCGTCATTCTGCCAACGGAACGCCTGACCACAGTCAAGACAAAGTGAGAGATTAAAGGTTTGGGGCAATGGAATTGTAAAGTAATTTTTCATAATAAAAATCCTTTGTAAAATAGACAAAATTTTATGAAAATTCTATCTAAAATATATAATGTTAATTTGCACAAAAAATTTAGATAATTTATACCAGAGGTGTGTTCCATTTTGTATAAAATGTAAAGCAATTACAACAAACTGTATTTGATATAATTTTAACAATAT
>CALAEV010000018.1 GCA_937892525.1 uncultured Clostridia bacterium
ACCAGAACGGCGTTGGCGCTCTTATGGAAATGGCAGTTGCTAAGGGTAAGGCAAGTGGTAAGAACCTTCACTACGGTATCTGTGGTGAACATGGTGGCGACCCTGTTTCAGTTGAATTCTGCCATAAGATTGGCCTCAACTATGTATCTTGCTCACCATTCCGTGTTCCAATTGCTCGTCTCGCAGCAGCTCAGGCAGCAATCGCAGAAATGAAATAAGAACAATTCTTAATTCATACGGAATAAAAGCCAATAAATAAAACAGTCCCCTTGGAGCAATCCAAGGGGATTTTTGTATATAGTCCGTTTTTAAGTACACCAAAATAAAAATAATAATTGAGATTTGTAAAAATGTGGCTTACACTGTGTGTAAGAGGTGAAAAAATCATGTTATCACATATTGATAGGTTATTTGAATTGTGTAAAGAGCAACCATTTAGTGAAGAGAAAATTACTAAGTATATATTAGATAATAAAATGAGTAGTGAGGAAGTAACTCGTTCTGCATTAAAATTGTGTAATTATGGTTTTTGCTCATATTCAGATTACTTATATGAAAAAGAAAAAGAACCCATGCCAGAAGATTTGATAACATTCAATTGGGAAACTTTATTTAATATTCTTATAAAAAACGGTTTAGATGCAAATCTTGTAATATGTGATGATGGAATGAATTACGAAAATATTTTGCAGGAAATAAAATATTTTGATGATGGTAACCTTGGTGCAAAAATTTTGAGAAACACCCTGAATCACAATGGAAATCCCAATATTGTAATTGATAATCAAAACCTTTTTGAAGAAATAGATTCAGATTTGATGCTTGATATTTCAATGGGTTTGTATCATCATAAATGGCAACTTGATAATGCATGGCGATTTTGGTTAGTTATGGTGGGATTGGGTGGAACGATTAACAATGTTCAATGTCCTGTAGAAATGCGTGATGGGTTTCAAGTTGAGATTTTTAAAGAATTTGAAAAATTTGATTACAATATTAAGTGGTTAGAAAAGGATTTCGAAATGCAGATTTTTGATAAAGAAACAAAAACAGTTGTTGCTATTGCTTAATAAATGATATTTTTCCCACTTTGCTAACTGCCCCACAGGCAGCAATCGCTGAAATGAAGTAATTAAGTTATTTCAAACGGAATAGCATAAATAAAAATATACCCCATCGAGAAATCGGTGGGGATTTTTTCTTTAGTCCGTTTTTGCGTACATTGAGTTGGTAAAATAGTTGATTTTTGAAAATCGTTTTTGTATAATGACCACACAATAAAAATGAAAGGGTTGTCACTATGTTAAACAAAAATATTGTTGATTTTAATGAAAACATTTCCCCAATTGCATTTGCTCAAAAAATGCTTAAAAACACATCTGCTAATGGCACATTGTGTCTTAATAATTGGTATGATGTCGATTGTGAAGATTGCTCAAATTATAATAATTTTACCGCAAAAATAAAATGGCGTGAAAATGATTTGCAAGATGTAATATTCGAATTCAACCAACTTGTAGAAGATATTAGAATTATATCAAATCACCTTGAGGAATTTGACGGAATACCTGAAATAGCAGTTCAAGTTTTAGTTGACGATTCAATTGTTGCTACCTATTTTATTTATGTTGCACCAATTAAGGCAACAAATCAAGAAGATTTAGAAGTTGAAGTTATTGGTAGATTGTCAGAAGGACTTTGTGGTTATGAAATTATCCGTCACTCACAGCGTTTGTGCCAATTACACTCTCTTAACGCACCACAAACAGTTATCAAAAACGAAGAAAGAATGTTAATCGCCAGCCTTATTCTCCATAGTTTCGGCGAAAGAATTGAAAAAGTAAGTTGATTAGTAAAATAGTTGATTTTTGAGTTTTCGTTTGCTAAAATATAGTATATTATTAAATCGAGGTGTTATTATGAATGATAAGTTGAAAACAAACCCTTCTGGTGCAGCAGGTGAAAGTTATGTTCTTGCAGAGTTGTTGCGTAGAGGGTACATAGCGTCAACTTTGTTTAATTGTGCAAAAGATTATGATTTGCTTGCTTACCACCCAGAAAAAGATGGATATCTTAAAATTCAAGTTAAGACAAGTCAATCAAAAAGTAAGATTTGGAAATTAGGTAACAAAGCACCTTACTACGATAGTGATACATTTTATGTTTTTGTAACAATGGTTGGTGAAGAAATGCCTGAATATTATATAGTGGATAGCAAGACAGTTTACGATGTTGCAGAAAAAAGGCATAATACTCCTACTCGTAGTGGCGAAGCAAGAACAGCAGGTAGAAAGTTTAAGTTTGAAAAAGGCGAAGAACAACAATATAAAGATTGGAATATATTGTTAGGTTGAGAATAACCATTTCAAAAATAAAATAAACACAAAACTATTCCCCATCTATATAGGTGGGGATTTTGTTTGACAAAAAATCCAAAATATCGTAATATATCTGTAGTTTTTTCACAGGGTGTGCATTATGAAGAAAAGAGTTTTTTATACAGAAATTTCATACATTTTAGGGCTTGTAATTATGGCATTCGCAGCTGCTTTTACTGAAAAAGCAAACTTTGGTATGTCAATGGTGGTTGCCCCTGCATACATATTGCATCTTAAAGTGTCCGAATTCTTACCTTGGTTTACATTCGGCGTTGCAGAGTATGTTTTTCAAGGACTTTTAATCATTATAACCGTTTTGATAATGCGAAAATTCAAGATTTCATACTTGTTTTCATTCGTAACGGCAGTAATCTATGGCACACTCCTTGATGGTGCTATGACGCTCATTTCAACACTCCCCGAAAATACCTTTGCAATCCGATTATTATGGTATGCTCTCGGCACTGTGCTATGCTCATTTGCAGTGTCGCTTTTCTTCCACACATACATTTCTCCTGAAGCATACGAGTTGATTGTTAAAGAGGTTGCACAGAAGTTTAACTATAATATAAATAAAGTCAAAACCTCTTACGACTGCATTAGCGTAGTGCTTGGTATTATAATGTCATTCTCATTTTTCGGCTTTGGTGTATTTAAGGGTGTAGGCGTTGGCACAATTTTTTGTGCGTTAATCAACGGATTTTTAATAGGCAGATTTTCAAAACTCCTTGAAAAACACTTCGACTTTAAGAATAAGTTTAAAATTCAAAAGTATTTTGAATAAAAATGTCCCCTTGGATTTCGCCAAGGGGATTTTTAGTTATTCGTAGTTTTCTTTGTGGCGCGAGTTATCATAAAGCTCTAAAACTTTTTCAGTCGAAAGGCATTGATACTCTTCATAAATTCCAATAACAACTGCACGAAGATATACACCATCATTGTTTTCCATTTCTCGTAATTCAACGGAAATAGTATTCCCATTAAAATTCAAGGGAATTTCAACTCTGTCGCCAGCGTGATAGCGTACGCCTTTATAGACAATATTGGAAAGTAAAAAATCAAGGATTGTATTTTTCCCTGATTCGTCGGTGTAGTTGAGTAGAGCTTCAATTTCAAGTTGACCATCGTTTTCTGACAATCCTAAGGATTTTGCAACCTCCTTATTTGGAATGCCAAAAAAGTCATCAGCTTCAAATACGACCCATTCAAAAGAGTCGTCTTGAGTAGCGTCATCAATTGACTCTGATAGGAATGTTTCTTCGCCCTTGAGTTTGAGAGAAGTGTAGCAATAGCCTTTGTGTTTTTTTAGTTCTCTTTTTTTCATTCGTATTCCTCCTGTTTTTTGCAAAAAGAAAAGGTCGCCTGACTTTTTTTGCAAAGAATAATTTTTGTAAAAGGGCACAACAATTCCGTGCTCTAATACATTCATAAACTACTCGTTGCAAACGTCAACAACCTTGAACGAATGCTTTTTTATTTTTATTATTTATATCATATAAAAAGTAAGTTGTCAAGTGAATCTAATTGACAAACTGTCTAAAAAAGCGTAATATATTTTCATAGGGAAAATGAAAGGGGAATATTTATGGCAAAAAAAGTTTTAACTCCTGAACAAGCCGAAATTAAGGCGATGAAAAAAGCACGCTCATCTGAAAGAAGAAATGCTTTTGTTGCAGTTTTACTTGCAGTTGCAATTGGATTTGCAGCACTTTCAATGGGTAAATCATTTAGTGAAAACAAAAATGCAGGTGAGGGTGAAGCCTATATTACTGACGACACAAGTGGTCAACAAAACGCACCAAATAATCAAGGTGATGAAATTGTAGAAGGCGAACAGGTACTTGCTCCATTAGAGCAACAAGAAACTGTTAGTAAAGACGAGATTTCTGACAATCCTGCAGACTGGACTAAAGAACAAATTGTTTATATGTATAAACAGGCTGCAACAAAATCACACGATACTGCAGAGTCGTCACAAACAATGACAATGCCTACAATGGTTGTAAATGACGGTGATGGTGCACTTGGTTTCTTTATCAATATGGTTAAACCTGTAATTGATTCAGTTATTGAAAAACAGGCAACTACATACGGCGGAATCACAGGCGGTTACAAGAATCTTGTAGCGTCAGATGTTGATACTGCAAAAGCATACAAAGACGGTAAATACACAGTTATTGAAATGCGTATGGTTGAACAGACTGATGGACTTTACGGCGACCCACAGGAAGGTACAGTTGGCCACGCTATCAATGTTCTTGGTAATGTTGCGACTGCAGTTGAACAGTTCCCTGATTTTGATATTAAGTATGAAGAAGCAGATATTAAAATCCACTATGCTGACCCAATCGTTAAAGTTCGTATCAACGAAAACGGTTTGATTGAAAAAGGTACTTGGAGTTATATGGCAGAAATTGATATTAAACACCTTGCAATCGGTTCGGTTATGGTTGATAAAGCCTATGCTGAAATTGAATATGTAATCGTAGTTGGTGGCGGATTCTAAAATAAATATTAAAAATCCTCTGTTGTATAACAGAGGATTTTTTGCTATAATTTAGAAAAGACATTAGGGGAATTTTTTATGAAAAAATTTATAGCATTAACCCTTGTAGTTGTAATGCTTATGTCATTGTTTGGCTGTGCAACTGATAATAAGACTAAAGTTTTGAAAGAAACATTGGAGGATTTTCCTATGCAAAATGTTACACTTCTTGATAGTTATGAGCAAAATGCTTTTGCACTTGAAGTTAAATATCTTAAATCCCTTAACGCAGATAAGCTCTTAAAGGGATTTTGTGAAATCGGTGGAGTAGAACTTGATGCCGAAAAATATGGTGGATGGGAAACCTCTGCAATTCAAGGTCATACTTTAGGACATTATCTCACGGCAGTAGCACAAGCGTATGCCTCGTCAAATGACAAAGAATTAAAAGCAATCACCGATTATATGATGTCAATTCTCGCAAAATGTCAGGCAGAAAACGGCTACCTTGCTGCAATCCCTGAAAGGCACTATGAACAAATTGAAAACGGAAATACTTCAGGCACTTGGGTACCTTGGTATTCAATGCACAAAATCCTTGCAGGGCTTGTTGATGTATATAAATTCACAAATAACGCTGATGCATTAACAGTTGCATCAAAACTTGGCGATTGGGTATATAGCCGTACTTCCAATTGGTCAGCAGAAATCCAGACAACAGTTTTAAATGTTGAATACGGTGGAATGAACGATGCTCTTTATGACCTTTATAAATTCACAAAAAGTGAAAAGCACTTGTCGGCTGCTCACAGTTTTGATGAAATGACACTTTTTGAGCCACTTTATAACGGCGAAGATATTCTTAACGGCAAACATGCAAATACCACAATCCCTAAAATCAAAGGTGCTCTTAACCGTTATTTAGTGACCGGTGAAGATTATTATTTGCAAGTTGCAAAGAATTTCTGGGATATTGTCATAAATAACCATACATATATTACAGGTGGCAACAGCGAGTGGGAACATTTTGGAGAGCCAAAAATTCTTGATGCAGAGCGTACAAACTGCAACTGTGAAACTTGTAATACTTACAATATGCTTAAACTTACTCGCGATTTGTTTAAGATTACAGGGGACACAAAATATGCTGATTATTATGAAAATACTTTCATAAATGCAATTTTGTCGTCGCAAAACCCTGAAACAGGAATGACTACATATTTTCAGCCAATGGCGACTGGTTATTTTAAGGTTTACAGTACACCAACTGACCATTTTTGGTGTTGCACAGGGTCAGGAATGGAAAATTTCTCAAAACTATCAGACAGTATTTATTTCTACAATTCAGACAGCCTCTATGTAAACCGATTTACATCTTCAAAAGTGTCTTGGCAAGAAAAAGGCCTTGAAATTACACAAGAAACTGAGCTACCAAATGTTAAATTAACTGTAAACGGCTCTGCAACGGCTAAAATCGTGCTTCGAGTACCTGATTGGACTAACAATCCTACCGTTAAAATAAATGGCGTGAAAACTGATTATAAGGCAAAAAACAACCTGATTATTCTTGAAAAAGATTGGAATAACGATACAATCGAATACACCTTGCCAATGCAAATTACAGTACATAAATTACCTGATAATCAAAACGCAGTTGCATTCAAATACGGACCTTGGGTGCTAAGTGCAGATATGGGTACAAATAAAATGGAAACAGGTGTAACTGGGGTAAATGTTACAATCCCAATGGAAGACGAAACCGTTTCAGATGTGCTTGCAATCGAGAATGATACAATCAAAAACTGGCTTGAAAACATCAATGAAAACCTTGTGCGAGATGGTGATACTCTTAACTTTACGATTAAAGGCACAAATCAGAGTTTAATATTCTCACCACATTATAAGCAATATAAAAACCGTTACGGAATTTACTTCCATCTTGCAGATAGTTATACTGAAATACCAACAAATGAGGCAGATAAATATATTGTAATCGACTCTTTACCTGTAGGTAATGACCAGTATGAATTTTCACATAATCTTAAATCTGAAAACTCAACAGCAGGTAATTTTAAGGGACTTATGTTCCGTGATGCTTCACCTAATGGTTGGTTCAGTTACGATTTGGCAGTTGATAACACCACAATAAACTATGTAGCCGTAAAATATTACAGTGGTGATGTGGGAAGAACATTCAAAATCTATATTGATGGTAAATTGCTTGAAAACGTAACGCTTGCAGACCCTAACCCTAACGGATTTTATGATATGTATTACGAAATTCCAAAGTCTCTAGTTGAAGATAAAGAAAAGGTAACAATAACCTTTAAGGCGACGGACACAAGTTACGCAGGTGGAATTTTTGATAAACTTAGTATAGTTAAAGAAAAGTAAAAGGGGAGTGCAAAATGAAAACAACAGAAAAAATCACAGCACAAGAAAGTCGTGAGATTTCAAGACTTAAAAAAATGCAAAATCGTAACAGTAGCAGTAAATATTTCTTTATATTGTTAATGTTAATTGCAATCGTTAATATTCTTGACGAAGTTACAAGTAATTTAACCGTTACTGTGCAATCCTCATTTATTACAGAGTTCTTTGTAAATAACCCATTTATGGGTAAATATTATACTTATGAGGACGGACTTGCACTTCATTCAGGTATTGGTGTATTCACTTATGTTTTAGGTCTTTTCACACCATTCTATAAAGCACTTGCAGATAAATGGGGCAGAAAACCATTGTTTGCAATTTCTACACTTGGTATGGCTGTGGGACTTTTAGTAATCAATTTATCAACAAGTTACATAATGTTCCTTGTGGGTTTTGCGATTATAAGCTTCTTTATGGGGCACGATATTCAGATTATTTACATTCTTGAAGAAGCTCCTGATAAACACCGTGCAAAGATTTACAGTTTTCTTAAAAGTTTTGGTATTCTAGGCGTTATTTTAATTCCAACACTTCGCGATATGCTTATGGGTGATGATGCTACAAAATGGCGCAACATCTTTTTAGTGCCATCTTTAATTGGCTTTGTTGCAGTAGTTTTAGTGCTTATCTTCGCAAAAGATACAAAGGTGTTTATAAACGAAAGACTGGGGTATCTTTCACGCCCTTATGAAGAAAGACAAGCTGAAAAAGCACTTTTTAAGCAACAAAAACAAGCTCAACGAAATCAGTCAGGCGTGTTTAATGGAGTTAAGTACATTTTCGCAAATAAAGATACAAAAATGCTTATTATCTCGCATATTATTTTCGACTCTGCTATGCCTGCAATCGCACTTTACTTTGAATCTTCAATGCACCGTGCAGGAATGAGCACAAGTGAGATTACAAAAGCACTCTTTATGGTACCTGTAATTTACGCTACAATCACATTCCTTTCAGGCTTTATTGCAGATAAATTCGGCAGAAAAGCCACAGTTACAGGATTTTCAATAACTTGTGTTGTTGGCTACACACTCTTTGTTGTAGGTATCTTAAACGGCTGGGAGCCATATTTAATCGGCGCACTTGCAGGACTTTATCAAGGCTCATATTGGATTGGTCGCGACTATATGAATGTTATGATGACCGAAAAAGTACCAACAGATATTCGCGCGTCAGTAGTAGGTGCAGAAGGACTTTTAGTAATTATAGGTCTTGTTGTGGGATATGGGCTTGCAATAGTGGGAATGATGATTCTTCCAATTTGGTGGACTTGTCTTGCAATTTCAGTTCCTGCAGTAAGTATAGCAGCAATTATGTTTGCACTTAAGGTCAAAGAAACAAAAGGCGCAAATTTAGATAGTATTGAATAATTAGTTCGATAAATTATAGTTTGTCGAACTCTTTGCATAGACACAACCTATTACCCTCCCTCGTTGAGGGAGGTGGCAAAATCGAAGATTTTGACGGAGGGAGTTTTGCGATTACACATATTACTCCCTCAGTCTGCTTCGCAGACAGCTCATTACTCGCCTACCGGCTCAGACAGTGCTTCTGCTTCGCAGAGGTGTCCACCGGACACCCGCACCCTCTGAGAGGGAGCGGACGGGCGATTCGTGAATCGCCCCTACTATAATCGCAACGCAGTGACCACACTTTGCATTTTGCATTTTGCGTTCTGTTAGACAAACTCAAATTTGTCTACTTGAATACGCTATTTCTTTTTGTTATAATACCCTTGGTGATATTATGGAACTTAAATTCAATAATGGTAAATTTAGAATAATGCAAATTGCTGATACACAAGACACAAGTTGGACTTCGCCTGATACGGTGAATTTCATTCGTTGTGCTCTTAAAAAGGCAAAACCTGACTTGGTTGTTTTTAGTGGTGACCAGTTAAAAGGTTATGGCATTACATTCAATATTGGTGACAGAAAAGCAAATCCAAAGATTGCAATTGACAATCTTTTAAAGCCAATTGACGAAATGGGTGTACCTTTCACATTTGTTTTCGGTAATCATGACGACCAGTGTGCTGCCGATAAAAAACAACAACTTGAACTCTATAAACAGCACAAAAACTGCCTTGCTTTTAATGCGAATGACAATATTGACGGCTATTGCAACCATAATCTTCTTGTTATGGGTGAAGACGGTAACCCTAAACTTAATGTGCTTTTGATTGATAGCCTTTCAATGAGCCTTAATGGCCGTTGCAGTCCCGTTTCAGAGGGGCAAATTGAATGGTATAAAGGCCTTCGTGATGGACTTAAAGAAAAATATGGAGACTATGTACCAACAATTATGTTTCAGCATATTCCTGTGCCTGAAATGTGGAATTTACTTATGGAAGTTCCAAAGAAAAAAGGCGTGGCAACGGGCTACCGTGACCACGCGGGTAAGTTCTTTGATTTGAACCCTGAATGTTGTGTAATCAATGACCGTTCTTTCGTGTGGGAAACTCCTGCAACACCTGAAGTGAATACAGGCGAATTTGACGCACTTAACGAAAAAGGCGATGTGTTTGCTATGTTCTTCGGTCACGACCATAATAACTCGTTTATGGGCGAATATAAGGGTATGAAAATGGGTTATACTCAAGGTTGCGGATTTAATGTTTACGGTCCTGCAGATAAAAGGGGAGTACGCATTTTTGACTTCCAAGAAAATGATGTGAAGAACTTTGAAACAACAACAATCGAGATTAAAGATTTGCCAGATTTCAAAGTAGAAAAGAAAATCCGTTATAACGCATACACTTATGCACCAAATAGCTTTGATGCGGCTATGCCACTTATCAAAGGTGCAGTTGCAGGTATTGTGGCAACAGTAGGATTAGTAACTGCAAGAAAAATATTAAAGAAAAAGAAATAAATGTAGTCTTTTTGCGAAATTTCACTTTTTTACCCTTGACTTACACTTGTAAGACTGCGGTTTTAAAAGCAAAATTTCATCAAAAAACCAAGCGTTTATAATACAGATAAAAAACAACCACCCTGTTCAATGAACAAGGTGGTTGTTTTTTATTGATTATTAATAGTTGCTCATAATGATTTTTGCAATGAATTTGCTTTGATTATCTTCAGCCCAGTTAAGAACTGCACCATCAAATTTCATTTCTTTCATAATTTCTGTAATAACATCATCAGTAACTGCTGCATATTTCTCTGAAAAGATTGCATTCTTAACTGATGCGTACCAAGCGTCATCATTTGCTTTAACATAATACATTACATGGTAACCATATTCTGTTTCAACAATACCTGTGTCACCAGGTTTGCGAGAACTGTCAACTGCCCATTTTGTAAATGCTTCAACATACTGTCCGTCGTCAGCAACATTCTCATAAAGGCCGTCGTTGTTAGGTTTGCCTTCTGAATCGACATCATCAGTATATTTTTTTGTAAGTTCTGCAAAGTTTTCAACTGTAGGATTTTTCTTGAATTCATCAAGAATTTTTTGAGCTTCTTCTTTATATTTTGCTTTTTCTGTTGAAGTAAGAGCAACTGTCTTGCCGTCATCGTCTTTCTTTTCGTCGAACTTAACAAGAATGTGTCTTACATCACTTGAGCTTACACGCATATCTTTGTGTGGAAGAGCTGTAAGGTAAATAAGTGTGTATGAACCGTCACCATTTTTAATTGCTGTTTTATCGCCAACTTTTCTTGTATCATCATAAGCCCATTTTGCAAGGTCTTCACTTACTGATTCAAGTTCTGCATAGCCGATATCTTCTGCCTTTGTGCTTTCTTCTGCTTTAACTGTACTCTTGTTATCTTCTGTAAGGATTGCTTTCTGTGCTTCTTTTACAAAAGATGCTTCATCAGTTACAGCGTTAATAAATGCGTCTGCTTTAGTTTTTGTTTCTTTAGCAGCCTTATCTTCAGCAGCTTTCTTCTCTTCTGCTGTTGCGTCGTCTTTAACATCTGCTTCAACAGGTGCTATTGTGTAAATTCTTGCACTTAAAATGTCATAGAAATCAGTATTTTCTTTATATTCAGCACTAATTTCGTCATCTGTGATTGCGTTAGTTGTATCTTTTTCTAACTTTTCAAAGTATGCAGTTGCAAGATATGAATCTGTCTGAATCTGAAGAATAAGTTTTTCTGAAAGACCTTTACCGATTTGTGAATGAAGCCATCTGTCAAGAGAATAGTCATTGCCCTTTGCAGTATCACGAGCTTCTTCGATATAGTCATTGATTTCTTTTTCTTGTTCTTCAGTAAGTGTAATACCAGCTTCTTCAGCTTTCTGTGCGCCGAATTTAACCTGAAGAATGTTATTGATTGCAGCATAAGTAAACGCATCAGCCCATGTTGGGTTTTCAGGATTGCCAAGGTCTTCAAGAGTAACACCTGTCATAGCAACCATATCATCTGTGTATTCCTGCTCAGTAGGTGCTTTGGTATAGTCATAACCGGTAATACTAGCACCCATACCTTGACCATAGTATGATTCATACTGATATGCAGTGTTATGGTAATTGTACCATGTGTTGTAGTAATAATAGTTGAATTCAGCTACAGAGAAGCTGTAGTCAGAATCACCAATTGAAACTTTAAGTACTTTCTGTGGAACACCAAAGAAGTTAAGTACACCACCAACTGCACCAAGTGCTACAACAACTGCAAGAACAATTGCAATTACCTTTCCTGCAATTTTTTTAGATTTTGAGAGTTTAGGAGACTTTTTAGCCTGTTTTTCAGCAGCCTTAGCAAGTCTTTCTTTACGCTCCTCGCGATAAATTTCCGCCTGAGTCTTGTTGTTTTCCATTGGGAAAAACCACCTTTACAAACATTTTTGACAATAAAATGAAAAAGAAAATATACTTTTTCACATTAACGCATCTATTTTATACTATTTTAATGAAATATACAAGTCCAAAATTAAAAATTAACAATTTATACAAAAAAACAGTAGTATTTTTGACGCATAACAGAAAATTTAATATGGTTACAACTTTTTTATTATTTTTATTGTAAAAAAGAGAAAAATACTATATAATTAACTTAATTATGTATCATCTTAAGTAAAGAGGAGATTACACACTATGAAAATTATGGCATTTGATGTTGGTGGAACAGCTATCAAGTTCGGTTTAGTTGACGAAAATTTTGAGGTTCTTTTCTCAGAAGAATTTCCAACAAACACATATAAAGATACCGACAATATGGTAATGCGTGCTATGGAAGCAAAGCTTAAAGAGTATGAAGGTCAGTATGACGCAATCGGCATTTCAACCGCAGGTCAGGTTGACTTTGCAAACGGTGTTATTCATGACGGCGTTGGTAATATTCCAAACTACAACCATTCAGACCTTCGTGGTACATTTGAAAAAGAGTTCAATGTGCCAGTTGCTGTTGATAACGACGTTAACTGTGCTGCAATCGGTGAAGCACACTTTGGCGCAGCAAGAGGGGAGCGTGACTTCCTTTGCCTTACTTACGGTACAGGCGTTGGTGGTTGTATCTTTATCAATGGCGATGTTTACCGTGGTTCTAAATATGCTGGTGGTGAGTTTGGCCACATGGCAACTCATAAAGACGGCAGACCTTGTACTTGTGGTAGAATTGGTTGCTATGAGGCTTATGCTGCTTGTCGTGTATTCACAACATCCGTTTCAGAGCGTATGGGTAAACCAATGAATGGTCGTCAGATTTTTGAACCTGAAAATCTCCAAAACCCAATTATTAAAGAAGAAATTGATAAATGGGAAGACGAAATCGCATTAGGTCTTCGCAACCTTTGTTACATTTTCAATCCAAGTCTTATTGTGCTTGGTGGTGGCATTATGTCAGAAGATATGCTTATTAAAGATATTAATGAAAAAGTTCAGGCACAGATTGAGCCTAACTATAAGCACGTAAGAATTGTAAAAGCACAGCTTCGCAATAAGGCAGGTATGCTCGGTGCTGCTTATCTTGCAAGTGAAAGACTTAAGATTTGGAATAAATAATTATGTTATTTAAGAAAAAACCTTTTCCTAAAAAAACAGGGTATTATAAAATTCCTCAGGTGGATTTAAGCGTAAAACCTTATAACATACCTGAAGAATTAGATTATCTTTTTGAGAACACAATAGTTGATAATAGTGCAGGGTATTTGGGGCATCCGGACTCTGTGCTTCTTAATAATGGCGATATCTTGACTTTTTACCCAAAAGGACATGGCAAAGGTGCTGTGCTTTCAAAAATCAGTGATAATGGTGGCGTTTCTTATGATAAAGAAATCGAAAATCAACCGATTTCTTGGGAAAAATCTCTTGAAACACCAACCGTATACCGTTTGCAGTTCAAAAATGGTCAAGAAAAACTGATTTTAATATCAGCCAATTCAAAATGGCCTGGCATGTCAACTCCCGGTGGTTTTAACAGTTCAGTTTCTCTTGATGAGGGTAAAACATGGACAGAGTTTAAGCGCTTTTGGGATAATGACAGTGAAATGCCCATAATTCCTATTGTCGCTATGGCATCACTTACACGACTTAAAGAAAATGGTGAGTTTGTTGATAAGTGGATGGGTATTTTCCACGACCATAATTTTGTGAATTATAAAACTATTCTTACATTTGATGAAAATGGTGATTACTCTTGGTCCAAGCCTGAACCGTATCTCTCACAGTACCGTGATATTGAAACTTATGCAGGCATCTGTGAAGTGGAGTGTGTTCGCTCAGATATGGGCAAGGGCGACGAGCTTTGTCTTATTGCACGTTGTAATAAAAAGACTTGCACATCACTTTTGATTTTCTCAAATGATGAGGGCAAAACTTGGTCAAGACCAAAGGAAGCCCCATTTGCGCTTAACGGTGAGCGACACAAAGCTGAATATACAAATGACGGTAGACTTTTTATCACATTTCGTTCAATTGAGCGTGACCGAAAACGCGTAAAACAAATGCGTAAACTTGGTGGCGAGTTAAAGTGGTATTCTGAAGGTTGGATTGCTTGGGTTGGTACTTATGATGACCTTAAAAACGGTACAGAAGGGCAGTATAGAATAAAAATTGCCCACACATACCTTGACCATCAGACTGAGCCATCAATTGTGGCTAATGCTGACACAGGCTACTGTGGTAATGTGGTATTAAAAGACGGCACCATTGTTACATCCTCTTATGGAATTTTCTCGCCTGAAGAAAAAGAAAGTGGCACATATAAAACAGATAAAGGTAAGCAAAAACGAAAAACCTTTATTGTGTCAAAACGCATTAAGTTAAGTGATGTTGAAAAGTTTATGAAGTAAAAGAACTGTCGGTTACAATATAACCGGCAGTTTTTTATGAAATCCGTTTATTGAATTGTTTGCATACTTTAGTTATAATAAACACGATGTGTATAAGATGTTCAATAAAAATTAACAATTGATTTATTTTAAGTTCATTTTTTTGGGTGATAATGTAAATTGTAAAGATTGTTATGAAAGGTCTTGGGAAAATGAAAAAAATATTAGCGTGTATATTAGCAATTACTCTTTTATTATCAGGTTGCAGTCTTTCTACATCTAAAATTGAGGGTACACAAATCAAACTTTCAGATGGCAAAATCACCGTTGACGGAAAAACAATAACAAACGACAACACACAAGCAGTATATACTGCAAATGACATTGTTTTTTATCTTGAAGGTCAGGATTTTAAATACGGTGAAGGTTCAAAAGAAGACGAACATTCTCAGGCTGAAGCAGATGCTCATACAGTTGTGCATATTACAAAGCCTGGCAGATATGTTTTGAGCGGTAAGCTGTCAGCTGGGCAAATTGCAGTTGACTTAGGTGAGGATGCAGAAGAAAATCCTGATGCAGTAGTTACACTCATTCTCAATGGTGTTGATATTACTTGCACGGTTGCCCCTGCAGTCATTTTCTATAATGTTTATGAATGTGGAGTTGCCGATGAAGATACAGCAACAAAAGATGTTGATACATCTAAAGCAGGTGCTAATGTAATTATTGCAGATAGTACTGAAAATAATATTAACGGTTCTTATGTTGCGAAAATTTACAAATCTTATGAACTTAACGAAGACGGCACGGAGGTTGTAGACAGCAAAAAACTCCATAAATACGATGCTGCATTTTATTCAAAGAAAACAATGAATGTTAATGGTGGAGAAAAAGGTGACGGTGTTCTCAATATTGTAGCTGAAAATGAAGGACTTGACAGTGAACTTCACCTTACAATAAATGGTGGTGTTATAAATATCACATCAGGTAATGACGGCATCAATACTAATGAAGATAATGTTTCTGTTACTACAATGAATGGTGGTAAACTAAATATTGTATGTGACGGAAAAACCGGCGAGGGCGATGGCATTGACTCAAACGGTTGGCTTGTTATTAATGATGGTACCGTTACTGCACAGGCTTGTGCCACAAGTGGAGATGCAGGTATTGATGCTGACAAAGGTATTTATATCAATGGAGGCAAGGTAATTGCGTCCGGTAATATGTTTGACCATATTGCAGGTGGCGAGCAGACTTATGCAGTGTTCAGTTTTGCAAGCCGTCAGGTAGGGGATAGCACATATACGTTAAAAAATAATGATGGTAAAGTTGTTGGTGAATATGCACCGACAAACGATTTTACCTATCTTGTTATTGCAGGTGATGAGCTTGTTCCTGGTGATTATACATTCTGGCAAGGCGACACTCAACTTTCATCATCTTCAATGGGCATGGGTGATATGAATAAAGGAGAACTTCCTGAGGGACAGACAAATGCAGATGGTACACCACCTGAACTCCCTGAAGGTATGGAAAATATGCAAAGACCTCAAAAAGATGAAAATATGACAAGACCTGAAATGCCAAACGGTGAAGCACCTGAACTTCCCGAAGGCATGGAAAATATGACTCGTCCCAATAATTTTGGTGGTGGAATGGGTATGATGGGTGGTTTTATGGGAAATGGTGAAACCTCAACCACATTTACAATAGTAAAAGGTGCTAATCAATTCGCAAATGTAAGTCCGATAGCCACACCAGTAACTGAATAGATTACAAGATATTGCTTATCAAAACCTTTTCATTTTTAATTACATGGTGAAGACGGTTAATAGCTATTTCTGATTTTTCACAAAGTCTTTCTGTGTTGCCAAGTCTGGCATATACAGGAAGGCTTTTTATTAATTCTTCAAGCTCGTCAGTTTCAGCGTGATTTACAACTGCTTCAATTCTGCCGTGAATATCTTCCCATTGTTTTGCTACCTCCTGTGCTTTTTTTAGGGCATTTTCTGTATCATCTTTTTCAGCATAAAGTACAACCTCATTGAGCGTGGTTTCTAGCTTATCACAAGTGTCAACAAGAATAAGATACCCTGCAGTGCATATTAGAATTGCCGAAAGTAGAGCCCCTATGGCAAAGAAAATCCTTTTCATTTTTGGTCCTTTCCGATAATCGTTTTGTTACCTTTTTTATCAATAGTCATTAAAAGAGTGTTATCTACTTTTATTTTGTCTTTTTTGATTATTTTTGTAAGTTTTTCCATTGTCATATTACAACTGTCAAAATCTGTTTTAATAATTCTTCCGTCAACAATAACTGCACAAGGCATACCTGTATCTTCAACCTCTAGGCTTAAATCTCCACGAGTAACAGGCTCATATTCAGGTTTTAGCATAACGCTGATTGTTCCGTTTGTCTCAACAACTGCATATTGCACCCGGCTTATATCAAAAATATCTTTTTGTCGAAGGGCTTCGAGTATATCATCAATGGTAAATCGAAGCTCTTTTATATTTTTTAAATCAAGCTTACCGTCACGAATAATAATTATGGAATTTCCTTGCATAAGACTGCGAATTTTAACGCTTTTAAGACTTATTACAGATATGAGAATTTCAAAACCTACAAGCACTAAAACAGGCACTATTGCACTAATAAGAGAAATGTCGTTATCTTGCATAGGAAGTGCAATAATTTCAGAAAGTAAAAGGGTAACTACAAGTTCAGTTGGTTGTAATTCACCAATCTGCCGTTTCCCCATCATTCGCATAATTGCAATTACAAAAATATAAAGTACAGAAGTTCTTATAAGAGTTATAAACATAAAATCACCATTTTTATAGTTGCCTTAAAAAACAGTAATATTCTGTAAGTGTTGGCAAATAATTAAAATGGTGATAGTTATGAAAAATAATTGGTTTCAGAAAAAAGTTGAAGAAATAACAATGGAAAACGGTAGTGCCCAACAAAAAACTGAAGTCAGTAAAGATTTGGATTTTAATGTAAGATATTTCAAATCTCAGCTTGGTAGTAGTTTTGATATAAAGTACAGAAATTGCACAGTAGGTAATAAAAATTTTGTGTTTGTTATGGTTGATGGAATGTGCGACAGTCTGCTTATAACTGAACAGATTATGAATCCTATAATAAATGCAGATTTTAATGGTGTTGAAAATGAAAAACTTGTTTATGACGCTGCCGACAGAGTATCTGCAAGTATTGATAAATCAATTACCAATGATTTAGATAAAGCAATAGCAGAACTGATTTCAGGCAATCTTGTAATGTTTTGTGAGGGCTCACAGTTTGCAGTACTCTTTGGTGTGCAGAAGTTCCCAAAAAGAACTCCTCTTGAGCCGAATACAGAAATGCAGGAGCGTGGCTCTCGTGAGGGCTTTGTAGAAAGTTTTAAGGACAATATTACAATGCTTCGTCGTCGTGTGCGAAGTCCTGTTTTCAAGATTGAAACTATTGAAATAGGCACAACATCAAAAACAAGGGCTTGTGTCTGCTATATGTCCGATAGAGTAGAGCAGAAAACCCTTGACCGAGTTCTTAATAATCTTAAAAGTGCAGAAATTGATACAGTATTGGGTGCAGGATATCTACAATCCTTTCTTGACACACCACATCCATCGATTTTTAGTGGTGTAGGATTTACCGAACGTCCTGATGTGGTTACTGCAAAAATGGCAGAGGGTAAAATTTGCATAATCGTTGATGGCACACCAAACGCAATAATTGTGCCGTATCTTTTTATTGAACATTTTCATTCTCTTGACGATTACCTTAAACGCCCATACTACGCAACATTTATAAGACTATTAAAGATAGCATCATTTTTAGTAAGCGTGTTTTTGCCCGGTCTTTATGTTGCCGTTTGCACCTTTCATCAGGAAATTATTCCTGAAAGTATGATTTTTGGAATAACAGGACAAGAAAGCCGAACACCATTTCCAATAATGCTTGAGGCGATTTTTATTCATCTTGTTTATGAGATTGTCCGTGAGGCAGGACTTCGTATGCCAAAAACAGTAGGTCACGCAATTTCGATTGTAGGCGCGTTGGTAATTGGTGAGTCGGCAGTTACGGCAGGAATTGTGTCAGCGCCTATGATAATTGTTGTAGGTCTTACTGCAGTAAGCTCATTTGTTGTTTCAACTCTTTATGAGCCTGTTGCTGTGCTTCGTTTTGCCTTTATTATAATTGGTGGACTTTCAGGACTTTACGGAATAATGTTAAGTTTTGCAGTGGTGCTTATAAATGCAGCTGCAATAAATCCTTACGGCATACCGTTTACTTCACCAATGTCACCAACAAAACTTGGTGCTTGGCGTGATTTTATACTTCGTTCTGATTGGAGAAAACTGGGCAAACGACAAATGCTCATAAATAAAATGGAGAAATAAAATGATAACTAAAGGAAAAATTAGTGCATTTCAGTTTTATGTAATGTTGTTTTTAAGCCGTACGCTAACAACTGTCACATATATTTCGTCATACACCAAAGATGTGCGTATTTCAGATATGCTTGTGCAACCCATATTCAGAATAATATTTGGCGTTGTCATTATGATTCCGGTATATGTGCTTTATAAGAAAAATGAAAATAAAAATCTTATTGATATAGTAAATGAAAAATCACCTGCATTTGCAAAGGCATTGTCAGTTTTTTATGTAATAGCATTTTTCTATTTTACTGTGGTTACAATAGCACGACTTGATGTTTTTACAGGAACAGTTGTGTTTCCTGAAACAAATGTGAATTTTATGATTATATTTGTAATACTATTCTGTTGTTACGGTGCATATTTAGGCTTTGAAGCGTTAGGCAGAAGTTCAGTTTTGTCTGTCGTTCTGGTAATACCTGCAATCATTTTTATTTTGTGTGCGTTGACTGACAAAGTTGATTTATTAAACCTTTCACCAGTATTTTATAACGGAGTTACACCAGTAATAAAAACTGCAATTGATTCAATAGGACAAACAATAGAGTATGCAATAATTGCAATAGCCTTGCCAAAAGTCAATGGCAAAATTACAAAGGGATTTTTTGTTTGGCTTTTCTCACAGACTTTTTTAATGGCAATACTATTTTTCTTTGCCGGTGCAGTTATGGGGAACTTTGCAAGCACTCAGTTATTCCCATTTCATACGCTGGCTTCTCTTGCTGAATTTGCTATGTTTGACCGTCTTGATGCAATTTTTACAAGTGTGTGGATTATGTGCGCATTTATTAAGGCATCTTTGCTTATTTTTTTACAGACAGATATTCTGGGCAAGGTGTTTCCAAAAATACAAAAAAGAACTTACCTTGTTGCAATCGGCGTAGTAACTATAATCACCAATCTTGTTGTTGCAGGTGAAATTGAAAGATTTTCAATTATTGACAATTCGGTTATTAAAATTATTGTAACGGGAATTACAGTGCTACTAATTCCAATTATAGTGTTGATTTTTGCAAGAAAGGGGAGGTACGAATGCGCAGAGGATTGATTATAATACTTGCCATAATTCTTGCACTTTTTACTTTCAGCGAAAATGAAGTTTATAAAAAAGACATTCGCAATCGTCTTGTAATTCAAGGGGTTGGTATCGATTTAGAAAAAGACGGCACATATACTGTGACTTTACAGGCAATTGACACTAATTCGTCAGAAGCCTCATCGGCTGAGGGCGCATCACAACCACCACTAAAAGCATATAAACTGACAGGTGATACTGTTTACACAACAATAAAATCAGTAACTGAAAAAGAAGGTAAAATACCTTTATATTCCCAAAACAGAATAATTTTAATTGGTAAGAGTATCACAAAAGAAAAAATGGATGATGTTATTGATTTTTTTGTTCGTGATGTAGAGGTAGGTGGAACGGTTTATATTGCTGCTGCCGAAAAGACTGCCGGAGAAATTCTTACTGCTAAAAATGGTAAGGAACTAATAAGTGCCGAAAATCTTGAAAATAGTATTGAGGCTTATGAATATGACGCAAAAATTTTTGCAACCGAGCTTTATGAACTTATAAATCGTTATAATTCAGGCTCAAAAGATTTTGCATTACCACTTTTCTCATTACAGGAAAAAGGTGACGAAAAATCCGTTGAGATTACAGGTACAGCACTTTTCGATAATACTAAATATCGCGAAGTGATATCAAAAAATGAGACAATATATCTTAATGTGTTGTCAGATGAAGTTTATAATACGGCTATTGCTTTTGATGGGGGAAAAGGCACAAAAGTTTCCCTTAACATTGTAAAATCAAAAACAAAAAGAACAGTTACACTTGCAAAAGATATTCCCACTTTTAAGTTAAAAGTATATATGGACGCAGATATTGCCGAAATCAGTGGCGGTGTTACTAGTGCTATGACGGTAAAAGAGATTGAAGAAATTAAAGCCAAAGGTGAAGAATATATTGAAAAGAGTATAAAATCTACAATAGATTCCTTATATCATAAACATAATAGCGATGCTTGTGGTCTTGGTAGATTGTTATATATTTTTGAAAAAGACTTTTACCGTAAAAACGAAAAAAATATCGACTCCGTACTGAATAATAGTTTGTACGAAGTCGATGTGGAATTAAATATAAGACGAATAGGTCATGAATATTTAAGTGATTATTGATTTCTTTCAATAGTGTCGCAGAACTTGTGATATTCAAGTGGGTAACTGAAGTAATAACCCTGTACTATATCACAGTTCTGTGATTTGATGTATTCATACTGCTCGGCAGTTTCAATACCTTCGGCAATAATTGTAATATCAAGTTTTTTAGTCATATCAATAACACATTCAATTATGTTACGTCCTCGTGGATGTTCATAATCATCAATAAATGATTTGTCAAGCTTCAATGCGTCAATCGGCATTGATTTGAGAAGCATAAGTGAAGAATATCCTGTGCCGAAATCGTCGAGCAAAATCTTGAATCCCGCTTTATGAAGTCTTCGTAAAAGGCGTAAGAAACTTCTGCTATTGTTGTGAAGAGTGGTTTCTGTAACTTCAAGATGAATGTGCGAAATATCAGCACCTGTTTCTTCAATAATATCAAGATATGTTTCAACAAGTTTAGGGTCGTGAAGTGTCTGCTGTGAAAGATTAACTGAAATGTCAATTGGCTCATAACCTTTTTTCAGTAAATCTTGTTGAATAGTACAAGCCTTACGGAATACAAAACGGTCAATATCTTTGATAAATCCTCTTTCTTCTGCAATAGGAATAAACTCTGATGGTGGTACAAAAGTGCCGTCTTCACGTTTCCATCTTACAAGCATTTCGGCAGCACAGATTTTTCCTGTTTCGGTGTCATACTGTGGTTGAAGCACAACTGAAAGTTCATTATTTCTGATTGCGTGTGCAAGTTCATCAGAGAAAAGTTTTTTGCGTGTTAAATCACGTTTGATTTTACCTGTGTAAACTGCAATTGTTGACTCACTATCACCTTTAACGAGGGATTTAGCCATAACTGCACAGTTCTGCATTTTTTGAATATCAGTATTCTTTTCGGTTACATAATAAACACCAATGCTTGGAACAAGAATATAGTTTGACATATTCTTATCGTTGAATGTACGACAATCAGCACAGAATTTATCAAGTCGTTTTATAAGCTCTTCTTCATTTGAATAACGAAGATAAACTGCAAATCTGTCTGCTGCAATACGACCTACAAACTCATTATCTTTAAGCATTTTTCGCCATAGTGTATCTATGTGCTTAATGGTTTTGTTGCCCATTTCGTAACCGTAATAGTCATTTACAAGTTTAAAGTTATCAAGGTCCATAACCACATAAGCAGCTTTATTGTTTTTACTTAATTGCTTCTTAACATCAAGACAGAACTTGGCATAAGAAGCACCACCCGTAAGGCTATCAGTATAAAGAACTTTATCAAGTTCCTCTTTTTTACGCCGTTCTGACGAAACTGCATAAATGGTAAACAGAATAAATACGGTGACAAGGAAGAATGTCATTATACCAACATAAGAAAGTGCAGTGTTTCTGTTTTCAATTACAGCACTTGTAGGAATAACGCTGAACAAATACCAATCATTGAAGTTGAGTGGTGCATAGTAAAGATAAAAATCTGTATTTTGCGAAGAAAGAAGAACACCTGTTTCACCATTTTTCATATCTTCCTGAATGCCTGATATTCTGCTACCTTGATATTTCTCGTCAAGAGGAAGTGTGTAGAAAACATTTTCAATATTTCGAAATTTTTCGTTTTCGTGAGTGCTCATAATGTTGTTACCTTCGTAGTCAACAACAAAGAAAAACTCACTTTTGTTGAAGGCACTTGACTCAAAGTTTGCCATAATCTGGTCTATTGTAAACACAAGAAAGAATACAGCTTTTGTTTCGCCCTCATGTTTTAAAGGAATGTGCATAACAAAAACTTCATCGCCATCAATACTTTCATTGGTTGCCATTCTGCAAACAATAAAACCATCTTTTTCTACACATTCTTTAATATGCTCATCGTTGGCAAGGTCTATTGATTTACCGTCAGACGTATATGCTTTTCCGTCAAGTGTTGCAATACCGTAACGTTTATAATGGTCGTTTTCAGGAATATCACCAATGCTGTTTATTGCAGCTTTTGGATTGTCAAGTTTTGTTGTATCAACAGCCTCAGCAAAATAGTAAAGATATGCAGCTTGTTCTTGGAATTTAAAACCTACGGACTCACCGTTTTTTGCAGAAAATTCTTTTAGGAATTCTTGATTTTGCTTGTCAAGTTCATTTGTAAGGAATAAAGGGAATGCAATAAGAATAGCGATTGCAAAAATACCTAAAAATATAAGGACAAAATAACGTGCAATAGTTGAATCCTTTCTCATATTTTCACTCCTCAAACAAAAGAAAATTAATATTATGTTCATTATATCAATTTATAAAAGAAAAAGAAATAGTAAATATATATAAATACTTTCAATTTTTTGTTGCATAATCCCCAACTGTAAATTGACAGTAAAGGGGATTTGTTGTATCATATACTATATAAAATATGCCTGAAAAGAGGTAGTTAAAATGACAATAAAAGAAAAATTTGACTTATGGTGCAGTTTTGATGAGAAAACTAGAAATGAGCTTCTCAGTATTACTGACGAAAAAGAAATTGAAGACAGATTTTATAAGGATTTAGAATTCGGTACAGGTGGACTTCGTGGAATTATGGGTGCAGGTCCTAACCGTATGAATAAATATACTATTGCAAAGGCAACAAAGGGATATGCTGATTATCTTAAAAGCCGTTTTGATGGAGATATAAGCGTTGCTATTGCTTACGACTCACGAAACAACTCTCAGTATTTCTCACAGGTTGCAGCAGGAGTATTGGCTTCAAATGGTATTAAGGTTTATATTTACAATACTCTTATGCCAACTCCTGTGCTTTCATTTACTGCAAAGCATTTAGGTTGTAACGGTGGTATTGTGCTTACTGCAAGTCATAATCCAAAAGAGTATAACGGCTACAAAATCTATGACGAAAAGGGTTGCCAGTTAGTTCCACAATTTGCAAATCAGGTTATAGGTTTCGTAAACTCAGTTGAAGATTTACAATCAGTTGAAATTATGGATTTCAATGAGGGCGTAAATAATGGTAAAATCGTTGTAATCGGCGAAGAAGTACTTGCTGGTTTCTTGGCAGAAGTTAAAAAACAATCAATTTACGAAGAAAAGACAGACCTTAAAATCGTTTATACAGCACTTCACGGTACAGGTAATATTCCTGTAAGAAAAGCGCTAGCGGGTATGAATGTTTCAATCGTAAAATCTCAGGAATTACCTGATGGTAATTTTAGTACAGTTCGATCTCCAAACCCTGAAGAAAAAGACGCATTAACTATTGCTATTGAACAGGCAAAACTTGAAAAAGCAGATTTAGTACTTGGTACTGACCCTGACTGCGACCGTGTTGGTATAGCAGTTTTACATAATGGCGAATATGTACTTATGACAGGTAATCAGGTTGGCGCACTTCTTGTTGATTTTGTTCTTTCTCATAAAAAAGACACATTAAGTGAAAAATCAACACTTGTAAAGACTATTGTTACAAGTGAAGTTGGTGCAGATATTGCAAGAAGTTATGGACTTCAGATTGTTGACACTCTTACAGGCTTTAAGTATATCGGCGACCAGATTGGCAGATATGAAATCAATGGCGACAAAGAATTTGTAATCGGCTATGAAGAGTCTTATGGCTATCTTGTAGGTACTCACGCTCGTGATAAAGATGCAGTTGTATCTTCAATGCTTATTTGCCAAATGGCAGCATACCACAAAAATAATGGCAGAACACTTGTTGATGCACTTAATAATATCTATGCAAAGTTTGGCTTTTATCTTGATGCACTTGATACATTTGTACTTAAAGGTAAAGACGGTGCAGAGAAAATCCAAAGCATTATGGCTAATATGCGTGAAAATTGCAAATCATTATTCGATAATATTAAAGATGTTCTTGACTACTCCAAGGGTATTGACGATTTGCCAAAAGAAAATGTGCTTAAATACACATTTACAGATGGTAGTTGGATTGCAGTAAGGCCGTCAGGCACAGAGCCAAAACTCAAAGTTTATTACTCAATGTGTGGCGAAACAAAAGAAATTGCAAACGGCAAACTTGAAAACATTCGTGCAATTCTCAAAAAAGAAATAGAAGGTTAAGTTATGAAAGATTACATAAATAATATAATCAAACCAAAGCTTCAGGGTGACGGTGGCGAAATCGATTTTGTATCTTATGAAAACGGTATTCTCACAGTACTTTTGCAAGGAGAATGCTCAAAATGTTTAATCGTTGACCGTTGCCTTACTTGGATTGAAAGTGAAGTTATGCGCGATATGGGCGAAAGTGTAAAGGTAGTTGCACAGAAGAAAAAACCATTTTTCTGGGATAAGTAAGAGGTGAAGTGTAAATGGCACATATAAAAGTAGTTAGAAGAAGTATGCGTCCTGAAGAATGGACAGATTTACGCTTCGGTTGGCTTAAAAGATACATATATGAAGAAAAATTTAAAATAGAAAACATACAAGTCCGTGATGCTCGTCAAACATCAGAAATGCAGTATGAATACTACCCGGAGGGGTGGCGTCAACTTCAAAAAGGCGATATGTACTTTACTCCTGACGGTACTGCATTTTTCGAGGCAGAAGTTGAAATTCCTGACCACTTAAAAGGTAAAGAGTTGTGGTTTTCACTTAAAACTGCTGCAGAAATTATTGTTAAAGTAAACGGTAAATACGTTGGTGGCGTTGACCCTAACCGTGACCGTATTCTTTTAACACCTTATATTGACAGCGATGTTCTTCATTTTGAAATGGAGGGTTATAACCGTTCAAAACCTGATGACGAGAGAAACCCTGAATCGCTTTCTGTTCGTGGTTGCCGTCAGATTTTTGAGGGGGCTTACCTTGCCACAATCAACCACACAGTACTCGACTTAGTTTATGACCTTGAGCTCTTGCTTGATATTGCAAAAAGCGATTTGTTTAATGAAGATTATCGTAATTTCTTAAATCGTGAAATCAACAACGCACTTAACCTTATTGATTTTGATGATTTGAAAACTGAAGATGTTGCAAGTGCTAAAAAGTATGTTGATGATGTAATCTATGCAAATGATGATTACAAGGGCAACGGTGATGTGGCACTTATTGCACATTCACATCTTGATATTGCATATTATTGGCGTCGCATTCACTCTGTTCAGAAAAATCTTCGCACTATTCTTATTCAGTTGCGACTTATGGACAGATACCCTGACTTCAAATATACTCACACTCAGGCATATACTTATGAAATGCTTGAAAAGTATTATCCTGATGTGTTTGAAGAATTAAAAGAAAAGGTTGCTAACGGTCAGTTTGAGCCGGTTGGTGCTATGTATGTTGAGCCTGACTGCAACATTCCTTGTGCTGAAAGTTTAATTCGTCAGTTTATGTATGGTCAGCATTATTTCCGCGAAAAATTTGGCAAGACAATTAAAAATTGCTGGTTGCCTGACGTTTTTGGTAACTCTTGGATTTTACCTCAAATCCTTAAAAAGAGTGGCGTTGATTACTTTGTGTCAAACAAAATGTCAACTTGGAATGATACAAACCGATTCCCTCATAACAACTTTATCTGGAAAGGTATTGACGGTAGTGAGGTTTACGCTTGCGTGCCACCAACTCACTTTATAACTTGGAATATGCCTTCACAGATTCAGGAAAACTGGGAAGCGTATCAAGATAAAAATCAAGGTGGACAAACTATGTCTATGTTTGGCTACGGTGATGGTGGTAGTGGCTGTACTGAAGAAATGATTGAAGTTATGCATCGCTTCAACAAGCTTTCAATTATGCCAAAGACCGAGCATATAAGCGGTCAGGAATTCCTTGAGAAAAACCTTAAAGATAATAAAAATCTTGCAAAATGGGATGGGGAGTTGTACCTTGAAATGCATCGTGGTACATTCACAACAAAATCCCAGATGAAGCGTTATAACCGTAAACTTGAATATAAACTTCGTGAGGCAGAAATCGTGTCAACACTTCGTCATCTTAAAGGTGCAGAGTACCCACACGATGAAATACGTGACATTTATAAAAAACTTCTTATAAACCAATTTCACGATATTCTCCCTGGTAGTCATATTGCACCGGTTTATCGTGACGCAATGGCAGATTACGAAGAAATCGATGCACGACTTGACAAAATTATCGGTACAGGTGAAGATTATTTCAATTCGCTAAACTTCGCTCGTAAACACCTTACCTTTGTTGAAAATCCGTATGGTGAGAGTGTCCGTTACGGTAAGCGTGGTAACTGGGTAATTCCAAATCTTCCACCACTTACCTGTGGTGAAGTGGTTTATCACGAAACAAATGCAGAATGGCTTACAATCGGCGAAAAAGTTGTAACACCATTTTATGAAATCATTTTCAATACCGATGGTAGCATTGAAAGCATTTATGATAGAAAAGCAGAGCGTGAATGGGTAGGGGGCGAGTTTAACAAACTCAAGCTTTACAAAGATAACCCTGGTGTTTATGACGCTTGGGACATTCTTCCTAACTACAAAGACCGTGAAGTAGAAGTTAAAATTCTTTCACCTCTTAAAACTATCGAGAAAAATTCAGAGGTTGCATCTTTTGAGTGTGTTCTCGGTACAGAAAAGAGCACTTGGAAACGTATTATAAGAGTATTCCGTCAGTCACGTGGCATTGAAGTTGAAAATGTTGTTGACTGGAACGAAAAGCATGTACTTGCAAAAGCACAGTTTGATTGTAATGTGCTCACACGCAAAGCAGTTTGTGACACAAGTGCAGGTTTCATTGAGCGTGACACTCATCGTAACACTACTTGGCAACAGGCTCGTTTTGAGGTTTGCCATCACAAGTGGGTTGATATGAGCGAAACTGACGGTGGTATTGCACTTATTAACGATTCAAAATACGGTGTAGGACTTTTAGAAAACTCAATGAGTTTAAGTCTTCTTCGTGCTACAATCCGTCCTGATGTTACAAGCGACATTGGTCACCACGAATTTTCATATATGATATATCCTCACACTGAAGATTTTGTGAAGGCAGAAATCAATAATATTGCTTATGAATATAACATTCCACTCGGCAAAGCAGACTTAACTTGCGAAAACTCATTCGGTGAACTTTATATGCAGACAATGAAGATGAGTGAAAAAGGCAATATGATTGTTATTCGTTTGTCCGAGCAAAACGGAAAACGTGGTAAAATCAAGCTTGGTGGGAAAGTAAAACTTCTTAACTTCCTTGAAGATGTAATTGACGAATCCGACACAGTAGAGTACAAACCATTTGAAATCATAACAATTGGTATTGAAACAAGATAAAATCGATTCTTTTAACCTTGTATTTCTTTGCTCTCAACTTAAGGTATTCTTGATACAACTTTACCTTAGTTACATTGTCTTGCGAAAAAACTCAATTTCAAATTATTATAAGGAGGAGATTCCTTATGAACAAAAAGAAAATAATTATTTCACTAATTTCAGTGCTTCTTGTTGCTGTTATTGGCGTGGTAGGTGTGATTGCTTATTCATCAAAGCAACCACCAAAGGTGTTATCGTTAAGTAACGATGACTTGCCCACAGAAAATGTGAATTTGGTTGCCCACCGTGGATTTTCTGCAGTAGCCCCTGAAAACTCTGCAGCAGCATTTATTGAGGCAGGCAAAAACGGATTTTTTGCAGCAGAGTGCGACATTCAGTTGTCAAAAGATAATATATGGGTAGTAAATCATAATCTTGATATTAAAAGCATGACAACTGGTGAAGGCAAAATCTGGGATATGACTTACGAAGAAATCTCAAAATACTTTGTTGATGGTGGTCATTGTGCAGAGAAATATCCAGACCAAAAGCTTATAACACTAGAGGAATATCTTGCAATTTGTAGTGAATATAAAATTATTCCACAAATTGAGGTTAAAGAGGGTAATTATGAGTGTCTTGACAAGATTTTAACTGCTCTAGATAAATATGAGGGTATGCGAGAATCTGCAATTATCATTTCTTTTGATACTGCAATTTTAGAGAAAATTCGCAATATGGACAAAAACATTGAGTTGTGGTATCTAACTCACGAAATTGATGAAAAGGTAATCCGTTTAGCAGTTGTTAATGATTATGCAATCGCATTTAACTGCAAAAAATATGATGCAGAAATGCTTAAAAAAGCACAAAATGAAAATATTAAACTTGCATCTTGGACAGTTGATAATCCAAAAATCTATAAAGAGTTATACGATTTAGGTGTGCGAAATTTCACAACAAACAGACTAACAAAATAAAAAAAGACCGAGAGGGTTAACTACTCGGTCTTACTTTTTTGATTTAATTAAAGTCTTGCAGCGGCTGCTTTGTCAAGGAATATATGCACGTTAGGATGAAGTTGTAAAACTGAAGCTGGGCAAGATGGAGTAATGTCGCCGTTTACAAGACCGTCAATAGCGTCAGACTTTGAGCGACCTGTTGCAATAAGAATAATCTGTTTTGATTTCATAATTGAAACAGTACCCATTGTGAGTGCATAATGTGGCATTGTGTCTTCATCAAAATAAACAGAGTTAGCGTCAATAGTGCTTTGTGAAAGACGAACCTTGAATGAACCTTTTGTGAATTTGTTTGATGGCTCGTTAAATCCGATATGACCATTTCTGCCAACACCTAAAAGTTGAATGTCAATTTTATTTTCTGTAAGCAAATCGTCATAACGCATACATTCTGCATCAGTATCTTCTGCATTGCCATTTAAGAAATTAACATTTTCTTCTTTAACGTCAATATGATTGAAAAGATTTTCGTGCATAAATGTATAATAACTGTTTTTATCATCTTTTGGTAAATCGCAGTATTCGTCAAGGTTGAAAGTAGTAATATCCTTAAAACTTACCTTGCCTTTGTTGTATGCTTTAATAAGACTTTTGTATGTAGGTACAGGAGAAGCACCTGTTGCAAAACCCAAAACTGAATCAGGTTTTTCATTAACTTGTTCAACAATTAAATTGGCAACTGCTTTGCCGATTTCTTCAGCGTTGTTAAAAATATGAATAATCATTTTCCACACCTCGTTACATATTTTGAAATTTCATTTTACCACAAATTACAAATTTTGCAATAGATTATTTGTTAAGTTTTTTATCAATTATTTTATGACAAGAACCAACTGATAAATATGTTATTAAAATCATAATTACACCAATTGACGAGCTGATTCCATTTTCACCTACAATTGGTAGAATTGACATAACAGAGAATATAACAAAGTTTATTATGTGGAAAATCATATTACGCTTTAATGCGTTTTTACCTATTGAAAACAGCGAAGATATAATATCTGCCAAAGAGAATACTATAATACAAGCAATCAAAAGAAGTATGCAAAAATATGCCTTGTCTGACAGCCATACATCAAAAGTCATAGCACCGTTATCACCATTACCGACTGTGACAATAATTGACTTGATAAGTGTAATCAATGAAATGTTAGTAATTTCAAATGTTTCAGTATTAAGCTGTGAATACATTGGCAAACACATCCACAAAAGTGGAGAGAACATAAGCACAAATCTTGTAATTTGCTCTTTACCGCCAAAAGCAGAGGTTTTAATGTTGTTAAGCACTCTGTCAACTGCTTCTTGCTCTTTCATTGCTTTTTCGTGGTCTGCCTGTAATCTGTTGTCAAGGTCATAATAAACAAGGTTAGTACCACATTTAGGGCAGTTTTGCTTCATATAGAAAGGCGAAAGTTTTTCATTACATTTAGGACAATTACTCATTTTCTGTACCTCCTGAAACTTGTGCTGAAATTACAGCGCGACGCTCTGCCATATCTTCACGGACTTTTTTTAGTTTATCGCCTGTAAGGTCATACCAGATGTACGGAATAAGTGGAAGAAGACCTAAAATAGCAGGAGCAAGTGTAAACATACCCCAGATAAGGGTATCTGTATAGTCGTATGCTTTAACTGTCATTGTTTCGGTTGCACTGATTGGTATAAAAGTAAGACCAATTACAGGTAACAACCAGTTGCCGATAGTACCTGAAATTGAGCCGGTAAGCTTACCAACGAATGTAAGAACTGAGAATGAAACGCCTTCATTTCTCTCACCGGTTTTCCATTCCATATAGTCAATTGTGTCACCAATCATTTCAGTTGGAATAACCATATTAATTGTGTTGAAGAAACTGAAAAGGAAGTTTTGAATCATCAAAAGTGGTACAACAACCCAAAGATTTGTAAAGCATTTAACACCAACAAGGAATACGATAATGCCAACAACAAGGCGAACAAATCCGTTAAGGAAGATAATCTGACGATTATCAAATTTCTGCTTAACCTTTGGAATAAGAAGATATGTAATAAATCCTAAAATTGTACCAGGAAGAGAAATGATAATTGTAAGTGAGTTCATTTGCACAACTTCTGAATAGTAGTATGCCTGGAAGAAACCACCAATACCACTTACTGCTGCAAGAACATTACCAATAACAATTAAAAGTAACGGCTTGTTTCTGATAAGTGCCTTGAATCCGTCAAGAATACTAGGCTCTTTAATAGTCTGAACAACTCGCTCTTTTGTGCAGAAGCCTGCAAGTGAAAATAGCCCCATACCAAATGTGCCGGCAATTATAGCCATAAGTAAAAATACTTGCGAGAGCGAAAGTGGGATTGTGCCGTTATTACTTAAGTCCATAAGTACTGTAAGAATTGGTGTAGAAATACCACCAAGGAGACCTGAAACAAAACGAGCCGAAGAAATTACCCTTGTACGGTCAGATGGAGAAGGGCTGATTGCTGCGCTCATACCCCAGAATGGCACGTCGCCTAAGGTGTAGAAAAGTTCCCATAAAAAGTAAGTCATAAACATATAAATCACTTTTGATGTGAGCTCTGCTTTTTCACCAAGGATTTCAGGACCTGCAAAAAGCATAATTGTAGCAAGCCCTAAAGGAATTGGAACAATGAAAAGATATGGACGCAGTTTGCCATAACGAGTTCTTGTTCTGTCAATAATTGAGCCCATAAGTGGGTCGTTTATTGTGTCCCAAAGACCTAAAATAAGCATCATAGTACCAACTATTTCAGCCGGCACACCAAAAATCTTTACGAAGAATAATGAAAGATAACTACCTGCAATAATGTTGTAACCAAAGCATTGACCTGCATTTGAAATACCATACATAAGGGTTTCTTTCACGCCAACATAACGGATATCGCTTTTATTTTCAGCCATAGTTTATTTTCTCCTTCCCTTGTTTCTGTGACGGAGTGCGCCACCCTTGTCGTTAAGTAAATATGAGTTTTTGCAGTTAAGATATGTGATTTTTTCTTTAAGATTTTCTTTGTAATCGAATTTTCGACCACTGATTTTATCATAAAGGTCGCATGCGAGAGCACATTCTGTGTTTTCACAATCTGCAGTTGCTGAAATTATAATAATATCTTTGTCAACGGGCAGTGCAAGTTTGTTGTTTGTTACGTCAACTTCTACATTCCAGAAGAATAACTGCTCACATTGTGCATCACCATTTGTATTATGAGAGTGAGTAAACTCATAACCCAATTTGCCGTCTTTTGTGAATGCAACCTCTTTGAAATCGTATAAATCCCAACCTGCATAATATTCGCGAATGTCATTTACCTTGTATGCGCGGTCGCCTAATTTAACGAACTTGTCGCCATTAAGAGATGCCATAAGAAGATGTACTTTCTTTGTGCCGTTAGGAAGTAACAATGTCTGACCACCGCAAAGCATTGCCTTGCCTGAAATCTCAAATGGAATACCATTTGAAATGATTTTTTCAGGTGTGATTTCCTGTGGAATTGTCTTGTTAATTATAGGTAATGTGCCCATAGGTTTAGCATTAGTTGAGAATGCCATGATGTTGTTTACGATTTCAACTTTTTCGCTTGTTGAGTTTGCATCTGATTTCTTGACTTTAAGTGCAAATGACTTGATTTCATAAGGCTTTAAGTCAAATACAAGTTTGCCATCAACAAGTGGAATATCGTCAATATGCTCTTCTGACGCATAAATCTCACGAGCAGAAAGAATTTCGCAATTTAGTGAAAGAGTAACGCCTTTTTGCTCTTTTTTCTCACTTTCGCCCACTCGAATAACAATTTCATCACTGTTTTCTGCCTTTTTGATTGCACGAAGTATTGCATTACCTGAAAGGCTGCCGAATGAGTATTCACTACCAAGTACGCCTTCGTGAATTGAACAAATAAATGTTGCCATTGGCATTACAAAGTTACGAGCCTCTGTTTGTGTATTGTGTGAAACTGTGCCTTTATGTGAATAGATACCATAAGAATAACGGTTAAGACCTAATTCCATCATTGACTGCATACTGTCAACGCGATAATTTTTAAGTGGTGTGTGCATTAATGTCAGACGAAGTGTGCTGTCATCAAATTTATCCCATCCGTATTTGCATTCGCTGATAACTGAAACACCAAACTCTTTGCTACTGTCAGTAATATCTGCCCATTTTTGCGCAGGCACTTCAAAAAGTTTGTCATTCATATTGCCACGTTTTATTGCGCCAAGTCCCAAATCATAAGTAGCAACAGGATTACTTGCTGTAAGTTGAAAAATCTCTTTTGCAAGGTGACGCTTACTGCGCCATTCAGTTTCAGTATAAACCTCAACAACATTTCCACCCTTGCTCAAGGCTACAACAGATGTAAATATACTATCTTTGTGAGTTTTTACAATTTCTACTGCTACTCTGCAAGGACCATTTTCAACTACTTTAATAGTCTTGATTTTTGCAATATTCTGTGGCTCACGGTTTAATTCGTCAAAATTCAATTCCCAAGCAGGCCAAGAACTACTGCCGTTGTAGTCAAAAATACCTGTTGTAATAGGATTTTTCAGAAGTTCAACTTTCAACTCTTTGTCAAGAATTGAAGAAATATCGCCGTTACCATTAAATTTTACTATGTATTTTTCATTTTCAAGAGCATTGATTGAAGCAGAAAGTTTTGACTTAACAGCACATTTTTTCATTCTTAAATCAAAAACTTTGTAGCCCATAGGTGGCACTGTAACACACATAAGAATTGTTGCAACACCAAACTGAACATCAGAAATCTGCGCAGGGTATTCCTTGCCCTCTGCATCATATACTGTAACATTTTTACCACAGTTTTTTGCAGGAATTTTAACAGTAACAACGCTTGTGCGTTCATATTCCATAGGGTTGTTTACTACAACTGCAACGCCTTTTGCAAAAGATGTGTCAAGAAGTGAACAAACTCTTTTTACAGCACCTTCGTATTCATTTGTGAACTGGTTAAGGGACATTGCATAGTCATTCCAACTTCTTCTGTATGCGCGTTGAACTGATGTTCCCGGTAAATCGTCGTGGAATTGGTGTGCTATAACACGCTTCCAAGCACGAGTGAGTGCTTCTTGTGGATATTCATAACCACCTATTGCGTTTGCAGTAACACAAGTGCGTTCTGCCATATCTGCAATTTCTTCGTTTCGTCTGTTCCAACGCTTACCGATAGCACGAGAAGTGTAACCACCAACTGCGTGATTTGTCATAACAAGTTCGTTGTTCCATACGGGGAGTTTTTGCTTTATTTCTTCAGGTAAAGCATCAATATCATGGAATATTTTGTCAGCGGATGCAGATAATACTTCTATATCGCTCTGACCATTTAACTTGATTTCGTCGCAAACAGTTTTAACAGACGGCTCTTTTGGAGCGCCACCACGGTCGCCAACACCGTGGAAAATCGCAGTCATATCAAGTGAATACTGGTCATTTTCATTGAGTTTTTTTACTACATTTTCATTTTTTCTGACTTTTGTGAGAGTTTTATCATACGAACCAGGATTTGTATTTGCATAAACATAGTTGCCGTCAACACCATACCATTTACCAATGTCAAATGGTACGCCGTATGCAGACCCCCAAGTGAGCTTTTGAGTTGTAAATCCTTTAAGATTTGCGTGGTGCATAATTGATGGTAGGGCATATCCGAAACCAAAGCAGTCAGGTAAGAAAATATCACAAGAGCGTTTGCCAAAATTCTTGTCAAAATACTCGTTACCTAAAAGAATGTTTCTGAAAAGTGCTTCAGGAGATGGCACATTAACGTCACCATTTTCAAAGGCGCTACCACATACATTCCATTTGCCCTCTGCAATATAAGATTTCATCTTTTCCCACATTTCAGGGTAGTATTCTTTCATTAACTCATAACGGTATGAACCCTCAAAGTTGAATTTGTATTCAGGGTATTTTTCAAAACGCTGAAAATTCTCGTTAAGAGTGTTATAAATGTATTTGCCGACAGTTGTTTCAAAGTCCCAACTCCATATAGTATCAAGGTGGGCATTTGAAATTGTATAAACCTTTTTCTTCTGCATAAAAATCCCCTTAAATGTTTATATATAAAAAATTATATATTTTAATAAAGAAAAAATCAATAAATGCGTGTAAAATTTTGCAAAAAATACTCGACAGATTACCATATTATTGTTAAAATATGTGTGTATGTAATTATTATTTTGAAAAGGAGTCAGCCAGATGAAAAAAATTGTATCACTTATTATGACACTTATTTTAATAATGACTGTTGTTTTTTCATTTACAGGCAGTAGTGTTTCTGAAAAAATAAACCCTACACTCAATGTTTCGGCTGATAATATTTCATATAAGTTAAGTGATAATCTTTATGGCGTGTATTTTGATAATTCAGGTTATGCACTTAATGGTGGACTCGTTTCAGAACTTATAAATAACAACTCTTTTGAGTACTCTGATAACCATACAGCAGGTTGGAATCTTAAAGATGTAGGCTATGCAGTAGCAACTGAAGAAAAAATGAATGACAACAACGAAAATTATCTTCAGATTTCAGTAAAGGGTAGTGGTACTGCTGAAAATATCGGCTATTCTGAGATTTTCAACAACAAAAGTGCCCAGTTCAGTAGCCGTAAAATATGGACTGCCGATATGGGGTATAAAGAAGGCGAAACTTATTTGTTCTCTGCATTCTTCAAGAATATTGATTATGTTGGAACAATGAGTGTTTTGCTGAACGCAAAGGGTAATACTGAAGAATACGAGTTCAATATTGACAATTGCACAGATTGGACTAAAGTAAGTCTTGAAATCAATTCTGAAGTTACAGCAGACGGCTCGTTGCTTATTAAATTTAACGGTAACGGCACTTTTTATATGGATTTTGTATCCCTTGTGCCAAAAAACAGTTATGGTAACGGTAAATATATAAGCTTAAGACCTGACCTTTATGATGCGCTTGAAGAACTTTCACCATCATTTATAAAGTTCAATGAAAATACTTTTGTTGATGATGAGGGCAACGAATATGGTTGGAAAGATTCAACAGGTGCTCTTGAAACAAGAAAACAAATCAGCACAACATATAGTGAAAAAGGCAGATTTTATGTTATTCCTAATTCAATGGGATTTTTTGAATATCTTGTGCTTTGCGAAAATATTGGTGCAACACCTGTTCCTGTTATAAACATTAAAGATGCTGAAAAGGCAGAAGAAAACGATGCCCCAAGACTTATAGACGAAGAAACAACAATCGTTGATGGAGAAAACGCAACGGAAGACCCTGAAACCCAAGTTCCTGAAATAGAAGAATATGTGCAAAATGTTCTTGATTTTATTGAGTACGCAACAGGTGATGAAACTACCCTTTGGGGTGCAAAACGCGTTGCTGACGGTCACAAGAAACCTTTCTCACTTAAATATATAGCACTTGAAGATGAAGTGATTGATGAGGGTTATTGGTCTCGTTTTGATACTGTATATAATGCAGTTAGTGAAAAATATCCTGATATAAAAATCATTACAAATTCAGATGACGCATCTGTAAATACCACTTATAAAAATGTTGTTGTAAATGAATTTTACGGCAAAGGCAAAGTAGACCTTTACCGAAATATTCATAAGTACGACGATTATGAGCGTAGTGGGGCACAGGTGACGGTTGATTCTTTTGTGTCCAACGCTGACGGAATAGGCACATTCATCACAACTAATAATATCTGGTCAGCTCTTGAAAACAGTGCGTTTTTATTAGGCCTTGAAAAGAATGCAGATATTGTGCAGATGGCATCTTATAAATGGTCATTGGCAAAGCGTAACGGACATAGTGAGAAAACTTCACTCATTTGGTTTGACTCACAGGATTTACTTTTAACTGCCGATTATTATTCACAAATGATATTTGCAAATAATATGGGTACAAATTACATTTCAACTGATTTTAATATGGAAAATGAGGGTATTTACCAGTCCTCAACAGTTGATATTCAGAATAAAGTGATTTATGTAAAACTTGTAAATACAACAAGTAAAACATATAATTTTGACATTCAACTTGATGGATTTAAAAATGTGAATAATCCGTCAGTTCAGTATATGACAGAGAAATTTAAATCTGCATATAACGATTTTGACGAGGAACTTCATGTTGCACCAACTGAAATAGCATTAGAGGTTAAAGACAATGCAATCTCTTATGATATGGGTGGTTATTCAATAAGTGTTGTAAGAATACCTTACGGTAATAATGATGGAGCAAAATTATATAAGTTGCCTGAAACAGACATTGTTTCACCGTATATGCACCCAATGGTAGAATATGCAGTACCGATTGTTTTGACAGTGCTGGTGACTATAACAGGTATAGTCATTCTCCTTGTAAGAATAAATAGTCATAAATCAGCAAGAAAAGAAAATGAATAGTTAAAACGCGCAAAGCGAGGGTTTGATTTAACCCTCGTTTTTTTTGTGTGACAAACTCAAATTTAAAGACAATAAAAAAGGAACTTCCAATTGGAAGTTCCTTAATTTTTTATTTACCTTTATTTAACCCATTTCTTGACAGCAGTTTCAACAAGTTCTACAACCTTGTCAACGATTACCTCGTCGCCGTCTTGTAAGTTAAGAAGTGGCTCTCTAACGCCACCAAGCTGGAGACCTGCTCTCTTTTTAAGAGCTGCCTTTGCAGTTGCATACATATTACCTTTTGTACTGCACATTGTGTAAATAACTTCGTTAATGTCGTCTTGCAATTCTTCAGCATTAGCAACATCATTATTTTTAATCATATTGTTAAGAGTAACAAAAAGCTCAGGCATAACGCCGTATGTACCACCAATGCCACCTTCGGCACCAATCATACGACCACCAACAAACTGTTCGTCAGGACCGTTGAAAATAACAACTTCACGGTTATTAAGCTTTGCTTGACGCTTAAACATCTGAATATCCTGAATTGGCATTGATGAGTTCTTAACACCAATAACTTTTGGATTTTTAAGCATTTCATCAAATAATGGCAATGTAAGTGCAACACCTGCAAGTTGAGGTATGTTGTAAATCACATAATCTGTGTTTGGTGCAGCTGCAGAAATGTCATTCCAATATTTTGCAATTGCTTTTTCAGGAAGACGGAAATAAATTGGTGGGATTGTTGCAATAGCGTCAACACCGAGTGATTCAGCGTGGCGAGCAAGCTCACAACTATCTTTTGTGTTGTTACAAGCAACATGAGCAATAATTGTAATTCTGCCCTTGTTTGCTTCCATAACTGCTTCAAGTGTCTTTTTACGGTCCTCAACGCTGTGGTAGATACATTCGCCTGATGAACCACCAACATAAAGTCCGTCAACACCTTTTTCGATAAGGAATTCTACTAATGATTTTACACCATCAACTGAAATTTCACCATTTTCATCATAACAAGCATAAAAAGCAGGAATAACTCCCTTATATTTTTCAAGTTTCATTTTAATTAACCTCTTTCCTCAATCTCTTTCATCATTTGGTCAAGCATAATAAGACATCTCGGCACGTGGAATGGTCCTTTGAATGTTGAACCAATACAAGCAGGGAGTGTAGGGTTACCGTCGCGACGAAGATAACCGTACCACTCGCCACAAGGAGCGTTTGCGAAATGGTCTTTTGTATAGTCGAACAATTGATTGAAAATATTAAGATATTTCTCATCTTTTGTATCTCTGTAAATCATCAAAGATGCAATAAGTGCCTCGTTATGTGGCCACCAGAGTTTCATATCGTGCTCATACGCCTCAGGCGGATTGCCAAGACAGTCAAAGAAGTAAAGAATACCACCGAACTCTTTATCCCAACCTTTGTGGAATGCCATATCAAAAATTTCAATTGCTTTTGCGTGAAGTTCCTTGTCGCCTGTCTCGTTTGCTCTTTCCATAAGGAACCAGCTACACTCAATATCGTGGCCTGGGTTTACAACTCTGCCTTCTGTAATGTTAAGGCGAGGTGTACCGTCAAGAGAAACGCTTTCAAGTGTGCAACCTAAATCTTTTTTAACGTGATACTTAAAAATGTCTTGAACACATTCATCTGCACGCTTGTTATAAAGTTCGGCATTTTCAGGGTCAACACGAAGCATAACTGATGTAACGTTAAGAATAATCATTGGAATACCAAGGGCACGACCTGTGCGAGTTTCAGGCTCTGTCTTAGGACCTAAACCTGTTGGGTCAGGCATTCCGTGGTTAAGATTCCAATACATATCGTATGCTCTTCTTGCTCTTTCAAGATGCTCTTTTTCGCCTGTAATACCGTAATATTCAGCGTTTGCAATACAGTAGAATGCCTCTGAATAGCAATATCTTCTCTGGCGAAGTGGCTTACCGTCTTCTGTAACTGTAAAGTAAAGTCTGCCGTCAGCATTTTTGTTTACACAGTAGTTCTCAAGAAAGTCAATACAACTTTTACTTGCGTCAAGCCATTCTTGTTTTACGCCGTAAACATGACAAAGATAAGCAAAAGTCCAACCACATCTGCCTTGCATCCAAACGCTTTTGTCAGTTGAGAAAACTTTTCCATCCTTGTCAAGACAAGTGTAAACGCCGCCGTGTACTTTATCCATACCGTTTTTAAGCCAGAAATCAGCAACGCTTGAAAGTTCATTTAAAACCCATTGTCTTTGTTCTTTAAGGTTCATTTATTTCACCCCATATTTATTAAAATTTCCACAAAAATTGTAGCACATAAAATATGCTTTGTAAAGTAAAAACCTCTCAAAAAAGAGAGGTTTTTACTTTAATTTTATTCTTCAATTTTTGCAGGGATTAACTCTTGCATTGTAACTTCTTCACGCATATCAGTTGCATATTTGTCCTGATAATAGTTTTCAGCTACGCAATCGAATGTACCGTCAGGATTTACTGTAATTACTGTGCAACCACGCTGTGAGCCAAGAGTGTCAATATCTGCATATGCAATATAGTCAATACTCATACCATAAGTAAGGCGAATGCCCTTGTAATCCATAGAAAGATTGTTTACGTGGTCGTGACCACAGAACATACCGTGATTACCACCGAGCTCTTGCATTGTTTCAAATAAGTTTGTAGGTGTATTACTATTAAAAACTACACGACCTGTTTCGCTGGCTACACCATAAATAAGATCAACATTTTCTGTATTATTAAAACCATTTTCAGAGTATTCGCGCCAAGCATCTTTGTATTCTTCAATTGGAATATGGAAGAAAAGCAATGAGTTTGCCTTGCCGTATTTTTCTAACAATTCATCTTTGTTTTCCATATTTTCAATAACAGAAGCATTGTGTTTGCTTATGTTTTCCATATTTGTCTTGTACCATGCAATCTGATTATCGTGAATATGGTCGTAATCCATTTTAATAATATCAATAAGACCTGTGCCGGTATAAGCGTGAGAGTCAATAGTAAATAAAGACTGAGTAATAATACCGTCACTATTTTTAATGTTTATAACAGAGTTTCCGTAACCATCAATGTTTTCGTCACCCTCTTGATATAAACAGTATTTGAAATCTTCACTACTATAAAAATCTGAAATCTCTTCTCTTGAATAGAAACTGTAAAACTCTGTATCGTGATTACCAAAAGTAGGAATCCAATATACGCCAAGTGTCTCCATAAGATTTGCAAAAATTGTGTGAGGAGGTAAGTTGTTAAGTGCCATAGATTCATAAGGCACAGGGTAGGCGATATCACCGGTAATCACAACAAGGTCAGGTTTTTCTGCAGTAACCATAGACGCAACTGCATTGATAGTAAGAGCATCAGTTTTTCCTGAAAGCCAACCACCGCCGATATGAATGTCAGTAAGATGAAGAACTTTTAATTCACGGTCAGTTGTAAAAGTCCAGTTGCCATTACCATCTCTTTCAGGAATAACTACATTTTCATTTTTAACAGCGTCAAAAGACTTTGCAAATTCAAGGTTGTTGTTATTTACAATAGTGTTTGCAAGCATATTTATACAAACAAGTAATACAATAACGCCTAAAATAATACCTGTTGTTTTTAATGCCTTTTTTCTGTTCGCTTTTTTACTCATAAATCAATCCTCCAACATATTTTTTCGTTTTGCAATGTTATTGTTTACCGACAGTTTCCCAGTCAACAAGAATGTTATTATTATAGAAAGTACTGCGTTGTTTCAATTCTTCGTTAACTTTTGAAAATCCATCTCTTTCAATAATTGTTTCTTGGTCAGAGAACATATTTGTACCTATACCAAGACGATTACCCTCTATTTCAACACCGATACTTGCAAGTGTTGTGGGGAACATATCAAATGAAGCCCATTTTCTGTTAAATGTGTGTTCTGCTGGGATACTTTCAAGATTTTCAGGAAGATTTAAGAACAGATTATATGTTGTGCGCTTGTAGTTTGTAATCTCCCCAACAAATGAATCTGCCATGCTCAAATGGTCACCAATGATAACAATAGTGGTGTTTTCATAGAAATCTTGTTGTTGAATCCAACGAACAAACTTAACTGCTTCAGCCTGACTATAATAAATGCAGTTTGCATATTGTGAGCTGTATTTCTTTTCGGCATTAGGGCTTAAATATCCGTCAGGGGCGTGTGTGTCAGCAGTCTCCATAACAAAATTAAACGGTTTGTTTAAAGAAGCAAGTCGAGAAAGCTCTGTTTTTGCAAACTCATAAAGTTTGTCATCTTCATAACCCCACCAAACGTTATAATGTTCAGGTAACCAACCTTGTTCAATAACTCCTTTATGGTCAAGAATATTGAAGTTTCCGTGAGACTCAAAGAAGAAATTAAGTCCACCAAAAGCTGCGTCAGCGCCAAACATTACAGATTGCTCATAACCTTGTTTATGAAGGATGTCGCCTAATGTTGTAGCACCTGGTAAGAAATTATTAGGTGCACCGTAAGAGTTTCCGTCAACAGGCACTTTCATAGGAAGACCGGTGTTCATATTAACCATAGCAGCAACTGACCAACCTGAACCAAATGTGCTATGTGGTCCGCCAAAGCCACTTTTCTTATGTGAAAAACTTATGCCCTCTTTTGAAAGTTGGGCTAAGTCTGGCATATAGTTTTCTTCAAAATATCCCCCAAGTTCTTTTGAGAAGAATGTGTTTTCAATTGACTCAAGGTAGATAAAAATAAGATTTCGTTTTTCTTTAGGGAATGTTAATTTTGTTGTTTCAGGGTCTGCAAAATTATCTTCAATGTATGATGAGTTATTAAGATATGAATCAAAAAGAGTTGTAAGCTGGAATCTTTCAATACCAAAAGCACAACCACCAATGAGCATTACAACAGCAACTGCAACAGAAATAATTTTTATAGCAATTTCAGGAAGAAACGCCACGTGCTTTTCACCTTTATTGTAAACAAGTTTGCATTGTGGAAAAACAAAAGTGCAATATATTACAGTAAATAAAATAGTTTTAAGCACAGGACCGGAAAAAAGTGAAATGTAAACACCAACGTCAGTTCCCTCAATAGGGGAGTTAAGATTGATAATAATCTGGTCAGGGGAAAGTTCGCCAAACGCCTCTTTACCCCAAATTGTACCTGTATATGCTGCTACACCAAGTGCAAAAAGAATAGAGGAAACAATTTTAAGAATAAGTGTACCTCTTTTTTGCTTTTTAGGGTTAAATTCAAATACGAATACACGTTTTATAAAGCCTGAAACTATAAGGAATATAATACCGATTGCAAGAATAATACCTAAAAATTTCCAACTGTAAGAAATTCGTTGTGAAGATATTGCAAAAATATTTTTCACACCAAGAAGTGTATCTGCAAGTGCCATAGCAGAAAGTATAGAAATCAAACTGTCACGCAGAATGACAATAATCCATCTTTTGATATTCTTTTCATTTGATAAAAGAAACATATCAATAACACTGATAAGAATACCTACAACAATTGCTCCAACCCAAACCATAATTTGTTTCCTTTCCAATCACTTAATGAGCGATACAACCCACAAAATTACAAACCAGACAGGCGGTATTATAAGAGCTGGTAACATATTAAGTGTTTTAAGATTCTTGATTTCAAGAATAGAGAGTCCTGATGACGCAATTAAAAATCCACCAACAACGCTTATTTCACACATAAGCTCAGGGCTCATAAATTCCCCTAAAACTGTTGCAAGAAGATAAATTGAGCCTTGCCAACAGAAAAGTACAGGAGCTGCAATTGCAATACCAATACCGTAAGTAGATGCAAGTACCATGCTTGTTACAAAATCAAGAGTTGCATTTGTAAAAAGATATGTATGGTCATCATATAAAGCAGAGTTTATAGGACCTAAAATCGAAAGACTACCAATACAGAAAAGAAGAATAGCAGTAGAAAGTCCTTTACCTAACTCACTTTTACCCTTTTTCTCTGTAAGTGCATTGAAACGCTTGTCCAAATCAATCATATTACCGAAAAGTGAGCCAAGAGCAAGACTGACAATGAAAAGCACAGGGTATTTACTGTTTGGCATATTCTGCACAACCGAGTTTATACCAATACCTGCTGCTGCAAGTCCCATAGCATTCATAAGACACTTTGTGTATTTTTCGTTTATTCCCTTTTTCAGCAAACTGCCAATTATACTACCTGTAAGGATTGTGGCAGTATTAACTATTGTACCTATCATTTTCTACAAGCCTCCACTGTTTCAAAAATCTCTTTAAGTGTGTCAAGAGAAGTTTGTTCTGGTAGTTTTTTTACATTTATACTCTTTTTGCCTGATGATGTAACATTTACGCGTTTTCTCATAACTGATGAAATATCAAGCACTAATGAGGCATCAATTTCGTCGCAATAAAGAGCAATTGTGTCACCTCGCTGACCTATTTCATAAAAGCCCATTGATGACGCCTTGTTTCTGCAAAGGGAAACCTCAATAAGACCTTCAACAGATGGTGGAATATCACCAAAACGGTCACGCAGTTCATCTCGTACATCCTCTGCATCCTGAAACGTGCGTATATCTGCAATTCTACGATAAACCATAAGTCGTTGTGATAACGCCGTAATGTATTTGTCAGGAATATGAGCGTTAATCTGTAAATCAATAAGACACTCTTTTGTATTTTTAGGTGTTTCGCCTTTTTCATTACTGATGGCTTCACCTAAAAGCTTCATATACATATCGTAGCCCACGGCAGCCAGATGACCGTGCTGTTGTGCACCTAAAAGATTACCTGCGCCACGGATTTCAAGGTCGCGCATAGCAATTTTAAACCCTGAACCAAACTCGGTGTATTCACGAATTGCCTGTAATCGTTTGTATGCAACCTCGCTTAATTCACGGTCTCTTTTGTATGTGAGATATGCACTTGCCCTTCTTGCACTTCTGCCAACTCGACCACGCAATTGATGAAGTTGAGCAAGCCCAAGTTTGTCAGCATCTTCAATAATAAGAGTATTAGCATTAGGCACATCAACACCTGTTTCAATAATGGTGGTGCATACAAGAATGTCAATTTCACCATTCATAAGGTCACGCCAAATATCACTTAATTGTTCTTCGTTCATTTTACCGTGAGCAGTTGCAATTCGTGCATCTGGTAAAAACTCTTTAATTGAAAGTGCAACACCGTCAATGGTTTCAACTCTGTTGTGCAAGAAATACACCTGACCACCACGACGAAGCTCTTTTTCCATAGCCTCACAAAGTAGTGGTAGATTATGCTCAATTACATAAGTTTGCACAGGAAAACGGTCAGATGGTGCTTCTTCAATAACCGACATATCGCGAATGCCGGACATAGCCATATTAAGTGTTCGTGGAATTGGTGTAGCCGAAAGTGTAAGCACATCAACACCAGGGAACTTTTCTTTGATTTTCTCTTTTTGAGCAACGCCAAAGCGCTGTTCTTCGTCAACAATCAAAAGACCTAAATCTTTGAATTTTACATTTTTCGCAATAAGTGAGTGAGTACCCACAATAATATCAATAAAACCTGAATTTACGCTCTTTATGATTTTTGTGCGTTGCGTTGGTGTACGGAAGCGTGAAAGCATTTCGATTTCAACAGGGAATCCGTCAAATCGCTTCATAAGTGTTTGGTAATGCTGAAGTGCAAGAATAGTTGTAGGCACAAGTATTGCACACTGTTTTCCGTCTGCAATACACTTGAATACGGCGCGCAGAGCCACTTCAGTTTTACCAAAACCAACGTCACCACAAAGAAGACGGTCCATTGGGTATGGCTTTTCCATATCGTTTTTGATTTCGTCAATACTGCGCAACTGGTCGCCGGTTTCTTCAAACTCGAATTTGCGTTCAAAGTCGGCTTGCATATCAATATCAGGGGAGAAGGCAAAACCTTCTGTGTGCATACGCTCTGAATAAAGCTTAATAAGTTGGTCTGCCATATCTTTAACGGCAGAACGAACTTTACTTTTTGATTTTTCCCAATCTGCACCACCAAGACGGTTAAGCTTTAACGCTTTTCCGTCGTCCTCGTGAGGACCAATATATTTTGAAACTAAATCAAGTTGAGTAACAGGTACATAAAGCACATCGCTTTTCGCGTACTTGATTTTAATGTAATCTTTAATAATCTTGTTCGCCTCAAGTTGAGTGATGCCGTCAAAAATACCTATACCGTGAATTGAGTGAACAATGTAATCTCCTTTGCGCAATTCATCAAGTGAATGTATAGTGTCTTTTGCCTTAAAGCCTGAGTTTCTGCGACGAGATTTTGACTGATATACTTTTGAATATGTGAATACATAAAACTTGTCACGTGGGTATGAAAATCCTGAAGAAAGTGAGCCTGGAAGCACAGATACAGCACCCTCAGGAAAATCTGCAGGGATTAAAGGAAAATATACAGAAACAATATTTTCGTCATTTAAGGTTTCACTAAGGTTTTTTGCACTCTTTTCAGTACCTGCAAATACAACAATGCGAGTATCCTTTTTAAGTATTGGTTCAATATCCTCTATAAGCACATCAAGTTTGCCGTTCCATATAGGCAAAGTACCACCATTGAATGTGGTAAGTGATTTAACAGGAGTATCAAAACTACCACGAGCAAAGTTGTCAATATAAGTAGCACCAAAATCGGTATATTTTTCAACTAATTCGTTAAATGTAAGGGTGAATTTATCAAGCCCCTTGCAAAGCACACCATCTTCAACTGACACTTTAATATCTTCAAGCAAAAGTTTTTGTGAAGATGCAATTTTTTCTTTAATTCCACCTGTCTCAAATGCAAATAATAAGTAGTTGTTTGCATAATCAAAAATTGTAGCAGGGGAATAAATAAGTGGCATATATTTTTCAGCAGAGCCCACTTTTAATCCGTCGCGAAGTCGGTCAATATCTGCATAAAGTTTTTCACGGATTATATCTGTTTTTTTGCCACGGATTGAAGATGCTAACTTCTCGATTTTTTCAATTAAAGAGTTAGGCTCATCAATAATGATTTCTTTTGATGGTGCAATTAAGATTTCATCAATATTCATAGTGCGTCTTTGGCTCTGCACGTCAAAACGACACATTGTATCAACTGTATCGCCCCATAATTCAATACGTACAGGCTCATCATCGTCAGGTGAGAAAAAGTCAACAATACCACCACGGCAAGAAAATTGACCAACGCCCTCAACTGCGTCAACACGAGTGTAACCTGCACAGTTAAGTGAAATAAGAATATTTTCAAGTGTTGTTTCTTCACCTTTTTTGAGAAGAACAGATTTTTGTCTTAAAGTTTCAGGTGGAATAGTGTATGAAAGAACGGCTTCTGCACTTGCCACTACAACATCACACTTGCCGTCAAGCATACGGCGTAATACTTTAATGCGTTTTTGCTCATATTCGTAACTTTGACTATCGTTTGAATAGAATGAAAGATTACGAGCAGGGTAGTGGAGTGCCGAAACACCAAGGGCAGTCAAATCTTCACAGGTTTTTACTGCAGTAGCATCGTCAGGCACGACAATAAGGGCCTTTTTTCCAAGATCCCCCACTAAAGCAGAAACGATGTGCGATTTTTGTACAGGTATTAATCCTAAAACACCTTGAGGAAGAAAACCTTTATTTATACTGTTAAGTACACCCTCAAATTCTGCCGATTTTTCAATTGCCTTTGTAAATGCGGACATAATTAATTACCTCTGTAATTAACTGTTATATAAATTCATTGCTTTATCAATTTGATTATCGAGTAAAAGCTCAATCGCCTTGCAAGCATTTTCAAGTACAGGCTCAAGCACTTTTTGCTCATCCTTTTTGAATTCAGAAAGCACCCAATCAGCCATATCATAATCGGGGTGTGGCTTTTTACCAACACCGATTTTAACTCTTGGAAAATTGTCGCTATTCATATGATAAATAATACTGCGAAGACCCTTTTGGCCACCGTCACTGCCTTTTCTCTTGATTCGCATTTTTCCAATGTCAAGAGATGTGTCATCACTAATAACAATAATTCTTTCAGGTGGAATTTTATAAAACGACGCACATTCTCTTACTGCTTCGCCACTGTTGTTCATATAAGTCTGTGGTTTCATAACAATACAACGATGACCACCAATTGTTGTGTCTGCAATAAGAGATTTAAACTTTAATTTATCAACTCTGAAATTTAATTTTTCAGCTAGCATATCTACGCACAAAAACCCCGAATTATGTCGGGTGAGGGTGTACTTTCTGTCAGGATTTCCAAGCCCCACCACGATAAATTCAGGTGTGCCTACAGATACATAAGTTTTCTTTCTGAATCTGTCGAACATATTTTAGTTTCCTTTTTATTTATTTAAGTTTCCAGTCAATTTTGTTGACCTGTCTTGCTCTTGCAATACCAAGTGCGTCAGCAGGTACATCTTCTGTAATTGTTGAACCTGCAGCAGTATAAGCGCCTTGCCCAACTTTAACAGGGGCTACAAGGTTTGTGTTGCAACCAATAAATGCGTCGTCGCCGATTACTGTGCGATATTTTGCCTTGCCTGTGTAGTTTACAGTAACTGTACCACAACCAAAGTTTACTCTCTTACCAACATCAGAGTCACCAACATAAGTGAGGTGAGAAACTTTAGTGCCTGTATCAATATTTGAATTTTTAACCTCAACAAAGTTGCCAAGGTGTACTTTTTCGCCGATTACAGAATTTGGTCTTATATGCACAAACGGACCAATATCAGCGTCAGCCAGTACTCTTGACTGATAACACTGCACGTTGTTAAGCTTAGCACCGTCTTCAATAATACTGTCGCTAATAATTGAGTTAGGACCAATTCTGCAATCCTTACCAATTTTTGTATTACCTTGAATAATTGTGTTAGGTAAAATCTGTGTGTCAGCACCAATTTCAACACCAGGTTCAATAATAACACCATCGCTAAATGGAATATCAACGCCATTTGCAAGGTGATATTCAATCTGTTGCATTTTGCCGTGCTGATTTAACTCCATTAACTGAAGTCGTGAGTTAGCGCCAAGAATAATATCAGCACTTGGTGCAAAATAAGTGTCAGTTTTAAGTCCGTCTTCAATAAACATTGAAACAAGGTCAACAAGATTATAATGACCATTTTGTCTTGGCTGTAACTTGTTAAGACCTGCGAGTAATTTTTCTGCATTAATCCAGAATGTGCCTGAAGAAATCTCGTTTATACGCTTAATAACGCTGTCTGCGTCCTGTTCCTCAATAATTCCCATAAACTGACGTGCAGGGTTTCTTACAATTCTACCGTAACCGAAAGGCTTGTCAAGAATTGCAGTAATAACAGTAAGGTCATTACCTGCGTTTATGTGGTGAGCGTAAGATGAGCAGATTGTGTTAGCATCCATAAACGGAGTGTCACCGTTAAGAATAAGCACATTTCCACCGTGTTCTGCACAAGAACGAATAAAGCGTTCAGCCTGCATAACAGCGTGTGCAGTACCAAGTGGTTTTTCCTGCTCAACTGCTGAAATGAAGTTGCCCGGATGCTCTTTCATAAGATATTCTTTGATAGTTGTGTCATTGTCCGGCACAATTGCAATAATGTGAAGAAGTTTTGCAGCAACAGCAGCATCAGTAACCCTGCCAATCATAGGTTTACCCATAACTGACGCCATAACGCGTGGTGTACTGGAATTTGGATTAATTGCAGTTCCACCTGCCATAATAATTGCAATATCAAAGTTTGTCATTTTACCTACCTCCTTTAATGAGAATAACACCAATTTTATATTTGAATTTTACCATAAAATCATATATTTTTCAATACTTTATTTGACAAAGTAATGCTTAAATGATATATTTATAATATTAAATATTACGGAGGAAAAATCAGTGCTTTCTGTAATTATTCCATCTTATAATGAAGAACTTAATATCGAAAATACTGCAAAGGTATTATCGGCATTGTTCAAAGAAAATAACATAGAAACTGAACTTATTTTTGTTGATGACGGTTCAAAAGACAAAACTTATGAAAAGATTTGCAGTTGTGCCGAGAAATACGAAAACGTAAAAGGAATAAGTTTCAGTCGTAATTTTGGCAAAGAAGCAGCAATTTATGCAGGCCTTGAAGAAGCAAAGGGTGACTGTGCAGTAATTCTTGATTGCGATTTGCAGTTTCCACCTGAAAAAGCAGTTGAAATGTATAAACTATGGGAGCAAGGTTACGAAGTCGTTGAGGGCATTAAAGCAGACCGTGGTGGCGAAAGTCTTTTCTATAAGCTTTTTGCAAAGAGCTTTTATAAGATTATCAGTAAATTCGTTGGCGTTGATATGCAGTCAACATCTGACTTTAAACTTATTGACAGAAAAGTTATTGATGCACTTCTCTCGCTCCCTGAAAGAAATACATTTTTCCGTGCGCTCTCATTTTGGTCGGGTTTTAAGTCAACAGAAGTTGAGTTTAAAGTGCAACAACGTCAAAATGGTGTTTCTAAATGGAGTTTCAAAAAACTTGTTAAATATGCAGTTTCAAATATAACATCATTCACAACTGCACCGTTGCAGATTATTACAGGTCTTGGTTGTGTGCTTTTGGTGTTTATGTTTGGTATGGCAATACAAACACTTGTAAGATTTTTACTTGGTCAGTCTGCTGAGGGCTTTACAACCGTAATTTTACTGTTACTTTTAATCGGTGGCAGTATTATGATGGCGCTGGGTATTATTGGTTATTATATCGCCAGAATTTATGAAGAGGTCAAAGGCAGACCTCGTTACATTGTATCAAAGAAAACTGAAGATAAATGATTCACTTCACCTCACAATTTTGTGGGGTGTTTTTTTATCCAATCACAGATTAGATTTCATCGAATTTATTCGATTTCATCATCCGTAGGATGATTTCATTTATAAACGCAGTTATTGAATGAAATCTGTCTTCGACAGATGAAATCACTTCGTGATGAAATCCTCGTGTTACTCGGATGAAATCTGCCATTAGCATATGAAAAATACGCTCAAACCCTTGAAATATCAAGGATTTAATGGTATAATTATAAATTAGATTATTATTGCTAAAAGGGGGTTTGTGTCCGTGAGTAGAAAAAAGTGGATAACTGCACATATTGACAAAGAAATAGCGGCACAAGTGGCTGAAAATCATAGCCTTGACCCCTTTACTGCATTGATTGTGGTTTCTCGTGGAATTACTGAATATGAAGATGTTGAGGAATTTTTTGAATCTGATTTCAGTTTCTGCGACCCATATTTAATTGTAGATATGGAAAAATGTGTTGACAGAATTAACCTAGCCCTCCAGAAAGGTGAGCGCATCTGCGTTTTTGGTGACTATGATGCTGACGGTGTTACAGCAACAGCTCTTATGTATTCTTACCTTTCCAATAAAGGTGCAGATGTTATGTATTATATTCCTGACCGTGTTACTGAAGGTTACGGAATGAACTGCTCTGCAATCGATAAACTTAAAGAGCAAGGTGTTAAACTTATTGTTACCGTTGATAATGGTATTTCTGCAATAGAAGAAATTGATTATGCTAACAGTTTAGGTATAGAAACTGTCGTAACCGACCACCACCAAGTAGGTGAAACTTTACCAAACGCTGTTGCAGTTGTTGACCCACATCGTGAAGATTGTAATGTTCATTTTAAGGAATGGGCAGGTGTTGGCGTTGCATTCAAGGTGGTTTGCGCATTAGAAAAAGGCGACTATTCTGAAATCTTAAATGAGTATGCTGACATTATTGCAGTAGGCACGGTTGCTGATGTGGTAGATTTAAAAGATGAAAACCGCGCAATTGTAAAATATGGTGTTGCAAAGATTAACAGCAATCCTTGTAATGGTATTAACGCACTTCGTCAGGTGGCAGGTGTGGGTGAGAGAAGTCTTAACGCAGTTGGCGTTACTTATTCATTAGCACCTCGCATTAACGCAGCAGGCAGAATGGAATCTGCTACAACAGCACTTAAACTTTTGCTTTCTGATAATCTTGTTGATGCTCTCGATATTGCCGAAAAAGTTGATATGTGTAACCGTGAACGTCATACATCCGAAAATGAGATTATGGAGGCAGCCGTTCGCCATATCGAGTCAAACGAAAAGCTCAAATATTCAAAAGTGATTGTAGTGTGTGGTGAGAATTGGCACCACGGAGTAATTGGCATTGTTGCTGCAAGAATTACTGAAAAATACGGTAAACCATCAATAGTAATCACCTTTGACGGTGATGAGGGTACCGGCTCGGCACGAAGCATTGACTCGTTTTCCGTTTATGACGCAATTAAGTATGCAAGTGAATATTTAACCCATTTTGGCGGTCATACTATGGCAGCAGGACTTGGAATAAATCGAGAAAATGTAACTGCATTTTTCAATAAGATTAACGAATACGCAAATACCATACCTGACGCAGTACCAACTTTGACACTTGATTGCAAATTAAACCCAGCATATATAAATACATCGCTTGTTGAGTCTTTAGAAAACCTTGAGCCTTATGGTGCAGGTAATCCACAACCACTTTTTGGAATTTTTGGTGTGCGACTTTCACAGATAAGACCTGTGGGTGAGGGGAATCGCCATTTGCGACTTGGCTTTAATAAAGGCAACACACAGTTTACTGCTATGAAATTTTCAACAACTCTTGAGGAATTTCCATTTCGTGAGGGCGACACAGTTGACTTGGCAGTAAGAATTGAAAAAAATGAGTTCCGTGGTGAAGTAAAGGCCTCTGTTCAAATTAGAGATGTGAGATTTTCAAATGTAGATGAGGACAAACTTTTTAAATCTCAATCACTTTATGAAAAATATAAGCGTGGGGAAACTCTTACAAGTCACGAGGCAAGATTTTTAACACCATCAAGGGAATTTTTGCTTGGGGTTTTCAATATAATTAAGTCATATATGACTTGGGATTTTGACATTGAAACATTACTTGTTCGCGCTTCTTGTCCTGTTGAGCGTTATTGCACAATGGCTGTATCTCTTGATGTGCTTTGCGAATTAGGACTTATAAAGCGTGAAAATGGTAAAATACAATTTGACGGTGATGGTAAAAAAGCGGATTTATCACAGTCAGATATTCTTAAAAACTTAAATGCAAGAGGGGAGTGAGCGATGATGATGCCTACAAATGTAGATAAACTTTATAGTGATTTGCGCGCAAAAATTGCGTCAGTTCATAATGAAAAAGAACTCACAATCATTGATAAAGCATTCGAAACAGCAAATTCATATCATAATGGTCAGCTTCGTCGTTCAGGTGAGCCCTATATTATTCACCCAATAGCAGTTGCAAATATTCTTGTAGATTTGGGTATGGATTATCAGTCAATTGTGGCAGCGCTTCTTCACGATGTTGTTGAGGATACCGACTACACACTCCAACAACTTACAGAGGAATTCGGTGAAGATGTTGCAATACTTGTTGACGGTGTTACAAAGCTTGGTAAAGTCCAGCTCAACTCTCGTGAAACTAAAGAAGAGCAACAGGCAGAAAATGTGCGAAAAATGCTTCTTGCAATGTCAAAGGATATTCGTGTTATAATCGTAAAACTTGCAGACAGACTTCATAATATGCGCACTTTAGAGTTTGTTGACCCACAAAAGCAACGCGATAAAGCACTTGAAACTCTTGAAATTTTTGCGCCGATTTCTCACCGTCTCGGTATCCGTTCTGTTAAGGAAGAACTTGAAGACAGAGCAATTCGTTTTCTTGACCCTGTGGCTTATGCAGGTATTGAAGAAAATTTAAGAAATTCAAGCCGTTCAGGTAACGATTTTCTTGAACACACAAAAGAAAGAATCCTTGAGCGTGTTCATCAGTTTGTGCCAAACGCTCAAATTAGTGGTCGTATTAAATCTGTTCACGGTATATACAGAAAAATGTATATGCAGGGTAAAGATTTTGACCAGATTTTCGATATTTACGCAGTCCGTATTATAGTTGATAGTGTAGTTGACTGCTATAACTGTCTCGGTATTATTCACGATATGTATAATCCGCTTCCTAATCGTTTTAAGGATTATATTTCAACACCAAAGCCTAATATGTATCAGTCACTTCACACCACCGTAATTGGTAAAGAGGGTGTGCCTTTTGAGGTGCAGATAAGAACATGGGATATGCACCGTACTGCCGAATTTGGTATCGCAGCCCATTGGAAATACAAGAGTGGCGTTACTGCTAAACAAAGTTTTGATGACCGTCTTCAATGGATTCGCGAAATGCTTGAAGCACAACAGGAATCAGGAGACGCAAGAGAACTTGTGTCATCAATTAAAACTGACCTTATTACTGATGAGGTTTTCGTTTACACACCAAAAGGTGACGTTGTCAATGTACCTGTGGGCTCAACTGTAATTGACTTTGCCTATGCAATTCACTCTGCTGTTGGTAACAGAATGACAGGTGCTAAAGTTGACGGTAGAATTGTACCTATTGACTATGTGGTTAAAACAGGTCAGATTGTTGAAATTCTTACATCTTCGCAACAAGGTAAAGGTCCATCTCGTGATTGGCTTAATATTGTAAAAACAAGTCAGGCAAAGAGTAAAATTCGTAACTGGTTTAAGAAAGAAAAGCGTGAAGAAAATATTGTTCGTGGTAAAGAAGAGGTTGAGCGCGAGTTTAAGCGTAACTATATTCGTCTTTCTGATGAAGATTACGAGAAATTCATTAAGCGTTTATCTGAGCGTCAGCGTATGGAAAATGTTGACGATTTTTATGCAGCAATCGGTTATGGTGGCGTTTCAATAATTCGCCTTATGCCTTATATCAAAGAGGAATATCAGAAGAACTACGACAAGAGCCGATTTGAAATAAAAACAATTCCTGTAAAAGATAATTCAAAGAAGAATAAAGATGGCGTAACCGTTGAGGGTATTGATAACTGTCTTATTAAGTTCTCACAATGCTGTAATCCGCTTCCAGGCGATAACATTATCGGCTTTATTACTCGTGGTCACGGTGTTTCAATCCATAAGCGTGATTGTACTAATGTGCCAAAAGACCTTGCAAACTGTGCCGAGCCTGCACGTTGGGTGAACGCTTATTGGAATGGTAATGTAAAAGAAGAATACAAAGCAACACTTCAGCTTACTTGCCTTTCTCGTGTGGGACTTATGGCAGACGTTGCAGTTCAGGTTGCCAATATGCGAGTAAACATTACAAGTATTACTACTCACGATATGAAAGACGGCAGAACAATTGTTGAACTTACGGTTAATGTTAGTGGTGTTGACCATCTTAAAAACCTCATTACTCGTATTGAAAAAATAGAAGGCATTTTACAAGTGGAGCGTTAAAAGTTTGAGTAAAATTGCCCACAGCACCATTTTTTGTTCGGGGCGGTATCTTCATACAGCACCACTCGCTGCAAAACGGCACTGTGAACAATTTTCTTTCAAACTTGGGGTTACAATCTTCAAGAAGTTTTAGAGAAAAAAGAAGGTTATATATGAAAGCAGTAATTCAAAGAGTTAGTAAAGCAAGCGTAACAGTTGACGGTGAGCTTGTTTCAAAAATTGATAAAGGTTATTTAATTCTTCTTGGCGTTATGGAAGGCGACACAGAAGAAGATGCAGAAATCCTTGCAAGAAAAGCATCAACACTTCGAGTGTTTGAAGATAGTGAGGGTAAAATGAACCTTGATATTCAGAATGTAGATGGCGAAATTCTTGCAGTTTCACAGTTTACCCTTTGCGCTGATTTAAAGAAAGGCAACAGACCATCATTTGTTAAGTCTGCACACCCAGATTATGCAAACGGGCTTTATGAATATTTCTGCAAAAAACTTTTAGAAAACGGTGTTAGAAATGTAGAAAAAGGCGTTTTCGGTGCAGATATGAAAGTAGAACTTCTCAATGACGGCCCAGTTACAATCCTTTATGATTCAGAAGTTTGGAGAAAGAAGTAGAATAAAATGATTACTGTAAAAACACATTTAGCCATTATGGAAGATGGCTTTACAACAAACACATATATTGTAACTTGTGAAGAAACAGGCGAAACTCTGGTTGTTGACCCATCTTTACCGGAAGAAAGCCTTTTTGAAAAGCTTAAAGATAAAAATGTAAAATACATTCTTTTGACTCACGGCCACTTTGACCATATTGGCGGAGTAAATTTTGTTAAAGAGAAAACAGGAGCAAAGGCTGTAATCCATAAGGCTGATGAAGAAATGCTTTGCGACTCAAATAAAAACTGTGGTGGTAATAACATACCAATTTATGCCGATATTTTAGTTGAAGATGGCAGTGAATTACCATTTGGCAATACTAAAATCAAGGTTTTACACACACCGGGTCATTCAAAAGGTGGCGTTTGTTATATCTTCCCTGATGACAGAGTGCTTTTTTCAGGTGACACTTTGTTTAGACTTACTGCAGGCAGAACAGACCTTTACGGTGGTGACGCAAGAACAGAGCTTATATCCCTTGCAAAAATTGCCGATTTAGATGGTGACTATAAGGTGTATCCGGGTCACGAAGAAGCTACAACTCTTGATTTTGAAAGAGAATATAATCGCTATATAAGACCAAGATTTAGAAGAAAATGATTAAGTTACTTGTTATAAACCATAAATTCCATTATGAAATGGAAAAACTTGTGCGTATTTTTATGCCTGATACAAAAATTCAGGTTATTTATGATGAAAATGAGGAATATAATCTTCTCACATCAGTAAAAACAGAAATATGCGTAACTGCGAACTTTGAAAATTTTAATAAAACGCTCAAAGCCCCACTTTGTGATGATAACGAAATGCAAATGGGCAGAATGGTATATGCACTTTTAAGTGAATATATGGGCTTTTCGCCCAAATGGGGAGTGCTTACAGGGGTACGTCCCTCAAAACTTCTTATAAATACAGAAAAGCAAATGGGCAGAGAAGCAACACGCGAGTATTTTAAAAACGAGTTGCTTGTAACAGACGAAAAATTTAACCTTGCAAGAACAGTTGCCGATTATGAAGAAAGAATAATTTCTACTTCAAAGCCTGATTCTTTCAGTTTATATGTTTCAATTCCTTTTTGCCCTTCAAGGTGTAGTTATTGTTCTTTTGTTTCTCATTCCGTGCAGAATGAAAAAGCAAAATTACTTTTACCCCAATATGTTGATTTGCTCACAAAAGAATTGATTGAAACAGCACAGATTGCAAAAAATATAGGGGTAAGGCTTGAAAGTGTTTATATCGGTGGTGGCACACCCACAACCTTAAGCGTAGACCAGCTTAACGCAGTAATCAAAACAATCGAAAACAACTTCAATATGACAACTTGTCGTGAATTTACTGTTGAGGCAGGTCGTCCTGATACAATAACAGAAGAAAAGTTAAGAATTATAAAAAATTCGTCAGTTGATAGAATAAGTATAAACCCACAAACCTTTAATAATAGCGTGTTAGAGGTAGTAGGCAGAAAGCACACTGCAGAAGATACAATAAACATTTTTGAGTTAGCGCGAAAAATTGGATTTGATAATATCAATATGGATTTAATTGCAGGACTTCCAACTGATACGGTTGATGGTTTTAAGTATTCACTTGATACTGCAATTGATTTAAACCCTGAAAACATAACCGTTCATACTCTTGCAGTAAAACGTGCATCAGGAATAGGGCAGAACACACCTGAACTTGCCGTGCAAAGTGCAAATAATGCGTCACAGATGCTTGATTATACTTATAAGCGTTTAAGTGAAAAATATCACCCATACTATATGTATCGTCAGTCAAAATCTGCTGGTGCATTAGAGAATGTAGGTTGGGCAAAGACCGATACAGAATGTATCTATAATATCTTTATGATGGAAGAATGTCATACAATCCTTTCTTGTGGTGGTGGGGCAGTAACAAAGCTTAAAGCACCAAAAGGGGACGAAATTGAGCGTATTTTCAATTTTAAGTATCCATTTGAATATATCAACGATTACGAAATTATTCAAAATCGTAAAAAACGAATAACGGAGTTTTATAATACATATTCATACTAAATGGGGTGTATTAAATGTCTAACATAAATAATTATATTGAATATATCAACGAAATGGCGTTGTCTTCACCTGAAGATTTTATCGCAAAATGTGAAGCGAGATATGAAAATATTATAGGTGATATTGCCGAGAAAATCATTACTGATGAGGGCAGAGAAATTGTAATGCTTGCAGGGCCATCTTCTGCAGGTAAAACTACAACTGCTCGCAAACTCTGTGAAAAGCTTAATTACAAAGGTGTTAAAACCTATGTTTTAAGCCTTGATGATTTTTATCTTAATCGTGATGATATTCCTTATCTTCCTGATGGTACTCAGGATTATGAAACAGTTTATGCCCTTGACTTACCTTGCTTTGAAGAAAAAGTAAATGCACTTCTTCGTGGTGAAACTGTTAAAAATCCTATATTCGATTTTCATACAGGTAAGCGTAGTGATACGCAGTTTAATGAAATCACATTAGGCGAAAAAGATGTTGTAATTATTGAGGGGCTTCATGCACTTAACCCTGTAATTACTGAAAAAATTCAAGGTAAACTCTTAAAAATCTATATAAATGTATCCTCAAGAATTTACGACGAAAAAGGCAATATAATCTTAAATAAAAGAAATATGCGATTTATTCGCCGTATGGTGCGCGATTATAAATTCCGTAGTAGTACGGTTGAAAATACTTGTAAGCTCTGGAAAAATGTAACTGCAGGTGAAGATAAATACTTGTTCCCATATCGTCATTTAGCCGATATTAAAGTCAATACAATCCATCTTTACGAAAGCTGTGTATTAAAGCATCAGGCTATGGATTTAATTAAAAACAGCGAAGTTTCAGATGAATATAAAAATGACATTAAAAAAATCTATAATGCGTTAAAACGATTTGAAAGTATAGAACAATCTCTTGTACCAAGCGACTCATTATTGCGTGAATTTTTAGGTGCAGAGAAATAATCTTAAAAGAGGTGCTGAAAGTTGGCAGAAAAGCAAAGAAAAAGTCAAACGCTACTTAATGGTGCATTGGTGTTAAGCCTTGCAACAGTAATAATTAAGGTTATTGGCGTTATTTATAAAATCCCACTTTCAAATATGATTGGTACGGTGGGCAGAGGCTTGTTTGACTCTGCTTATAGCCTTTATGTGCCGGTTTATACGGTTGCTATGGCAGGACTTCCCGTTGCAATCTCAAATATGGTGTCAAAATCAATGGCACTTGGTCGTTACCGTGATGTTAAGGTAATTCATAAGGTAGCAAAACGACTTTTCTTAATTGTTGGTATTGTAGGCACCCTTGCAATGTTTATTCTCGCATATCCTTATGCACTTTCTGCAAAGAATATGGATATTATTCCTGCCGTGCTTGTAATAACACCGTCAATTTTCTTCTGTTGTGTAATGTCAAGCTATCGTGGTTATTACAACGGACTTTCAAATATGACTCCTACTGCAATTTCGCAGGTCCTTGAAGCAGGTGGCAAGCTTGTTTTTGGTCTTGTGTGTGCAAAGTGGGCAATCAGTTACGGACTTTCTCGTTTTGAACAAGGCTTAACAGTTTTCGGACAAACAGTTTCAACTGAAAGTGAAGCATTAAGTGCAATTTATCCTTATGCTGCAGCAGGTGCTACTGCCGGTGTTACTTTGGGCACAGTTATCGGTGTGCTGTTCTTACTTGTTATGCATAAAGTAAGTGGTGACAGAATTACAAAAACAGAACTTGCATCTGCACCAAAGCCTGAAAAATCAGGTGTTATTGCAAAGAAAATGTTCCAGTTTGCAATCCCAGTAGCTTTAAGCTCTCTTGTGTTCAGTATTACAAATCTTATTGATGCAATTACTGTGCAGAATCGTCTTGAAACAGTAGTGCTTAATAATATGGATTTAATCAGAAATATGTATTCAGAGCAACTTGTAGGTATTCTTGATGCAGACGTTAAAAACTTCCTTTATGGTGCATATTCATTGTCACTTGATTTTAGAAATCTTATTCCGTCAATTACAATGACTTTAGGTATCAGTGCAATTCCTGCACTTTCTGCTGCATGGGCAGTTAAAAATAAAAAAGCAATTAAAGTTTCAATTGAATCTGTTATGCGTGTTACAATGCTTGTTGCAATGCCTTGTGGTATTGGTATGGGCGTACTTGCGCAACCAATTCTCGCAGCATTTTACGGTAGCGGTGCTTCTGCAAGTGGTGTTTCAATTGCAGCCCCTGTACTTATGGTTTACGGCTTTACAATTTTCCTGATTGCACTTTCACAACCAATGACAAATATGCTTCAGGCTCTTGATAAAACTAAAATCCCACTTGTTTCAATGACTGTGGGCGCAGTTGTAAAATTTGTATCAAACCTTATATTCGTTTCAATCCCAAGTCTAAATGTTAACGGCGCAGTAATTGGTACTGTAAGCTGTTATGCAGTAATTACAATAATCAACCTTTTTGCAATACTTAAAACAACAAAAATAAGAATAAACTTTATTTCTGTATTCTTAAAGCCTATTATCTGTGGTGTGCTTTGTGGTATAAGTGCATATACATCTTTTGGACTTTCTAACCGATTTATCCCTGATTTTTCACTTGCAGGTCATAATGCTAAAAACATACTCTGTTTAGGCATTGCAATCGGTTTTGGTGGGCTTGTTTATGTAATTTCTATGCTTTTCATCAAAGGAATTTCAAAAGATGACGTAAATATGCTTCCAAAAGGAGAAAAAATTGCAAAAATACTTGCAAAATATGGATTTATAGAGTAAAATATATGTAAGTTTAGAGGGTGAAAGAATGGTTGAAAACTTCAATTTCAAAGAGCGTTATGATGTAAACGATTTAATTGATATTGTTGAAATTCTTCGTTCACCTGGTGGTTGCCCTTGGGATATTGAACAAGACCATAAATCAATCCGTCGTGATTTTCTTGAAGAAACTTATGAAGTGATTGAGGCAATCAATAAAGAAGACCGTGATGGTCTTTTAGAAGAACTTGGCGACGTTTTGTTGCAGGTTGTTTTCCATACACAAATTGAGCGTGAGAAAAATTCATTTGATTTAAATGATGTTGCTGATGGTGTATGCAAGAAAATGATTGAGCGTCACCCTCACGTGTTCGGTAATGCAAATGCCGAAACTAGTGAACAGGTTCTTGAAAATTGGGACGTTATTAAAAAACAAACCAAAAGCCAAAAAAATCAGACAGAATCAATGCTTTCAATCCCTCGCGAATTTCCTGCTCTTATGAGGGCAGATAAAGTTCAGAAAAAAGCAGCAAAAGTTGGTTTTGACTGGGATTCAGTTGACGGTGCACTCCAAAAAGTCAGCGAAGAACTTGATGAGCTTAAAGAAGCAATTACAATGGGTGTTGTTGAAAACGCTAATGAAGAGTTGGGCGACTTGCTTTTTTCAGTTGTAAATGTTTCAAGATTTATAAATGTTGATAGTGAAGAAGCTCTCACAAAGGCAACTGACAAGTTTATTGACCGTTTTTCTAAAGTGGAAAAAATGGCAGAGGAAAAAGGCTTAAATATGAAAGAAACAGACCTTGACGAATTGGACAAGCTCTGGAACGAAGCAAAAAAGGTATCAAAAAAGGATTAAATCCTTTTAGGATAAATTAAAAAAGAGAAAAATTTATTGGAGGAAATCACAATGAATAAGACAGAACTCGTAGCAGCAGTAGCAGCAAAAACAGGCCTTTCAAAGAAAGATGCAGACGCAGCAGTAGCAGCAGTTTTCGCATCAGTTACAGACGCAATGGCAAAAGGCGACAAAGTTCAGCTCATCGGTTTCGGTACATTTGAAGTTAGAGCAAGAAACGCTAAGACAGCTCGTAACCCAAGAACAGGCGAAACAATGACAGTTCCAGCAACAAAAGTTCCAGCTTTCAAAGCAGGCGCAGCTCTTAAAGCAGCAGTTAAATAATTAAACTTTTGTAAAAAAGGGGAGTCGGTTTCGGCTCCCTTGTTTTTTTGGTGAATAAAATGAGATTAGATAAATATTTAAAAGTATCAAGAATAATTAAAAGAAGAACAATAGCAAATGAGGTTTGCGACGCAGGTAAAGTAAGTGTAGGTGGTCGTGTAGTAAAAGCATCTTATGATGTTAAAGAAGGCGATATTCTTGAAATCACCTTCGGTGAAAAGACTACAAAGTATAAAGTCCTCACAGTAACCGAACACGCAACAAAGCAAACTGCCAGCGAAATGTATATTGAGGTAAAATAAATCAATTAGACAAACTCTAATTTATCTAACAAATAACCAGCCAAGAGTGTTATCTCCTGACTGGTTATTTTTATCTGTATTCTAATGTATCTAAAATTTCCATAGCCTCTGTGCCGTATTCATTCCACCAGCTATCTTGGGCATAATTCCAAATAAAGTAATCAACATCAGACTCAACATCAATTGTAATAAAGCTCCACGCGTCACTGTTATCGTATATTCCCATGCTGCAAGTGTGACCGCCGATTACAACTTCTTTACATTCAAGCCCTGTACCGCAAACACCGAAATTCTTATCGCAAGCAAACAATAGGCTACCTTGCGTTTCGCCCTCAGGCCAGAACTCGATAAAAAATGTGTATGCTAAATCTGAAAGTTCTTTATGCTCGAGAGTTTCATAAGTTGCATATTCCCAACCCTCAGGAATAATAAGCGACAACATTTTGCCATCTTTTTCAGTTTTTACAAGTTCACCAGTACCTAATTCAACCCTATTAAAAACAAGGTGAACATCAAGCCATGTAATATCTGTAGGGTCATCAGCCCAAACGGTAGGGTCATCAATATAGTCTATTATTCTGTTTTCAAGTTCAATGAATATATGCCAATAAGCCATATCAGAATCGCCGGTTTCAGGAAGATTAACATCAATATAAGCATAAAGCCCTCCGCTATCAGCTCTTTTAAGGTCTGTAACAGTATGAGTAATTGAACTACTGCCTTCTTCTAAAATAACAACAATTAAAGGCTTGCCCTTAAAGTATTCTTCGTCATATTTTTCGCACTCTTTTGAGAATTCGTTATTAAACTCTTTTACATAGTTATTCAAATCTTCAACAGATTTAATTACTCTTATTTGTGGGAACTTTATACCACTTGGCGTGTTATGACTTCTGTAAGATGTGGCAGAGAAAGTCATATCAGTTTGTGTAGCAGGGGGAGTATCAATGTACCCCAATTGAATAAGCGAAACTATCACTTGCTCAGGCAAATCCTTGTATTCACCGTCATAAAGTTTTATGCAGTAATAAACTCCCGTGCCGGCAGGGAAACTTTCTTGTATTCCGTCGTGGACAATCAGTATTTTGTCACCACTTGTAAGTCCTTTGAAGATTTCTTCGTTTTCACTTTGATTTGACATTTCAATAGGGCTGTCATATTCATCAATAATCATATAACCCGTATTGGTAACAAGAACTTTGCCCTCCATAACACCATAACCCTTGAATGACGCAATACCGAATACCACAAAGCAAATGGCAAACAGTAATAAAAGTATTGCAACAATGGTAGCGAGTATTACAAGTATTTTCTTTTTCATAATTAACCCTCCACCTCTGTAACGGAACCAATAAAGAATGGCACTTTGTTTTCACAGTCGATTATCATATACATAAACGGACGGTCAAGATACACTTCGTGTGGTTTTTCAGGAATAGCAGTACTGCCATTGGTGATTACAGCAGTAACAGCACCAGCGCGTGTGCCTTTTTCTGCAACAGAAATATATGTTTTGTGAAGAACTCTACTGATGTAAAGATTTCCTTGTTCCCAAGTGCCGATACCGGTTAAATCTGCATTATTACCATCAAAAGCAGTTTTGATGCCCATATTCATTAGCATTTCTGTAATATCAGCAGAGTAATCGTATTCGAATTTAGGGATACTTGTTATTGTCTTTTCATGTTTTACATTATTAAGAAGCTTTGCAATTTTTTCACTTGAAAGATTTTCAACAAAATTCTCTAACTTAATATTTTCATTAGGCAGGATTGCTACAAAAGCGTATTTCTGACCAGCATAATATTTAAGAAAACCTGTTGAGTCACTATCGCATAAGTAATTGTATTCATCATTATACATAAAATCAACATTCTGGCTTTCTCCATTACGAGCATAAAAATATGACTTGTGAACCTGTATATCTTCATAAATGTCAGCCCATTCAGCCTCAAATGCCAATGCGTTCATAAGGCACATAAGAGTAGCATCTGGTAGTGGTTCGTCAATAATACTTGGTATCATACCGTCAGTATTTTCTTTAACCCAGTTGTTCATATCTTTAACGGTGTCTTCACTGTTAAAATCAACTGAATACATCTGTGGGTTGTGATAATTTGCATTGATTTGTAAGAAATCATTATTTACTTTGAATGTTTCGTCATTTGTAATCCAAAGTGAGTTTGCAAGTTTAAGTGAGAACTTTTCACCTTGCTCTAATGAGTTAATATAACTGTATAAATATTTGTTCATTTCACTTGCAGAAAGTCCGAATATGTCTTCCATTTCTTTAAGTGTGTCATTTTTAGCTCCATTTGCAGTCATTGAAAGAGCGCAAAGTACTGAAAGGGGAGAGATAAGCACATTATCTCCATTTATTTGATTTTCCTTGAAAAGTTCAACTGTAAAATCGTAAAAAGCCTTGTTACCATCTGTTAAATCGTTAGATTTTTCTACTGTTTTTGGTGAAGTGTCATTCATAAGATTTTTTGAAATCATTTTTGATGGGGTAGGATTTTCTCCACAAGCACTAAATGAAACAAGAATAAGAGTAATGCACAATAAAACTGAAATAATCTTTTTCATAAGTTAAACCTCCTTAAAATGAGTTAAAACTTGTTGTCGTATCTTATATATGGTGTGTAAATAGTGTCAGCAGGTTCACCATAAATCACATAAACCTTTTCACCTAACTTCAAATCTTTAATGAGTAGGGTGTCATAATCAGCATATTCGGATTCGCGATAAATTACAGTAACAACCTGATTTTTGCTGAAGTGTGTTTCTCCACTAACTTTAACTTGTTCTATAACGCGACCCTTGAAGCTGTTTTCAGAAATCTCTGTAATCTCCATATAAACAGGTCTGTAATGCCAACTGATATCAGTTGAACTACCCATATTACCGTTGCTTGTAGCACCTGTATTTTCGGTGCTTTCATCACGAAAACTACTGTTATCTTCAAATTTGTTATTTTCGTTACTATTTTCTGTGTCGGCTATATCACCAAACATGTCATCAGCATCATCTGTTTGGCTTGTACCACCATTGGAATTAGAGTGTTCTTGTGTAGGTGCATTACTACTTAAAAACTTAAATCCACCAAAAATTGCAAGAACAATACAAGCTGCAACTGCTACATAATTAAGCCATAAATGTTTGTGGCGCTCAGGGTATTTTCTTAAAACATTGACGCTCTCAATCATATCGTCATCAATAAACTCAAGTGCGTCAAGAAGTCTTTCTTCACTCATAATTCAAAGCCCTCCTTTTTAAGATATTCCCTTAAACTGTTGCGAGTACGGAATAATAAGGTTTTAGCCTTTGATTCACTTATACCACAGTATTTTGCAACATCTTTAACAGAATCAAGAAAATAATATCTGCCAACGAATACATTTCGAGCGTCATCTGAAAGTGTGCGTAAAAATGCGTTGATTGTCTCACCTAAAATTTGAGCCTCATAATCTTTTTCAGGGGAGTTATTACCTGAAATACAATCTTCTAGTTCAGTAAGAGATAAAGCATATTCACTGCTCTGACGCTTTATTCTGTTACGTTTACGGAAAATATCTATAGAAATTCTGCGAGTAAGCTTACCTAAATATGTTGATAAAACATTTGGCTTGTGAGGTGGCATAGAATTCCATGCAGCAAGATAAGTGTCGTTTACACTCTCGTTACTATCTTCTTTGTCCGACAATATGTTGTATGCAATCTTGTAAAGATAGTTTTCATACTTTTCCTGTGTTTCACGGATTGCAGATTCATCTCGTTGCCAGTAAAGTTCAACAATTTTCTCGTCTTGCACGGTTTTTCCCCCTCACAAAATAATTTCAGGTACCTTTCAACTATCATCTCGTCAAAAATTCCCAAAGGTTACAACTTTTATAAAATTATTATAGCAATATAGAAAATAAATTGCAATTTTTAGTTGTAATTATTACCACTTGACTAAAACAATAAACTTTTGTTATACTGAAAATGAAATAAAATTCAAAAAGGGTAAAAAAGCTATGACTTATAAAAATGTTTATATACTTATGACTCAATACCCAGGATTTGATGCAAAAATCCTTCGTTGGCGCACAAGATTTCCATACACCCATACTTCAATAGGTTTTGAAGAAGATATGGATACTTTCTATACTTTTGTAAGCAAAGGATTTTTCGTTGAAAGCATAACAAGATACGAAAAGCCTGACAGACCGTCATTCCCTTGTGCCTTGTATGAGGTAAAAGTTTCAGAAAATGTTTATAACAAAATCAAAGAAGAAGTTTCACATTATAAAGAGAATAAAGGCGATTTCAAATATTCAACTTTGGGACTTATTCTTTGCTTTTTGAAAATCCCATATAAAAGAAAAAACAAGTATTTTTGCTCACAGTTTGTAGCAGAAGTGTTACACCGTTGCGAAGTGGTAAAACTTAAAAAGAAAAGTTCATTGTATTTCCCAAAAGATTTTTTGAAGCATAAAGAGTTAAAGCTTGTATTTCAGGGTAATCATTTAGGATTTGTTGAAAAATATGTAAAAAAACCCAATAAAGCATAATGTAATAATTTGCACAAAAAAAGCGAGAGAATTTTCTCTCGCTTTCATTTTGCATTTATTTTGTTCCGGTTGAGCCGAATCCACCTGCACCACGGTCGGTTTCGTCAAGATTTTCAACTTCAACTATTTCTGGTAAAGCAACAGGCTCAATTACCATCTGTGCAATTCTTTCAAAAGGCTCTATAGTGTATTCAGGGTCAGTTTGTTTTATAACGCCGACGCAGATTTCACCACGGTAGTCGCTGTCAATAACACCAACAGAGTTGAGAAGTCCAACACCTTGTTTTATCGCAAGACCACTACGAGCATAAATAAATGCTGCATAATATGGGTCGTCCAGTCCTATTGCAATTCCTGTTGGGATTACCGCTTTGTCGCCTTTTTTTAGAGTAATTGGCTCGTCAATGCAAGCGTATAAATCCATACCTGCACTACCAACTGTTGCACGTGTAGGCATTTTTGCGTTTTCGCGTACTTTTTTGATTTTAAGTTCCATTATTCAACACCTCTATACAGTAGTCCTCGGGTAAACTCACCTGTGGGCTTTTCTTTGTTTTCATAAGCCGTTAAAACTCTTTCAACCTCTTTTGTGGATTCAGTAGTGAAGTTGAAAAACAGTATATCACATTCACGGATTTCCTGCAATCTATCACCCATATAAACAGGGCGAGAGTTAAGGATTTCAGAATACCCAAAACTGCATTTTACAGGGAATTTTATTCCCATTCTGTCAATAATTTCACTATTTCGTCTGCAATCTGTACAATTCTTGCCATTCTTAACAGGACAGTTGCGAGTAAGCATTAAAGGGATTCTGCCATAAACTGTAATTCCTTTACCGATAGGGGACGAAATATGATTAAAGCCCTCAACTGTGCATTCGTTTGAAACAATCACTTCGTCAATGCCTAAAGCTTTTGCCATATCCATTGAAAGTGAGTTGAGAATATTCATTGATGGTGACGCCACAACGGTTTTGCCACATTTTTTCGCGATTGCAACTGCATCAAGAGTGTGACAAAGACAAATATCGGTAGATGAGTTTTTAAGCATCTTTTCTACTTTTTCACCATTGCCAAACATTCCGTGAGGAAGCTCAACTCCATAGCAAAAATCCTTAACGATTTCGTCATCAGTATTAAGTGGCACAAACACTAAATCTGCATCAATATTTTCAGGAATTTGCCCAATGTTGTCAAATCTGCAATATATCTTTCGCTCATTTTTTGAGCTGATTTCAGTAGGAATAGGGGAAGAGTACAGTTTTCTTTCACTTATTCCTGAAAACTCGTTTTCAAGTATTTCTAAAGCACTACGGCGCATATTGTTAAGTGCAGAAATCGGCAATGAGTAATCCACTTCGCCAATAATATCAATTTGTCCAGCTTCAAATTGAGTGCCACCACATTTTTTAAGAGCATCAACAATTCGCTCAACTGCAATTGGTCTGTTTATTGGTGCTTCGCAAATATTTTCACTAGTTATTTCAACATGTTTTCCGTTGCAGCTTGCTTTAAGCACGGCATTTTCACCAATTGCACCACTAAATGTAAAATCAACAGTAAAGCGTGATTGCTCTTTTTCGTAAATAGATGCGTATTTGTGTAACAATTCTTTTGTAGCCGATTGCACATTCTCTTTTTCGCGATAGCCAAACATTTCTCTGCCAAGCTTGTTCTCAAAATAACCGTCAGTAAAGCCTGAGCGTGAGAAAAGGTCGTGCAAATCTTTTTCAATATCAAAGTTGTATTCGTCATTGATTGCCTTTTTACAAGCAGTAACACAAGCACTAACATATTCAGGGCGTTTCATTCTGCCCTCAATCTTAAATGAGCAAATTCCCATATCACTTAACTTTTTAATATGAGTAATAAGGGATAAATCTTTAAGACTTAAATCGTGTCCTGTGCCTTTTTCCACTTTGAATGGTAATCTGCAAGGTTGGGCGCAAAGCCCACGGTTACCACTGCGTGAGCCTAAAACTGCACTCATAAGGCATTGACCTGAAACGCACATACATAAAGCACCGTGAATAAACATTTCAAGCTCAATAGGGAAGTGCTTACATAAATATTCGATTTCACTAAAACTTAATTCGCGAGGTAAAACAGCACGACTAAAGCCCATTTCTTTTAATTCATAAAGACCTTCAAGTGTGCCAACGCTCATTTGTGTTGATGCGTGCATTGGTAGGGTAGGACAAATCTCACGAACAGATTTTGCAACACCTAAATCTTGAACAATAACAGCGTCTGCACCAAAGTCTGCGATTTTACGGATTGCTTTGTGCAAAGCGTTTATTTCTTGGTCTTTAATAAGGGTGTTAAGCGTAATATGTACCTTAACACCCCGGCTATGACAATATTTAATTGCATTTTCAATTTGCTCATCAGTAAAGTTTTGTGCATTTCTTCGTGCATTGAAATCAGAAAGTCCAAAATACACAGCGTCAGCACCACTAAGTACTGCTGCTTTAAGATTTTCTTCACTACCAACAGGCGCAAGAATTTCAATTTTATTCATTATTATCCCCATTTGCTTTTGCAAAAAGATTTATCTGGTCATTCTTGAATTTTGCCTCTGTCTTGTATCTTTCAAGCTCACGCTTGTAGTAATCTCTTTCAGATTTTGCTTTTGCAGAGTCTTCAAGATAATCTTTCATCTGACCACGAAGTGTAGCCACTTCTTCTTCAGCCTTGTTAAGCTTGTCAGCATATTCAAGTGCAGTAAGCACTGCTGCTTGAGTTGAGTTAAGAAGAAAACCGTGTTGAAGAATAGAAGACATCTTGTCTTGAATTTCATTTGCAAGTGCTTCTGTATATTCAACACTTTCATCAGTAGTAATGTGATAATTCATACCACAAACTGAAAAACTAACTTTGTTATTCATAAAAATTCACACTCCACTTGTTTTTTATGATTACCAATTAAAATAATTGTATCACAAAAAAACAATATTTTCAACTACTTGTGACGGAACAACGAGTCAAAAACCCCTGTATTATTACATTTTCTACATTCACTTGGACAATCAAAGTCCACAAGTATAGTATCGTCACCAATAACTTTAATATCATTCCAACAAATTTTAATATCTTCGTATCTGCCTAAAAGTCCAAAGCATTTTGACCTACCATAAACAATTATGGATACAATACACCCTGAACAAGTGTCAAATTCCACATCACAAACATTACCAAATCTGCAACCGTCTTTTAAGTTTATAACTTCTTTTTCTCGCATATCAGTAACAAAACAATTCATAAAAACACCCCATACCATAATATTTGATGGGGTGTTTTAATATTACGATTCTTTAATTTTCTTTATTGCACCTTTTTCAAGTCTGCTGACTTGCGCCTGACTTATGCCTACTTCTTCTGCAACCTCCATCTGAGTTTTACCTTGCATAAAGCGTAAGTTTAGTATTAGTTTTTCACGGCTACCGAGATTTTTAATTGCCTCTTTTATTGATATTTCGTTTAGCCAGTCCTCGTCACTCTCGCTACTTCCCACTTGGTCCATAACATAAATTGTGTCCCCACCGTCAGAATAAACAGGCTCATAAAGTGAAATGGGTTCAACTATTGCCTCTAACGCTAAAACCACATCAACAGGCTCTATTTCCATTTCTTTTGCTATTTCTTCAACAGTGGCGTCACGCCCAGTATCATTCTGAATACGCTCTTTAATCTGCATAGCGTGGTAGGCAGTATCGCGAAGTGACCTGCTGACACGAATTGTGTTGTAATCTCGCAAATACCTACGGATTTCACCTATAATCATAGGAACAGCATAAGTTGAAAACCGTACATTCTGGGTAATATCAAAATTGTCAATGGCTTTCATAAGGCCAATACAACCCACCTGAAATAAATCGTCAGGATTTTCGCCACGATTTGCAAACCTTTGTATAACTGAGAGTACAAGTCGCAAGTTTCCCTCAATTAAATCGTGACGTGCTTTTCTGTCACCATCCTCTTTAATTTTTTTAAGAAGTTCCATTTTTTCAGCTTCTTTAAGCACCTTTAATTTTGTTGTATCAACCCCACAAATTTCAACTCTGCTGTAATGCAAAAAATCACTCCCGAATAAAGTCTCAATAAAAGTATTACCAAATACTGAAACTCTAAACGGAAGATTTAATTAAATGTAGAAGTATTAGTTTGACTACTCTACCGTAACACTCTTTGCAAGGTTTCTCGGCTTATCAACATCAAGACCACGCTCAACTGTTGTGTGGTATGCAAGAAGTTGAAGTGGCACAACTGTAAGTGATGGTGTTAAATATCTTGAAGCATTAGGAATGAAAACTACTTCATCAGCAATTTCTTCTATACCCTTTGTACCTTCTTTAACAACAGCAATCACATAAGCACCACGAGCATGAACCTCTTTAATGTTTGATACCATCTTACCGAAAAGAGCGTTATCCGTAGCAATAGCCACAACAACTGTACCTTCTTCAATAAGTGAAATAGTACCGTGTTTCAATTCACCTGCACCATAACCCTCACAATGAATGTATGAAATCTCTTTAAGCTTAAGTGAACCCTCAAGGCAAAGTGGGTAGTCAATACCACGCCCAATAAAGAAAATATGCTCTTTTGTAGCAACAAGCTTTGAAAGTTTTTCAGTAACTTTATCTGTTTCAAGTGCAATCTTGATTTTCTCAGAAACAGAGATGATTTCATCAGTAAACTGCTTTACATATTCTTCATCAATAAGACCTTTTTCATAAGCCAAGAATGACGCAAGAATATAAGAAACACCAAGTTGAGCCGAAAAAGCTTTTGTTGTAGCAACTGCTATTTCTGCACCTGCATTTGTGTAAATCACACCGTCACTTTCACGTGCTATCGTACTGTAAAGCACATTTACAATTGAAAGTGTGAATGCCCCACGCTTTTTTGCTTCACGCAAAGATGCAAGTGTGTCAGCAGTTTCACCTGATTGGCTTACAAAAATACAAAGGTCACCTTTTTCGATTATAGGGTTACGGTATCTGAATTCACTTGCAATATCAACAGTTACAGGAATACGAGCCAAGTCCTCAATAATGTATTTAGCCACCATACCAACATGATAAGCACTACCACAAGCAACAATATAAATGCGCTTTAAGTCCTTAACAAAGTTTTCAGGGAACTGGAACGGAAGCACTATTTTACCATTTTTAATAAGAGGTGACACAGTATCGTGCACAGCCCTTGGTTGCTCATAAATTTCCTTTGCCATAAAGTAATCGTATCCACATTTTTCTGCAGACTCAATACTCATATTCATTGTTTTAATTTCGCAAGGCTTTTCACTACCATCTTTATCAAAAACCTTGATTTCATCTTTTGAAATCTCAACAAATTCGTTATCGTTTACAATATAGCAGTCTCTGGTGTAGGGGAGAATAGCAGGAATATCAGATGCTAAATAGTTTTGATTTTTGCCTTTACCAACAATCATAGGACTGTCCTTTTTCATAGCAAAAACTTTATCATCATAACCCTTTACAATCATAGCAACTGCATAAGAGCCTTCAAGCATACTTGCAGTTTTTATAAGAGTAGCAATTGCATCACCATCAAAAAGACTCTCATAAAGCCCAGCAATAACTTCAGTATCAGTTTGTGATTTGAACTCGTATCCCTTTGCAATAAGGTCATTTTTAAGTTCGATATAGTTTTCAATAATGCCGTTGTGAACAAGAGTTACAACATCATTCATTGATTTGTGTGGGTGTGCATTTTTCTTATCAGGTGCACCGTGAGTAGCCCAACGAGTGTGACCAATGCCGATTGTACCTTGTGGATTTTCTTTTTCAACTTCAGCCTGTAAATTATCAATTCTACCTTTTTCCTTAACAACTGTGACGCCGTTACCTTTAACAGCAATACCGGCTGAATCATAGCCTCTGTATTCAAGACGGCGAAGTCCCTGGAGCAAAATTGGAGCAGCTTCATTCTCGCCTACAAAACCAACTATTCCACACATAAAATCTCTCCTTTAAGTATTATTTCTTTTATTTATGTCAAAAATAATTTATGAGTAAAAGGAAGTGAAAAAATGAAATTTTCATACATTAAACTTAATGCACAGAAAAAACTACTGCAAAATCATTTTACTTGTTTTTGTATTTCAGCTTTACCTTATGTAATTATTCTTTTGCTGACTATTTTAAATTATTATTTGTATATTTTTCTAAAAGATATAAATTTTGATTTTGTCCCCTTTATTTCATCTTATGATGTATATGTGAAAGCGTCACTTTTCACTTTAAGTGTAGTTGCTTCTTTTGCTTTGTGGGAAATATCACAGATTTATTCGCAAAAATATTTCTTTTCACAAATCAGCAAAAAACATATAAAACTGAAGTTTCGTCAGTATATAACTGCAATTACTGTATCGATATTGAAGTTTTTTCTGTCAGTTGCGTGGAGTGGGTTTTATCTGCTGCCTTGCGTAATAACAAGTGCAACCCTCTATTACTCCATACATTCAGGGGATTACACTTTCAATGTAATGCTTACACTTTTTGTAGCATCTGCAATACTTTTTATTATAGGAATAAGTTTTATTTATGTTACTCTTAAAAGATACTCAATGTGTAATTTCGTGATTTTTTCAGAAACTAATATAGATGCTATAAAGGTAATTGAAAAAAGCATAATCCTTACTGAGGGGAATACGGTAAAATATGCATTTTATTGTGTGTCATTTATAGGTTGGTTATTGTCTTGCGTTTTGATAATTCCCATATTTTATGTGTTGCCTTATATAAAAATGGCAAAGTATAGTTTTTATAAGGCAATAACAAGGCCACAAGAAAAAATTGAAACACAAAAACCAATTATTTTTTATTTTACGCAAAAAGAAAAGGCCTAACAGTTAATCTGTTAGACCTTATTTTGTTATGTAGGGATTAAAGAATAACACCCATTGTGCCTGGTTTGCAAAGCGCTGCATTTGATTCGTCTGTATCAATGTGCATAGCAAGTGCAAAGTTAGGATTTACTCTTACCACAACATCACCAAATGTAAGAGTTCTGTCGTCAGATGCAACTTTAACTTCAACAATCTGTTTGTCAACGAGGCCGTATTTTTCAGCATCGTCAGGAGTCATGTGAATATGTCTCTTTGCAACAATAACGCCGTTTTCAATTTCAATTTCGCCTTTAGGACCAACGATTTTGCAACCAGGAGTGTTAGCAATATCACCTGATTCTCTAACAACTGCTGCCACGCCGATTGAACGAGCGTCAGAAGCAGAAATTTCAACCTGAGTAGCAGGTCTTACAGGACCAAGAATTGAAACGCTAGGGAACTGACCTTTAGGGCCAATAACTGCAATTCTTTCTTCACAAGCATACTGACCAGGCTGGGATAAGTCTTTTTTCTTTGTAAGTTCATAGCCTTCGCCGAAAAGGATTTCAAGGTGTTCTTGTGAAATGTGAGCGTGTCTTGCACTTGTTTCAACTAAAACTGTTTTTTCCATATATCATTCTTCTTTCTAAAAATATTTACAAATTTTGCTACCTATATAATAGACCTTTTTTGTGTGTTTGTAAAGTGTAAAAGTGTATAACTTTATAATAATTCTTCAAAAGATTCTATGTAATAATCTGCAACTGCGCGAATTTCATCTTCGTCTTTTGCCGAACTCTTATCATAAACTCCACAAGTTGTAAAGCCACCTTTTTTAGCCCCACGAATTCCTTCAATAATATCTTCAAATACTATGCACTCTTCAGGTGCTATATCAATTCGCTCACTTGCAAGCAGATAGATGTCAGGTTCAGTCTTGCCAATGTTAATTTCACTTACATAAGCAGATGCCGAGAAAAAGTCGAAAATGCCGTGTTTTTTAAGAGTTTCTTCGCAAACAACCTTTTCACTTGCAGTTGCAAAAGCCATTCTAATACCTTTTTCGTGAAGTGATTTAAGATACTCATAAACTCCGTTTTTCAAGTCAACATTTGTAAGATATCCTTGTGCGCAAAGGTCTAACCACTCGTCAACAATTTCTTCAACACTTTCTTTTATATTGTACTTTTCTTTTGTGTAAACTGCAGCAGCAGGCAAGTGCATATTCTTAATTATATCAACATATTCTTTCGTTACTTTCAGGTTTCTACGGCTAAAAAATTCTTCGTCAACATCGTGCCAGATGTGCATTGAGTCAAGAAGTGTGCCGTCTAAATCAAAAATTGCACCTTTAAATTTTGTAATGTCCATTTTACTCACCGAATACATATTTGTTTATTGCTTTTGCAACACCAAAGTTGTCGTTAGTGTCAGTTGTAAATTTTGCAGTAGATTTCACAAGGTCAGTTCCATTTGACATAGCAAATGAGTAATCTGCAAATGAAAGCATAGAGCAGTCATTTTCACCGTCGCCAAAGCACATAACATTTTCTTTGCTTATGCTTAGTGCGTCTGCTAATCCTTTAACTGCGAATCCCTTTGTAGCGTCTTTATCGGTCATTTCAAGATTGCCATTTACACCTTTTATAATAGGGAATGACGATGCAAATGCAACGCTACCGGTTTTGATTACTTTTTCTTCAATTTCAAGTCTTTCTTCGCCGGTAAGTGAAAGTATATTGAGCTTTTCAATGCCTTGTCCATCAATCAGAGCTTCAAGTGATGAAACAGGCTTAATAAAGTCTTTCAGCAAAGCGTGAATGTGAGGGGACACATGCTCTGTGTCAAACATAGCGTAACTTTCATCATTCATATAACACTTGCCGTTAAAATAGATTTCATAAATCAAGTTATAATCTTTCAAAATGTTAAAAATCTCAACAGATTGTGTATTGCTCATAAGTGTTGAGCAAACAACTTTTCCTGTATGTAAATCATAAGTAATAGCACCGTTTGAAGTAATAAGATAATCTAAAAATGGGAGTTGCTCTACAAGATAATCTGTAAGGATTTTAGTCCTACCACTTGCGATTGCAACTTTAATTCCCATATCGTGAGCACGCTTAAATGCCTCAATATTCTCTTTCGGAATAGTTACATGATTTGTGTTAAGAAATGTACCGTCAAGGTCAGTAACAATAAGTTTAATAGCCATAAGACCACCTATATACAATAAATATTTGTGTCCCAGAATGAGATGTGTTTGTGATGACGAAGATAAATTCTGTAATTCTCATTCATTTCTTTGATTTTATTTACAAGTGCGAATATATCTTCACTTTTGTGATAAACTGCCATGCAGAGTTTTGGCCGACTTGCAAGTGTTAGGCAAGCACCTTTAAGCATTTCGCTTTCAGCACCTTCAATGTCAATGTTTATGTATGAAAAATCTCCATACTTTTCAGTGATATAATCAACACAGATTGCACTTTTTTCCTCGCCTTGTGATTTTGCCGAAGCCCCACGACCTTTGTTTCCGTCGAAAGTCAGAGTGCAGTTTTCACTCCAAATAGCATTATTAAGAGTAGTGCAATTTTCAAGATTTTCACAGTTAATCTGTAACTTTTTGAATGTGCGTGTGTCCGGCTCAACCGCAACGATTTTTTCATAGGAATTTGCATATTTCAAGAATTCCTCAACCGTGTCACCACGATAAGCCCCAAGGTCAAGAAAACTCTCGTTTTTGCCTAAATTAAGAATGTTAAAGGCTTCATCTTTTGTGGTTTCACATTCAAAACAGTAGTTCAAATCGCCTGTAATCTGAAAACGAATTATATTCTCAAACACCTTTTTTGATTGCTCATCTGCAAGTGAAGAATATGCAAGTTTAATTTCATTAAGATTGCTTTTAAGAAAGTCTTTATTAAAAATTTCACTTTCATAAACAGGTACAGATGGCATAATTACCTTGTGCCGTAATGACAACGCTTTAATATTTTCAATAACTTCAGCAAGAGGACTCGCAAAAGCCAAGGCAATAACAAAATCACCTATTTCACTTTCAAGCGCCGATATAGATTTTACTTCAAAGCCACGAAAAGTGCGTTTGCGAACAAATCCATCACTTGCAACTACTGCTGAAACAGTAATACCAAGGCGTTGGAATTCTTGGAATACTCTGTCTGCACCGTTGCCTGTGCCATAAACTGCAATAGGTAGGGGAGTATTCTTTAAAAATTCCCAACTTGATTCAATTGTCAATAAATCTTTAAACATAACTCCACCACCTTTCTTTGAATTGCCTTCCCCTTGAGGGGAAGGTGGCAACGCGTAAGCGTTGACGGATGAGGTGTTATATAATAATACCATACAAAACACAAAAATAAAAGCACTTGCTATAAAATAACAAGTGCTTTTTGAAACTATGTATTAACTTAATTATGCCTTTTTCTTTGGCTTCATAACAAGAGCGCCGATAGCCATAATTACTACGAATACAACAAGGTAGAAAAGAACTGGGCAGCTGAATCCTGCGCCTGCTTCTTTAGCAGCAATATATGGAGCATAACCATGTGAGTAAATAGCAGCAACTACCATGAATGCTGAACCGATAATACCAAGTGCTGGAAGAACAAATCTCTTAACAACTGGAAGTCCTTTTTCTTTAATCATGAACTTGATGAACATTGGAATATAAAGTCCATAAATTGTGATGATTGGAAGTTCTGATGAGTCAAAGCTGAACTTGCCGAACCAAGGTGTAGCTGTAAGGTTTGCACCATAGAAATAAACAAGCCAAGCAGCAACAATTACAAGACCAATAATACATGAGTTTGAAGGCATACCAGAAGCTGGGTCAACCTGTTTCATAAGGTCAACTTTAGGACCCATGTTACGAACTGAAAGTGAGTACATACCACGGATTGTACCGATAAGAAGACCATTAAGAGTACCAAGGCAAGAAACTGCAACGAAGAGGTTAAGAATGTTACCAAGAACGTTGCCAAATACTGTTGTGAAAGCACTTGCTGTACCTTCGTCCATAAGAGTCTTAACAGGAGCACCACCTGCAACACCGATGTAGTAGAAGAGGTAAATTGCGATGATGATGATACCACCAACTACAAGAGCGATAGGAAGATTCTTTTTAGAATCTTTGATTTCTGAGTTGATTGATGTAGCAAGAATCCAACCTTCATAAGCGAAAGCAGTAGCAACAACAGCACCAAAGAGAGGAGACATATCGCCAGCGCTTGTAGCAAAGTTAGAAGAAAGGATTGATGTTGGCTCACCAGCAAGGTTGTGTGTAAGACCATAGATTGTACCAACAATTGCCATCAAAAGAAGTGGGATAAACTTGATAAATGTAGCACTAATCTGAAGTTTACCTGCAAGTTTTGAAGAAAGTGTGTTAACTGCAAATACGCAGATAAGAATGAAACCTGCAAGAAGGAATGTTTCACTACCTGTTACAGGGTCGCCTGCGAGCTGTAAATCAGGGTTTACTGATACTAAGAATGTAAGGAAGTATCTTGCAGTAAGCCAAGCAAGAACAGATGTCATTGCAGGCATGTAGATTGTTGTTGCAAACCAACCCATCATGTAGCCGTATTTAGGACCAATTGTTGCTTCAGCATAGTCAACAAGACCGTTAACCTTTTCATAACGCTGAGCCATAACGCAGAATGCGAGAACACAGCAAATCATGATAACGCCACCGATAATCCAAGCTAAGATACCGAGAGGCATATCGCCGTTAGTCTTTTGAAGAATTGCCTGAGCTTTGAAGAAAACACCGGAACCTACAACAGTACCTACAACCATGCAGATAGCCATCAAAAGTCCGTATTGTTTCTTGAGACCGTTTTCCATAAAAACCATCCTTTATAAAAATATTTGTGTTATTATACAACATAAAAAGACAAAAGTAAATACTTTTTTTAAAAATTATTTTAGCAAAGTAAAGCGTTAACACGATAAATTGAATAAAAAGTAAAATTCAGGTAAAATTTAATCAAAAAAACTAAACAAATTATAGTTTGTCGGTGCGATATGTTACTAATATGGGGCGGTCGTAGGGGCGGATATTATCCGCCCGTTCTAAAGTATGGTTAATTCAATGTGGGCGGATGGTATCCGCCCCTACGAAAACACCCCGACAAACTCAAATTTGTAAAACATAAACATAATCAAAAAGTAATAATTTTCAACAAGACGCATATAATTATTAAAAAGTACTTGACAAAATAGTTTTAAGAGTGTATTATTATAAGGCACTCGAGAGAGTAACAGTTAAATATCGCGGAGTAGAGCAGTTGGTAGCTCGTCGGGCTCATAACCCGAAGGTCGTTGGTTCAAGTCCTCCCTCCGCAACCAAATCAGATACCACTATTGATACAATTCAGGTCAATAGTGGTATCGTTGTTTTATACAGTATTTAAGCCATTTAAAAGAATTAAGCGTTGCATTTGGGATTTTTTCGTCCCTTGTGCAACGCTTTTTATTGCCTATTAAGTTGATTAGTGAGAAAATCTATCTTACCTATCGTTAAATTACTGATAATCGTTATTTTACTGAAATCCGAACTATTTTATTCGTGCTTTACTTTTGTATAAGTTTAGATTGTCTATATTGTTCCGCTTCTGGTATATCTATCCATTCAACAGTTTTATCGAAGTTTTTTCTCACTTCAGATTTTATTTCCTCTAAAGTAACAGCAAAAAACTCTCTACGAGTATTAATCTTATTTAACTTTTTCTTTTCAAAAGCATTATGTAATGCTGTTTCTAATTTTGGTGCGTCTTCTGTAAATATCATTGCATGAACATCAAAGTTAAAAGGAACTGAAGCATCACTCAATTCATCAACTCGTTCTTGTGGGTCAAGTCTTCGTGTCATACCTATTTTGTAAACATTTTCTCCAAATGCACCAATATTACTAATTATATACACATAACCAGCTTTTCTATTTGCTTCTCTATAATCAACGTCCTCAATTGCTTTTGATGTGTCAATAATTTGGTTCTCTAATTGAACCTTCTTTTCTAACAATTCAGCAGTTTCACCATTTTTCTCAATTTGACTTAATATCACATTAAGAGCATTTTCATAATGTGCTTGTTCTTTTTTCAGGCGTTTTCTTTCCTCTTCAATTTCTTTAAGTACTTTTGCCTCTTCACGTTCTTGTGCTCTTAATTCTTTTTGACGTTCTTTTTCTTCTTGCTTTTTTTGTTGAAAATCTAAAGCAAGTTTTACTTCATCAATTTTCAAACGAACGTATCCTGGTGAAATACCAATTCCCATTGTTTTTCCTAATTTAGAAATTTGCTCACTTATTTTATGAATTCTTTCAATGGAACGTTCTAAATTTGAAACTTTGACATTTGCTACAATATCATCACATTCAACATTAAAAGCACGTAATAGCAACTTTTTATAGTTATTAACCATTGTACGACCTTGCGAAAGACTCCCATTAACTTGCCAATTTGTGTTACCATAAGCAGCATCGTCATTTTTAATACACTGTTTCTGCATATCTCTTAATTTTGTTAACTGTGTTTTGTATAAATCCGAATTTGCAAATTCAAAAGAGGGTTTATACAAGCCATAATCTAACACATTAATATCAGTATCAAATACAGATAGTTGTTTTTGTTTTTCTGTGAGTGCCACATTAAGAACACTAATTTGTGAATCTAATTTTGTTACTACGTTATTTTTTTCATTAATTGATAAACCTAAATTTGCAATTGTGGTTTCTAAGTCACAGATTTGTTTTCTTAGTTTTTCTATTTCCTGTTGTTCAGGAGACAACATCTTGTTTAATCTTTCAATTTCACTTTGTAATTGTTTTTCCTTTTTTGATGGACCAAAAATACCCATAACAGTTCTCCTTATTTATCATTATACTTGATACACATTTTTCGTGTTTTTTTATTAGTTGAAATTTCCAATATCAAAAAATCATTCATAATACTAATATTTTCATCCGACTCAAATCTAATTAATTCACTAACCGCTCCGTTCGGTTGAATCGATATTGGAAATTGAGCAGAAAATATACGTTCTGTTCTTGGAATATCAGTTTCTGGAAACTGGGGATAATAATGTTCTCCAGACCACGTTTTATTCAAGTTGCATATTATATTATTATTTGAATTGGCAAGAACCATTTTTGTAATATGCAATGTCGATGACGAACAATTAATTATCGACATTTTTATTAATAAAACAGTTTTATTTCCAACCGTAACTAGCTCTACTTTGTCTGACATAATTTCATATTTTTCTTTATTTCTTATACGAGAAGATACATATTGTGAAATTGTAAGAATTAAAGCAATTAAAGCAATTAAAAAATCCTTGTTATTTACAATCCATTTCCAAATTTGTACAAACATTTGTATCACCTTATTCATTAAAATTTCATTTTGTCTAGGTCAATATCTTACTTACATACATTCTATATTTATAATCGACAAAAATTAGGGAATTGTGACAGCTTTTGAATAAATAATAAGTCTTGTATTCAAATTATCACCACTATTATTTTAACATATAATTCCTATTTTGTAACTATATAAGTTTAATAGATGTACGAAAAAACGGAATTTAACTTATACCATCTACAAAACAAAAAGCAACAGTTTTCACGCTGCTGCCCACTTCGACCCTACATATCTGAAAGATGGTGTAATGAGGTCGATAAAATAAAGTATTTAAAAAATATTGAACACAGGTAAAAAATGATGTATAATTACTTTGTGGTACTTTTGAAATGAGGTGAAGTATCTATGAACATATTACATATGAAATACGCAGTTGAAGTAGCAAAAGTCGGTTCTCTTAATAAGGCTTCTGAAACCTTGTTGGTTGCAACTCCAAACATTAGCC
>CALAEV010000019.1 GCA_937892525.1 uncultured Clostridia bacterium
CCGATATAAATTTCTATGTAGGCAGAGCTATCAACCCTGCTCATCAGAATCCCGACTTGCCTATAAATTTCAATATCAAAATGAATCTTGTTGAGGAACTTTCAAAGTCCCTTAAAAAGATGGGCAAAAGAATAAAAGTAAGTTATTTCTAAGGAGATGACATTATGAGAAAATTTGATACAAAAGTGCAGTATCTTAAATATAAAGTATTGCGTGAAGTCGCAAAACACAGTTGGAATGACACTCTTATTGAGAATCTTTGGGATATTCCAAAAACAATTTCTCCGGGTAAAGAGCCAACTATGAGATGTTGCGTTTATAAAGAAAGAGCAATTCTTAGTGAGCGTATAAAACTTGCAATGGGTGGCGATAAGGAAAACCATAATATTATCGAAGTCATCGATATCGCTTGTGACGAATGCCCTGCAGCAGGATATGAAGTAACAGATTCCTGCCGTGGTTGCCTTGCTCATAGATGTGAAGATGTTTGTAAGCGTGGTGCGATTTCATTTGACCATAATCACGTGGCACATATTGATAAATCAAAATGTGTTGAATGTGGTCAGTGTGCAAAGGTTTGTCCTTTTGCTGCTATTGTAAACCGTAAACGCCCCTGTCAGAATGCTTGTAAAGTTAAAGCAATTTCAATTAACGACAATAATGCCGCAGCAATTGATAATAATAAATGTATACAATGTGGTGCCTGTGTATATCAGTGTCCATTCGGTGCTATTAGTGACAAGTCATATATACTTAATGTTATCGATATTATTAAGAAAAGTCAGAATAACGAAAAATATAAGGTGTATGCAGTTGTTGCTCCTTCAATTTCCAGCCAGTTTACTTATGCGAAGCTGGGTCAGGTAATTAGCGGACTTAAAGAACTTGGCTTTTATACTGTTGTTGAAGCAGCTCTTGGTGCTGATATGGTTGCAATGCAGGAGTCAAAAGAACTCAGTGAAAAAGAATTCTTAACAAGCTCATGCTGTCCTGCATTTGTGCAATATATAAAATCTTCATTCCCAACACTTTTACCTAATGTTTCACATAATTTGTCACCAATGGCAATGCTTGCAAAGTACATAAAGGAAACCAGTGAAAATGCAAAGGTAGTTTTCATTGGCCCTTGTACTGCTAAAAAAGCTGAGGCACAGCTTGAATCCGTTAAACCTTATGTTGACAGTGTTCTTACATTTGAAGAGCTTCAGGCACTCTTTGACAGCAAAGATATTGATATTACGACACTTCCTGAAGATGTACTTGATAACGCATCATATTTCGGCAGGATTTTTGCCCGTTCAGGCGGTCTTTCAGATGCAGTTAAACAAGCACTCGATGAACAGAAAATTGATTTCACAGTAAAACCTGCCATATGTGATGGCATTGAAGCTTGTAAGGTAGCACTTCTTAAAAAAAGTAAGAATGTTCTTGATGCAAACTTTATTGAGGGTATGGCTTGTGTCGGAGGTTGTATCGGTGGTGCAGGATGCCTTACTCACGGCGAAAAGAATAAAGCTCAAGTAGATGATTACGGTAGAGAAGCGTTTGAAAAAACAATCTCTGATGCCGTAGCAGTAATTAAATAAATAAAAAATAGTCTCCCAAGTGACCTGTCTTTGCGTTTTTTCTTGTTTTCTTTGCAAAGGCAGGTTTTATTATTATATAAATGAAAATGGCAATTGCAACGCTATCTCCAAAACGAAGAATTGTATCAAATAGCATTGTCAAGGCCAAAACAGATACCGCTGTTGATACAATCGTGTCGACAGCGGTATCGTTATTTTGCCGTTAAAAATATAGACAGAATAAGCACTCATAAAAATAAGCGTTGCATTTGGGGAATTAACAATCCCTAGTGCAACGCTTTTTGATTATATAGATTACTTTTTGATTTATCCAAGTGCAACCATGCTGAAAACAAGTGCAAACAAAGCAACTGTTTCACAAAGACCGACTACTGTGATGTATTGTGAGAAGCCTTTGCCTGTTTCAGCCAATGCGTCTGCACCTGCTGCACCTGCTTTGCCTTGGAACACTGCCGAGAAAGCCATAGCAAGACCTGATGCGATACCAAGACCAATCAAAAATGCAGGGTCTGCTGTTGAAGATTTCATCTGTTGCATCAAAAGAAAACCGTAAATTGTCTGTGTAAGAGGTGCACCAGCAAAAACTGTAAGAATGAATGGTGCTGCCTTATTACTCATATAGCATTTTTTCCATGCACCAATTGATGCCTGACCAGCAATACCAATACCGATTGCTGAACCAATCGCAGCAATACCCATAGCTAAAGATGTTCCTAATAATCCGAAATTCATAATTATTCTCCTTCGTGATTTTAATCTATTTGTTCATTAAATGGTTTAAATTTATGTCCACTCCAGGACATATCAAGATGCGATGAAAATTCTAAAGTATTAAGTCTAATACCGTGAACGATAACAGACAAAACATTTAATATCATATTAAGTCCGTGACCGAATACAAGAAGTATAATCGCAATAATCATAAACAAGAAGTTTCCAAGTAATGGACCTGCCAACTCGTTTACAGTAGCAGCAATGGCAGCCCCTGCAAGTCCAACAGCCCAAAGGCGTATATAGGAAACTATATCCGAGAAAACATTAACTACACCAAGCAAAACTGAAACAATGTTTTTAAGGCTTTCAAGTATAGATTTTATAATGTTTCCTTCAAAATTTGAGAATACAAAGCTTAATACAAAGCCTAAACCTATAAGGATAAGTGCAACAGTACCTACCGGAATACCACTTATTACAAGTGAGAAACTGAATACTTCAGGATTTACAACAAGGCTTAATACAAGATAGTAAATTCCAAAAAGTTGAAGTATTGAGCCGATGTCACCAAGCATTTTAAGTGATTTTTTGTTTCTGATTGCACCTTTTATATGTGCTACAGTCAACTGTATAAGAGCCAGCGAGAAACAGAAAATCTGTAAATTTTGTGCTGTTGTAAGTCCCACTTCACCTTGTGTCCAGAACGGATGCCATATTTTGTCTTCATAAACATTTGAAATTACAGGAATTGACAAATTTTGAAGCCATTCAGGTATTTGTTCAGGAGAAAGTCCAAACCAAGTGCAGGTGAGTGTGCCCCATAATATGGTTGATAAGCCAAAAAGTCCAACAAGTAAGAATGTTGGTGAAACTGTTTTCTTTGCAACAAGTGATTTGATAATTGGTATGGCAGCAACTGCACAAATGAGCAATCCGTATCCGCCGTCACCAAAAATTATACCAAAGAAAATAAGAATAAATCCCAAGAACCAACCTGATATGTCATATTCAAAGTATCCTGGAACTGCACCTAAAAAGTCAGTTAACGGATAAATAAGACTTACAAACTTATTATTTTTAAGTTTGGTTGGTACATCGTCTTCTTCAGTTGGGTCTTCAATAAGAAGTCCCCAAGAATTTGATTTTGCAGTTTCTTTTAATTTTTCAAGGTTTTCTGTTTCAATATACCCTTTGAAATATGCAACTGAAACATTTTTGCTGTTATCTTCTGATAACTTTTCATCTGCCATACCGGTTGCATAAATCTCAAATTCAATTTCCTTTTCACAGGCTTTCACTGCATTTTTAAGTGCGTTTGTGTAATTGTTGTAAGAAAGAATTTTTTCGTCTATGGATTTAATTTTGTCGCTAAGTTCTATAACTTTTTGTCGCATTTCTTCAGTAGATATCTGTGGCAACTCTAACTTGTAGCTATTGAGTGAAGCAACAAGTTCGTTTTCACCGTCCAATCCTGAATTAATCAACATACATTTTACAGAATTTTTATTTGCACTTAGCTTAACGGTTTTTACACACTCACTCAAAGACTCGTATTCCTTTTTAGGCATTTGATAAAATGAAACATCAACGCCTTTTGCTACTAAATCTTTGATACTTGCAGGGTTAAGTTCACCCCAACTTTTAAGTCGTTCAAGTTCTGAATTAAGGGCGATTGCTTCTGCTTGACAATTTTTTCTTTCATCTGTTAAAGAAGATATCTCCTTCGCAATATTCAACGCATCATTAAGACTTAATGTTTCGCTCTCAGTACTTTTTTTGTTTCCTAGAGTGAAAACTGCATTTTCAAGCAAAGAAATTTGTTCTTTAAGTTCACTTAAACGTTCGCCGGAACCTTCGGCTATTTCAATATGAATCATCCCAAGTTTACGAAGCTTTTTAAGTGTTTCTGTTTTTTTGTCTCCCATAATTACAAGAGAAACTTTTTTCATAGGAACTATCATAATGCGTAAACCTCCTTTTTGGAAGCCTCAGCATTACGTTGTGCGATTTTTCGTTTTGATATTTTTGAACGAACTACGGCACTAACCTGTTGGTCTGCCATATAAATTGAAATCTTTTTAATATTTTGTTGAGTTTCAGGGATTTTTACCTTTTCAAATAAGTTGACTCTTTGAGATGTTGCAAGAAGCTCTGCACTCAAAAGTCGTACTTGTTCATCTAACACTTCAGCCTCCAAATCAAGTGACATTGCTTTTTCCATATGGTTTGCAGCAATATCGACCCAAAGAGGTGTTTCGTACAAGTCATAGTTACCTCTTGAAAAGTCTGCACCCTCATAAGTTGGAATGGTAACACCTGCAATATTTCCTTTTCCTTTACGAATATTGCTTACGGTGATTATTCCATCTGGGAATACATCCTTTTCACTGAAAACAGCAATCCAATCTCTAAAACCTTTTTCAAGGCTTTCTTTTTCGTTTCTTACTGCTTTAGCTTTAGCTTCTATTGTACGAATTTCTGCTTGAAGCTGTTGTTTTTTAAGTGTCAGAGTAGGCAAATATCTTTGGTACATTTTAAGTGCGTCTTTTTGTACCTTTAACTCATTTTTTGTTAGTTTGATTTTTGCCAAAACTACAGTCCTCCTTACTTAGGCCAAAATTCATCAGTAAGGTCTGACTTTATACCGGTTTCATCTTTCTGGAAACACTCTGCTAAAATTTCCCAACCTAAATCAAGTGATTGCTCAAGAGATAGGTTAACTGATAAGTCCATCATCTTGTTTTCAAAAAGATTACCGTATTTAAGGAGTTTTTCATCCCATTTGTTCATTGAAAAGCCCATATTCTTCTTTTCTAATGTTTCTTTGTATGAAGAATACAGACGAATCATGCCGTCCATAAGCGCTCTATGGTCTTTTCTTGTTTTACCGTTGACATTTTGTTTAAGTCTTGATAGAGAACCGAAAGGTTCAATACGACCCCCCTTAAGATAATACTGCCCCTCAGTAATATAACCTGTATTATCTGGCACAGGGTGTGTAACATCGTCACCAGGCATAGTGGTAACTGCAAGAACAGTAACTGAACCTGAATTTGCAAAGTCAACAGCTTTTTCATAACGAGCAGCCAACTGTGAATAAAGGTCACCCGGATAACCACGGTTAGATGGAACTTGTTCCTGAGTGATTGCAATTTCTTTCATAGCATCGGCAAAGTTTGTCATATCAGTAAGAAGAACCAATACGTCTTTATCCTGCAAAGCAAATTGCTCGGCAACAGCCAACACCATATCAGGAATCATCATACATTCAACAGTAGGGTCAGAGGCAGTATGAATAAACATAACAGTTTTGCTCAATGCACCACCCTGAGAGAGTTCATCCTTGAAATAAAGGAAGTCGTCGTATTTAAGTCCCATACCACCAAGAATAATTACATCTGCTTCTGCCTGCATGGCAATACGAGCAAGAAGTTGGTTGTATGGTTCACCTGAAATTGAGAATATAGGCAATTTTTGTGACACAACCAATGTGTTGAACATATCTATCATTGGAATATTTGTTCTCATCATTCGGTTAGCAAGAATACGTTTAGTTGGGTTAACAGATGGTCCACCAACAGGCTTCATATTTTCTGTAAGTGCAGGCCCCTTATCTCTTGGTTCACCTGAACCGTTAAAAATACGACCCAGCAAATCTTCGCTGAACGAAACACGCATTTCACGACCTAAAAAACGGACTTCGTCACCTGTAGAAACACCTTGACCACCTGCAAAAACCTGAAGGGAAACAATATCTCCCTCAATTTTGTTAACCTGTGCAAGTGATTTGCCAAAACGAGTGTTAATTTGCGCTAATTCCTTATATTGAACATTGCTTGCTCTTACAGTAATAACGTTACCGGTGATTGATTCAATTCGATTAAAGACTTTATTCATTTTCACTCACCGTCCTTTAATAATTGCTCTGCTTCAAAGCCTAAATTACCATTTTTCTCTTTATATAATGCGTCAATTTCATTTTCAACATTTTTAAATTCATCACTCTGGAATTCTGTATAGTTCCAGTCAATGAATTTCTGACGCATACGGTTAAGAAAACTACGAGCATCATCTTTATTGTCTATTTCATATTCACTACCTAAAATATTGATAAGCTTATCAGTAACATAGCGTTGGCGTAATGTTCCACAGTTTGCATCAACCAAATCAAAAGAGTTCTGTTGAAGATAAACTGCGTCAAGCATTTCAGCTTTAAGGTAAATAATGTAGTCGTAAATACTTGTACCTTCTTCACCAACAACTTTCATCATAGAACCAATTTCGTTTCCGTGGTAAAGAATTTTTTTGCAATAATCAGATTTCTTGCCATCAATTACACTTTTGTATTTTGACCATGAAATAAGTGGGTCAATAGCAGGGTATTTTCTTGCATCTGAACGCTCACGTGACAATCCGTGGAAAGCGCCAACAACCTTAAGTGTTGCTTGTGTAACAGGCTCTTCAAAGTTACCACCGGCAGGGGATACAGTACCACCAATTGTAACAGAGCCAGTACTTCCGTCAGGCAAACGAACATAACCTGCTCGTTCATAGAATGCGGCAATATATGATTCAAGATATGCAGGGAAAGCCTCTTCACCTGGAATTTCTTCAAGTCGGCCTGACATTTCTCGAAGTGCCTGTGCCCAACGAGATGTTGAGTCTGCGAGAAGGAGAACATTAAGTCCCATCTGACGATAATACTCTGCAAGTGTTACAGAGGTATAAACTGATGCTTCACGAGAAGCAACCGGCATAGAAGAAGTATTACAAATAATAATTGTACGTTCCATAAGTGAACGACCTGTTCTAGGGTCAGTAAGTTCAGGAAACTCAGTTAGTGTTTCAACAACTTCACCTGCACGCTCACCACAAGCAGCGATAATAACAATATCCACATCTGCGTATTTAGAAGTTGTGTGCTGTAACACAGTTTTACCTGCACCAAATGGTCCGGGAGTGCAATATGTGCCACCCTTTGCAACAGGGAAGAAGGAGTCAATAAGACGTACCTTTGTTTCCATTGTTTCAACCGGTGCCAATCTTTCACTATAACATTTAACAGCACGTTTTACAGGCCACTTAAAAGACATAGAAACAGGGATTTCGCGACCACGCTCATCTGTTAATACTGCAACAGTTTCTTTTACTGTGTATTCGCCTTTTTCTACGATTGATTTTAATGTGTATTTCCCAAGAAGATAAAATGGAACAAAAATTTTGTGGGTAAATGGTCCTTCAGGAACTGTACCGATATATTCACCTGCGCGTAAAGTATCACCCACTTGTGCAGTAGGTGTAAACTCCCATTTTTTCTCAAGATTAAGTCCATCGGCATAAATTCCACGTTCCAAGAACCAGCCTGCCTGTTCAGCTAAAACAGGCAACGGATTTTGAAGGCCATCATAAACCTGACCTAACAATCCTGGACCAAGCTCTGCTGACAACATATCACCAGTGAAATTAACCTCGTCACCACACTTGATACCATCAGTCATTTCATAAACCTGAATTTGTGCGATATTACCTTTTATACGGATAACCTCACTTTTAAGTGATGTGTCACCAACTTTAACAAAGCAGATTTCATTCATTGAAACATTGCCCTGAAATTCAACTGACACAAGGTTACCGTTTATGCTTACAACCTTTCCTGTATTTTCGGTCATTATTTAGCCTCCAGCCTATCTCCATTCATGATGGAGTTGTAAATATTTCTATATGCGATTTCACCAGCGTTTGTGTCAAACTGTCTTATGTGCGAAATCAATTTTAATTTTAATCCATAATAATAAACAAATTCCTCTGAAAAATTATCCATTGGTCTAAGAGTTTCCAGAAACTCTAAACGGTATGAATTAAGAAATTTTTCTGCGTCCATAGGACTTTCAATCTCTATTGCAGTATCTGCTATTTTTATAAGTTCATTTGACAATACATTGTTTTCAATATCAAATGACTTTTTCATTTTATCGGCTCTTACTTTTGCAAGAGCAAGACGTAAATTACGTTCACCTTTGTTCCAATTTTCGATTACAAATGAACTTGATTTTTCGTAGGTCTTTGATGGTAAAAGGGTTATTTTATTAATTTCATTCTGTATCCTTTTACCTGAAAGCTCATTGCATAACTCAAAAAATCGTTCTTCAGTAATCGGCAACGGCATATTTTCACCAATTCCGTCCAAAGACGGTAACTGTGATATTAAATAGTATTCTGACATAATTATTCCGCCTCTTTCAAAAGCTTAACAACCTTTGGGCTTAAATAATTTGACATCATATCCACAACAGCTTCAGTAGAGTAGTCGTAATAAGCACCATTGTTATTAACTGAAATACGGAATCCACCGTCAAAATTATCGTTAGCTTTAAGAGTAATGCCCTTTGAAATTTTTTCTTTAAGAGAAGAAAGAATAGTTTTTTCAAGCAATTCAACGTCGTTGCTGTTTAAAATAACTTCAATTTCTTCCACATCAGGTTTGTTTGCCCAACTCTCAACAACACTTGTAACAAGTTGTGGTAATGTGTCTGCAGAATAAACTGAATCAACTGTTTCATTAATAATGACATTCAACTCTCTTGTAACACTTTCTCTGAAAGAAATAAGAAGATTTCTTCCTGCCTGACGAATAGCGTCATCACTTGACTTTATCATTTTTTCATTCTCAAGTTTAGCATCGGCAAGCATTTTATCTGCCTGAGCCTTTGCATCTGCAACAATTTTTTCGGCTTCTGACTTTGCAGAATCAACAATTCTTTTTGCTTCTGTTTCTGCTACCTCAACACCATCTTTTTTTATCTGGTCGATGAGTTCTTGTAATTGTATTTCCATAAAAGTTTCTCCTTTTCAGGTTGTTTTAAATATAGTGATAATTATATTCTGTAATAAAAAATGGAACCAAAATCCTCTGCAGTCAGCTGGTTCCGTTTAATACAATATTAACGGATTAATTATATCACACTCACTTTTTTTGTCAAGATTATATGTTGAGTTCTAAAAAATGTCATACTTTTAAAAATAACGAAAGATTATGTAAGAGATAACTTGCTGATAAAAGAGCAGATATAGGAAGTTTTAGAAACATAAATCGATAATGATGGTGACACTATCTTAAATTCGGGCAACGATGCGAAAAATTTTTGGATTATGTGCTTCAACTATATTCTTACTTATTCTTTGGTTAAGAAAAGAAACAACTTCAGTCATAATTAAGAGACTCCAATAGAGCGTATTTTCTTTTATATTGTTTCTCGTATTAAACTGTGTTATTATATTTACAAGAGGTGAGCGTATGTTCAATAAATTCAACTGGGCAATTTTAGGTTGTGGCAATATTGCCAATGATTTTGCTCGTGATATAACAAGAATGGGTGGTAACATCTATTCCGTAGCTAACCGTACTTATGAAAAAGCGGTAGAGTTTGCAGAAAAATACAATATTGAAAAAGTCTATGAAAATATCGACGATTTGTTTGTAGATGAAAATGTAGATATCGTCTATATCGCAACTCCACATAATAAGCATATAGAGTATATTCTCAAAGCACTTGAAAGCGGTAAGCACGTACTTTGTGAAAAGGCGATAACCCTTAATTCTCACGAACTTAATCAAGCAGTAAAACTTGCAAATGAGAAAAATCTCGTTTTAGCCGAGGCTATGACAATCTACAATATGCCACTTTATACTGAACTTGAAAAAATTATCAATTCAGGTAAATTAGGCGAATTTCGTCTTGCACAAGTGAATTTTGGCAGTTTTAAAGAATACGATATGACAAACCGTTTCTTTAATATGGATTTAGCAGGTGGCGCTCTCCTTGATATTGGTGTCTATGTTCTCTCACTTGTGCGAGTGTTTATGGAAACGAATAATGCTCAAATCCATTCGCAAGTGAAATTTGCTGAAACAGGGGCAGACGAGCAATCAAGCATTATAATCGAAAACGAAAAAGAGCAGATGGCGAGCGTAACGCTTTCACTCCACGCAAAACAACCAAAACGCGCAACAATCTGTTACGATAATGCCTATATCGAAATTTTTGAATACCCAAGAGCCGATAAAGCAACAATCACATACACAAATGATGGTCATACCCAAGAAATCATAGCAGGTAAACTTGAAAATGCACTCTGCTACGAATTGCAGAATATGGAAAATGCAGTAGAAACAGGCAAAAACACAATGAAACTTGATTACACAATTGATGTAATGAACATTATGACAAAACTACGAAACGATTGGAATATGAAATACCCAGAAGAAATGTAGAAAATAAAATCGCGTAGTGGCAGGCTTCCACGCCTGCATTGTAAAATATAGAAGGATTAATTAATATGAAAATTTTAGTTTTAAACGGTAGCCCTAAGGGTAAATACAGTATAACCTTGCAAACAATTAAATTCTTACAGCTTAAAAATCCTGACCACGAGTTTGAAGTGCTCAATGTAGGTCAACAGATTAAAAAGTTTGAAAAGGATTTTATCTCAGCAAAACAAGCGTTAGAAAATGCAGATTTGCTTATTTTCTCATATCCTGTTTATACATTTATTGCTCCTTGTCAGTTGCACAGATTTATCGAGTTAATGAAAGAAAACAATGTAAGTATTAAGGGTAAATTTGCAACACAGTTTTCAACATCAAAGCATTTTTACGATGTTACTGCACACCGATATATTGAAGATAACTGCTACGATTTAGGGCTTAAATATATTCGTGGACTTTCAGCAGATATGGATGACTTGCTTACTGATAAAGGTCAGAAAGAGGCACTGGATTTCTTTAACTATGTTTGTTGGAGTGTAAAAAACGACTACTACGAAGCATTCCCTGAAGAAATGCCAAAACCTATAAATGTCCCTGCAACTGTGCCTGAATGCACAGAAGAAAACGTAGGTGATGTTGTAATCGTAACTGATTGCGAAGAATATGATACTCAACTCAAAACTATGATTGACCGTTTTCGTGCAGTGTTACCACTTAAAACACGAGTTGTGAACATTCGTGAGTACGCTTTTAGTGGTGGTTGTTTAGGATGCTTTAATTGTGCAGTTTCTGGTAAATGTATTTATAAAGATGGATTCGACGAGTATCTTCGCAATAATATTCAAACTGCACAAGCCATCGTTTATGCGTTTACAATCAAAGACCATTCAATGGGTGCAAGATTTAAAATGTATGATGACCGTCAATTCTGTAACGGACACCGTACAGTTACAATGGGAATGCCATTCGGATATCTTGTAAGTGGTAATTACAGTAAAGAAATGAACTTGCAGACAATTATTGAAGGTCGTGCACAGGTGGGTGGCAATTTCCTTACAGGTGTTGCTACTGACGAAATAAATACAAATGCAGAAATAGATAAAATGGCAGAGAAACTTACATATGCTCTTAACAATAAATATGTACCACCACAAAACTTCCTTGGTATTGGTGGAATGAAGATTTTCCGTGATTTAATATGGCAAATGCAGGGTATGATGCGTGCTGACCATAAATTCTATAAAGCACATAATCAATATGATTTCCCACAAAAGAAAAAGGGTAGAATGATTGCAATGTATTTTGTAGGTGCAATGCTTGCAAACGACAAAATCAAATCAAAAATGGGAAACAAAATGAACGAAGGTATGCTAATGCCATACACCAAACTTTTTGAAAAATTAGAAAAAGAAAAAATTAAAACTAATGGCGAGAGCTAAGCTCTCGCCATTAGTTACTTATAAAATCTTTACCCCAAATCCGTCGCCGAGTGTACCACCATTCAAAATATACTCAACACCTTTTTTCTGCATAATGGTATTCTGTGGCAACTTTTCTGTGCAACCGTAACTGCCAGTTTTCTTTTTATTTTTAAGCATAATTTTATTCTTGTATCTCACACTAAAAAGCCAACGATACGCAGATGCAGGGTCTTCACGATGGCTTATAACATCCCAAAGTTCAGGGAATCTAATAATGTTGCTGCCCTCAGGCATAAACTCCTTGTTAGTAGGGTAGAGTAGCCAACTGTGGCACATAAACTTGTTGTCAGGGTATTCAGGAAAATACTCTCTTATAAACTCTTGTGCCAATTTGAAAGATTCTTCACAAGATTCAATAGTCAGTTTTTCTCCACGACAAATATGCACATTCCAGATTTTGTCGCCAAACTTGATTTCAACATCATCTTTTTTATATGAATTTGGCATATAGTAAAACATTTTCTGATATTGCAAACGACCAATTTTGAAAATATTCATATTCATATGGTGCATAATCCAGTTAAGTTCGTTTAACCCCAAGCTGTGCAGGTTATCACGACAATCGTTAATCCAGATTTTAATGTCATTCATAGTGTCAAAGAAGATTTCATCACTAATGCCTTTTTTCTCATATCTGTCTTTAACCTCAGGCAAAAAGGCATATACAAGACAAAGTTTTGTAAAATCATCTTTTTTAAGGTGGACTTCCCAACGATTTTTATAACAGAATTTAAGGTAACGCGAGATTCTTCTCTCGTGTTTTTTTATGTATTCTTCAACCTGTTTCTGCAAATCTTCGTCAGGATATATCTTCAAAAACAAATCTTTTGCACGATTATAATCAACCATAATTTTCTCCTATTTTCAAGTTGATTATATTCTATCACAAAACATATAAAAATCAAATATGTTTGTATATTTAATGTAAACAAATTAGAGTTTGTAGGGGTGTTTCCGTAGGGGCGGATACCATCCGCCCGCATTGAATTAACCATACACTTTAGAACGGGCGGATAATATCCGCCCCTACGACCGACCCATATTAGTAACATATCGCACCGACAAACTCAAATTTTCAAAAAATATCTTAAATGGAAAAAATTAGATAATGTTATTACATTTATTTCAGGGCAAAATAATTGTGCGAGGTGATAATGATGAATAACAACAATAACAACAGAAACAATGTGCAGAACAACAATAACAAAAATAACGCACAGAACAACAATAAGAAAACTCCAACAAATAATCAGTTTTCAAATCAGAAAAACGGACCTGATATGAAGAACGAAAATAACAATCAAGGCAACAGATAATTAAAAAGAGGCATCAGTTCTTGATGCCTCAACTCTCTTTATTTATAATCTTTACCGATTAAATATCTCCACGCTGCAACATATTTAGCAGCAGCTCTTGGGTTCTTGCTTTTTACATATATAAAGCGCTCACCGTCAAAGAACATTACTGACTCAACCGAAACATTAAGTACAAGCTTTAATTTTTCAATAGGGAAGGTAATAGTTTCATTTTCATTCAATATGAGTTCAAAACGGTCTTTGTAAAGACGAAGAATTCCTTTGTCAGAAAGTTCAACTTTTTTACGCTTAACAAGCGTATAAACAGGTTGTTCTGTTTCTTCAAAAATCAACTCGCCATCAGGAGCGTTAAGAACTTTATCTTTCCAGATTCCTTTCTGCCACTTATCCCAATCAAGAACATTGTCAAATATAAGAGCTTTTTCGCATTCGTGGAAGAAACCATCTCTTCCAAATTCCACTTTGTAGCCACAATCACAAGTGAGAAAATCACCTTTTGAATGAAGTGTACCAACCTGTTGACAATGTGGACAAACATAAAGAATACGCTCAATGTGTTCAGCAAGGTTTTTTCCTTTATAGATTCGTGGTCGCTTGCGTTGTTCTTCAAAAGCATTGACATAAATATCACGCTTAATAATTGCGTTGATTTCTTCTGCAGTCATACACTCAAGTTCTTCAGGTGAATATTCGTGAACAACACCTGCAAAAATTGGACCTTTGCGAAGTCCTGTACCCCAACGTGGAGTATGAAAAAATCCACCTTTAATACGGAATGTAATAAGTGTAACACCTAAATCTTTTACAAGCTGACCTGTACGAGGTGAGAAAAAGCCTGTTTCACCATTAGGTGTAATAGTGCCTTCTGCAAAAAGACCAAGTGGTACGCCTTCGTTTGCACTTGCCGTCATATCGTTAATAAGTACAGATGGGTGATTGTCACGCCCCTTTACAATCCAGCCACACATAGTTTTAAGTAAAAACTTAACAATAGGATTAAAAATTACATGGTCACCCATTACAAATCGTATATATTTTTTTAATGAACATAAAACATAAATAGGGTCAAGCGCGTCAGAGTGGTTTGCAATAACAATAAAATTCTTGTTTTGTGGTATATATCTTTTAACTTTAGCGTGTGCAATCAAAAGAACAATCCAAAAACCAAAAAATCTGACTACGTTCAGACTCGATTTATTTATAAAGGTTTTCAGCTTGGTTTTAAAGGTCATTTTTTCACATCCTTTTGGGGTGCTTCGAAAAATACAAATACACAAATATAATAAAGAAAATCTTAATAATTGTCAAGAAAATATTAAAATTTTAAGCCTATAATGATTATATATATCACTTATATTTATTGCATTTCAATAGGATTTATTGTAGAATTAAACTAGGTGATTTTTTATGGGCAGGTATTATTCTTTAAATGAATATTTACAAGAGTGTTTTGGGCAAAAAGTATATAAACTTGCTCTCGATATTGGTTGCACTTGTCCTAATCGCGACGGCACATTAGGTAGTGGTGGTTGCATTTTCTGTCATAACGGCTCAGCACATTTTGCTGAAATCGGCACAGACATAAATACACAAATTGAAAATGCGAAAAACCGTGTAAAATCTAAAATAAAAACAGAAAAATATATAGCCTATTTTCAAAGCTTTACAAATACTTACGGCGATATTGATTATCTTGAAAAGCAGTTCAGAATTGCAATAGAGCGTGAAGATATAGTAGCACTCTCAATAGGTACTCGTCCTGACTGTTTGCCTACTGAAGTTCTTGAAATGCTTGAAAATCTTAACAAAATAAAACCAGTCTGGATTGAATTAGGATTACAAACATCCAATGAAAAAACAGCAGAGTATATAAGACGAGGTTACCCTAATATCATCTATGAAAACGCAGTTAAAGAACTTAAAAACAGAGGAATAACCGTAATAACCCACATTATTATAGGGCTTCCCAATGAAACGAAAGAAAATGTTTTAAATACAGTAGATTTTGCAGTAAAATGTGGTACTGATGGTGTTAAACTTCAGCTTTTGCACATTTTAAAAGAAACAGATTTGTTTGAAGATTATAAACAAGGTAAAGTCGAAGTCTTATCACTTGAAGAATATATAGATATTCTTTTCAGTTGTATAGAAAAAATACCGAAAAATGTTGTAATTCATAGAATTACAGGGGATGCACCAAAATCCCTTCTTGTTGAGCCTAAATGGAGTGCCAACAAGAAAATGGTGCTTAATACAATCAATAAAGAATTAGAAAAAAGAGATATTATGCAAGGAAGGTATGCTTTATGAGTTGGAATTTCAGTTTGCCTACAAAAATTTATTTTGGTACAGATAAAATTAACGAGTTACCGGAAATTATTAAAGAGTTCGGTTACAAAAGGGGAGTGCTTGTCTGCTCAAACACCCTTAAAAAGAATGGCACAGCAGATGGAATCGTAAAAAATTCAAATGGAACTCTCGTTGCAATTTTTAACGATATAAGACCAAACCCAACAACTGATAATGTAAATGCTTGCGTTAAGATTTTAAGAGAAAATAATGCAGATTTTGCAGTTGCTCTTGGTGGCGGTTCTCCAATGGACTGTTGTAAAGCAGCTTGCGCAATTGCAAAAGGTAACGATGTAATCGAAAGTTATCACACTAACGGAAAATCAATTAGCAAAGATGAAGTAATTCCAATGCTTGCAGTTGCAACAACAAGTGGTACAGGTAGTGAAATTACAAATATATCTGTGCTTACCGATTTAGCAAAAGGCGTTAAAGCACCTATGAATGACCCACTTATGTATCCAAAAGCAGCAATTGTTGACCCTCGTCTTACTTTAAGTGTGCCACCAAGAGTTACTGCGTCAACAGGTCTTGATGTTCTCGCCCACGCTTTAGAAAGTGTATGGACAATCCTTCATCAACCAATTTGCGAAAGTTGTTCAGTTACAGCAACAAAGCTTGTATTCCAGTGGCTTTATAAAGCATATTCAGAGCCAGATAATTTAGAGGCACGCGAAAAAATGGCAGAGGCATCAATTATTGCAGGCGTAGCATTTAGTAATCCTCGTACAGCCGGTAGCCACGCTTGTTCATTCCCTCTTACAAATCTCTACGGAGTACCACACGGCGAGGCGTGTGCAATGACTCTTGATTATTTCTGCCACTTTAATGCAGATGCTGAAAATGGTCGACTTAATAAGTTTGCACAAAATTGTGGATTTACTGATGCTCATCAGATGGCAGATGCAATCACAGAACTTAAAAAACAGATGGGTATGGCGTGTACTCTTACAGAAATCGGTGTAAAAACTGATGTAGAAATTGAAAAACTTACAGAAATGAGTATGACACCATTACTCGAAAAGAATATGATAAAACTCACTTATGAAGATGTTAAAAAAATGTATCTTTCAATTCGATAAAATATGTGCTATAATATAGTTTAGCGAAAAATCCCAAGAATTTGAGGTGTTATAAATTGAAAAAGGTAGCAAACGTCATTGTAGATGGGCACAAATTTTTTCTTGTATTTATGCTTATAATCGCAGTACTTTGTGGTCTGCTTATTCCAAAAGTTGAAATCAATACAGATATGACTAAATATCTTCCTGATGACTCATCAATGGCTCAGGGTATTGATATAATGGCTGAAAACTTTGATAATATGACCACAACGCAAACAATCCGTGTAATGTTCAAAGATTTGAATGAAGAACAGATTGTGGCTGTTAAAGATTATCTTGAAAACATCGCTAATGTTGACAGCGTTTCTTATGTTGCAGGCAGTGAAGATTATAACAAAGACGGTTACACTAAATTTGTTGTAAACACTTCATTTACATACGGCTCTCCTGAAGAGTTGGCAATTGAAGATACCATTGAAAAAGCGTTTTCTGCTTATGATATGGAACTTATGAACGATAATACTAGCACAATGGAGCTTCCTTGGGTTGTTATTGGTGTTGCTTTAGCTATTCTTCTTGCAATACTCTTTATTATGAGTGGTTCCTGGTTTGAGCCTATACTTTTCCTTATAGCAATAGGACTTGCCGTTGTAATGAATATGGGTACAAACCTTATTCTTGGTAGTGTTTCACAAATTACAATGTCTATTGCTGCAATTCTTCAACTTGTTCTTTCAATGGACTACTCAATTATTCTTATGAATCGTTATCGTCAGGAAAAGAATAAGTATGACGATAATGAAGATGCAATGAAGGTTGCATGGCAAAGTGCATTTTCATCAGTTATGAGTAGTGGTATGACAACCGTTATCGGTCTTTCAATGCTTGTGTTTATGAGCTTTAAGATTGGTATGGATTTAGGTATTGTACTTGCAAAGGGCGTATTATTGAGTATGATTTGCGTACTTACAGTACTTCCTGCACTTATCCTTATTTTTGACGAAAAAATTGAAGATACTGAAAAGAAAGAACTTCATATTCCAATGGGACTTCTCTCTCGTTTCCAGTATAAAGCAAGAAAACCAATTGCAATTTTCTTTGTTATCTTGTTTGTAGTTTCGTTCTTTGCACAAAATCTTTCGAAAACAGTTTATTCACTTTCACCTGAAGACCCAATCGCAGAAATCTTTACACCATCAAACCCAATCGTAGTTCTTTATAATAACGATGATGAACAGAAAATATCAGAATTAGCTGTTCAACTCGAAAAAGATGAAAATGTAAAAAGCGTTATGAGTTATTCAACTACTCTTGGTCGCGAATTTACATCAAAAGGTATGGTCGATATGATTGACTCTATGGGTATTCCAATGAGCATCGACTCATCACTTCTTGATGTAATCTATTACAGTTATTATGGTGGCGAGCTTTTGCCAATGACAGCATCAGAAGTTATGAACTTTATTTCAAATGAAGTAGTAACAAACCCAATGTTTTCAGGATTTATAAGCTCTGATATGCAATCAAGCATTAACAGTATTAAAGTATTCTCAGATGCAAAAGAACTTACAACACCAAAAAGTGCTGATGAGCTTGCAGCCACATTCGGTATGCCGGCAGACGACCTTAAACAAGTGTTCGTTCTTTATTACAGCGAAAAGGGTGGCGCAGATTACGGCACTATGACAATGCCACAGTTTGCAAGTTTCGTTGTTAATGATGTTGCAACAAACGAACAGTATGCAAGTATGTTTGACGAAGAAACAAAGGCACAACTTGGTCAGCTTGAAACACTTACAAATAAAGATGCAGTTACACAGAAAATCGGTCCTAATGAAATGGCACAGGTTATGGGTATTTCAGCAGATGATTTACTTTTGCTTTATGCTTACCATTATGAGTATGTAAAGACAGACGGTAACGTGGTTTATGATGATGTTATTGCAGACTATCTTGCTTGGAATATCGTTGAGTGTACTCACAAAATGTCTGTTAAAGAGCTTATAGATTTTGTTGATGCTAATAAAGAGACCTTTGGTTCAATGATGGAAGCAGACCAGCTTTCACAGATAGAAACAGGTAAAAAGATTGTAAATGCAACGGTTTCAGGTAAAGCCTTTACACCATCACAAATGGCAGATATCGTAGGATTTGACTCTACACAGATTAAACAGCTTTATCTTTTATATACTTGCCAGTATGGTGACACAAGTAGCTGGAAAATCTCTGTGCAGAACTTTGTAAAATTTGTAGATAGCAGTGTGCTTAACAATAAAGCTTATGCAAGTTTCTTTGATGCAGATACTGCAAGCAAATTAAAGAGTGCAAAAGCAATTATCAACGCAGTAGTTTCAGGTAAATCATATACTGCAAGTGAAATGGCAAGCCTTCTCGGTGGACTTTCAGATGAGCTTAATTCAAGCACAATTGAAATGCTTTATCTTTATAATTCAGGCCTTAACAACAGCAACCCTGAATGGACTCTTACTATTGAAGAAATGTTCCGTTATGTATCAGAAGATATGCTTAATGACCCAAGATTTTCTTCACTTCTTGACGAGAGTATGAAGAATGATATCAGAGGAATGAAAACTCAACTTGATGATGGTATCAACCAACTTTTAGGTAAAGAGTATTCACTTATGATGGTTGAAACATCACTTCCTACCGAGTCAGAAGAAACAAGTAAGTTTATGGCAAGTATTACAGCGTTGTTTGATGATAACCTCCCCAATAAGGTTTATCTTATTGGTAATACTCCAATGAGTTATGAAATGGAACAGAGTTTTGATAAAGAACTTCTTACGATTACACTTTTAACTGCAATTGCAATTTTCATAGTTGTTCTTTTCACATTCCGTTCATTGCTTATTCCTGCAGCCCTTGTGTTGCTTGTTCAATGTGGTGTTTATTTAACAATGACAGTAAACGGACTTGCAGGTTACAGTATCTATTACTTGGCACTTCTTATTGTTCAGTGTATTTTGATGGGTGCTACAATTGACTATGGTATTCTCTTTACAAACTATTACCGTGAAAACCGTAAGACAATGGATATTCAGGGCGCACTTTTAAGTGCTTATAATGGCTCAATTCATACAATCCTTACATCAGGTCTTATTATGGTAATCGTAACAGGCGCTATCGGATTCGGCCCTGTTGACCCAACAATCGCACAGATTTGCCGAATTATTTCAATTGGCGCACTTTCAGCAATACTTCTTATCTTGTTTGTTCTTCCTGGTCTTATCGCAACCTGCGACAGATTTGTAACAAAAGATAAAAAGAGCAAGAAACAAAAGAAACTTGAAACAGTTCCTGAAACACCAATAGAAACGACCGAAGAAGTAACTACAACAGAAGAATAAATGAAAAGGCAGGGCGTTGACCCTGCCTTAATTATTGACTTTTAATGATTAAAATGGTATTATATGCGAGTACAAAATTAACACGCGGACGTGGCGGAATTGGCAGACGCGCAGGTCTCAGACTCCTGTGGATATTGCTTCCTTGTGGGTTCAAGTCCCATCGTCCGCACCAATATCAAAGAGTCCACTTTGTGGACTTTTTGATATTTAGGAAATAGTAGGGGACTTGAACCCGTGAGGGTTTTGGCGTTAAGAAAACAGTCTGGGAGACTGTTTTTAGCCAAAAGCACAATGCGAATCCCTCATTCGCATTGTGAATCTATAATTCAAGTCCCATCGTCCGCACCAATATCAAAGAGTCCACTTTGTGGACTTTTTGATATTTAGGAAATAGTAGGGGACTTGAACCCGTGAGGGTTTTGGCGTTAAGAAAACAGTCTGGGAGACTGTTTTTAGACAAAAGCACAATGCAAATCTCTCATTTGCATTGTGAGTCTATAATTCAAGTCCCATCGTCCGCACCAAAAAAGCGAAGTCGTTTTTGACTTCGCTTTTCTTTATTTTTTATCATGTTTCATATGCACAAGGTGTGTTTTGCCAAGCATAAGCATAACTGTTGGAATCAACAATAATTGAAGAATAACGCCAGGTATCGCTTTAACTATTGCACTTGTTACAAACATTGAAATTGTAAATCCGTTTTCGCCAAGTCCTAACAGAATGCATTGAACAATTCCCCATACAACTCGACCTGCAACCATTGAAATTAAAAGACAACGGTAAAGGGATTTAATGCACTTCCAACGAGCTTTTTGAAATAGAATACCAATAACAAACCCATAAGTTGCAAGCTCAAATGCCATAGCAATTGCTGATGGAAACATAATAGGCATAGCAAATAATGCCGACCTAAGTATTGGTGCAATAAAACCAATTGTTAAGCCATATGCTGGGCCACAAACAAGACCACAAAGCATAACAGGAATGTGCATAGGTAAAAGCATACTTCCTATTTCTTTAAGTTGCGCCGAGAAAAAGGGGAGTATGAGTGCAATTGCGAGAAACATTGCAGAAAGCACTATGTTCAAAAGATTTTTATTTATATTTTTGCTCATTTTCCAAATTCCTTTGCAACGCTTTTAAGTAATTTGCGAATTTCTAAATGTTGTGGACACGCTTTTTCACAAAGTCCACACTCAATGCAGTCAGATGCCTTGCCTTTGCCTGCTGTATGCACATCTTCATAATAATACTTTGCATTCCAATCTTTAAACTGCTTTCTGTCGTTCATACAAGCAAAAATCTCTGGGATTGGAATATTTTTAGGGCATCCGTCAACACAGTAACGGCAAGCAGTACAAGGAATAAGATTTTGTGCATTCATAATCTTGCAAACCTTGTTGATTGCATCCATTTCTTTGTCATTAAGTGGCTCAAAATCTTTCATAAAACTTAAATTATCATTCATTTGCGCCATATCACTCATACCTGAAAGCACCATAAAAATACCTTCAAATCCTGCAGCAAAACGAATAGCATAACTAGCGTATGTGCCACCATTAAGGTCATCAAGCACTTTTTTAGCCTCATCAGGAAGTTTTACAAGACTGCCACCCTTAACAGGCTCCATAACAATAATTGGCTTGTCGTGTTTTCTGCAAACCTCATAACACTTTCTACCCTCAACTGACTCGTCATTGTAATCAAGATAGTTAAACTGAATCTGTACAAATTCGATTTCAGGGTATTCGGTTAAAATACGGTCAAGTACATCTGCTTTGTCGTGAAATGAAAGTCCCACGTGTCGAATTTTACCCTCTTTTTTAAGGTCAAAAGCAGTTTCGTATGCTCTGCATTTCTTATATTTTTCAAAGTTAGTGGCATTCTGTGCGTGCATTAAATAAAAGTCAAAATATTCAACACCACAATTTTTAAGTTGTTTTTCAAAAAGAGGTCTTATCTGACTTTCTTTCTTGAAAAATCCTTCAGATAATTTATCTGCAAGAATGTAACTTTCTCTCGGATGACGTGAAGTAAGACATTTCTTTAATGTTGCCTCATTTCGCATTTCCATATAGCCGTGAGCAGTATCAAAATAGTTAAAACCTGCTTCTAAAAATGTGTCAACCATCTGTTTTGTCTGTTCATAGTCAATAAGCGGACCTTTGCGAGGAAGTCGCATACAACCAAAACCAAAATTCTTTTTTACTTCTGGGAAATAGTTATTCATATTAACACCTTATCTTTTTATACCTGAAATCTGGTACATTTTATCATTAGAAATTGTAATATCTACATTAAAATATGGACTTAGCATTTCTGCTAACTCATCACATTCAGGTAGCATATTCGAAACTCGCCCTGCCGATTTTTTATGCACTTCGTCAAGTTCAGCTTTGCTCATTCCGTGTGCTATGGTAAATCTTCCACCAACATTTATATACTTTGACAAGTTTTCAATAAGCGTTTGTGGATTAGGAAAGTGTGGAAATGCGTTATAAATCATAATACAATCGAAAGTTTTTTCAAACGATATTTCTTCAGCATCTCCACATATCACATTAACTTGTGGAAATTTCGATTTTGCAACCTTTACCATTTCGGTTGATAAGTCAACTGCAGTAATACTGTTTACATTTCGCTCAAGATAGTAGGGGAATAGTACCCCTGTACCACACGCAATGTCAAGCACATTAACACCAGCAACAATTCCTACGTTATCTAAAATAATGTTAAGTATTTCTTTGTCGCAAATCGGCTCATTGTCCCAACGATTAGCAAAATCGTCAAAAAAATCTTTAATAATTTGCTTATCCATATTATTTTTCAATCTCTGCAACCTTTGTATTTATATCAATAATTCTTTGGTAAATTTCATCGCTGAATTTCTTTTTACGGTCATAAGTATAAAGACCATTCTGCTCTTGCTCAATATCATAAAGCTGAGTGTAGCAGAAACCAAACATTTTATAGTTTGAAAGAATTACATCAGTAAGCCCTACATATCTGTCGGCAAATTCTTTAGGAGTTTTAACATCTTCGCCGTAACCCCAAGATTTGATAGACTCATCACTTACCCATTTAATTCCACCGTATTCACTTATGAAAACCGGCTCGCCTTTATATTCTTGTCTGCCACCATTTTCAACAAGCACGTGCTGATAAAGATAATCTTCTGTCATAAAACGGTCATAGTTTTTCTTGAAGAATTCAACATCATAACTGTAATCGTGCAAGTCAAAAATATCTGTTTTTACATGGAAATTACCACTTGTATCAATGCAAGGACGAGTTGAGTCAACTGCCTTTGTGTAGTCATAAACAGTTGCAAGTAATGGGTCATACTGTGGTCTGCCCTTGTAATTCCAAGTTTCGTTGAATGGACACCAACCAATAATTGATGGGTGGTTAAAGTCGCGCTGGAGTGCTTCTTTCCATTCGTTTAAGAATACATCAACACTTTTTGGATTTGAATAGTCAAGTCCCCAGTTAGCGTATTCGCCCCATACTATGTAGCCCATTTTATCACAGAAATAAAGAAAACGAGGGTCAAAAACCTTTTGATGAAGTCGCGCGCCGTTAAATCCGAGAGCCATTGAAAGTTCAATATCTTTCATCAAGTCTTCATCACTTGGGGCTGTGTAAATACCTTTTTTGTAGAAACCCTGGTCAAGTACAAGGCGTTGGAATACGCTCTTTTCGTTGATTAAGAATTTATATCCGTCAAGGCGCACATTACGAAGACCAAAATATGAGTAAACCTTGTCTTCACCGAATGTAATCTCTAAATCGTAAAGACGACCATTACCAACTTCCCAAAGATGAGTTTCTTGGAGTTCTATTTGCATAACTTCGTTGCCACAAGCATCTTTGAATGTAGATTTACCAACACTTTTGCCCTCATAAAATGCTTCACAAGTAAGGTTTGCCTTGCCTTTAAGTGCAAAGTTTACAGTAACCATACTATTTTTGTGGTCAGGGTAAATTTTAAAGTTTTCTACACGAGTTTCAGGCACATATTCAAGATAAACCGTCTGCCATATGCCTGTGGTTCTTGTGTAATCGCAAGCGTGACTCTTTTTCCATTCACTTTGCTTACCACGAATTACAAAAGGATTTTTCACATCATCTTCACAGAGTACAAAAATCTCGTTTTCGCCATCATACACTAAATCAGTAATATCAAACTTAAAAGATGTGTATCCTCCTTTATGTCTGCCTGCAAGTTTACCATTTACAAGAACGGTAGTTAAATGGTCAACAGCACCAAAACATAAGAATACACGATTGCCATCTTTTTTGATTTCTACGGTTTTCTTATACCAAACCATATTTATAAAATCTTTATACTGTATGCCAGAAAGTTCACTTTCAACACAGAATGGTACATTGATTCTATGCGTATATTCTTTTTTATCTCTTATTTCAACTGCTCTTTTTTCATCAGTAGAAAATTTAAAGCCTCTTTTAGCTTTTTGAAAACCAAAATCCCATTGGCCATTAAGAATTTTAATGTTTTTTCGCTCAAATTGGGGATTAGGGTGTTTTGATACTGCAAAATTCATATAAAACTCCTTTATTAGTGGTTGCAATTTCCACCACAGTCGTGATGCTCATCATGGTCGTGATGGTCACATTTAGCGTCAGGATTATACTCTAACTTGCCAACAAGTAAAGAAATTACTGCGCTGTTGCAGTCGCCCTTAACTCCACCATACCATTTGATTCCTGCTTCAGTAAGCGCATTCTGTGCGCTACCACCAATGCCACCACAAATAACGGTATCAACACCATTTTCTTTTAAGAATGTTGCCAATGCGCCGTGGCCTTTACCGTCAGTATCAACGATTTTCATACTAACAATATTGTCGTTTTCTATTTCATAAATCTTGAATTTTTCAGTATGTCCAAAATGCTGAAAAACCTGTTCATTTTCATAAGTTACTGCAATTTTCATAATATCAATCCTCGCAAATAATAGTTAAAATACTGTTTTCTTTAACAACTAAAGTATTTTTATAATCTCCATTATAAATGGTTTTCAATTTGTATTCTTGTGTAGATTCAATGATTTCCATTTTACTGAAATTACCATCAAGTGTGATTTCTTTTTCTTTATCTTCATTAACGATAACTGTAACAGTTTTGTTTTCAGGAGTTAAAAATGAAAATACATTGAAATTGTTGCTGTCATCAGGGAAAAATCCGTTGTCAAGACAAATTGAATTTACAGGTATGTATTTTGAAAAATGTGCAAATCCGTAATATCGTTCTGCAATATACCATTCTTCATAGTTGTCCGTTGCAGTTAAGGTAGCGTCAGAGTAGTCAAAACCGTCTTCTTTAATAGAATATTGATTTATAGCAACCCAAGAAGTCCAACTTTCTGCACCTGCATAAATTAAATCCTGACCAATAATTCGAGCCGTAATCAATGCGCCTTTGAAATTCTTTGTATGACTCTTGTTAGGTAACTCGCACCACTCACTCATATCAAAACGAAGTTCAGGGTGTGGGACTACCAGTTGATTTTTGAAGTCAATACGGATTTTTGGATTATTATCATCGTGGTATGAATGGTATGCAAAAATTGGCATAACACTCATAACAAGCTCATCTTTTGTAAGCAAATCAAGATATTCAGGGGTTAAACCCATCATTTCGCCACTTTCAGGACCATAAAGTTTAACATCCATTTTGCGATTTATAATTTCTTCTGCAAAAATGTGCATAACTTCTGCCATTTCTTCAGGCTCGTAATGGCAACCCTCTTGCCATACGTAACTGCCACCCCATTTCCATTGTGGCTCATTTATAGGGCTAACATATTTAACAGGGAATCCCTCATCGATAAGCCTTTGTGTAGCAGTTAAAAAGTAGTCTGCAAATTTTCTGTAATTGGATTTTGGCAAGTTACAAGTGTGCATCATTAAACTACCTGACGCTTGTCCTGTTGAAGTTTGTGACCAATGAGGCGAATTTGCAAACACAATAAGAGTGTCAATGTTGCCTTTATCAAGACACTTTCTCATAACATCTTTTGCAGTTTTGTCAAGAGAGTAATCCCAATAGCCCTCTTCTTTTTCACGGTCATAAACATACATACTTTCAGTGCGACGCCAAGGGTTTTGCACCCTGTAATTATCCATATCAGTACCACCACCGATATTGTAACGATAAATATTCAGCTTAAGACCAGAATTTCCATATAAAATTTCAGCAATTTCGTCTTGAGTTTTTTCATCTTTACAGTAATGACTCCACCAACAAGCCGAAGTGCCAAATCCCTTTAATTTTTGAAGTTCTTTTGCGTTTTTAAGATTTATTTTCATATATGTCATCCCCATAACATATTAAATTGCAAAAGGCGAGTGCAAATCCCCCTGCACCCGCCTTAAAAATTAGTTGTAATATAAATTGTCGTTTTTCTTATATGGCTCATATGTTGCATTTGTACCGAGTTTGCGGAGTGTCTCTTTATCGGTATCAGAAAGCACAACAGTAGCGTGAACATCGCACCCTTTTAAGCCCTTGATTGCCTCAAGTGCTTTTTTCGCAAGCGGATTCATAGTTGCGCAAATTGAAAGTGCAATCAAAATTTCGTCAGGGTGTAAACTAGTATCTCTTTCGTGCATTTTGATTTTTAATTCTTTAATAGGCTCAAATACAGTAGGTGAAATAAGAAGTATTTCATCACCAATATCGCTGAGAGCTTTTAATGCGTTAAGAAGCATAGCAGACGCAGAACTGAGAAGTTCACTTGCCTTACCTGTAATAATTCTTCCGTCGTGAAGTTCGATAGCAGTAACAGGTGCGTCGGTAGTTTCTGAAAGGTTAAGAGCAGCGGAAACTACAGGACGGTCAGCACTTGTAATGCCTAACTGCTTCATAATAAGTTCAATTTTATAAAGTTCGTTTGATTTTTTCTTGTTGTTTTTCTGCTGAACAAGATAATTACAATGACGGCGAAGAATTTCTTTCTTTGATGCAGTAAGCACAACTTCGTCATCAATTATGCAGTTACCCGCCATATTAACGCCCATATCAGTAGGTGATTTGTAAGGGGAAACGCCATAAATTTCTTCAAATATTTTATTAAGTACAGGAAAGTTCTCAACATCGCGGTTATAATTGACAGTTGTTTCACCATAAGCTTCAAGGTGGAACGGGTCAATCATATTAACATCGTTAAGGTCAGCAGTTGCAGCCTCATAAGCCAAGTTTACAGGGTGTTTAAGAGGTAAATTCCAGATTGGGAATGTCTCAAACTTGGCATAACCCGCTTTAATGCCACGCTTGTTTTCGTGATAAAGCTGTGAAAGGCATACAGCCATTTTACCACTACCTGGGCCAGGTGCAGTAATAACAATGAGTGAGTGGTCGGACTCAATATAATCGTTTTTACCATAACCCTCATCACTTACAATAAGTTCAACATCAAGAGGATAGTTTTCAATAGGGTAGTGACGATAAACGTTTATACCAAGACTTTGTAACTTCTGTTCAAATGCGATAACAGATGGTTGCGCAGAATATTGAGTAAGCACAACACCACCAACATAAAGACCAAATCCGTGATAAATGTCAATAAGACGAAGCACATCAAGGTCATAAGTAATACCAAGGTCACTACGGATTTTATTCTTTTCAATATCTTTGGCGCAAATAGCAATAATAATTTCTGCATCATCTTTAAGTTGAAGAAGCATTTTCATTTTACTGTCAGGCTTAAATCCAGGCAACACTCGCGCAGCATGGTAATCATCAAAGATTTTACCACCAAATTCAAGATAAAGCTTACCACCAAATTTACTTATTCTTTCTTTGATATGCTCAGATTGCATACGAAGATATTTGTCATTATCAAAACCTAATTTACGCATTTTTCTCACCCCTCTGTTTTTTCTGTAACTGTTTCAACTTTTGAATCTGTATCTGTTATAGTTTCTTCTTTGGTTTCTGTATTTTTGTTATCTTTATTTCTGTTTCCAAGCCAATCAACAACAAGCGCATAAATTGCTGAAGCAGTAGGTACACCAAGTAATACACCAAGAATACCACCAACATTACCACCAAGAATTACTGCAACAAGCACTAAAATTCCAGGAAGTCCAACTGATTTACCAACGATTTTAGGGTAAATAAAGTTATTGTCAATAGCCTGTAAAATAAGAACGAATATCAAGAAAAGCAATGCTTTTAATGGACTTTCCATAAAGATTATAAGGCAACCTATAATCTCACCAATAATAGGACCAATTACAGGAATAAGTGCAGAAATACCAATTATAACTGACACAACTGCAGCACTTGGGAATCTAAATATAAGCATTCCAACAAATGTGAGTACTGCTAAAATGAATGCATCGGTAAACTGACCTGTAATAAAGTTTGCAAATGAATTAGATGCAACTGAACAAATGTTGCAAAGGTGTTTGTAGGGCTTTTCCGGTAAAACAGCCTCAAGTATTTTGCCAGTAAAATTACCGATTCTTTCCTTTTCTGCAAGAATATAGAGCGCAATTATAAAACCTAAAGCCAAATTCACAACACCTGAAACGACTGAAGAAGTAACGCCAACTGTGGTGTTAAGAATATCACCTGTTGCTTCAAATGTGAAAACTTTTTCAGCCATTGCCATAATGTCTTCAATCTTGATTTGTGGGTTGTGAAGCATTTCTGTACTGATTTCTAAACCAAAACGCTCAATAAGACCGTCAATCCACGATACAAAACTCTGATAATAAACAGGAATTTTTTCAACAAGTAATGCTACTGTATCTTCAAGTTGAGGAATGATTATAAATAACAAAAGAACAATAAATCCAAGCATCGCAATAATTGTTGAAGCAAGGCTTAAAGGACGAACAAGTGAACGAACAGTACGTTTTTTGCTTTTGCCCATACCTTTAAATACTTTTTTCTCAAAGAAATTCATAACAATATTAAGAATAAAGGCAAGACAAAAGCCTACTATTACAGGTGCCAAAATTTTAAGAATTCCTGACAAAAAACCTGCAACAGCAGTTAAATTCTGAGATGCTGTAAAAAGTACAATCCCAAATGTGATAATTCCAAGAATTATTTTAATGCTTTTCTTTGAAAATTCCATATTTTACGTCCTTCTATTATAGATTATCCTCTAATAAACATACCACAAGATATTATATACCAAAGCACCTTATTTTTCAAGGATTATATGTAGTTTACAATGCAAAAAAATACCTGAAAATTTTATGTAAAAATCACAAAAGGAAATCTATTGACATTTATTTACAAGTGTTGTATTATTGTATTAGCACAATAATACAAGTGAGGTGATATTATGGCTTGGAAATTTTCTTCGGATAAACCTGTTTATTTGCAGATTGCAGACAGAATAGTAAAAAAGGTTTTGTCTGGAGAATATTCTGCAGGTGAGCAAATACCTACCGTCCGTCAAATTGCGTTAGAGGCAGCAGTAAATCCTAATACAGTCCAACACGCTTTTTCAGAGCTTGAAAACGAGGGGCTTATCATTTCAAAGGGAACTCTCGGCAGATTTGTTACTGACGACACTCAGGTAGTTACTGCTTGCAGACGCAAAATGGCAGAACAGCTTGTCCGTGAATTTGCAAAAAATATGGAGCAATTGTCAATTACAAAAGAACAAGCTGTAACAATGATTGAGGAGGTAATGGAATGAACATTCTTGAATGTAAACATTTAAGCAAATCATATAAAAAATATACGCCTGTACTTGAAGATTTAAATTTAGAAATTCCTGCAGGCAGAATTGTAGGACTTTTAGGACCAAACGGTTGTGGAAAATCTACACTTATGAAACTGATTTCAGGACTTTTACAGGCAGATAATGGTGAAATTCTTGTGGCAGACAATCCTGTAGGGGAGAAAAGTAAAGCGCTTATTTCATATCTTCCTGAACGCACATATTTCAGTTCGAATATGAAAGTTCGCGAGCTTGTGGAATATTTTGCAGACTTTTACGAGGATTTTGACTCTGCAAAAGCATATTTACTTTTTGCAGATTTAGGTATTGACCGTAATGCAAATCTTAAATCGCTTTCAAAGGGTACAAAAGAAAAAGTACAGTTAATTCTTGTAATGTCAAGAAATGCAAAACTTTATCTTCTTGATGAGCCTATTGCAGGTGTTGACCCAGCAGCTCGTGAATACATTTTAAGTACAATTGTAAGCAACTATAATCCTGAAGCAACAATTATAATTACAACACATCTTATTACTGATGTTGAACAGGTGCTTGATGATTTTGTATTTCTTGGATTTGGTGGTAAAGTAATTCGTTCAGGTAATGCTGAAGAAGTTCGTAACGAAACAGGAAAATCCCTTGACGAGTTGTTTAAGGAGGTATTCAGATGTTAAAGAAATTATTAAGATACGACTTTAAGTCGGTGTTAAAATATTGGTGGATTGCAGCAGTTTCCACATTGGGACTTGCACTTATAGGTGGCTGGAGTATTTCTGTATTTGATAATCAGAAAGAACTTCCGGAAATGCTTTATGTTATAGCAACACTTGCTGCGATTATAGCAGTACTTGGTGGCGTAGCTTTCTCAATTATGACAGTAATTCTTTTGTTCTCAAGATTTTATAAGAACTTTTTTACTGATGAAGGCTATCTTACATTTACACTTCCTGTAAAACGCAGTAGTTTGCTTAACTCAAAACTTATTACAAGCGTTTCAATCGTGCTTTTGACAGGTTTTGTAGTTGTTGTTGATGTTTTGATAGCACTCTGTATTGCATATTATGAAGATATTTTTATAGCAGAGTTTTGGGAAGACCTTGGCAAAGCAATATCAGAATACTTTAAAACTTACGGTGGCTATGCAGTGTTTTCGATTTTCCAATTCATAGCTTCAACAGTTCTCACAGTTGTTATTTCAGTATTATTTGCATCTTGTTGTATTACAATTGCATCAATTATTGCAAAAAAAGCAAAAGTAATTACTGCAATCGCTATTTATTATGTAGCAAACAGTGTAGTTACATTTGGACTTACAATGTATAACCTTTTTGCTATGGAAACGCTTTTTGATTGGATAGATAGTGTACCAAGATATTATGAAAACCCTACAGCAGCACTTGTGTCTTTGTGCACATTGTTATTCAAAGGTATTTTCTGCGTAGTGCTTTATGCGTTCCAGTACTGGATGCTTGACAAAAAACTTAATTTAAGTTAAGGAGGAGTAAATATGAAAAAATTATTATCTTTGATTATCAGTTTTATCCTTATTTTCTCCTGCTTTGCAGTAACTGTTTTTGCAGAGGATATGGCAATAGAGAGCGTTGAAACTCCTACAAGCTTGTTTGAAGAAGATACTGTTGAAGATTTTGATGTGTTTAATTCTAAAATGCCAATTGGTACTTTTTCTGACAGGTACGAAAAATTCTATGCAGACGGTGAACAATATACCAGAATTAACGCAACAGTCGTTGAAATGAAATTAGGCTATTACTGGATTGTGGAAGAAGAGTATAATGACGATTACTATTTAGGTACAAGTATTTATATTGAACTTTCAAATCAGCAAAAGCAAGAAATCAAAACTGTAAAACTTAAAACAAATAAAGAAAGAACCGTTGTTGAAGCAACGCTCACTTATTTTGACGAAGTAGAAATGAAAATTGTATATCTCAAAGATAATTATCTTGGTGAGTACAATAAAATTGTGAATGGTGAAACAGATACTTTAACAGTCAATTTTACTTATCCGAATAATAACAAGGTAGTTGCACAAAGAAATCAGCTTTTGGGTGAAACAACCAAATTCACAAGAAATGAACTTGCTAATTGGAGCGACGATTTTGATGTTATTGCAGAAAATGCTGATGGTAGTATGTCTGTGGTTGCAGGTAAAATTTTGCTGATAGACGACGATTATTATTACCTTAACTTTACTGAAACAGGTTTAAGCGAGAACGATTTGTATAATAATCTCGGCAAATTTGCAGACAAGCCTGCTCATAAGATTACTGATACTGCCTTAATCGAAGAGTTTGACAATGCAATGGTTGAATACTATGAAGACGATTATGGCGTATTGTATGACGACAGTGCAACAGAGTCTATTTCAATAGTTTTCTTTGTGTTTGTATTTGCAATTATTCCTTTTGCAATTCTTGTGTTCTTCCTTATTAAAGCAATTAAGGGTAAGGGTATTTACAAGAAATTATACTTTACTGTTGTCGCTGTTTGCCTTGCTGAAATTATAGTATTCTCAATCCTTGCAGGTATAATTATTAAAACTTCATCAGACGATAATCGCGATATAATAGGTGGTAGCTATTATGATGATGAAATAATCGTTAGTGATTGGGAAAATGCTAGCTTTGAAGATATAAAAGAATACGCAGATGATATAGATGTAAGCAATAATGGTGAAGATGCTACAATGCTTAAAAATGCAGTTTATTGTGGTGACGGTGATTGTAGAGATGGTTGTACAACAGGCTATTTCTACCGTGACGCTAATTGCAGTATAGAAGATGCAATGTTACTGTTAGACCTTGGTGAAAAAACAGACAATATGTATGACCATATTGACAATGCTGTTATTTATCAAGCCTCATTTTCAGAAAACATTGTAGTAAACTCAACCGAATACGAAAACGGCTATATAGTTGAATATCAGGTTATAGGCGTTGGATAAAACAAAAAAGGGACGATTTACTCGTCCCTTTAATTTTATACTTATATTTGTGCAAGTGCCTGTTCAATATCAGCGATAATGTCATCAACATTCTCTATACCAACTGAGAATCTGATAAGGTCAGGTGAAACACCACATTCAACAAGTTCTTGGTCGCTTAACTGTCTGTGAGTTGAAGAAGCAGGGTGAAGCACACAAGTTCTAGCATCTGCAACGTGAGTAACAACTGCTGCAAGTTTCAAAGAGTTCATAAATTTTTCTGCAGCATCTCGTCCACCCTTAACACCGAATGAAACAACACCACAAGTACCCTTTGGCATATATTTCTGAACAAGGTCATAGTACTTGTTGCCAGGCAATGCAGGGTAGTTAACCCAAGAAATCTTGTCATTATTCTGGAGATACTTTGCAACTGCAAGAGCGTTAGAACAATGTCTTTCCATACGAAGATGGAGTGTTTCAAGACCTAAGTTAAGATAGTATGAGTTCTGTGGAGCAGGTGTTGAACCGTAGTCGCGAAGAAGTTGTGCAACAATCTTTGTAATGTAACCTGCCTTGCCGAAATCCTTTGTATAAACAGCACCGTGATAACTTTCGTCAGGCTGTGTAAGACCTGGGAATTTGTCATTCTGTTCCCAATCAAAGTTACCACTATCAATAACAGCACCACCAATAATGTTAGCATGACCTTCCATATATTTAGTAGTTGAATGTGTAACAATGTCAGCGCCAAATTCAAAAGGACGACAGTTAATAGGTGTTGGGAATGTGTTGTCAATAATAAGCGGAACACCGTTAGCGTGTGCAACCTTTGCAAACTTCTCAATATCAAGAATATCAAGTGATGGGTTTGCAATTGTCTCACCAAAAAGAGCCTTTGTGTTTGGCTTGAAAGCAGCCTGAATTTCTTCTTCACTTGCATTTGGGTCAACAAAAGTTACTTCAATGCCCAACTTTCTCATTGTAACATTGAAAAGGTTGAATGTACCACCGTAAATTGTGGCAGCACTTACAAAGTGGTCGCCTGCACCCATAATATTAATGAGTGAGAAGAAGTTAGCAGCCTGACCTGAAGATGTAAGCACACCTGCAACGCCGCCCTCAAGCATTGTGATTTTTTGTGCAACTGCATCACTTGTAGGGTTTGCAAGACGAGTGTACATATAGCCAGGTTCTAAGTCAAAAAGTTTAGCCATAGCTTCACTTGTATCATATTTGAATGTTGTACTCTGTACGATTGGGAGTACTCTTGGTTCACCGTTCTTTGGTCTGTAAGCACCTTGAACACAATTAGTTTCTATTTTATATGCCATTTTAATCAGTCCTCCAAAAATTTCTTCATAAGCTGAACGCCACTTTCAACATAAACGCCTGTAGCCTTTGCAGTTTCTTCGTTGATAGTATCAACACCATTTACTTCATTATTCTTATGATAAATCATAAATGGAACAGGGTCAGATGCGTGAGTTGCAGTAACAATAGGTGTTGGATGGTCAGGCAAAATCATAATCTTATAGTCATCATAATCTTTCAAACCATCAAAGATAATAGGTAATACTTGCTCGTCGATAATCTCAATAGCACGAACTTTGTTTTCAGGCTCGCGTCTGTGACCACATTCGTCTGGTGCTTCAATGTGAATGTAAGCGTAATCGCAACCATTTTTAAGTGCATCAACTGCTGCTTGTGCTTTGCCCTTGAAGTTAGTATCTATATAACCGGTTGCACCCTCTACATCCGGTGTTTCCATTTTTGCGCATTTGCCGATACCTTTAAGAAGGTCAACTGCTGAAATTACTGCACCTTTAATGCCGTAAAGCTCTTCAAATGGTGAAAGTGCAGGCTTTTTGCCCTCACCCCAAAGCCAAATTGAGTTTGCAGGACGCTTACCATTCTTGATTCTTTCAAGGTTTACAGGATGGTCTTTAAGTAAATCGTAACTTTCCTTCATCATTCTGATAAGGTCAGTTGCATTTTCACTTGTTGAAAGGTATTCGCCAACAACTCTGCCTGAAATATCGTGTGGAGGTGTCATATTACCGAGGTCTGTTGTGCCGTTGTCCCATACAAGACAATGACGGTAACTAACACCACTATAAAACTTATAAATATCATTTCCAAAATGTTCTTGTACTGTTGCAATAATTTTTTCTGCTTCTTCAGTAGAAATGTCATCTGCACAGTAGTCAACCATTGTCTTGTCAGCATAGTTTTCTTCGTCTGAAAGAGTAACAATATTACAACGAAGTGTAACATCTGTACTTTTGAGGTCAACGCCGATACTTGCAGCTTCAAGTGGACTTCTGCCTGTATAGTAAATTGATGGGTCAAATCCCATAACGCTCATATTTGCAACGTCACTACCTGGTTTCATACCATCAGGAACAGTCTTAACAAGACCAACCATACCTTTTTTAGCAAGGCTGTCAAAATTAGGCTTTTTAGCCATCATCATAGGTGTTTTGCCATCAAATTGTGGAACAGGATAATCAGCCATTCCGTCGTATAAAACAACTACATATTTCATCTATATCATCTCCAATTAGAAATCAAAATAAATTATTGAATATTTTAACATATATAATTAGTGTTGTCAAAAGGGTATTGCTTTCCCTTTGAGGTGTAGTAATTACGCATTACGAATTATGAATTACGAATTTATTCAACGCCCCAACCACTTATATCTCCTCGTTGCATACCACCAACAATCTTTTGGCGAAGTGCAGGGTAACGCTTTTCCAACTCTACAAGAAGATTTTTAGTGTCTTCACGGTTTGTTTTTTCATCTGCAGGACATTTACTTTCAACAATAGGCACATTTTCTTTGTTCGCAACTCTGGTTATATCACTTTCATAAGCAAAAATCATAGGTCTAATCATATAAAGGTCTTTGCGTGATAAATATGAAACAGGGGAGAAGCATTCAGCCCTGCCGTTGCCAAAAAGATTCATAATAAATGTTTCTGCTGCGTCGTCTAAATGATGCCCAAGTGCTATCTTATTACAACCTAACTCTTTTGCAGTATCGTGAAGAAGTCCGCGTCGCATTCTTGCACACAAACTGCAAGGATTACTCTCTTTTCTTTCTTCAAAAATAATGTGATAGAGTTCTGTTTTCCTTATAGTATATGGTATGTCATATTTATCGCAGATTGCTTGAATTTCAGAGTAATCTGCACATTCACCAAAGAATTGGGGGTCTAAAGTAATTGCACAAAGCTTAAATTTTTTAGGATAAAAAATCTTAAGGTTAGCAAGGCACAAAAGCATAACAACGCTGTCTTTTCCACCTGAAACACATACGCCAATTTTGTCGCCATCTTCAATCATATTGTATTTGTCAACTGCCGCACGGACTAAACTTAATAATTTTTGCACACTTTTCACCTCGCTTAAAACATATTACCAACATTTTATATCAATAT
>CALAEV010000020.1 GCA_937892525.1 uncultured Clostridia bacterium
AATGTGGACTTGATTGGATTTTCCGATATGGACTACATTGGATTTTCCAATGTGGCTAACAAATTACCAATTGGCTCTATATTATTGCCTGTGTCTATGTTTCCAATTTCATTATATCTCTCGTCCTTTGTCGAGATTTCACGGATTGTGTATTCCGTACAAAGAATTTGACCACGATTGTTTCGTGGCCTGTAACGGTCTAAATAACCGTTTTGTTCGAGTTCGAGTATTGCTGCTCTAACTCCGTCTATACCGTCTTTAGAAAGGGTTACAAGCCCTTTAAGAGTATAGTCCCAATCTTCAGGAAGTGAAAGCATCAGCGTTAGTAAACCCTTTGCTTTCAATGTTAAGTTTTTGTCCTGTAAGTGATAATTAGATACTACGGTATAATTATGCTTTTTTTCGATACGAAATTTTGTCGTTGCCATAACAATAAATCCTTTCGTTATTTAACTATATCTTTTTTTATACCTGGTGTGAGATTGTGTTTGCACTTATTCTTGCCTTGTGCAACATAAGGGTATGGCTCATGAGCGAGCTGTAGCCATTCCTGTTGTAAAGAAACAAGCTTATCTGTAAGTCGTTCAGACTCACTTTTAAGGGTCTGTGTGAACTTACCGTCTGTTACAAGGTCTTTCGCAACTTCTGTTGCCTTTGGAATAAAGAACTTGCGATTACATTTTTTAAGGTCAGTATCAACCTGTTTAATTTCAGAAGAAAGTTCATTGAGTCGTGCTTCAGTTTTAAGCATTCTGCTGATGAACTGTTCTACTGATGTTGGAGTAACTGGTTGTGTTCTCCAGGTTGTACCACGAGAGATTGCTGTGTTTAACCAATCCATTATCTTCCCAAGTGGTATTGAATTGGCTTGTGCAGTCTGATATGCCTTTTCTAAACAGTTAAGCATTGCCTGGTCTGTCTTATGTTCTTTTGTGAATGCTCGAACAAAAGCGTTATTGTTATTGTGCTGTGATACAATCTGTTTGCTTTGAGTTGAATGATTATAATCTGAAAATGTTTCGCCTGATTGAGAGAGTTTAAGTCTTAAATCTTCATCTGACTGTTTACGCATTTCAAAATACGGTGTAACAAGTTCCATAAAGTTTTCAGGTAAAACATCTCCATTAAAACCATAATATGCTGTGCCTCGTTCTTCGACACGGTCTATACCTGTTAATTGTTCAAGTTGCAAACAGAGGGTCATTGCTGATTCATCGTGGCGAACAGTTGCACCGTCCCAAAGGTTACCTTTTTCGCCACCATAAGCACCAAGACCACGATTATTAATGTCATTGATGAACTTGATAGATGTGCCACCAGCGTTTTGCCATTCACGAAGATTTTTATTGTAATCGTCAAGCAAATAGCAGTTCTTATCGAAGTTCTCAATGAATGATGCTTTATCTGCTCCTGTAGGAACAAAAATCATTCTTTCAGGTTTAATCTGTGGAATATGCTCTTGCACCCATTGTCTTTTTTCATCTTCTGCAAAGGGTGGCTCTGTTTCAAGTACTGCAGAAAGCACGTAGAATTCGACATCAGGGTTTCTGTCAGCACAGAGGGAAATTGCCTTAACAAGTTCTTCAAACGGTTTTAAGCCGATATAGAAGCCTTTTTCCCACATTCTTTCAATGTAGTTATGGTCAGTATCGTGGAAACGACACAAAGTACCGTCCATATCAATAAACACTCGTTTAGGAGGGGCTATATCATAACCATTACCAAGACGAGCTCCTTGACGATACATATCTTCGTAACTGTCATAGCCATTCTGCATAGCCATTATGTCACGATATTCAGATATTGGTATCTTACCTCTGTTTGTTTCAACATATTTTTGTTCACTCATCATTCTTCACTTCACTTTCAAGGTGCTTTTTGAAATTCTTACAACAATAATCAATATAATCATCAGGTATGCATTCTTCTTTGTAGGGACAAGACGAACAAAAGTTGTTAGATTCAATAAGGTCACAAAGAATGGTTTTAATGGTTTCGTCATCTGTTACCTTTAACAAATCGAAGAACTCCCCAAGTGTCATATTTTTGTATTTGTCATAATATGTTTTTATTTTCATACCAACACCTGTGTTATTCAATATTTTTGCCTGCAAGATAGGCAATAAGTTTTCCTGCTTTAACTGCTTTCTGCAGTTCAAGAATATCGCGTACATCAGGTAGAGTTTTACTCATTTGAACAATATCTTCTGTGGTAAGAGCAAGAATTTCTTTATCGTCTGTCTTGCCACCATCAATAACCTTTTTAAGTACATTAAGTCTTTTTGTGTTAACAGCCACTATTGTCACCTCCAATATAAAAAATGGTGCTTTCAGAAACGCTTTTCATTTCATTCTTTTGAAGATTGTCTCCAAAAAGAGAAACAAGCAACTTTTCAAAAATAGGAGTTACTTGTTGATATGTATCTCTTAACTTTTCATCAATCTGATTGATTAACTCTTTGCCGTCTTCGGTTGCCGATGCAAGAACATTAAGCTGATTGGTGTCAACCACAAGCTGTGTTCCTGTAAACGCAAGAGAAACCGAGAAAATCGGTGGCGACTGCTCTGGAGCAGTAATGTTGTTTTCTATTTGATTGTCGTTTGTCATAACAAACCTCCTAAATATATTTATCAAAACACCACATAGACATAAGTGCAATTCCTATAATAGCAAGAATAACTGTTTCCACTTGCAATGCTTTAATTTTTTTGTTGCGTTCACAGTCAATAAAAATTGTTGCCAAGGACACACAGAAGCAGATTATTCCTATTATTCCTACAGTGTTTGTATTAAGTGATGTTAATAACATTATTCAACCTCCAAAACTATTTAGTGTATTCTTTGGGATTAGGTTTTTCAGAGAATGGGACTCCCATAACAAAAGGTTCATATACACAATATTTGTTCATATCAACTTCACGCGTTGTAATGGTATGCTTATATTTTCTTTCTAAACCATAAAAGACGTGGCGATGAATTTCATCGTTTTCGTCAATCCAATAAAGATTTAGGTTATAATAGTCCGGATTATCGCTTTGCGATGTTATAACTGCTTTAGATATGTTTACATTTTCTTTGAGCATTAAAAATTTAACTGACTCAGGATAGTCGACCACCGTACCGAGTGGGCCTTTAGGAAAAAGAAAATACACTAGACAAACTATAATAATTGCTCCTATTGACATTGAAATAAGTGTTTCATAAGTAGTCGATAATTGGTTTCTGTTAAGCATAACTGATACGATGAATAGTCCTATCGCAAAAAGAACAACACAAGTTGTTTTTCTTATTAACAAATTTCTTTTTTCAATATGTTGATTTTTTTCATCAACATCGTTGTCAATTATTTTTTTACATTTAATAGCACTATCTTCATCAAAAATAATAGGTACTTGACCGTATGGGAAATCAATTTTCATTTTATTACCTCCTTATGAGATTTTGACTTTGGCTTTGTCTCTTTGCCTTTTTCTTTGAATGCTTTTTTGATATTGTTCCTCATATTAAGCTCTCTTTTTGCCATAAACTGTTCTTGTGTTAAACCAAGAAAATCAAGAGAAGCTTTCACTCGTTGGTCAAAAACACTTTCATCAAATCCTTCATAAGAATTTTTTTCAAAGTGTTGTCCCATATCGCCATAGTATGTTGTCATTCGCTGTGCTTCAGGAATATTATGATATTCTTCATAAGTCGCGACTAAATCTGTAAGCTTGTAGTTTGGTTTTGTTAGTTGCAGTCGAGCTGGAACAAATTCTATGTTCTTGAATGTGTCGATATACAAATGACAACCTACACCACCATTACCGTTTAGTTTGTAGCGTTCAACATTATTGTACTGTGTATAAATATCTGCACAGTTTATGGTATTAGGAGTTACATCAGGATAACGCCTACGAAATTCTTCAATTGCTACTGACTTATTTAATGCGTTAATAATTATATAACCGTCTCTAAAGGGGTACTTTTCCCACGAAGCGAATGTAAATAATACTTCCATATTATTACTCCTTTCCAATCGTTCTTTCCTGACGGTGCTTTTGATAAAATTCAAGTGCTTTCAAAATTCCTGCTTCCATATCTTTTTTGCTTGTGCGTGGTGCAAAAAATCTACTGAATTTATCAACTGCAAAACTAATGTGTTCTTTTTGGTTTGGCTTTTCCTGACGGAGAAGCTCTAAAACACTTTGTGCTGAAAGATTACCGTCATTTTGCATTTGTCTTAACTGAATAGCTTGTGCGTGAGAGGGGGTAGCGTAGGAACTCTCTACAAACTCTAATACCAATCGCTGATTTGCAGGAGTCAGATATGAAAGTTCAACTGCAGGTCGCATAGCAATCTGCATCTGGTCTCTGCCTTCAGGTTTTTCAACGCTGTTGTCAACCATCTGCAAGAATTCAGGAATAAGATTTGTAAGACGAATAAAGCGTTGAATTTGCGTTTGGCTTTCGCCAGTTTGCTCGGCAAGTTGCATTCGAGAATAATTTTGTCCCACTGGGACTAAATTATCTTTTGTTGGTCTGCCTGCTTGTCTTTTCATAGCATCTACTCGCATTTTATAAGCAAATGCTTTTTCTGATGGCAAGAGATAGGGGCGGTGAGCATTACTATCTACCATAAGAATTACTGCTTGTTCGTCTGTTAAATTACGAACAATAACAGGAAGTTCGTTTATTCCTGCAAGTAGTGCAGCGTGTTTTCTACGATGTCCTGAAATCATTTCATATCGTCCGTTCTGTTTTGGACGAACAATACAAGGCATCATAACACCGTTTTCACGAATTGATGAAACAAGTTCTTGCATATCCTGGTTATCACGAACTTTGAATGGGTGATTTTGAAAACTGTCAATTTCACTACAATTTACTGTGACAATTCGTTCTTGTGCGTTTTCTTGTCGTTCCTGTTCGGTAGAAAACAACTCATTTAATGAGTCGTGCATCTGCAGACCTGGTAATTTGTTTGTTGCCATCTGTAATAATCTCCTTTGCTAATAATTTATAAGCTCGTGCTGACTCTGAATTTGGTGCATATTCCATTGGACTTTTATTGTGCAATGGAGCTTCTGCTGTTTTTACACAACGGGGAATTTCCGTGTCAAAAACTCTTATCTTACCGTCAAACACTTCACGCACTTCATTTGAAATGTGCTTTGAAAGTTTTGTACGAACATCTGTCATTGTTATCAAAATACCTTCGATAGACAAAGACGGATTAAGTTGCTTTTTGGCACTATGAATTGTGTGCATCAAATCTTCAAGTCCATCAGTTGCATAAGGTTCTGCCTGAACGGGTATAATTAAGCCATCTGATGCTGTTAATGTGTTAATCGTAAACAAGTTCAGAGCTGGATTGCTGTCAATAAGAATGTAATCATAAAATTCTCTGAACTGTGCCAATGACCTTTTTAATACAGTTTCTCTGCTCATCATTGTAGAAAGTTGAATATCAAGTCCTGCCAAGTTAATGTTTGCAGGAATTAAGTCAACTCCTTCTGTTATAGGGACAACATAGTCCCTTGATGGCTTTGCAGTTTCGTTTAATTCATCAAAAATAACATCTTTGATTGAATAACTATACAATGCTCGGTCTCGATAGCCCAAACCTTTTGTGAGATTGCCCTGTGGGTCAAAATCAATCATCAATACCTTTTTTCCGAGACTAGCTAACGCTGTTCCCAAACAGCTTGTGGTGACGGTTTTTCCAACGCCACCTTTGTGATTGCAAATCGAAATAATTTTTGCTTCACTCATTTGCATTCCTCCTATTTTTAATATTAAAAAAGCAGCCACAAATAAATGCGACTGCTTTAATAACCAATATTGTGTTTAAGCTACCTTGTCAATGATATTTTCAATTTCCTGAATAAACAAGTCCCTCGGTGTTTTATAGTGAAAGTGCTTTCGGGGGAGATTGTTAATCATATTCATTATTCTTTCAATATCATCAGGGTGCAGAGTATCGAAGTTAGTTCCTTTTGGAACAAACCTTCGAACAATGCCATTCCAATTTTCGTTTGTACCACGCTCCCATGATGAATAGGGGTGAGCATAATACACTTTAGTTCTATCACTTCTTGCAATATCAACACAGTTTGCAAACTCTGTTCCGTTATCAAAAGTGATAGATTTGAATACTTCAGGGAACAAGTCCCCAAATTTATCTTCCAATAAGTCCACAACTTCAACAATTCTAATGGACTGCTTATCACCAACATTGAAAAGAAAACCCATTCGAGTTTTTCTTTCAACGAGGGTAATAAAGAAACCTTTTTTGTTTTTACCTACCATACCATCGCCCTCCCAATGACCGAATTCAAGTCGTTCATTAACTTCTTCAGGGCGTTCGTCAATAGATATTCCATAAAGTCTTTTGTGGTTTCGCACTCTGACTTTGTGTGTTTTTCGCATTACTTTTTTCGGTAAGTCCAAGTTACCGATTACACTTAAATTACGGTCAACCCAGTTGTAAAGGGTTTGTGTAGTGCAGGTGTGTTCGTACAAATTGTGTTCTTTTGCAAATCCTGCGGCTGCATCTAATGACCACTTCTTTGTCAGGACTTGATGCTCGACATAACTTAAAAAATCGTGGCATTCTGCAACTTTACATTTGCAACCACAATTTGCTCTGCTTTTTTCGTATGCTCGTTGCCCTACATCAGCAAAATACACCATTTTGGAAGTGTATAAAGGAATGTTCGGGTCTTTCTTTGTTGTATTTATTTTTTCTCGTTGCTCAACTGAGCCACGCTTGATTTCGCTTCTAATAGTTGTAATGCTTCTGTTAAGCATTCGTGCAATTTGTTTTTTTGGAGTATTTGAACTCAATAATCGTTCAATCAATTGTCTTTCTTCAAAATTTATTTGATTATATTTTTTACCTGCCGTACTCATTTTATTTTTACTCCCAAACTTTTACGATATACAAATATGAGATATTTTCATTGTAATTATAACATCTCTTTGTAAAAATAAATCGAATTCTAACGACAATTTGTGATAAAACTGTCTTTCAGGGTAGGGGGGTCAACTTAACTTTTGAATTCACCCTCGCAAATTAAAATAATAAGTTGACCCCCACCAAAAAACAACGGTGGGATGTTGAGTGACATCTCCATAGGATTGTTTAATCTCCTTCAGGTGGGTTTCACAACTCTGACTGTTCCTATTGCCTGCGACGGTTTAATCACGCTCGGACTATAGCTGAACAGAAGTATCATTGTACCCATTACAACATCATCGCTACACAACAAACTCCTTGTTGTTTCTTAATATCGTTATGTTACTGCTCGTACCTTACTGACCAATGACTGCACGCACAATATTGTGCGTGCAGTCATTGCGATTTGTATTATTCAGGGAATAACAGGTAGTCTTCGCGGAACGCTTAAAATAGCTCCGTTGCAACGGAATGTCACCGATGCTTATTATTAATTTGCCAAGGTGCAAATATATAGGTCGATGTAAAGTGTGATATTAGATTGGGCGTTGCTCGGTGTGTTTTTTTGGCAACGACATAAGCATCTCACCACTTACATCATCTTAATATTAGCACATTAATTTGTATTTCGCAAATGTGCGATATACATTTTTGCACAAAAAATAAAAAATATCCCCGTAAAAGAATTCTTTTACGGGGATTTCTCTTAATATGCAGGTGTACCATAGCCAAAAATATCGGCAGAGCCGACAGGGTATTTGTTTCTTCGACACGTATCGCCTGAATTACCTTCGATAGTGTAAATATAGTTTTCATCAACACTTTCAACAATGCCAGTATGGTCTGCAGTTCCATCACGTGAGCCATTATTGTCGGCCCAGTCGAAAAAGATAATATGTCCGGGAGAAGGAACAAAAGTGGAATCTTGCCACAAGTTGCGTTCCTTAAACCAATTTATGCCATTTCGACAACTTGCATATTTAGGAATAACTCCTGTTTCAATATAACCACATTCGTTAGCACACCAGGATACAAAACAAGCACACCACTCTACACGCGAGTTGAAGCCATACCATCGCCAATATGGTTCTCCACCAATATTTCCAACTTGTGATGATGCAACATCTACAATATATGTGTCGCCAATGTTCGTTCCGTACAAAACACTTTGCCATAAGCTCTTGTTTGTTTCTGATAAAAACTCTGTTAGCACTTCGAGTTGATTATTAGAAAAGTTATATTCTCGTGCCATTTCTTCTGCACTTCGATGGGAGACGGTAATATATAAGAAAGTTTGATTTTCTTGCGTGATTGTTTCAATGATATTACCATTACCGTCATCTGTTTCAGTAATTACATTAACGGTCTTGTATTCTTCTGTGAAAGAGATTTCATTCATATCCCAAAAAATCTCTTTTAGAATTTTCAGTTTTTCTTCATCCATTGTAACAACATCTTGAGCATTGTCATCATCGAAAGCGACTTTTACTGCATAAACCGAAAAAACATCAATCCAATTCGCTCTTGCTCCAGAGATTTCAACATTATCGGTAAAATTATCTTTCTTAATTTCATCGATTTGTTTATTATATTCTCCGTTAATTTCCATCATTGCCATTGTAAGCGATGTTTGAGAACTGTCTGCATCTGTTTCAGGAAAGAATATGCCGAACACATTAAAAACTATCACAAATGCGATTATTATCACTATTAAAGCTAATAAAACATATCCACCACCAGCTGCAACAATTTCTGCTAAACCTTCAGCACCTGTTTTAATTGCAGTAGCAATGGCTTGAACAGTTGCTTTAACTGCTTCTAAAGTTGCACGTGCAACCACTTTTGCACCTTCATAAGAAACTTTTGCAGTTTGAACTAAATTATTAGCACCAGTTGCAGTTGCTTGTGCTGATGCGCGAGCAGTCTTAATCATATTTTGAGCAGTTTTAATTGAATTGCCAACAGACTCTGTGCCTTTTTTTACAGTCGTTCCTACAGTCTTTATATCTTTTGGAGCTTGTTTAATTGTCTCAACGGATTTGCTTTTACCCTTGATTGATGGTATCCGTTTACTATGGTGAGGACTTAATGCTTTTTCTCCAATATTAAAAATAGATTTTTCCTCAAGAAATTCTAAAAAGTCTGCAGGAGAATTTTCAGGAGAATCATCATTGTCTGAAAGAACAGAACGGTCAAGAGATTCTTTTATGTTCTGTCCAGTTTTAACGGAACGGTCAAAAGTCTTGACCGTTCCATTAAAGGTTTTTATAGTGTTCGTCTTGACATTATGAGTTTTAATATCTTTTGCCATAATATCACATACTTGCTGAATAAACAGCTTCACTCGGTTTAGTAGTAAGCAGTTTATAAATTAAAGTGTCCTTTGGAATCTCATTTTCAAACGGAATGATATTCTCACCGAACTTAATCAATCCTGAGCCAGTTTTTAATGCAGACAAGTATTCCTGAAGGTTTTCGTTGATACCTAAAATGCTTGATAATTTTGCACGGTCAAGCTCTGATTGACGCAACATAATAACAAATTCACTTGTACTGAGAATTGTTCTGCCGATTTCGTTACGATATAAGTCTTCAATGTTTTGTGTAATACCTGTATAGTCACAATCATATTTTCTTCCACGTTTCCACGCATTGAAGAAAAATTCTGCAGTATATTCTTTTCGAAGATGTGTAAAGAACTCGTCTGCAAGAACACTCATTGTAATCCCATTAGCTCTGTTGTTTACCATTCTGTTTTGAATATGGTCTGTTAAAATCAACATTGCTACTTGTCTCAAATTCTCGCTCAAAGCGTTAATGTCGAAGCAAACAATACGCTTGTTAATATCTACATTTGTTTGATGTGCAAAAGTAGATAAAGAACCTTTAGCGTATGTTTCGATAGAAAGAGCAATATTATGAGCTTCTTCTTCAGGTTGTTCTAAAAGACATTGATGAAAATCCATAAGCGTAGGAGCAGTACCTTGACAACCGTTACGAACATAGTCTTTTAATACAATGCCAGTACAACGGTCAATAATTGATTTTTCTTTTGCACCGAGAACTTCAGGATACATTAATTGTTCACACAGAGAAAGCATAAATTGCGATTTGATGATAATTGGATTATCATCTTTTGCGTATCCTGATTTAACATCCATAGCGTTGATATGACTTGGACTGTCGGCAGATAAGTATATAACCTCGCCACCAAGCTCTTTTACCAAAGGGGAGAACTCTCTTTCAGGGTCAATGATAACTACTTCGTTTTTATTATCTGCAGATGCAAGGATTTTACTGGTAAGTACCCACTTTGCAAGGAATGACTTACCTGTGCCTGGTTTACCTAAAATAACGGTATTAGCAGACTCTTGGTTTTTAGGATTGATTAAAATGAGATTTTTAGAAATTTGATTTTGGCCGAAACAGAAACCATTTTTTTCTTGAATTTCAACTGACTTAAACGGAATAAACCCTGCAACACCTTCAGTTGTAAGTGTCATAATGTCTTCTATTCTACGAACGCCGAGTGGGAGTGCAGTATTAAATCCATCCAACTGTTGAAATCTTAAAATATCCATTTTGCTTCGAGCAGTACGAGCAGAAGTAAGGATAGTTTCAGTATCTTCATCAAGTTGTTTTTTTGAGTTAGAAAAATGAACTAATGTAGCAACAACATACATTAAGTGTTGGTCGCGTTCCGTTAAGTCATCAAGATATTCTTTAGCTTGTGCTCGTTGTTGTTGCATATCATAAGGAAGAATAGCACCAAAGTTCTTGTTGTTTGCCTGTTTTTGATACCATTTTGCAATATTAGACTCAACAGAAGATGCTCTTTTTTCTGCTTCGTTAACTGCTTCATCAGTTGGAATTGGAATAACATCCATAGACCATATCAAAGGAGTATTGATTTCACAGATTTCAGAAACAATAGAGTCTCTTAAATAGTTTGGATAACTATGTAAAACCAAAGCTCTACCGTAAGTGTCTCCGAGCTTAAAGTAGTCAGGGAAGAATTCCATACTATCAGGAGCAAGAAAGTTTTTCGCTGTTGAGCCAGTCTTGAGTGTCTGTTCAAGGTCGAACAATGGGTCATTTTCTTTATCAGGGTTGTAAACTGAATATAACAAATCGAGTCTTTGTTTGCCATCTAATTGAGTGCAGATACTATCCATTTTTGCAAGTTCTTTTTGCAAAGTACTCTTTGTTCTTGCGAAAAATGATTGTGCTGATGCAAAATCTCTTTTGTTTACTGAAATAGTAACATAAACTTCCTGCACCATACCGTTGCCCTCTAACGCTTTCTGTCGAAGAATACGGTTATAATCTGCCTGAATTTCTGCAAACTGTGGGTTTGTGTTCTTCATCAGGAAGCTTTCTATTGTATCGTTGCTTATTTTATGCTTAATAACGCTAAATTTTGCAGTCGAGCCAGGATATAGTGAATTCTGAACAGAAGACCAGGCAAAGAATACTTTTCGTTGCATTTCAGTAGATAAATTCAAATATGATATGTCCCTGATTAAAAATGTTGCTGAATATTTGTTATTGTTTTTACCGTTTCTTTGAACAAGAAAAATCCCCTCTGAAGAAAATTCTTCCAGGGGAATACTGTTCTGAACAGATTTTAATTTTTTCATAGGGACTTTATCATTTTGCTTTACATTTTTTAAGGTTTTAATCACGCTTTCTAACCTCCATTTCTTGAGCTTTCTTTATTTTAGCTTTATCTTCATCGTAAAAAGAGTTTTCGTGCCTGTAAATTAGTTGTTTTGGACACAGAAAAAAGTGTCTGATAAGAACAAAAAGCAACTTTTCAAATGGTAATCCGTGATAGTGCACAAATCCCATTAACGCAAACGGTGCAACTATTAACGCAACAAGGTTTGTAGCAGTACTGTCATCTACTCCTTTTTTTGTTAATAAAAAGTAAGTGCCTACACCTAATCCAAGACCTAAACCACCAAAAACTGTTTGACGAAAATTTAAGCCCATAAAATATGTGTCTTGCATTTTTTGCAAGTTTTTATTAAGTTTAATTTCCATATTATCCTCCGTTAAATACCGAATATTTTTTGAGCAAGGACATCAGACGCCTTTGTTGTTACTACTAACAATAACATTTGTGTAGCAACTTCAAAAACATATACCCATGTTGCTCCACCAGGTTTAGAAACATCAAGATTTGTTGGAGCAGACACAAATGCAGAGAAAATGAGCATAGCCAAAATAATTAAAACACCTCTTGCACATTCACTTGCAAATGTTTTTAAGAAATTTGTAGCAAGTGGTTGTGTTGCTTCGCCTGCAAAACCAGCTAATGGCAGAGGAGAAATAGCCGCAAGTATATAAATCTTGAAAAATCTTCCGTAAACAATTACAAGAAGAATCATTGAAAGGATAAAAATTAAAACTGCACCTATCAAGGAAGCAAAGGTTGCTCCTAAACCCGCATCCCAAGATGCAGTTTCAAGTGCAGTTCTTAAATCATCAGGCAATTCATAAGTTAAGGATGGCTCTAAATGAATTAATACAATGAGTTCTTGGAAAAGTGATAAGAGCCAGAGAAGTACACTTGTCGCGTTTACGACAAATAATTCAGCAATACCAAAACGCATAAAGGTCAAAGCAAGGTGTTTTGGGTTTTTATATAAATCTCTATAATCAAATCCTAACTTTGCGAAACCCAGGAAAAAGAAGATAACTAGTAGAGATGCACCTGCACCTTGAATGATAGTAGTAACATCTTGCATTACTGCCCATATAGTACCATCCTTAAATTCAGTAGGAGATGTAGTCAAAATTGTATATATTTCTTCATAGTTCTTTTGCCACGATTCTAATGCCGATTCTAAATTGTCAATTGCAATGCCACCCCACATATTGCATAAGGTTGTAAATTGCACATTAATCACCTCCGTTGGCTATGTGTTTTTGAGAACATCAAGACATACCAATGAAGCCGAGAATTTCATCAGCAAAGTAGATAATGACACCACCGAACAATTCTGCAGCACCCTTAAACTTACTTGCACCATCGTGTGAGTTAAAAGCATTAACCATTTCTGCCAAACCGATAACACCGACTACAAAACCGATTGCTTTAATGATGATAATGACAATTTGTTTGCCTTTTTCAAGTGAGGCAAATGCACCATTTTCTTCTGCAGCAAAGACAGTAACAGATGTAACAACGAGCAAAATTAAAACAGTTACAAGAACTGCAACTGTTTTGATACCTTTATTCATTTGTGTTTTTTTCATTATATTTTCCTCCAAATTATATCTTTTGTAAGTATTCTTCCATTTCCATAGGAAGTACATAGTAAGTCTCAATGAATTCAGAAACATCTGACTCATAAATATCATAAGTTCTGCCATTGATATGAACTTCAACACTTGCTTTTTGAGTTGAAGTACCAACAACAGAAGCATTGTAAATATTTGTTTCTTGTTCTGTTTCATCAAGAACAGGAACAGGTTGATTAACCTTTAAGCGTTCTGAACGAAGTGGAATAATATATTCCATTTCTTTTTTGTTTTTACCTCGAAATGCCGTGTTTTTTGCTTTCTTATACTTAAAAATGTTAATCTTCTTATCAATTAACGGACGCTCATTTTTAATAATAAGAATAGCGTATTTGTATGGGAGCATTCGCACTTCGTCAGGTGTAAGAAGCTCTCTGCCTGCAAATTGGAAGTTAGCAGATGAATCACCGTGCATACCGTATCTTCTTCCTGATGAGGTTGTATCAATTGTTTCTTTACCGAGCATTTCACTCACATATTTGTGTGTCGACAACTCATTGCCACCAAGATACATAAAAAAGTCGCACAGACCAATTATGTTTTCGTGTGCTTCTTTATACAAGTCTTTTAACTGTGACAAGTTTTGAAGAATAATGGATATACCAATATTTCTACTTCTGCAACCACCAAGAATATGCAAGAAGTCTTCAGGAACGTGGACATTGTAAAATTCATCCATAATAATGTGTACCATTCGTGGCATTCTGCCGTGATACACATTATCGGCTTTATCATAAAGCACCTGAAAGAGCTGAATATACAGCATTGAAACAATGAAGTTGTAACTACTGTCATTATCAGGAATGATGCAATAAATGATAGTTGGCTCTGTTGCTAATTTTTCAAGCTCAAGCTCATCATTCGCCATCATTTCAGCAATTGACGGAATATCAAACTTCTGCAATCTTGATAATAATGTTATTTGAATAGATTTCATAGTTTTACCTGCACCTTTTGTTGCACTTCTATAGTACTTAACACAAATATGGTCAGGATAAACTCTTTCAATAGATTCAAACAAAATATCAAGGGGAGAGTAAGTTGCTTCGTCATCTTCTTCAAATACACCGGCACGAATTAAATTCATTAAATATGGGAAATTCTTTTCGTCTTCAGCACCGAAGTAATAAACAAGATACATAAGAGCAGATAAAAGCATTTTACCTGCTTCATCCCAGAACGGGTCTATTGTTTGGGCATTTTTAGCAGTTGTTGCCTTGAAAATGGCAGTAACAATACGCTGAATATCATCATCTGCTCGTTGCTCCGTTTCTGTATCTTGATGAATATAAGCAAACGGATTGTATCCCCAGGAATAGTTCGGGTTGATAAGGTTAAGCACCTTGACATTATAACCTTTCTTTTTCATTGTTCTTGCAGTTTTCCTGCAAACTTCTCCCTTGGGGTCAAGACAAACATAGTTAGATGCCGCTTCAAAAATGTTTGGCACAACATAACCAAGTGTTTTATTACTACCAGGACCACCAACAACAACGGTGTTATAGTTTCTGTTGTGTTTATATGTATCTTCTTCAGTTACGCTCATTGCAAATTTTTTAGTATAAACAATTCGTTGTTGTGATTTTGAATTAAAAAGTTTTCTTAAACTTTTAATACTGGCATAATCTGCAGAGCCATTTTCTTTACCACGTCTGTGATAACGGCGTTTACTTGAAAATAGCATAAGCAGAGCAAAGCCATAAATAAAAAGACACACCAAAATCGTTTTAGGTGTGTACTCAGTCCATATTAAATCTTTTGGGTGGAATGATATGTAATCAATATTCTCTAAAACACCGAACAAACCATCTTGAGAGTACGGAGCAATTGCAATAGCAACATATATTACAACAATTGCACAAATTGCAGATGCAATATATAACGGTTTGTCACGTGCCATTTGATTTTGATATGGCAATTAAATCACTTCCTTTTCAAATCGTACAGCTTCGCCATGAGTTTGATATTTACCGTTTCGTTCGACAATTTTTTGATTAAGACGATGGCTTAAATTGTGCGCATTCTCATAGCACTCATTAAGCATTGCTCTGAACTCTGCCTGATTTGGGTACTTTGCAGGGAGCTTTGATAAATCAAAACGGAATGTAGAAGTATCAACACCTGACATTCTGCAGAGCATATATGCAACAACACCTGCTTCGAAGGAACGAACAGAACGGTCAAATTCAGAGCCATCAACTTTATGATAGAGACCAAGTGCAATCTCATAAGCAACTCTTTGAAACCAATCGCCACGAGCAACTTTACGAATGATAATTGTCTTTGTTTCAGGAATATATTTCAATCCTTCACGTTCAGAAATATATTCTGCATCATTTATAAGTTTCTTTTCATCGTAAAGGAGACACTTTATTGGAGAAGAATCGCAAAGAGCAAGGTTACGAACTTTATTCGGCTCTTTTGTTCCAACAAAAACAGAAATAGGTCGTTCGTGGTTCATTATTGCTTGTGCATAATCAGGATTGACGGTCTGTGATGCATCATAACCTTTGTAAATCTTAAACTTTGTACGAACTTCCTTTGTTTTAGGGTCAACATATTGTCCATCAGGAGTAAACTGATAAATTCCAGACGGATAGTAGTTGTTTTTGTCTCTACGAACAGGGACATTTCTTTTATCCCATTCCTGAATAGAATTAACAGCAACAGCATCAGGCATTTGTGCTTGAACGAGAAGTGTATTGCCAATAGAAGTAGCAATATGGTCTGCCTGCATATTCAAAAAAGTCTTAAATGCTTTCTCGTCGTGCATAATGATATCTGTTTGTTTACGCAACAATGCAAACGCTGCATCTTCTTTTTCTTTCATTTCTCTTTTGAAATCTTCAACGGACATTATTTAGCACCTCCTGTTGTTGGCGTAGGAACATTGATAGACTTCTTTTTCTTGCGTGGACAGTAATCTGTATTCCAGTTTCCTGCACTCTTTATATCGCTACCACTTGCTTTTCGTAATAAAGTACCATCTTTATCAACAATGTCATATACTTTTTCACTTTTCAAGTCGGCAGTAATTGTTTTACCGTCATTCGCATTGAAGTTTTTTATATCGCTTTTTGGAACGATTAACCGTTCTTCTTTGTTTGTACCGGGAATAGTTAATACAACTTGATTTTCATCTGCAGATACAAACAAAGAGCTTTTGTCTGCAGATATTGGAATAAGGTCTCCGTTGTTTCTCATAGCAACCGTTGCAGCTGTAGCCAAATTATCAGCAATCGGTGCATCAAAATCAAATTGCATCTCAAATGGATTGGTACTTAATTCTGTTGAGTTCGGCTCCAATCGAGGAGAATAATCGACTGGAGCTGACGTGGGGTTTGCCTTTTCGTTAATGGTAATACCGTCATCGGAAACCGTCACTTCAACTCCTTTCGCAGCACCTTCACTCAATGCTTGTTCGTATTCTGCTTCTGATATTTCTTCAACCGATACATCATAAGCAGAAAGAGATGCAATACCCAAACTTTCAGCCAATCTGATAAAGCGTTCTGCATCATCTCTTTTAACAGAGATTTCTACCATACCATTGGCTGACATCTCTTTTGTGCTTTTATACTGCATATATGGAATATGCAATCTTTTCATTTCAGGTTTCAGCTTCTCAAGGTCAGATTTGAGCAAAGGGAAAACTTCAGATGTAGTAAAACTCCTGATAAACTTCCGTGCGTTTACTTTACCACCCAATTGCTTCTTTTCTGCTAACACTCTTATACCAGCAAGAACAAATGCAAGACCTTTCGGTGCAGCAAAGCCAGTAAATTTAAGTGCATATTGTGTACCCTCAATCATAATTTTGACGAGAATATCGGTTGCTTCAGCTTCAACTGACATTTATATCATTCCTTTCTGAAATAATTATTGGGTTTGTGTGTTGTTTTTGTTTGTGATTTATTCTTTTCTTCTACCAATCCTTTCTCAATTTTTGATATTTGAGTATTAGTCATCTGCACATTACCTGAACGAGCAAAAATGCGTTCGCAAGACTGTTTCTTTTTACCAATGGATTTTAATGCCTGGTTTAACACATTGATTTGTTCTTTAATATCTTTCATATCAGACTGTTCATCACAACTGGTAAGCCTTGTTCGTAATGATTCTCGTTCTTCAAACAAAGACTTTTGCTTTTGTTCGATTTTGTTATACAAATTGATGAGTTGTGAGATGTTATCAATTTTGTAATCGGACAAGAGCTGTAAGTCGGATGCAAAGTCGTGCAAGAGTTTTGCATCGTGACGAGCTTGCATTGGCATTTTGCTTTGGTATGAAGGTGTTGAATTGAAAATCCTTCGTAATTTATACACATAACTGTAATATAGTCCACGAAAGCCACCTCTATGTCGTATTACTCTGTAAGAGGTATTAAGTCTGTATCGTTTATTCCTGTTAAATGTTTTTTTAGATTGACTTGGCACTCTTTTGTTGGAGTAAATAATACGATTAGCAATATCTTCTTCGGTATAACCTTTACCGAGTTTATATAAGCGAAAATTGGTGTTAGTCCCTGGGGGAGAGAGTGTAAGGTACTTGCCTCGTTGCCGAATGGTATAACCTTGCTTTTCAAGTTCACAAAGAAGTTCTTTCAAAGTGCGAACAGTAGGAATTAAATTATCAATATCCTGCTTGATTGCACCACGCCAGGTAAATCCACCGTTCTTATCAATAATCCATTCTGAATATGTTTTGCCATTACTTTGTGGATTATCAATAACTGAAAGATTATGTAATCTGCAAACTCTGTCATTCTCCATTCGCATCTTCCTGATAAAATCGTGGTCTGTTTGCAATTTCTTTCCGTCAAGTGAATTTACTGCATTAACGATGAAATGATTGTGCAAGTGTTCTTGGTCAAGGTGTGTACCGATAACAACTTGGTAACCATAATTTGCAAACAATGCTTCAGCAAATTCTAAACCACATTGATGAGCTTCATCAGGTGTAGTTTCGCCTGGCTTAAAACTCTGAATGAAATGATATGCGAAATTGCCACTATTCTTATCCCATTTATCTCGTACCATTTTGAACTGTTCGTCAGCTCCTGCAACAGAGCAGTTAAACGAATTCACATATAAGCATCTTTCATCTGTTGTCTTTTCAGGATTGACAATGTACGAAATTGCTTTAGAAAGTGCAGGTTGACTTTTTATTGGTGACTTAATTCTTTTTGTCGTTGCCATACAAAATCATCACCTCTGTTCTAAAAACTCTTTCATAATGTTTTCAAAATTTTTAACAGCGTCAGTATACTTCTCCACATTGATTACTTTCATAACATTTGCACGGCGTGCAATCTGATTGAGATTGTTACCGATTGCATAAAGTTGTGCCAACATATCTTGTTCAAATTTCCCAACCTCTTTTGTATGAGGAATTTTGTTAGAGATAATTTTTCTTAAATATGCTTCTTGCGTTAAACCTGTTTTTTCAAGATTGTAAAGAAAATAATCATACTCATCATCGTTCAGTCTGACTTGCACTCGATGAGTTCGTGTTCGACGTTCTGTTTTACCCATTATGCATCTTCCACCTCCGTTTCATAAAATGATTTTAACTTTGGAATTTCTTTAGGACTACAACCCCTGGCGATAATACTTAAACCGATGCGAAAAATTTCGGCACTTGGAAGGTTAGTTGAATCGGAAATGTATTTGACTAATTTGTCCTCATATTCCGAAAGCCGAAGTGTAGTAGTTTTGCTTTTTTTATTGCTCATCTTTTCACCTCCACGAAAATCGAGAATTTCTTTTGTTCGTATTCAAGTGAACGGAGTGGCAAGCAAGGGGTTTGGGCGACCACCAAACCCCACTTGTTAGGGGAAGCCCCTAAAACCCCGTTAAAAAAATAATAAAAATCCACTTGAAATTTTACAAAAAACAAAACCGTTTTTGATAAAATTAAAACGGTTTTTCTTCAATCTTATATGAAGATTTTGACCTATTTTTTAAGGTAAAATCTACATTTTTTTGCTGAATATTCATTATTTGTTCGCCAAAAATTTCTTTAATTTTTGATAAAGAACTTTCTAAAACACATACATAACAACTGTCTTGTTTGTAGAAAACAGAGTGTTGAATTTTATGTAAATTGCTGTTTTCTTTGACAAAATGATGAATAAAATCATCATACTGTACTTGAATTGAATACACTTTTTGATGGTTAAGACTTGCAAGCCTGCATATATCAAAATAGTGTAATCTTGACATTTCAAATGTGATTGAACCATCTAAAATTCCTTTAATATCTTTGCCAGGGGATAGGTTGAAAATAGGACTTTTCAGCAAAGAAACATCATCAATGGCTCTTCTTAAAAGTTCACACTTCTTTTTTATTTCATTACCAAATTCAATAAGTTCATCATCAGAAGACACAACGGATATAGCGAATGATTGTCCACCAATTGCTTTTGCAAGTTTGTAAGTTGATACAAGATCACAAAAATATTGCTCTTTTTCGTTGAACAAGGGCATTAGTACTTTCTTTTTTAAGATGTTATGATAAGTAACACTATCAGTCTTTCTTAAATCGTTGATGTGCCAGCCATAATAACGTTGTGCAAATGCTTGAATTTGTAGTGAATCATTAATGTTAAGATTAATATCTGCATTTTTAGATGGTCGTTCTCCATCAACAAATAAATTAATGTCTAAATTTTTGCTAACTGAGTCTGGCCAAATTCCAAGAGACACCCATTCAAAATCCATAAGAGTTTTTGTATCTTTTCTTCGTTCACGAGTAACACCGTAGTATTCAGATAACTTTTTAATTGCTGTTTTTCTATCACAATTTTCCATTGATTCAACAAGAGTTATTGAGTCACCACCGACACCTGCACCGTAATCATACCAATCGTTTTTGTCGGCATATATTACGCAAGACCCTGTACGTTCTGGACGAATTTTGCAGTAATAACGGTCTCCTTTTTGTCGTGTTTCAATCCCATAAACATTTTTTAAAATGTCAATTACTGGAATTTCCAATAACCTTCGAAGATAATCATCAGGCATTTTATAAAACCTCCTTATAACAGAAAAAGCGACTTATAAAAAGCCGCTTTTTCAATAAATTTATGAATTATTTAACCATACTATCTTTATCTCTTATCTTTGATATAGGCGCTTCATCAGAAACTTCAGTAACGATTTCATTTTCACGCTTATCAAGATTAAGTAATGCGTTAAGCTCGTGCAGACGTGCAAGTTTTTGCTTAAGTTCATCTTCTTGTGGGAAGGTTTTCTCAACCTCAACCTTTGCAACTTCAAATTGATTTTCAGTATTTTCAAGGTCTTGAATATACAATGGTAAAGCAGTTTCAAGAGATTCAATTCGATTATCAATTCTAACGATATTGCCTACATCATCATTACCTAGTGTAACAGCGTGACTTGTTTCGCCTTTAATTGTTACTATATATTCAAAACTATTATGCTTATTAAGAGAAAGCAAAAGTTCAAAACCACGATATATACCTAATTGAATTGGTGTCATATCGGTTATAGTTTTACAAGCATTGACAATCGCTTTACCTGCATCGGCTCTTTCTTTATAAAAGACTCCTTGAATTGTTATACCTGAAAAACTATTATCAGATGGCTTCGGGTGTTGCTTTACACACTCAATATCTTTTTCAAGACCTGAAATCTGATTTTTTAATTCAGTAATTCGAGATGGATAATACTTAATTATCTTATCTTCCAAATCATATTTTTCTGAAAGGAAATTAGATTTCATAAGGTTTAATTTTTGCACCTGAATATCCAAATCCATCTTCTCTTTAATATGTGGATTACCTGTTGCAAGCATTTTAATTTCTGCATACGATAATGCTGTTTCGTCAATATCTTCGGCAGAACGCACGGGAGATTTGCTTGACATAATTTGTGATGCAAACTTCTGTTTGCTTTCTACAAGCTGATAAAGATAAGCATCAAATGTTTGCTCTGTTACATAACGGTAAATATGCACTTCAGGATTTTCGTTACCCTGACGAATTATTCTTCCTGAACGTTGTTCAAGGTCAGATGGTCGCCAAGGACAATCGACATCGTGTAAAGCAATGAGTTTCTTTTGCACATTTGTACCTGCACCCATCTTTTGAGTTGACCCCATAAGGATACGCACATCGCCATTATTTACCTTTTTGAATAATTCAATTTTTTGGTTTTCCGTCTTTGCTTCGTGAATAAAAACGATTTCTTTTTCAGGAATTCCGCGTTCAATGAGTTTGGCTCTCATATCATTATATACAGAAAAAGTACTGTCGTTTTTAGGAGTAGATAAATCGCAGAAGACAAGCTGTGTTGATTTATTTTCTTTGGTTTCATCCCAAATCCTATACACATTATCAACACAAGCATTGATTTTACTACCTTCAAAATCAGGGAGCATATCATTGATTAAGCGTTGGTCAAGTGCAAGTTTTCTGCCGTCATTGGTAATCTTTAGCATATTATCTACACTTGCGTCAACTTCTTTTCTACGAATTTTATCTGCTCTTTTTGAAAGACTTGCAACCATTTCAACTTGCAATTCAGATGGTTTAACAGAAATATTGTGATAGTTTGCTTTGGGGACGGGAAGATTGAGCATATCTGCAGTTTGAATGTCTGCAACTTCCTTGAACATTGCCATAAGTTCAGGTAAGTTGTGGAATTTTGCAAATCTCGTCTTCGCTCTGTATCCTGTTCCTTCAGGAGTAAGTTCAATTGCTGTAATTGTTTCTCCAAAAGTGGAAGCCCAGGAGTCAAAGTACTGCAGGTCGTGTTTTTGCAATGTGCTGTATTGCAAATATCTCTGTATGGTATAAAGTTCAACCATTGAATTAGAAATAGGAGTACCTGTTGCAAAAACTGTGCCACGTCCACCAGTAATCTCATCAAGATAACGACATTTCATAAACAAGTCGCTTGATTTTTGTGCTTCTGTTTGAGCAATGCCACCTACATTTCGCATTTTTGTATAAAGGAAAAGATTTTTATAATAGTGGCTTTCATCAATGAAAATACGGTCAACACCAAGTTCCTCAAAAGTAACTACATCATCTTTTCTTGTCTGGTCATTCAGTTTTTCTAACTTTAACTTGATTGATTTTTTACTTTTTTCAAGTTGTTTTACAGAGAAGTTTTCGCCATTACTTGCTTTCAAATCGGCTATGCCACGAATAACTTCATCTAATTGTTGTTGAAGAATATCCTTTTGTCTTTCAAGACTCATTGGAATTTTTTCAAATTGCGAATGACCAATAATGACAGCATCATAATCGCCAGTAGCAATTCTTCCACAGAATCTCTTTCTGTTTTTCGTTTCAAAATCTTTTTTAGTAGCTACAAGAATATTAGCAGATGGATACAACTGCAAAAATTCCGTTGCCCATTGTTCTGTTAAATGGTTTGGTACAACAAACAATGATTTACTACACAAACCAAGATTTTTAGACTCCATAGCAGCTGCAACCATTTCAAATGTTTTGCCTGCACCCACAGCGTGAGCCAAAAGCGTGTTGCCACCATAAAGAATGTGTGCGACTGCATTTTTTTGGTGTGTACGCAACTCTATTTCAGAATTCATATTGTGGAATATGATATGGCTACCATCATATTCGCGTGGACGAATACTGTTGAATTTTTCATTATAGATTTTACAAAGTCTTTCTCTGCGATGTGGGTCTTTCCATATCCAGTCTTTGAAACTTTGTTTAATCTGTTCTTGCTTGCCTTGTGCAATCGCTGTTTCTTTAGTGTTTAATACTGCTTGTTTCTTTCCGTTTTCATCGTAAACATAATCGAAAATACGCACATCTTTAAGATTGAGTGTTTCTTCGATAATACGGTATGCGTTTATTCGCTTTGTACCGTATGTTTTAAGAGCTTTTACACCTCTGTCATAGGTTTTGTTGCTTATATTCCAGTCGGCTGAATATGGAGAATAATGAACCCGTATATTCCTTTGCTCATAAAACGGTGTGCCTAAAAGTTCATAGACAAAAGTCTGAACTACATCTTCAGGTATCCAGGTTGCACCAAGTGATACAGCAATTTCACTTGCTGACAAGTCTTTTGGTTGCACTTTTTGAAGTGCTTCGACATTGGACTCAAAATCAGCATTGATTTCTGCCAATGGTTTTACATAAGCAAGCTTTTCTCTTACATTTCCTGAAAGATATTCGTCTGCAGTTAAATACTTTTTCTCCGTTAAAGAGTTTTCATTATATTTCGGATTAAGAAAAATAACTCCCTTTAAGTCGGTAAAAATTTTTTCTTCTGTCTTCCCGGTAAGAGATTGCATAAATCCCATATCGATACAAGCTCGTTCGCCTAAAGATACTGCAAGAGCTTCACTTGAAGTATCAACTCTTGTTACTTTAATATGAGGATTTATTGTACGCTTGAAGAAGATGTCTGCTTTGCGTTCCAACTTGCCCTCATCGTCAAGGTGCTCAAGAGAAGATAACAAGTGATAAGAACTATCATCTTCAAACACACGGCGGTTTGCACTACTATTGATAAGACCATATTCTTTTGTGAATCTGTCATATATAATGTTTAGATGCTCTTGCTGACGCTTTATATCTTCATCAGGATAGTTTTCTGTTTGAAGTTCAATCAAGCATCTTAAACTGTCTCTGATGGCAACCATACCCATAATTCTTTTTTTACCCATTGTAGATTCATCAACGATTACCATTCGTGAATCTTTTCGGTAATACACAACATTATCTAAAACAACAAAAGAAAAATTCCTTACAGATGCATCTGCAGGAATAGAATTATCAGTTGATTCAATTTCGTTATCTACTTCATATTTTGTTATTTCGCCATTTATGTTTGATATTGCCTTATTCAATTGTTCTTCGAGAGAATAATTTTCTATCGGCTCACAAGTTGCTTCCATTCCAAAGCGACCTGAAACCATTTTCATTTCGCCAAGTATCATTTCAGGGTGTTGAATGAAATATGAGTTTATTACAATACCGTTTTCATCGGTATCGAGATGCACCCAGTCAGGTTCAACATCAATAATATGGTCTCTTTTTTGTAAAATAAGAACATCTGAAACAACTTCTGTACCTGCATTCCCCATAAAAGCATTGTTTGGCAATCGTACTGCACCAAGCAATTCTGCTCTTTGTGCAATATATTTGCGAACTGCAGGACTTTTCTTATCCAATGTACCTTTACTAGTGATAAAAGCCATAACACCACCAGGACGAAGTTTATCAAGGGATTTTGCAAAGAAATAGTCGTGAATAAGGAAATTATGTTTATCATATCGTTTGTCAGCTACCTTAAAATCGCCAAAAGGTACATTGCCAACAACCACATCAAAGAAGCTATCAGGAAGATTTACTTTTTCGTATGGTTGTGCTGCTATAGAAGTTTTTTGATATAACTGCTGTGCAATACCTGCAGAAATACTGTCAAGCTCTACACCGTGCATTTTGCTGTTTTTCATTGCTTCAGGCAACATTCCGATAAAATGACCTATTCCACAAGATGGTTCTAAAATATTTCCTTCGGTAAAGCCCATTTTTTCAATTATCTTGTATATTGCCTGAATTATTATAGGTGGTGTATAAAACGCTGTTAAAGTACTTTCTTTTGCCAAAGAATACTCGTTTGGAGAAAGAATTCCTTTCAGTTCTGCAAACTCATTTGCCCAGGAACTGTTATTTTCGTCAAACGCTTCAGGAATACCACCCCAACCAACATATTTTGACAATATGAGTTGTTCTTCAGGTGTTGCAAAACGCTTTTCATTTTCGCAAGTTTTCAAAACTTTTATAGCATCTATATTTCTACGAAAACGGTCTTTTTTGCCAACTACTTCAATAGGATTTGCCACAAGGTCAAAGTTTACTCTTTCGGCCAATGGCACTTCTATTGGTAATGTAGTTTTTTGTTCTTTAACTTCAGATTTTGTTTCTGTAACATTTAATACAGGAACGTCATCAGTTTGATTTTCGGTTTCTTTTACAGTTCCTTGCACAGTATCGGGAACAAGATGAATTTCTTTGAAATTATCATTTACTTTATTTGAAATTATGACTTTTTTATCCAACTTGTCATCGAGCTTCTCAAGATATTTATCAAGCACGTGAGCAGGAAAGCCACACATAGGTACTCTAATGCCTTGACCGTTATCTCTTGAAGTCAATACCAATTCAAGAGCGTTTGCAATCTGTGGAGCGTTGTCGCCGATAACTTCATAAAATTCGCCAATTCTTTGAAGGATAATCGCATCAGGATTAGCGTTCTGAACTTTGTAATAATACTGGAGGATTAAATGCTCGTTTGCAGCATTTTCAAGAATAGAAATAACCGAGCTGTGGTCTGAAATTGATTTTATAAAGTCAATAACACCACCATCACCGTCGCCTATGTCTTGTCTTTCAGTAAAAGAAGTACCATCAGGCAAATTAACAGTAAAACTTACCTTGTCATAACCTAAATATTGAACAAAATCTTCATCATTGGATTCCAACCAAGCTGAATAAGTTCCATACTTTTCTAAAGCTTGATTTTTCCCATTTACTCTGTCACTATCGGCTTGCTTCATAATCTTGTCAAATTCAGCAACCGAATAGGTTTTGCCACCTTCAAAGTGAGGACTTTCACTCCATTCACATTTTATGTTCGGTAACGGTATAGTCGGTTGTGGTTGTTCATCAGGAACTTTCAAATGGTCGTTTAACGGATTTTCCTTTACTTTTGCATCAAAATCAGCACGTGTAAACTCTTTTTGAAGTAACGGAAAACTTGTGTCAAAGACTCTTACAATATCGCTGTTGACAGTAATGATTTCATATTCATCTGCACCAATATATACTTTGTCATTTTGGTGATACTCATAATGTGTTGGCAATAGACTTTGTTCTTTTGATAACGCATCTTTTGAGGAAACTTTCTTGCTATTACTTTGCTCTCTCATGACAAGTCTCTTTGCTTCATAATCAGATAACCAATCAGGATATTGTTCACGTTCTTTCGGATTCAAGTAGCGATTGGAACGGATAAGCAATGAAATACGAGTTTCAACTTCATTCCACTTAAAAAACATATCTGGAGAGTCTTTTTCTCGTTTTCTTATCGTCAAACCTTTTTCGTTATAACCAACGGAATATTCAACACCCTGAAAAGTATAAGCAGGAGAAGCTCCACCGATACCATATTCCTTAATTAAAAATTTTACATTCTCTTTAGCAGATAAACTTTGTTGGAACTGCCTATATATTCGCAGTTTGCTTTCTTCGACATTACTTCCTCTACGCATAATACCATCAATGACTTCTTGAGGAAAAAGAAAAGCAGAGGATTTTGCCTCTGCTTTCGTATCAATCATTGATAATTGTTGACTGTTTGAAGTTAGATATATATCAGTTCGTTCATCACTATCTCTCGTGCTGAATGGGTTATGTTGTTCATCAATCCTACCCACTTCATTTGGTCTTTCTTTTTCAATTCTTCCGTTATTCCTTCTTTTTCTATCATCTGTTTCATCAACAAGTGTTCCATCTCTTTCGCTCTCTTGTTGATGTCCACTAGGTGAGCTTTCAGGGTGCATTTCAACAATAGGTCGTAATACAGAGCCTTCCGATGTTTCATTAAGTAATCCTGTCTCTCTCGACCGTAAAATCCTATCGATTCTGTCGGTTGAGAAGGAATTTTCAAATTGGGATAATTCAGTCCGTCTGGACCCATTGTGTATGTTATCTTCATTTCTGACATTTATATCATTCCTTTCAGTAGAATTTTCTCTTTCAGGTTCATTATATATCAAGTTTTGTGTATCTGCAAATGTGCGATTTTCAATTTCGTACATTTTTTTGGACAGTTTTACTGATTTTTCAATAACAAATATGAGTTTTTGAGAAATTTCACTTACACCGAGCGATAGTTCTCTTGTAAGTATATTTGAGTTGAAATAGGTTAGTTTATTGAATTTTTCGGTATAAAATATTGTGTCAGAATCAATTCCAAGTCTTTTCAATACAGTATAAGCAACACTGTTAGATAGGATTTCTTTATATGCAGAAACAAGTATATCTTGACCTGCTATATTGTTTTCTTTTAGTGTTGAAATAAATCCGTTTTCGTAATCAACAATAGTGTTATTGACTACATTACTAACAGTATTTATAACTGCAGTTATGAAGTTGTTTTTATCGTGAATATGTCCAAATGCACTTTCAAGAGCATTTATGACATTTTGATTATATTCAGGTTTCATTTCCCAAATAGGGACTACACGGGAATTCTCGGTAACAACGGTATCAGAAATATCAAAATAGTATTTCAAACGCATTTCAGGAGAGTTATTATCTAATACAGCAATACCAGTTGTTCCCCGTTTAACTTTTCGTCCAAAACGGTTGTTCCAATCAACAAAGGTCAGAACAGCAGTAGCGTTAGGGCGTTGAGCATAAACTAAAATCTGCTCATCATAACGCAATTTGTAGTTTCGACAAGCAGAAGTAAGAAACTTTTTCCACTCTTGTGGCGAGGACGAAATCTTGTTTATGGTTTCTTCATAAAGTTGTACTATATGTTCAATTTTCTGTGCCATTTTATCCTCCTAATTTAATTAAATCAAAAATGCCGATACCAATTAAACTTAATAGGTATCGGCAAATAATTTTTATCTTCATTCACTAACAGATGAAGTGAATGTTACTGTATCGGTGTAAACACCTGCATAATTTGGACTGGCTGTAAGAATTGAGCCGATTGAAGTATCATAAATGATAGTTGAATCGCCTGAAGAACAAGATAGAATTACATCGCCTGATACAAAGCTATCATTGTTGTTCTTCATCTTATAGCCAAGTTTTACATCGTTATCTTCACGAAGTGTAAGCTCGCCACTATATTCACAAGAAATGCTGAGAACTTCTTCAGGGAGAAGAAGGACTTCTGTTGCAACTACTTCCTGTGTTTTAGGAGTACCGTCCATTGGAGCAGACTTGATATATTCAGGAATTGTTACAGTATGTGTACCTTCAACAACGTCATCATCAGGGTCTTCAGTACCTTTATCGTCAAGTGGATTACCTGCGATATACCACACTTTACCGTTATCTGTCAAATGCTCATTTGTAAGTGTTGCAACTGATGCACCGATTACTGTGATTGAAAGACACATTACAAGTGCCATATCTATACCTACTTTCTAAAACCATTTATCTACATAAAGGTTTATCCTGTTTTTCTTTCTTTGCGTGTGCTTTTTTCCAAATAGCATCTGCTTCAACTTTTATCTGTTCAGGTGTCTTCGTTGGGAGTTCTCCACGAGCTTTTGCCTCTGCCATTTCTTTGTCTATGCTATCAGACCAGTCCTTGAAAGAACTGTGTACTGCTCTTTCAAGGGCATTTTTCGGGGGGGTAGAACGTGTAGTCATATTTATTCACCTTGTTGGAACTTTCTCTGTTTGTTTCTTTCGGTTGTCAATTATGGTATAACCTGCGGCTTTCATAGCTTTAATAGTATCTTTATCATAAATACATTTTTCTGATGTTGTGCTCATTAAGGCTTTACCGTCTCTCCATACTTCAAAAATTACTTCTTTTTCTGTGCTCATAATATTAGTCCTTTTCATTTTAAAATATGTTGAGGGCTACACAGAAATCTGTGAAGCCCTCTAAGGTGATAGTTACTTATGCGTTTTTGTTAATCAGTTTAGTTCTAATCCGACTTGATACCGTGCATACTGAAATAAAACCTATCGAAATTATACCGCCGTAAAAAAATCCCGTGTAATATTGCTTTCCCCAAGTTGAGGATAATGTTGTAAAGTTGTAATTATCAGCGTTCGATAGGTGCTGAATGTCAGCGGAGGATATGCGGTCTGCCTGCACCAACAGTCTGTGTGTATTCACACCAAAGGGGGTGCAGGTAATGAGGGTGCATCTGTCCATATCCTTTTTCAAGGTTATACGAGATGTGTCCTCAGGTAAAACCGTGTAAATTTCTGTTACTTTGTATATTAGCTTTTCGTTCAATATATGCAAATAAAACACATCGCCTACTGCTAATTGGTCAAGGTCGGAAAACAACCGTTTCCCGACCATACCCGAATGTCCTGTCAGTACCGTATGAGTTCCTGCACCACCGACGGGGAGTGACGAGCCTATCAAGTGTCCTACACCGTTATTAAGGCTGTCTGCTCCTGTACCGTGAAATATCGGCAGATACACATCTATTTTGGGTATTTCAATGTAGCCCATTATTCCGTCATCATTGATATTTAGTAAGTCGTTGTAGTCGACCCGTGCTTCCTTTATCGACTTGTTTTCAAAACGAATGGCGTTTAACGAAGCGTTATATTCCATTGCGGCTTTCAAAAGCTCATCAATAATACTGTTATCTATACAGTCAACAGTTTCGTAGTATTCTGCACAAATTTCGGAGCCGTTTTTTTCTGTAAGATAATTGCTGATGAAGGGATATAATAGAAGTGCCAAAGATAAAAGCAAAACGAAAACAGCTATTGAAAAATACAAAGTACGCTTTTTCTTTGAATTTAACATTATGGGATTTTTCAACCTATCGAATTATTCTTCGCCCTTTTTACGCTTTTTGTTGATGAAGAGAATAACTGTTATTGAAACTGTAAGCAATGCCCCGGCAAGCATAGTGAGAGCAAATACGCCCTCAGCACCAGTGAAAGGAATATCAAAACCCTTATGGTTGATTACTTTGAAAGGTACTAAAGCATTAAGAGAACCGTTATCAGCACTCATAGTAACGGGTTTACCGTCAATAGAAGCTGTTGCAACAATTTTATTGCTTCCGCAAACAGAACAGATAACGCCGTTCTGTTCAGCCTTAATAACAAGATTGATAGCTTTCTTTAAAAGGGTATAACCGTTGTCAGTCTTAATTTCTGTAATTGTATACTCATCATCTTCAAGACCTTTAACAATGATTTTGCCGTTTTCGCCGTTTGAAAGTACAGGAGTAAATGCAGTAGCTTCGTTTTCTGCGTTCTTATGACCTGTTACGTAATATACACCTTCACCTTCATTAAGCTGAGCTGTAACCCAATAATTATCTGTGTCATTGTGAATTAAGAATTTAACATTTGCAAAGTTGCCGTTATTATCGGAAAATTCTTTTGTGAGGTCAATGCCGTATGTGAAGAAATGACAATCGTCAGTAAGGGTATCGCTATAATCCATACTTGTACGTCTCCAAGTAAGATTTACTTTGTTGTCATTTCCGTTATCGCCGTATTCAACGTCTGCACTTGAGTTAACTGTGCAGGCGTATGTTACTCTTGCGGTGCAGTCCGAATAGCCTGCATAAAGGCTTGAACTGTCGTATACTTCGTCGGAGAAGTTAATTTTCTTAAGACCGTTTTCTGTCATTTTAACAGTCATTGTTGTTGCATTGTCAGCACCAATACCATAGGTTACTGTGAAATTACCGTCATTTTCAACCCAAGTTGTAATAAGGTCTGTGCACTCAGCATCTTTAAACCATTCGATTTTAACATCTTTCTTGTTATACTCAATACCTTTATTCAAAGTATCAAAGAAAGTATATTCAGTTAATGCGGTTGCAGCAGATGTAATAGACGGGAGCTTTGAAATAACCTGATATTCAAGAACATCACCGTTAGAAGCTGTCGCTGTGTGAGCATAACCGTCAGTTATGTCATTGGCTACGCCATTGTTTTTGCCTGTGTCATTTTTACTCTCACGAACAGTTTTTTCAAGAATAGGTGTATCTGTTTCGTTTTTAGGATAAACTGTAACATTGTAGTTCCAATCAAGACCGTCAATTGTTGTCATAGGCAGGCTTACAAGGAAAGGAGCTGTTGTACTGTATACATTTTCGGGTACCGCAGTTTCAACTACAAGATACAAGCCGAGTTCAAGACCTGATACAGAAGAATAGCCGTTAGCGTTTGTCTGTTGCATTGCGTAGCCATCATAATTTGCTACGAATTTTTCAAGTTCATTTTTAAGTGCTGACGAGTTTTCACCGAGTTTTGTATTGAGAGCCTTGTTTAAAATATCGCTTTTAAAAGAATAACTGTTGCTGTCCGATGTGTAAGCATCTGCAACCGTTAAGCCGATGTTAGCTAAGAAAGTATTGGTTTTATCATTCTTTTGGAATGAATAGAGAACCATATTTTTATTTCCGTCGGTTTCATTCTCTGAATAAGTTGTAATATCGGCAACTTTAATGTAAGTAAATTCTACACCTTGAATTGCATAATTGGAAAGAGTGTTTTCAACAGTGGTGTTTTTCTTACCGTCTGAAACATAACTGTCCCATTCGAGAATTCCGTCCTCATTTGCTGATGTGAAATCGTACTTATACAGGTCAAGACTTGCCTTTTTTGTGGTATCAATAATTGCGGTAGTTGAATTTGCCGCAAAAACTGATGTAAATGTGCCCAACATCATAATGAGTGTAAGGCACAAGGTCAATACTTTTTTAAATTTATTCATATTTCTTCTACCTCGTTTTTTATTTTTATTGATTATATTAAATGTGATGAAAATGCCAATGAATAATAATATTGCTCCGAATGCAATTAAAAACGGTAAACTATTACCGCCCGTTGCAGGAAGCACGAATACGGGAGCGTTGACTACCGTAAATTCAATGTCAATGTTTTCTTTTTCGGTCAGCTCTCCCTCAAAAGCGTAATCGCTTAAAAGCTGAAAGCCATCCTGTGTTTGTGTTTCAGTTACACGATACAGAATTTTTCCCGTCTGTGTGCTGATGCGAAGCCCGGTGAAACACGCTTCGCCGTTTTCATCGGTAACAAGTACTCCGTTTTCTAAGCCTGAGCTTGTGCAACCGCCAACAGTAATTTTATTATCGGCACGTGATGTTACGGATTGGTATGTAGCTCCGCCGTCAGTAGAATACTCAAGCAGAAAACATACTTCGGATAACGGTTGATTTTGAGGGTCAGTCTTGTGAATTATAATACTGCCTTGAACGGCATCGTTTTCACGTCTAACCGTGATTTTCTGTCCGTCCTCGATTATTTCAAAATCATAAAGTGCTTCATCAATAACAAATCCTTCGGGAGCTTTAAATTCCTGATATGAATATTTGCCGTATGTCAAATCCTCAAAAACAAGCTCACCGTTTTCATCGGTGTAGCCCTCTCTGACTTCGTTACCGTTTGCGTCATAAACCTTATAACCGACACCCGAAAGAGGAGTTTCATCAAGGCTGTCTACTTTGACGATAGTCAAATCGCCACGTTTGAGGGTATTGTGAAAAGAAGCAGATGTTACCTTATTCCATTCAACATTGATATTTATTGGAGAGGGAATAACATACTGCTCGCCTGTGTCAATTTCTGTAACGGTATAATTTGAGCCGATTAGAATGTTTTTAAATTCGGCTACACCGTTTGAGTCTGTAACGGCTGTTGTATCCACAGTGATACCACTGTCGGATTTACCTGTCAAACGGAAACCGACATTTTCAACTAACCCGTCATCGCTCGTTTTAACTATCCTCACGTTTCCTTTTTTCAAGGCATTGTTAAAGGTTAGCGTTGCTGTTTGACCGCTATTAACTACAACTGTCTGTGATTTCGGAGCAACATATATATTTGCAACGTTGAGCTCCTCAACCGTATATGTACCGATAAGGACATTTGAGAATGTTGCCTTACCCGAACTGTCGGTCTTTGCGGTCATATCAATTTCTGTGCCTGAATCGGAAGTACCGAACAAACGGAACGAAACGCCTTCAACAACACCGTCTTCAGAAGTTTTAATGACATCTGCATTACCACGCTTCAAATCGTTACTGAACCAATTATTCCACTGACCGTGAGTAACATACACGTAAGTTCCTTTTGGAACATTAACGGTATAAACAGTTGAATTTAAATTATGAATTTTATCAGTGGAAGGAAGCTTGGTTTCTTTCACATAGTAAGTACCTGCTGTAAGATAATCAGACGCACAATAGCCTTTAGCATCTGTCGTTACCGTGTTAACCTTTTTGGTACAAGCCTTGTCGGAATAAACGCTAAATTCATAACCTGCACCAAGTATTGCACCGCTGTCGTCACACTTTTGTATTCTAATCCAACCCTGACGATTATCAACTATCTTTGTAGATGCGTAGGTTGTCTTGTCGGCTACTACCGTAGCACTAACAACCTGCGTTGACTTATCATAGCCTGTTGGAGCAGTAGTTTCTTTAAAGTAAACCTTTGTGCCTTCTATTAAATAATCTTCATAAACTGCTTTGCCTTGTGCATTGGTTGTAAGAGTTGTTAAAAGTTTTGTGCAAGCACTATCACTATATACACCAATTTTAGCACCGCTTACCGCATTACCTGCATCATCGACTTTTTGTACACCAACACGACCAGTTGCTTCAGGTATAATCGGTGTATATGCCGCTGTAAGCGTTGCAATCTCACCGTTCTTGTTGTAATTGTTAATCAAACAAACTTCGGGTCCTCTGCTATTGCCGACCTGTGTTTGATAATAGTAGGTGTATGTACCCGTAGAACGATAGCCTGCATAAATACCCGTGTGCATATATGTGCCGTCTGCATCTTTGAAAATAAGCAATGTACCGATTGGTAAGCTCTGCAACTTTTTCAAACCTGATGTCGAGTCACAAGATACATTAAGTGATGTTTTAGTTGCCACACCACTTGATACCCATTTTTCGCAGGCGGTTGCCCACGAAGTTGTGGAACGCAGGTTGGAGGGTTTTGCAAAGTCTGACATATCCAAGCCATACACATTTGGAAGATAGTTAAAATACACATAAGCGGCGTATGAAGCACAGCAAAGACCTTTACTTTCAAAAGTGCTTACATTTGGCTTGCCTGAGGAAGTGGTTTCTGTACCATTAGCACCGCCTGTATTGTAGCCAATATCTGAACGATAACTTGATGAAACCTCACTGCCTGCTTCATTATACTTTGTAAATCTTGTAATGTCGTAGCCAAGATACTTAAGAGCATCAAGGAACACATTATCAGTTCGGCTGCCGTTTTCCCACGGATTTTCCACGGTTGCGGCAAACACTTGTGTAGGAACTGCTGATACAAGCATTAAAGCCGCTAATATCACTGACAGAACCTTTTTAAGTTTTGTACTGTTCATATAAAAACAGCTCCTTTTTGATAAAAACATTTTATAAAATATTTTTTATGAATTTTTCCTACTCGTAACCGTGAGTTGCGGTAAAAAAAGCGAACCGCATTACGCAGTTCGCTATAAATAAACCATTGGACTCACTCCCTTCATTGTTTTTTAGGTATAAAAAAGACCCTGTAAAATACAGAGTCTTGATTTATCAAATTATGTTAAACTCACTATCAGCAAGTTTTTTTGTTATCATCCGTATAAAACCTCGTCATAAGGACCTATCGTAATCATAATCCAATAGCGGTCACATCTCGCTACTACAAAATGAGTAGCACACTCTTTCATTATTGTTCCTTTATGAGCAGGCGAATTCATCCAACCATTAAAAGCACTTTTTGCACTCGTTGTTCCTGAAAGGATATTTTCTCCAATTCCAATATATTTTCCTTGTGCATTTACTTTACTATAATCAAAAGCAGTTGAACCCGATTGCCCGTTAGGTCTTGTATGTGAATATTTAACCGCTATTTCTTTTGCTCTTATATCTGCGCCTGACTGCAACTCACTACAATATACTAACTCATTCAAGCCCGCTTCTCTGCGAGCTTCATTGATATAGCCAAGCATTTCTAAATATTCAGACTTTGACCCCATACAGTTATCTCTGAAATCGCCCTCTTGTTCTTCCTGCCAATCGCATTTTGAACAAACTCTGTATCTCATATCCTTATTACGATAAATCCAGTTACCGTATGAGTGATTACAAGCCGCAACAACGTCCGAATGTTTCTGAACCGTGCCACATTTTGAGCATACGCGAGCTTCGTACCAAGTTGAAGTATCATCATAGTCACCGAATGTTTTCCACTCTCCCCACTTATGCGAGCAAGCTGAGGAGTTTTTATTTACAGTAGCTGTATTTGAATTGCTGACTGACGTGTTCTTGTTGGCGGTGTTTTCGCTCTGCTGTGCCGTAGTTGATGTTTCGTTTTGTTTATTTGAATGACTTTCGCTTTCAACATTAAGCTCAGCTTCTGTTACGGAAGAAGCGTTGTCATTATCTGAAATAGTTTCATCAACATTTTCATCTGCAGTAGGCTCACTGGATTCTTGCACATTAGTTGTTGTGGCTGAAGCTTCTGCATTAATGTCAGGTTTCTTAAAACGAACAAAAGCAAAGCTTGTTGCAAGTACCACAACTGATAATCCAATGCAGCTTAATGAAAGTGCAAGTTTGGTAAATTGAGATTTTTTCATATTATCTACCTCCAATAATATAATATCGTACATTTAAGCGATATGCAAATGTGCGATTTTTATACTTGCAGTATAATTTCTCGTTATTTTAATAAATCGAATTTCAGCAACATTTTGTGACAAAAATTCTCTTTATATATTAAATTATAAATAATATAATACTTTCCCTTTGTTAGTAATAAATATTACTTTGTTCTATTAAGTATTTTGTTAGGTTGGAAAATCCTACGTAGGAAAATCCAATATGGACAAGGTGGGATTTTCCAATATGGGCTTGATTGGATTTTCCGATATGGACTACATTGGATTTTTCAATGTGGACTTGATTGGATTTTCCGATATGGACTACATTGGATTTTTCAATGTGGACTTGATTGGATTTTCCGATATGGACTACATTGGATTTTCCAATGTGGACTTGATTGGATTTTCCGATATGGACTACATTGGATTTTCCAATGTGG
>CALAEV010000021.1 GCA_937892525.1 uncultured Clostridia bacterium
TAGCAGTAAAGTTTTCAGATACACCTGACTCAACAGTACCACTTACCTCAAGATAATCTGTAATTTCACCGTATGAAACTTTACTCATTTCATAAGCCACAGGTGGCTCTGGTTTTAAGGTTGAATAAAGCACATAAGAAACAAGAGCAATCATAAAAGCTATGAATGCTATTATTGCAATTTTAACTTTAAGACTTTTTTTCTTGAAATTTTTAAGCAAAAGAATCACGCCTTTATATAATAATTGTAAATATTTTACACCTTTTTTTATCAAAATCCAATATATGTTTGTAAATAAATTGTAAATTTAACCTTATTTTTTCATATATTTATGTATAAATATTAATTAAGGTGATTAAATGATTAAAAAAATTACAGCACTTATCTGCGTTTTACTATGTTTATGTAGTTGCTCACAAGAAGAAAAATTCGGACTAGAACAATTTGTCTCACGAATGAATGAGCAATATAACACTACATACAAAACTGCAAATTTTATGTTGGGCGAAGATGGTGATAAGCAAAAATATCTTTTTTATGATGGTAATGACGGTCTGATTTCTTTATCACTTGACAAAAATAACGACATTATAGGTGTAAGCCTTTTAATCAATGAAAGTATAGACATAAATAAAGGAATAAATACATTTTTGAATATATGTTGTATTTTCAAGGGAAATGACGCGGAAAGTGAGAAAAAAATATTTACCGATTGTAATATTACTGCCCATACAATAAAATATGCCGACAGTAATATGGTAATTACCGTCGGCAAATATAAATATACTGTTGTTTGTAACGAATATTCAGTTACATTTTTCTGTGACAGAGTTTAATTATTCGCGATGCCACTTAACACCTTGTGGAGTATCTTCAAGAACAATACCCTGAGATTTGAGTTCATCACGGATACGGTCTGCTTCTGCCCAGTTTCTGTCTTTACGAGCTTGAGTTCTTGCTTCAATCATTTTTTCGATTTCGTCGTCAAGGCTTTCTGTTTTTCTGTTGTAAACAAGACCTAATACGCCTGTAAGTTCGTCAAAGAGAGTTGTTGCGAGTTCAACAAGTTCTTTGTTAGGTGCGTCAGTAATAACTGTTGTGTTGATATCCTTAACAAGTTCAAAGATAGCAGTAATTGCATCTGCTGTGTTAAGGTCGTCGTCCATAGCAGTAATAAACTGGTCTTTACGAGAATTAAGCTTTGCTTTGATTTCGTCCGCATTCTCTATTACTACGTCTGTTGCATTCTTTAATGCGAAATCAAGACTTTCACGACAGTTGTAAAGACGAACGAGACTTGCTTTGCACTGCTCAATAATATCAACACTATAGTTGATTGGGCTTCTGTAATGAGAAGAAATAAGGAAGTAACGGATTGGCTCATAGCCGTATTCATTAGCAACATCACGAACTGTGAAGAAATTGCCAAGAGATTTTGACATTTTAACATTGTCAACGCTGATAAATCCGTTGTGCATCCAGTATTTTGCAAAAGGAACGCCATTGCAGCACTCACTTTGTGCGATTTCGTTTTCGTGGTGAGGGAAAATAAGGTCCTGACCGCCACAGTGAATATCAATAGTTTCACCAAGGTATCTTCTTACCATTGCTGAACATTCAATATGCCAACCTGGTCTGCCGTGTCCCCAAGGTGACTCCCAGTATGGTTCACCAGGTTTTGCACTCTTCCAGAGAGCAAAGTCCATTGGCTCACGTTTCACTTCTTCAACGTTGATACGAGCACCCGCTTCAAGGTCTTCAAGTGGCTGATGTGAGAGCTTACCATATTCCTTGAACTGTTTTGGGCTGAAATAAACGTCACCGTTATCTACTGCGTAAGCATAACCTTTTTCAATAAGTGTGCTTACGATATTGATAATTTCGTCAATATTTTCTGTTGCTTTTGGGTGAACAGTTGCTTCGCGCACATTCATACCCTTTGCGTCAACCCAGAATTCTTCAATATACTTTTCAGATACAGTTTTGTAGTCTGTTCCCTCTTCGTTTGCACGACGAATGATTTTATCGTCAATATCAGTAAAGTTCTGAACAAAGTTTACTTTGTAGCCACGATACTCCATATATCTTCTAAAAGTATCAAACACGCAAAGAGGACGAGCATTACCGATATGAATGAAGTTATATACTGTTGGTCCACAAGCGTAAACTTTAAGTTCGTTTGGAACAAGTGTTTTAAGTTCTTCTTTTCTTCTTGTGAGAGTGTTAAAAATTTTCATATTACTCACCTTTTTCTTCCTTATCTTTATATTTTGCAAGTTCTTTTTCTAACTTATCAATTTTTGCATTAAGTTTGCAGAACTCCTGTGAAACAGGGTCAGGAATATGCACTTGGTCAAGATTGTCAACGCGTTTTCCGTTTCTTTTAATAACACGAGCAGGTACACCAACTGCAGTTGAATTTTCAGGAATTTCATCAAGGACTACTGCACCTGATGCGATATTCGAATTGTCACCCACCTTGAATGGCCCTAAAACTTTAGCACCTGAACCAATCATAACACCGTTGCCGATTGTTGGGTGACGCTTACCAGTATCTTTACCTGTACCACCAAGGGTCACGCCCTGATAAATTGTAACATCATCACCAATTTCACTTGTTTCGCCAATAACAACGCCTGTGCCATGGTCAATGAAAAAGCGTCTGCCAATTGTAGCGCCTGGGTGAATTTCTATATTTGTTTTTCTTGCAGAGCGCTGTGAAATAGCACGAGCAAAAAATTTCATATTATGACGATAAAACCAGTTTGCAATTCTGTGTGACCTTATTGCTTTAAGACCTGGATACAAGAATAAAATTTCTAAAAAACTTGAAGCAGCAGGGTCACGTTCTTTGACGGTTTGTATGTCTTCTAATAATCTGTCAAACAACTTTATTCCTCCAAATAAAATTACAAATAAAAAAACGCCTTCATCTTATGATAGACGAAGGCGAATAATCGCGGTTCCACTTCGATTTATAACTCGAGAAGTTTTTAACGCAACAATGCGGGTATGTATTTCCCCATACCGACTCACGAATGCACTTCACAAAAGTTTTTTAATATGGGCTTTCAGCCGATGACCCATAATCTCTGATAAAAATACGATTGCTACTCTTTTCGGTCACAGTCTTTATTTTATGCTATGCTATTCTAACACATAAATTTACAAAATGCAATCACTTTGTGAAATCTATTATTTTTTTACTGTCATTTAAGTAAATTATTCCTGAAATAACTGTTAAAATTGCAGTAATCCAAAGAAGTCCATTTGAAATTAATGACAAATCAGGAAGTTTTTCAAATAAAACCCTGTTTATGTTTGAGATTATTTCCCAAGTTTCACCTAAAAGCATAATAAGTATTGTAAAGGTCATTTGGCTTACTGTTTTGATTTTTCCCCAGATATTTGCAGGGATTACCACACCACCTGCTGCAGCAATCATTCTTACAGATGCGATTGCGAATTCACGAGTTAAGACGAGCATTACAATCCAAATATTACAAAGCCCCATACTCATAAATGCAAGAAGTGCTGAAGTTGTAAGAATTTTATCGGCAATAGGGTCTAAAAACTTACCAAAGTTAGTAATTTGGTTATGCTTTCTCGCAAGGTGACCATCAATAGCGTCAGTAATTGAGCCGATTGAGAAAATAATGCAGGCAATTAAAAATTTATGTGGAAGAGTATCCATAAGTATTACAGCAAGAAAAACAGGTGTTATAAAAATTCTTGCAATTGTAAGAATGTTGGGTACATTTAATTTCATATAACTTCTCCTGTTAATTCACCGTCAACTACATTGATGATTTCAACTTCTACAATGTCGCCATCGTCTAATTCATATCCACAAGTAAAACTGATTTGAGTATCAATTTCAGGAGCATCCATACTTGTTCTGCCAAAATATGAGTCGGAATAGGAATCATAACCCTCAACGATTGCTTCAAGAGTTTTGCCAACAAGCGAATCGTTGATTTCGTCAAGGATTACATTCTGACGCTCGTTGATTATATCTGCACGGTCTGCACGGATTTCACTATCTAACATTCCGTCAAGCTTTGCGGCAGGAGTACCCTCCTCTTCAGAATAAGCAAAGCAACCCATTCTTTCAAAACGCATTTCTTCAATAAATTCGCAGAGTTCGTTAAATTCTTCTTCGGTCTCCCCTGGGAATCCTGCAATAAATGTTGTACGGATTGTAACATCAGGAATACTTTCACGAATTTTGTTAAGCAATGCCGTAAGAGTTTCACGGTCGCCGTGACGATTCATTCTTTTAAGGACATTTTTGCTACAATGTTGAAGTGGAATGTCCATATATTTTACGATTTTGTCATTAGTTGCGATTTCGTTAATAAGTGCGTCGTCAATTCTTTCAGGGTAAAGGTAAAGAAGACGAATCCATTCGATTCCATCAACATTTGATAATGCTTTAAGTAACGGCACAAGGGCGTTTTTACCGTATAAATCTTCACCGTAGCGAGTTGTATCCTGTGCTACAACTACTAATTCTTTTACGCCTTCACTTGCGAGTTTTTGAGCTTCTGCCAAAATGCTTTCACTTGGACGGCTACGGAAAGGACCACGAATAGACGGAATAGCACAATATGTACAATGGTTTGAACAACCCTCTGCAATTTTAAGGTATGCAGAATAAGGAGGAGTTGTGAGAATACGGTCACCCTCAATTTTAAGGTTGGTTTTTTCTGGGAATTCCCCTACTTTTTCTCCGTTTATAATTCTATCACAGATTTCGCAGATATCTTCATTTGCACCAATACCGATTACCGCATCAGTTTCAGGAATTTCTTCAAAAATCTCGTTCTGATAACGCTGGGCAAGGCAACCTGTAACAAGAATTTTTAAGTTTTCGCAATCCTCTTTATACGACACCATATCAAGAATGTTTTCAATAGATTCACGCTTTGCGTCTTCAATAAATCCACAAGTGTTGACAATCACAACATCAGCATCATAAGGGTCGGTTACGATTTCAAAACCGTTATTTTGAAGTTTTGAGAGCATAATTTCGGCATCAACCTGATTTTTTGGGCAACCCAAAGATATCATACCAATTTTTTTAGTCATAGTATTCGTCCTCGTCAAAATCTGTTATGGTGTTAAGGGCAGTTTTAATATCGGAATAAGAATAGCCAAGTCGCATAAGCGCGTCAACTGTTCTTTTTCTGCCTTTTTCGTCATTAATCTTATTTATATATTTTTTCTTGATTAGTATTATAATACGAGGTACTGGGTCGTTGTCAAGTAAATCGACAGTATTTTCAATAATTTCACGGTTAATGCCACGAAATGTTAGTTCTTGTTTGATTCGTTTAATACTGTAATTTTTGCGTTCAAGCAAATCGCCTGCTAGAATTCGTGCATATTCTTCGTCATTTAATAATCTTAATTCTGTAAGTCTTTCACAAGCTTTTTCGGCAAACTCTTTTTCGTGCCCTTTTTCGCAGAGTTTTTTAATTAACTCTTTTGTGCCATAAGGTCGGCGTGAAAGCAAGTCGAGAGATTTGTTATAAGCACGACGAAAACTGACCGAGTTAAGCAACTCAGTCAGTTCTTCTTCGTTAATATCTTTATAATTTCTGAATTTTTCGGAATACCAATAATCACTATCTACGGTAGCACGATATTCTTCGTCTATGTAAATGTGAATTTTTTTGGCTTTGCCCTCTTTAATAGATAATTTCATTATTCATCATCAACAGCAATATCAAGAGTTGCTCTTGCTGCTGCTTTTGTTGTTGGGATTTTAACTACTTCAGGCTGTTGGATTGGTGCTGCTGCACCTTTTTTAGAGTCAAGAGCCTCTTTCATTTTTGCACGGATTTGCTGTTCAATTTCGTTTGCGAGTTCGGTTTCTTGCTTGAAGAGAAGTTTTACATTTTCTCTGCCCTGACCAAGACGCTGTTCACCATAATAGAACCAAGCACCACTCTTTTTAAGAATATCGAATTTAACACCAAGGTCAACGATTTCGCCAATCTTTGAAATGCCCTCACCATACATAATATCAAACTCTGCTTCTTTAAATGGAGGAGCAACTTTATTCTTAACAATCTTTGCACGAGTACGTGAACCGATAAATTCATTACCCTGACCTTTAAGCTGTTCAACACGACGAACATCAATTCGCATTGTTGTATAGAACTTCAAAGCGCGACCACCTGTTGTAACTTCAGGGTTACCGTAAATTACGCCAACTTTTTCACGAAGCTGGTTGATAAAGATAACAATAGTATTTGATTTATTGATAACACTTGTAAGCTTACGAAGTGCTTGTGACATAAGACGTGCGTGAAGACCAACGTGGCTATCACCCATATCGCCCTCAATTTCTGCACGAGGAACAAGAGCTGCAACAGAGTCAACAACGATTACATCAAGAGCGCCTGAACGAGCAAGAGCCTCAGTAATTTCAAGGGCTTGTTCGCCGTTATCTGGCTGAGAAACGAGAAGTGAGTTAATGTCAACACCAAGTGCCTCAGCATATTCAGGGTCAAGAGCATGTTCAGCGTCAATAAATGCTGCCTCACCACCAAGTTTTTGAGCCTCTGCAATTACCTGTAAAGCAAGGGTTGTTTTACCTGAAGATTCAGGCCCATAAATTTCAACGATTCTGCCTTTTGGAAGTCCACCAATACCAGTTGCGTGGTCAAGAGAAATTGAACCTGTTGAAATTGCTTCAACATTCAATGAACTATTTTCACCAAGACGCATAACTGCACCTTTACCATAGTTTTTTTCAATTTGAAGTAATGCAGTTTCTAGAGCTTTTGATTTATCAGCCATTTTATATACCTCGCTATCGCACAAATGTTCGTTTGAATGTATTATATATTATTTATTTATAAAATGCAAGTACTTTTTACTAAAAATTGCGAAAATATTTTTACAAAAATACTTGCAATTTGCGAAAGTAACTGTTATAATGTCTCTTGTTGTAATTTGATTATTTATCCCCGT
>CALAEV010000022.1 GCA_937892525.1 uncultured Clostridia bacterium
AATAGTAAAATATTGACAATACTTTTCATATAATATTTTTTGGTGATAATATGAGTTTAATTGAAATTCGCGATATTTACAAAATCTATAATCCTGGTGAAAATGAAGTGCGCGCATTAGACGGTATTAATTTAACCGTTGAGCACGGTGAGTTTTTGGCTATTGTTGGTCAGTCAGGCTCTGGCAAATCAACACTTATGAATATGTTGGGACTTTTAGATATTCCTACAAGTGGCACATATACTCTTGACGGTGTTGATGTTGCAAATATGACAGATGATGAACTCTCAGAAATCCGTAACAAAGAAATTGGCTTTATTTTTCAAGGCTTCAACTTAATTCCAAGTCTTACTGCAGTTGAAAATGTTGAGTTACCCCTAGTTTATCGTGGAATGAAAAAAGATGAGCGCAACAAATTGGCTCTTGAAGCGTTAGAGCGTGTAGGACTTTCACATCGTCTTGACCATTTGCCAAAACAGATGTCAGGTGGTCAGCAACAGCGTGTTGCCATTGCTCGTGCAGTTGCAGCGAGACCTCCTATTATTCTTGCTGACGAGCCAACAGGCAACCTTGACTCACACTCAGGCGTTGAAGTTATGAAAATTCTTCACGAATTACACGAAGAAGGCAGAACAGTTATTCTTATTACTCACGACAACGATATTGCAAACGAAGCACAGAGAGTAATTCGCATACAAGATGGTCAGATTATTTCAGATATCATCAACAAATAATTATAATTTGTCCAATTACAAAAAATAATACTATTTTAAGGAAAAATGTTGCGAAAAAGTGTAGCATTTTTCCTTTTTTTATGTTAAAATTTGTATTTGTATTACTATATTGTATAGCAATATGCAGTTGGAGGAGAAAAAAGATGAAAAGAAAAAGCACATTCAAAAAACTTTTCTGTGTTATTCTTGCAGTTGCAGTTTTTGCAGTAAGCATTCCGTTTACAGCAATCGCAGCAACAACTGACGATGTGAATTTCATTATTTTAAGTGACCTTCACTATTTCGCAGAAGATTCACAAGGACCTACAGAAGAAGACAAAGCAGAATTCAACGAAATGATGCTCATGAACAATGCTACAAGCGGTTATGCACCTGAGATTCTTGATGCAGCACTTGCTAATGTTACTGCTATGGCATTACAGGGCAAAATTGATTTCTTGCTTGTACCTGGTGACTTGACAAAGAATGCTGAAAAAGCTGCTCACAAAGAACTTATTGAAAAATTCAAAGCATTTGAATTAGCAACTGGTATTCCTGTTTATGTTATTAATGGTAACCACGATATTAACAATAACAGAGCTGCTATTTATGATGGCGAAAACCTTCTTAATGTCAAGAAGAACCCTGAAATGAGAAGTCAGCTTGACACAACTCCTGAAGAATTTGAAGCTCTTTACAAAGATTTCGGTTATTCTTCAGAAGGTGGCTATTATAGTCGTTATAAAGAAATTGCAGGTAACTCTGAAGGCTCACTTTCTTATGCGATTGACCTTCCTAACGATTATCGTCTTATTGCTATTGACTCACAGCTTTATTCTGCAGACAATACAGACTCAGGTCTTAATGAACAGGAAACTGCAGGTCATATGTCCGACGCTCTTCTTGAATGGGCACTTGACGAGTGTGAACAAGCAAAAAAAGATGGTAAAACAATTATCGGATTTACACACACAAACACAGTTCCTCACTTTGATACAGAAGTTGACCTTTTTGATAACTTTGTTTTCCGTGATTGGGAAAAAGCTGCTGACGCACTTGCAGATGCAGGTATGCACTACACAGTTTCAGGTCACGTTCATATGCAGGACGTTGCAACTTATGTAAGTGATAATGGTGAAGAAATTACTGATATTACAGGTGCTTCAATTTTAAGTTATCCTAACTTATTCAGAAGCGTTACTATGAGTACTGCTTCAAATGGTGATATTGACTGCACATATGAAACACACGACATTGACGAATATATTCCTGTTATAATCGACGGCGTTGCACAACCAAAGCCATTCAAATATCTTACATGGGGTTACAACTTTGGTGGTTCAAACATCAAGACATTCGTAACAAATGTCCTTAAATATCAACTTACTTATGGTTTCGGTAAAGATGTTAAAGACGCTGGTGGTCTTTACTATTACCTTGAACAGACAATTGGTATTAAAGAGCTTATTGGTGGTCTTGTTGACAACGAAACACTTGGTGGCATTCTCGGTGGACTCGGCGAAGCTGCTATAAGGGCACTTCTTTTCTCACTTTGCAATCAGGTTGACAGAGCATATCTTCAGGACCCTGACAAGACAATACAGACTCTTGACCCAATGCTTGACAAACTTCTCGCTATTGAAGTTTCTGATTATCCATCAGTTGTATTCAAAGATACACTAGGTTTCTACGGCACAGGTGAAAAAGGCACTCTTGGCGAACTTGCTTCTTCTGTTCTTGCATACCACTATACAAATAACGAAGACCCTAAGAATGACAAATTCCTTATGAGTGCTCTTGACCGTTTCTACAATGGTGAAAATGCAGAAGTAATTGTTGACACACTTCTTGATGTTGTTCTTAACGACCTTCTTCAAGATACAATTCTTAAAGATATTAAGATTGACCCTGTTTCATGGGGTATCAACAGTGAAATGGGTGACGTTGTAGCTACACTTACAGGAATTATTGACGGTATTCTTGGTACAAATGGGTTCCCTGAAATCGGCGTAAGCGACATTATTTCAATTCTCCTTCTTTCAGGTATTGTTGGTGGCGATAAACTTTCAGATATTGTATACGGACTCCTTGACGAATACCTTACAGAAAGTCAATATGACATTATCGACGGTGAGTTCTATAGAATTATGAAAGACCTTACTCACGACGATAACCCTGGTTATATGAAAGACTTTGACGGTACTGTTTCTTACAACGGTAAAGTAGCAGTTCCACTTTCACAGGATAATCTTCGTCTTCCTTCACATATTGCAGTAACATTCGGTGAAGATGCTGCAACTTCAAGAAATATCAGCTACTTTACAAAATACAGCCTTACAGATACTGACATTCAGATTGTTCCTTATTCTGAAAATCCTGATTTCAGTAAGGGCACAACGGTTAAAGCAAATATTGACACAAATTGCGAAATTGATGCAGACCGCGAATACTATGCAATCGATTTAGGATTTATCGGTATTATTACTCACGAAATGCAGGTAAACCGTCACACTATTGAGATTACAGGTCTCAGTGAAGACACAAAATACTGCTACCGTGTTGGTGATGCAGAGCATGGTTGGTGGAGTGATATCGGTGTAATTGATACAGCTGACAACAGCACAGAGTTCAGTTTCTTCCATATGACAGACCCACAGTCAGTTACAGAAAAACAGTATGCAGAAAACTGGGCAGTAGCACTTGATACTGCATTCACAAATCACAGTGACGCAGGCTTCATTCTTAACACCGGCGACCTTGTTGACAATGGTAACGATTTTGTTGAGTGGAAGAGAATGTTTAACACTGCATCTGACTCTCTTATGGATACAGTTATGATGTCTGCATCAGGCAACCACGAAGAACGTGGTGACAACGCACTTGTAAACAACTTTGTATTCTCAAATCTTCCTGAACAGGATACAACAACAGGTGTTTACTACTCATTTGATTATAACACAGCACACGTTGCAGTTCTTAACTCAAACGACTTGAATGACAGTAACGGACTTTCAGATGCACAAATCCAATGGCTTACTGAAGATATGAACGCAAGTGAAAAAGCATGGAAATTCGTAGCACTTCACAAAGCACCATATTCAAATGGTTCACACTTTGACGATGAAGATGTTGCTGCAATCCGTGCACAGCTTGCAACACTTATGCCAGAGCTTGATATTGACATCGTATTCCAGGGTCATGACCACGTATTTATGCGTACAGATGTTATGAACAACAATGCAGTTGTTGAAACAGAAACACAGACACTCAAATACAACGGTCTTGAATATGTTTCAAAGATTAGTCCTGATGGTACAATCTATTCAATCAACGGTACTGCAGGTAGCAAGCACTACGAACCAAAACCTGCTGAAGAAACTGCTGAAGCATTCCCTTCAGGCGAAACAGTACTTTCAATTGATGTTCCTTCATATTCATACATTCAGATTGACGGTGGTAACCTCTACTTCGACTCATACGCTGTAAATGGCGATGGCACAGAAGAAAGAATTGACAGTTTTGCAATTTCAAAGGTTGTTACACTCGAAGATGGTACAGTTATTGATGGTACAAACGGTAACGCTACTGACGAGTCAAACAAGAATGACAATGTAATCGGCGATATTACTGATACATTCCGTCATAACCCTGTAATCTCTTATGTAGTAGTTGCAGGCGCTGCGCTCCTTCTTATTGCAGGTGTGGTAATGACAACAATCGTTATCAAACGCAGAAGAGAAGAAGCATAATTAATTCGTAATGCTGAATTCGTAATTAGTAATTAACGGCGAGAGAAAATTCTCTCGCCGTTTTTTTGCAAGACAATGTGGCGAAGGCGAAGTTATATCGTGTATACCACGAGCCGAAAGCCACGCAGTATTGTGGAAAAAGAAACAAATTTCTGCTTGACTTATGTAATTTGTTTTGCTATAATTTTATGCGATATTGAAAACGCGATGATAAAGAAAGTAGATTAAGTGAGTACACTTGACAGAGAGTTGTGCCTTGGCTGAAAGCACATAAGTTGAAAGTTTAATTGAAGTTCCCTTTGGAGTGGCTTTACTGAAATAATAGTAGGTATTGACGGTTTGTTCTCGTTATTGAACACGGAAAGTGTTTGCTTTTTGCAAAAATTTGGGTGGTACCGCGGATTTTATTCGTCCCATACTCTTGGAGTATGGGATTTTTTATTTCCATTCCCCTATTTCCGATTATTTTAGAAAAGGATTGAGATTATGAGAGAAAAACTCGAAGCTATTCGCGTTAAAGCGGAAGCAGAGCTCAGTAATATTACTGAGCAGTCAGAACTTGAAAATTTCAGAGTTCAGGTTCTTGGCAAAAAGGGTGAGCTTACATCATTACTTAAAATGATGGGTTCATTATCAGCAGAAGAAAGACCTGTTATTGGTCAGATTGTTAATGAAGTCAGAGCTTATGTTGAACAGAAAATTGCAGAAAAGCAAGCAGAACTCAAAGAGCTTGAACTTAAAAAAGAAATCGAAAGCACACCTGTTTTTGATATTTCTGTTCCTGCAAACTTAACTCGTGGTTCATACCACCCTATTACACTTGTTCAGCGTCAGTGTGAAAGCGTTTTCAGAACAATGGGCTTTAACATTGAAGACTATTCTGAAATTGTTACTGACTATGAATGTTTTGAGGCACTTAACATTCCAAAAGACCACCCTGCTCGCGATATGCAGGACACATATTACCTCCAGAACGGTCAATTACTTAAATCTCACACATCAGCAGCGCAGAATGCTATTTATAAAAAGTATAAGGATGCGCTCATTAACGACGGTATGCCAATTAAGGCTATTTTCCCTGGTCGTTGTTTCAGAAATGAGGCAACTGACGCTTGTCATGAAAATACTTTCTTCCAGATGGAAGGCGTTATGGTTGACAAGGACATTTCAATTTCAAACCTTATTTACTTTATGAAAACAATGCTTTCAGAAGTTTTCCAGAAAGATATTAAAGTAAGACTTCGTCCCGGTTTCTTCCCATTCGTTGAGCCTGGATTTGAGCTTGACATTTCTTGTCTTATCTGTGGTGGTGAGGGTTGTCCTTCATGTAAACACAGCGGTTGGCTTGAACTTTGTCCATGTGGTATGATTCATCCTGAAGTACTTAAAGCTGGTGGAATTGACCCTGAAGAATACACAGGTTTCGCATTCGGTCTTGGACTTACAAGACTTGCAATGATGAAATATGGCGTTAAAGATATTCGTGATTTGAACAGTGGTAGTCTTAAAACACTTTCACAGTTCACAGACGACGAAAATTAAGGAAGGAGGAGTAGATTTATGTTTTTATCAATGAACTGGATTAGCGATTTCGTTGACCTTTCAGGTCTTGACAAAATGGAGTTAATCCGTAAATTCTCACTTTCAACTGCAGAAGTTGAAAACGAAATTCTCTTCAAGGGTAGTGATTTTAGTGGCATTGTTGTTGCAGAAATCAAATCTGTTGAAGAACATCCAAAATCAGAAAAGCTCCACCTTCTTAAAGTTGATATTGGTGAAGAAGAGTTAGTAGATGTTGTTTGTGGTGCACCAAATGTACGCGTTGGTATGAAAACTGCATTCGCAAAGGTTGGCGCAAAAATCGGTGAAATTGAAATTGCTCCTCGCCCACTTGCAGGCTTTATGTCAAACGGTATGTGCTGTTCTGAAAAAGAAATCGGCATTTCTGACGACAATTCAGGCATTATGGACATTACTGACGATGTTAAGAACGGTACTGACCTTAAAGATATTTACGAAATTGACGATATTGTTTTCGAAGTTGACAACAAGTCACTTACAAACCGTCCTGACCTTTGGGGTCATTATGGTATTGCTCGTGAATTTGCATCTCTTGCAGGTCGTGAATTAAAGCCATTACCACAGGTTGACTTATCTCAATACGATAATCTTCCAAAGGTTGACCTTAAAATCGAAGATGACCTTTGTCAGAGATATTCTTGCTTACAGGTTGAAAACATTACAAAAAACGTTAGCCCTGTTAATATGAGAATTCGTCTTTACTACTGTGGTATGCGTGGCATTAACTTACTTGCTGACCTTACAAACTACTTAATGCTTGAAATGGGTCAGCCAATGCACGCTTTTGACTCAAGAAAAGTTGAAAAAATCCGTATTAAGAGATTTGCAGAACCTTTCACATTCCAGACTCTTGACGGTGTTGACAGAAATATTGACGAAAATACACTTATGATTTGCAATGGTGACAACCCTGTTGCTATTGCAGGTATTATGGGTGGCTTGGACTCAGAAATCGTTGAAGATACAACAACTCTCACACTTGAATCTGCAACATTCAACGCTGCATCAATCCGTAAATCTACTGTTCGTCTTGGACATCGTACTGACGCTTCAAACCGTTATGAAAAGTGTCTTGACCCTGAAATGACAGTTCCTGCAATTGCAAGATTTGTAAATCTTCTTGTTAGCATTGACCCTGACGCAAAGGTTGTATCTGCACTTACAGACGAATACGCATACAAATACCCCACTGTTACCCTTGACTTTGACAAAGCATTCATTGACAAGTACACAGGTATTGAGATTGCAAACGATACAATTGTTAATACTCTTAATTCGCTCGGTTTCAAGGCTTCTAACGATGGCGACAAGTTCACAGTAGAAGTACCATCATGGCGTGCAACAAAAGATGTTACTATCAAGGCAGACATTGTTGAAGAAATCACTCGTATTTATGGTTATGACAACTTTGATATTCACACAGCTTCTGCTCCACTCTACCCTGTTCGTGCAAAGGTAGAAAAGACAATTGAAGACAGAATCAAAGATATTCTTGTTCACCGTTATTCACTTCACGAACTCCACTCTTACGTATGGCAGTATTATGACGAATACAAGGCACTTGGTATGGATATTGAAGACAATATAAAACTCCAAGGTGCTACAAATCCTAATATTGAAACAATCCGTAAATCAATTATTCCTACACAGCTTTGTCAGGTTAAGACAAACACTAATTTCTCAACTGATTTTGGTGTATTTGAAATCGGCAGAACTGTTGACGGTCTTAAAGACGACGGACTTTGCAACGAGAGAAAGAAACTTTGCGTTACACTTTACAGCAAAACAAAATCTCTTGAAACTCTTTATGTTGAACTTGCAACAATGCTTTCAGTTATTACTGACAACATTAAGCACAAGGCACTTACATTTAATCCAATGGAAGCAACACTTTCTTATGAACACCCAAGAAATCTTAACGAAATTTCTTGCGACGGTGTAACATTAGGTAAAATTGGTGTTGTTCATCCAACAGTTTCTAAGAAGATTGACAAAAAAGCATCTATTGTATTTGCTGAAATTGATATTCCGGTATTCGCTGACCTTGTAGATGCAGGTATTCACTATGAAGAACCTTCAAAATTCCCTGCAATTGATGTTGACCTTTCATTTGTTAGTGAAACATTCGCACCAATTGGCAAGGCAATACAAGATGCAAACTGCGAACTTATTAAGAATGTACAGGTAGTTGACACATACCGTGATGAAAACGGCAAGTCAATTACAGTAAGACTCACATTCTCTGACCCACAGAAAACCCTTACAACTGATGAGGTTATGGAAGTTGCAAATGGTATTATTGATGCACTTAGCAAAGACGGAATTACATTGAAGTCATAAGAAAAGCACCCTACGGGGTGCTTTTTAATTAGGAATTCATAATGTGCCATTCCTAATTTGAATTTTACATTTTTTGAGAAATTCCTATTGTAATTTCTCAATTTTCAGTATATAATATATTTAATTATTACTACGGAGGTGGCGTGGATGCTTGACCCAAACAAGACCATTCAATTTTCATTAAAGGATGAGCGTGAAGAAACAACTCGTCAGATTCTTGTTTCTGTTTATGATGCATTGGTTGAAAAAGGCTACAACCCAATTAACCAGATTGTTGGTTACATTCTTTCAGAAGACCCAACATATATTACAACTCATAACAACGCAAGAAGTCTTATTCGCCGCCTTGACAGAGATGAACTTTTACAGGACCTTGTAAAAGAATATCTTAAAAATTCAAAGAAATAATGAGGTGAACTTATGGCAGAAAAAAGTAAGTTTCTCACATATAAAGGCAAACCATTAGTTCGTAACGGTAACACCCTTTATTACGGCGACGCTTCAGAAAACTATGTTATTATGATGCAGATTCTTGCAACAAAACCTGTTGGCGATGTTGAGGTTGCGTCTAAAGTATCAATTCAGTTACTTAATACTGACCCTAATGTTAGCGCACGTGAGAGAATTGTTAAATCAAGTGAAAAGAAAGGGCTTTATGCAGCTCTTGATATTGCAGAGGTATGGCTTAGCCGTGCATTAGCAAACTAAAATGTTTTAGGTGGATGGAAGGAATTTCTATCCACCTATATTTTTTTATGAAAGGGAAATGGATATGTTTCACAAAATGACTATTGCAGGACTTGAGCGTCATTTACCTCTTTGTCCTCTTAATGACGAGCTCAATATTGCAGGCTTTGTAATTTTCGGCGACCCTGAACTTACAACTGCTTGTGCAAAAGAGTTATTAGAAAAAGCCCCTGAATACGACTACATAATCACAGCAGAGGCAAAAGGTATTCCACTTGCGCACGAAATGGCAAGACTTCAAAATAACGAAAAGTATTTTGTTGCTCGCAAAAAGCCAAAGCTTTATATGACAGGTGTTTTTGAGTCAACAGTTAACTCAATCACTACCAAAGGAGAGCAGAAACTTTATCTTGATAAGGCAGACGCTGAACTTATGAAAGGGAAGAAAATCCTTATTGTTGATGATGTTGTATCACTTGGCGAATCACTTAAAGCAGTTGAAAAGCTTGTTAATGATGCAGGTGGTATTGTTTGTGGCAGAATGTTTATTCTTGCTGAAGGCGACGCAGCAAAGCGTGACGATATAATCTTCCTTGAGGAGTTACCACTTTTCACAAAAGACGGAAAAGCAATATAAGTGTAAAATGATATAAAAAGGACCTTATTCTATTTGAATAAGGTTCTTTTTGTTTAATATAAATCTGTTGACAAATATCTATCGCCTGTATCAGGAAGCAGGACTACAATATTTTTATCTTTGTATTCTTCCTTTTGCGCAAGTGTCAATGCACCATAAAGGGCTGCACCTGATGAGATACCAGCAAGTATACCCTCACCTTTGGCAAGGTTTCGTGCTGCGTTATATGCATCATCTGCACTGACTTTAATAATCTTATCAATAACCTTTGCGTTAAGAACTTCTGGTATAAACCCTGCACCGATACCTTGTAATTTATGAGCACCTGCGCTTTCCCCTGAAAGTACTGCGCTTGTGTCAGGTTCAATAGCTACAATCTCAATATGAGGATTTTTCTCTTTAAGGTATTCCCCTACACCTGTGATTGTACCACCTGTTCCAACACCTGCTACGAAAACATCAACTTTTCCGTCCGTGTCATTCCAAATTTCAGGTCCTGTTGTTTCATAGTGTGCCTTAGCATTTGCAGGGTTTGTAAACTGACCTGCTACAATACTATCTGGGATTTCTTTTTGCAACTCTTCTGCTTTTGCGATTGCACCGTTCATACCAAGTGTGCCGTCAGTAAGCACTAACTCTGCACCATAAGCAGTCATAAGTTTTCTGCGTTCAACTGACATTGTGTCAGGCATTACAATAATCACACGATATCCACGAGAAACACCCATAGATGCAATTCCAATACCTGTATTACCACTTGTTGGCTCAATAATTGTTGAGCCTTTTTTTAATATCCCTTTCTCTTCGGCATCTTTAATAATTGAGTACGCCACTCTATCTTTAGCACTACCAGCAGGATTAAAACATTCAAGTTTTACAAAGATGTTTGCATTTGTATCCGTCTTGATTTTAAACAATGGAGTATTGCCGATTAACTCGGTTACACTGTTGTAGATTTTCATAATATCACCTGAATATTATAATAGCATTTAATTAGTAGTTTTACAAGTGAAAAGTTGAAAGTGATTATATTTGACAAATTATAGTTTGTCGAATAGAATGCAAAATGCAAAGCGCAAAGTGTGGTCACTGCGTTACGATTATAGATTGCGTCGCAGACATTTAATTCCGAATTACGCATTACGTATTACGAATTGATTTCGACAAACTCCAATTTGTAAGTTTATTATTGCGCTATTATAAGATTACCATTTTCATCGCAACTGCAAGTATATGATTTGCCTTTTTCTATGGATTTTTCAAGGATTTTTTCGGAGAGTACATCTTCAATTTTGCTTTGAATTGTACGCTTTAATGGTCTTGCGCCATAGATTTTATCATAACCTGCTTTTGAGACAAAATCCGTTACACTATCATCAAACTGGATTGTGATTTCAATGTCACTTAAACGCTTTTCCAAGACTTTTAAAAGGTTTTTAGCAATATTTCTTATATCATCTTCGGTAAGCCTGTTAAACACGATTATATCGTCAATTCTATTCAAAAATTCAGGTCGGAATGTATGTTTAAGCTCACCCATAACTGCCTCTTTGATTTTTTCGTCAGTACGGTCATCTGAATTGGCTACAAAACCAAAAGTTGCTTTTTCCTCATTTATAAGACGAGCTCCCACATTAGAAGTCATTATAATTACACAGTTTTTGAAATCAACTCGTCTGCCTTGGGAGTCGGTTAAAATACCGTCGTCAAGGATTTGTAAAAGTGCATTGAAAACGTCAGGATGTGCTTTTTCAATTTCGTCAAATAGGATTACAGAATATGGCTTTCTGCGTACCTTTTCAGTAAGCTGACCACCCTCATCAAATCCAACATAACCAGGTGGTGAGCCGATAAGCTTTGACACAGTATGTTTTTCCATAAACTCACTCATATCAAGGCGTATCATAGCGTTATCGTCACCAAACATAGCATTTGCCAACGCTTTTGTAAGTTCGGTTTTACCAACACCAGTAGGGCCACAAAAAAGGAATGTGCCGATTGGTCGTTTTGGGTCTTTAAGCCCTGCACGTCCTCTGCGAATTGCTTTTGCAACAGCTTTGACAGCCTTTTCCTGACCTACAATGCGAGTGTGAAGTTCATCTTCCATACGAAGAAGTCGTTCACTTTCTTCTTCAGTCATCTGCGTAATTGGCACACCTGTCCATTCAGACACAATCTGTGCAATTTCAGTTTCTGTTACCTGTTTTTCGCGAGTTGAGTCGTCTGACTGCCACTTTGCTTTTTCTGTATTGTATTTTTGTGTAAGGTCTTTTTCTTCATCGCGAAGTGTTGCAGCTCGCTCAAAATCCTGCTGATTTACTGCCATTTCTTTTTCACCAGAAATCTTTTCTAATCGCTTTTCCATTTCTTTGATTTCAGGTGGTGGCACACTTGAATCAAGTCGCACTTTTGAAGATGCCTCATCAATTAAGTCAATGGCCTTATCAGGCAAAAATCTGTCACCGATATAACGATTTGAAAGATTTACAGCGCTGATTATTGCGTCATCAGTAATTTTCACCTTATGGTGTGCCTCATATTTATCACGAATACCTTTAAGAATTTCAATTGCATCTTCTACACTTGGTTCGTTAACGGTTACAGGTTGAAAACGGCGCTCAAGGGCAGCATCTTTTTCAATGTTTTTACGGTATTCGTCAATAGTGGTAGCGCCGATAAGCTGCAACTCCCCACGAGCAAGTGATGGTTTTAAGATATTTGCTGCATCAACTGCACCCTCGGCACTGCCTGCACCAATAAGAGTATGCACCTCGTCAATAAAGAGGATTATATCTGTTGAGTTGACAACCTCATCAACAACGCCTTTAATACGCTCCTCGAAATCACCACGGTATTTTGTACCTGCCACCATACCTGTTAAATCGAGAGACAAAATACGCTTGTCTTTTAAGAGTTCAGGCACCTGACCGTTAGCAATACGAAGTGCTAAACCTTCAGCAATAGCAGTTTTACCTACACCTGGTTCACCGATTAAACAAGGGTTATTCTTGCTTCTACGGCTTAAAATCTGAATAACTCTTTGTATTTCCTTTTCACGACCGATAACAGGGTCAATTTTATTTTCCTTCGCAAGGCTTGTTAAGTCGCGTGCGTATTTTTGAAGTTGTGAATTTGATTTATTATCTTTTGATGGTTTATTGTTTGATTTGGGATTACTTACATTGTTTGCTAAATCCTTTAACAACGCCGTAGTTGTTGTACCTGCACGAGTTAAGAGTTGACATGCATAACCATTGCCCTCGCGACAGATTGAAATAAGCAGATGCTCAGTACCTGCAAGGGACTGTTTCATTGAATTTGCAAGCATCAATGCACTTTCAATTATATGTTTACTGCGTGGAGTAAAGTCGGCTGGATTAAGTTCAGTTGGCATTCCTGTACCTACTGTTTCACGAATTAAATCATAAACCTTTTTGTATGTTACTCCTCTGTTTGCAAGGATTTTTCCTGCAACGGAATCAGTAGAATCTAAAAGTCCTAACAAAATATGCTCACTACCTATATATGTGTGACCTGAATCTTCTGCCACCTCTACTGCTTTGTTAAGACACATATTTGCTTTTTCACTAAAACCTGTGAAGTTGTACATAGTTTTCACCTCTATTATAAAAATCGGATTATAAAAGGGCGATTAAAAATCGCCCTCTACATTACAAATTATGAATTTAACCTATTTCTTACCTCAGTAGCCCTTACTGAATCTCTTTCTTGTTCAGGAAGCTTTTGTCCTGCGCGAGCGTTGATGCTTGCCGGTTGCATTGAAATCATAAGTTCATTTACCATTTCAATAGGCACATTTAATTTGCCTGCAACAGACCCAAGTCGAACAAGTGAAAGATTCTCCATAAGTTCTTTTGTTGAGAGAAGTCGTGCCCATTTAAGAGTGCCGTATGCTCTGAAAATCGCGTCATCAGTATTGATTGACTTTAAGATTTCTTCCCTTGCTGCTCTTTCTTGTGCACAAAGTTGTAATGTGATGGACTTTAAGTTTTTAATTGCAAATTCTTCAGAAATACCAAGAGTAATCTGATTTGAAAGCTGATACATATCGCCTACGGCTTTTGTTCCTTCGCCGAATGCACCACGGAATGTAAGCCCTAATTTTGAGATTGTGTTAATCAGTTTATGAATCTGACCATTCATTGTAAGGGCAGGAAGATGCAGCATTACAGATGCGCGCATACCTGTACCTAAGTTTGTAGGACATTGAGTTAAATAGCCGATACGCTCATCAAATGCGTATTCCAGTTTCTCGCCAAGACTATTATCAATTTCATCGGCAACCCCATATGCTTCATCAAGTGCGAAACCTGACTTCATAACCTGCAAACGGATATGGTCTTCTTCATTTAACATAATGCAGATATCTTCTTCAGGTGTAATGAGTAATGCTCTGCCATCTGCATCTGATGCAAACTCAGGGCTTATAATATGACGTTCTGCCATAGATGCTGCTTCAAATCGGGCAAGTGTTTTCATTTCTACAAAATCGAGATTGTATTTGTTGTCCTTTTCAATTGCATCCTTAATAATATTATTGATAATAATACGGTTTTTAGTATTCAATTTGTTAGGAAACGGATATTCTTTAAGATTTCTTGCAAGACGAATACGAGTGCTTACAACAATATCACTTTGCTCACCCACGCCTAAATACCATCTGTTACTCATTATTGCCACCTGCTTTCATTTCATTAATTTTATCACGAAGTTCTGCTGCTTTTTCAAAATTCTGCTCGTCTATTGCAGCTTTTAACTGATTTTCAAGTTCTTTTACTGTTACAACATTTTCAACAACATCTGTTTTGATAATTGTTGGATTTTTACCCTCGTGACGAGTTTTTCCGTGAATACGCTGTAATGATGGCAAAAGCTTATCGTAAAAAGTCTCGTAGCAATCGGCACAACCAAGCTTACCGCTATTCACAATATCATTAAAGGTATTTCCACATTTTTCACAACGAAGTGTTCTTGAACTTAAACTACCTACCTGTGATTCGCCAAAAAATGAGCCTAACAAATCACCAAAGGTGTTTGGAAATCCACCAAAAACATCCGTATAGCCCAAGGCTCTTGCACAATCGGTACAAAGGTGTGCCTCTGCAGTTTCGCCGTTTACTATTCTTTTAACATGGGTTGTTGCTTCGTATTTACCACAATTCTGACATAACATAAAAATTCACTCCTTATAAATATTGTCTATTCAAAATGATGAAGTATTGCTTCGCAATATGAAGTAATCTTCGATTATGAAGTATTTATCGTTGATAAACATGAAGTAAAGTAAATCCATTTATATGCCGTTAGGCATACTTCATAGCAACGCTACTTCATATCCGTCAGGATACTTCATAAATCCGCAAGGATTTACTTCATTGTGGCAAAGCCACTTAGTATCATCTGCTTGAATATTGATGCGCGAAGAATATCGCCGTATTCACGGGGTATATCGCGATATGCATTTCCTGTTAAAGCTGACAAAAATATTTTAGTCGTTTTTTCATCAATAAAATCACTTTCGTATAAATTTTTAAGATGAGCGCGACAAGTGTTTTCATTTATACTCTGCCCTATTGAATTTATTAAGTGCATTTTTATTGAATTTCTGTCATAGGTAGCCCTTGTTATTTTAATATATCCCCCACCACCACGACGACTCTCTACAATGTAACCATGCTCTGGGGTAAAACGCGATGAGATTACATAGTTTATCTGACTTGGTACGCAACCTATACGCTGTGCAAGTTCATTTCGTTGAATTTCTGTGTAACCATCATCCTCAAGCATTTCTTGAATCATATTTGCTATTATGTTGCTTATATTCATAAAATCGCCCCTTTTTCGAGTTTGACTTTGACTTTCTTTGACTTTTGCAATTACTATTATAGCAAGTATTTTTCACTTGTCAATACTAAAAGTCAAAAAAGGTCAAATTTATTTTTTCGTATTTCTTCCAGCTCAAAAGTTGAATATGGTTATTATAAAATTTGTGATTGGGTATCTCAAAAAATGGTATTTACCACCTTGAAAAATGCGACCTATAAATAATATATTAAAATAAAAAATAATTACTTTATAAATGCGAAAAAGCACCTTTTTCTTCTCTTTTTGTAAACTTTGTGTAAACAATCTATTGAAAATTTGAAATCGTTCCGCTTTTTGTGGGACGATTTTGCATTTTGGCGCCATATATGGGAGGTGTTTTTATAAGTAACATTTTTACATATGCAATTTTACCATTAGAACTTATAACTGAAGAAAAATACAAAGTGCTTTCATCAGATGAAAAAATCTTATATGCTCTGTTTCTTAACAGAGTTAACTACTCAAAGAAAAACTTAAAAAAATTCAGTGATGAGAAAGGTATATTCGTTTATTACTCTAATAAGCAAATCCAAGAGCATATAGGTTGTTCTGTTAATACTGCAACTAAAATACTTAATAATCTTGAGAATGTAGGACTCATTAAAAAGGAATATCAAAAACGTGGATTGCCTTTGAAAGTCTATGTTACAGATATAAGAAATTATAAATCTGCATCTTACATACCATCATCACAAGTAAGTTTTGATATAGAAAGAGCAACACAAAAATCGCGAGAAAATCGTGTGGATTTCGGTAGTAAAAAAAATAAACGCCGAACACATTAGTTCAGCGTTGTAGATTTGCATTCACGAAGTGAATATATCGCAATACAAGAAAAATTTTGTGAAGTTTTTGCCTTGCAAAAGTGAAGTTCTTTACAGAGTGAAGTTTTCAAAAGAAAGTGAAGTTAAGTTTGCACTTCACCGTAAGGTGCAACTTCACCACGAAGTAACTTCACTGTATTTATCAACTTCACTTGCCTTAGGCAAACTTAGTTCTCATTTAAGATTTGTCTCACATCATCGCCAATAAACTCAACCGGTGAAAATGTACCGATAATTCTTGACGCAATACTTTCAGGGTAACGACCTTTGATTTCATTAAGGTCAAGATTTGAACTGATAATCGTAGGTACTCCCCTACAAATTCTGCTATTAAGAATATTATAGATTGCAGAAACTGTGTAAGCCGTTGTAAACTCTGCACCTAAATCGTCAAGAATAAGCAAATCTGCATCAATAAGAAGTTTTTCTGTATCAGTATCTGCTCTGCCAAATTTCTCTTTTTCCATTTTGTTAAGAAAATTGATTACAGAGCCATAAATTACATTGTAGCCTTTCTTTACTGCCTCATTTGCAATTGCAAGTGACAAGTGTGTTTTGCCAAGACCTGTTCTGCCGTAAAAATATAAGCTTACAGAATCAAGGTCAAAGCTCTTGGCATATTCAATACAACTGTTATACACATAACTCATTGCTTCTCTTGGTGATTCGCTATTTTTAGTTGCAGGATAGAGTTTTAAATCAAAATCTTCAAAATTTGAAAGTTCAAGAGGAGTATTCTTATTAATCTCTTCGGCTGCATACTTTTTAAGAAGCGCCATATAACACTCACAGTATTTTGAGCCGTATGACACACCACGCTGGTCGTCACGTTCTTCAATAATACCTGTATCTTCACATTCAGGGCAAACATAATGAACATCAAGATAATCGCAAGGTAAATTCAATGCTTTAAGAAGATTTTTACGGTCATTCTGAAGTGATTCGTTCTTTTTACGGATATTTTGGAGGGCAGTTTCAACATCTTCTTTAGGTAATGCGAATGCGTTTACGATTGCCATACCTGTTTTTGCAAGTTCGGCCTCAATAAACTGAAATTCAGGATACTGCTCTGTAAGTTTCATTCTGTTTTCGTGTGCCTTTTTTTCAGCTGTTGTTTTTCTCTCTTTAATCTCTGCACGAACTTTTTCATGCAATTTTTTGCTATATGCCAACCTTTACGCCCCCTTTACTCTTGTTCTCTTTTTATTCTTCTTTGTACCAAAATCTTTACGATTTTCTTTTGATTTTTCAGTTGCTTTTTGCACATCAAAAGAAGTTCCTTTGTCTTTTTCGGCTTTTTTAGTTGATTTAGTCTGGAATTTCTTTGTGCCTTTTTCAATATCGGCTACTGTAAACATCTCTGCCTTACGCCAGTTTTTGATTGTTCCGTTCATATGGGTTACATTACGCCACACAAGACGACCAGTCATTTTTTCGGCTTTCATAATATTAAAAGCTTTTTCGATTTCGTCAATAGTATAGCCCCATCTTAGCCACTCACAAAAAAGTTCCAACACTGCAAATGTTGGTGGTGATGTGTCATTATTTGTGCGTGTTGCAAGTTCACGAAATACTGACAAAGCTTTGTCAGTTTCAGTTATGTAATCGTCAGCTGCCGACTGACTTGTAATACCGTTTTCAGCCCAATACTCTGCAATCTTTTTAATATCTTCATGACTTGTACTGTCAATACTTTTTGCAAAATGCAAAAGGCAATTGGCAACATCAGGTTTAATTCCATAGCAATACACAACTGCGTGGATTGCACATTGTGTGCTATAACCGATTGTAACCCCAAGAATTTCTTGTGCTTCAAGGAAAAGTCTTTTTATACTACTTCTGCCCTTTAATATTTTATTGATTTCTTCTTGTGTTGGTGGCACATAGCGGATTTCAGGAAGTGGCAACTTCACTTTTTCAGGCTGTGCAATTTGCTTTTCAGTTTTAACTGTTTCAGTTTTTACATCTGCTTCAAGAATACCGTTATCTTTCCAATACTCAATACATTCTTCTACTTCGTTTTTAGAGAGATTCGTTTTTTTCATAAGCTCTTCAGTTGTAATTTCAGGGTTTCTAAAAATGCAAAGAATAACCTTAATCTGTTCACCACTAGCAAATTTAAGTCCCTTATCAATAATTTCAGTTGGTAATGAAAACATTGACGCATAAACCTTAGGATTTACCTTGAACATACTCTCTCTCCTTTCACGAAATTACCACTATGGGCAGGGACAATAAGTATATCATATTTTGTTGTTTTTTGCAATCACAAGATATAGTGGTCAGGGCAAGTGAAGTACGCAAAGTGGAAAGTAAAAAACTTAAAAAATCTAATGACTTTAGCACATTAAAGTATTGACATTAAAGACTTATAATTATATAATAAATTATGTATATATTCTCTTATTAGGAGTGGGAAAAATGAGCATTACAAAATCAGTTTTTGGAATGACAAAAGACGGCAAACAAGTTGACTCTTTTCTTATTGAAAACAACAACAATATGAAGATTAATCTTATTACTTGGGGTGCTACTCTGCAAAGCATTCTTGTAAAAGACAAAGATGAAAACGAGCTTGATTTATTGCTCGGTTTTGATGATATGGAAGGCTTTGAAGAAAGACACGATTATCAAGGCGTTATCGTTGGTCCTGTTGCTAACAGAATCAGCAAAGGTGGACTCACAATTGACGGTGTAAAAGTCCCAGTTACAACTACTCACGGTGATGTGACTTTACATAGTAACGGCGAATTTTCAACTGCAGTATGGGATGCAATTATTGTTGACTCTGACTCTGTTGAATTCTCATATTTCAGTGCAGACGGTACAGAGGGCTTCCCTGGTAACAAGAAAGTGACAGTTCGTTACACTCTTACAGATAAAAATGAGATTATTATTGATTACACTGCTGTTTCTGACAAGAAAACTGCATTCAACCTTACTAATCACGCATATTTCAATCTTAAAGGTTATCAGAATGGCGACATTCTTGACCATACACTTTACATTAATGCTGATGCGTTTACTCCTATGGGTGAAGGTCTTGTACCAACAGGCGAAATTCGTGATGTAACAGGCACTCCATTTGATTTCAGAGAGCCTAAAACTATCGGCAGAGATATTGGTGCTGACTATGAGCAGTTAGATGCAGGTAACGGCTACGACCACAACTTCTGCATTAACAATTATGACAAGAAACTTCGTCTTGCTGCTACTGTTATTGCTCCAAACGGAGTACGACTTGACTGCCTTACAGACTTACCTGGTATGCAGCTTTATGTTGGTAACTTCCTTGAAGGCAAAATCGGTAAGAATAATACTCCAATGGATTTCCGTTGTGGTTTCTGCCTTGAAACACAGTATTATCCAAATGCTACAAACACACCAAGCTTTTATAATTGTGTATTTGATAAGGATGAGGTTGTTAAGACAACAACTGTGTATAAAATCACGGTGTGATTTTATACAATGAATTCGCAAGAATTCAATTCATGGAGCATATGCGAGAAATCATGGCGAAAGCCAATTCATGCGAAGCAATTCATTAATAAAAATGAATTGCAACTTCGTTGCATGAATTGATTTCATCATGAATTGTGCTGCGTACATGAATTGCACCTTACGGTGCATTACTGACACAAATATTCTATTTGAGGTATCAATATTATGGAAAATATTAAACGAATTTATTTATCAGCACTTGTTTACAACCGTACAGGTGTACTTTTACGAGTTGCAGGACTTTTTGCTCGTCGCGGATACAACGTTGTATCTCTTACAGTTTCTGAAACTGAAAGTCCTGAATTTTCAAGAATGACAATTGTTTCTGACGTTGAAGAATACAAGGTTACAATGGTTATGCAACAACTTTCAAAACTTGAAGAGGTTATTAAGGTTATTAACCTTGACGAAGGTCAGACAATTCAGTCAGAAATTCTTCTTATTAAAGTTCACGCTCTTAACAAAGATAGAAAACGTGTTCTTAAAACAGTTAATAGCTTCGGCGCAAGAGTTATGGACATAGGTCACACAACAATTACTGCCGAGCTTACAGGTCTTCCAAGCCTTATTGATAAATTTATTGACAAAATGGAAAAATACGGAATCTGCGAACTTTCTCGTTCAGGTCTTACTGCTCTTGAAAGCGGCGACAGAAACATTAAAGAGGTTGAATAATATGGGAATGACAATGACACAGAAAATCCTTGCGGCTCATGCAGGGTTAGATAGCGTTGAGGCAGGACAGCTTATTAATGTCCGTCTTGATTTAGTAATGGGTAACGACGTTACAAGCCCTGTTGCAATCAACGAAATGAAAGCAAAGGGATTTACAGACGTATTTGACAGAGAAAAAATCGCTCTTGTTATGGACCATTTCACACCTAACAAGGACATTAAATCTGCTGAACATTGTAAACAAGTAAGACAGTTTGCAAGAGAATATAAAATCAAAAATTTCTTTGATGTAGGTCAAATGGGTATTGAACACGCTCTTCTTCCTGAAAAAGGAATTGTAATTTCAGGTGACACAGTAATCGGTGCTGACTCACACACTTGTACATACGGCGCTCTTGGTGCATTCTCAACAGGTGTTGGCTCAACTGATATGGCTGCAGGTATGATTTCGGGTATGGCTTGGTTCAAAGTTCCATCTGCAATCAAGGTTAATGTTACAGGTAAATTCAATAAATGGGTTAGTGGTAAGGATTTAATTCTTCACTTAATCGGTAAAATCGGTGTTGATGGTGCACTTTATCGTTCACTTGAATTCTGTGGCGACGGAATCGCAAATCTTTCAATGGATGACCGTTTCTGTATTGCTAATATGGCTATTGAATGTGGCGCTAAAAATGGTATTTTCCCTGTTGATGAAAAAACTCTTGAATATATGAAAGGCAGAACAGACCGTACTCCTGTAATCTTTGAAGCAGATGCTGATGCAGAGTATGACGAAGTTATCAACATTGATTTGAGCGAACTTAAATCAACAGTTGCATTCCCTCATCTTCCTGAAAATGCTCACATTGTTGGGGAATTCGATAAGATTTATGTTGACCAATCAGTTATCGGCTCTTGCACAAACGGTAGAATTGAAGATATGCGCGCTGCTGCTGAAGTGCTTAAGGGCAAAAAGGTTAACGAAAATGTTCGTTGTATTGTTATTCCTGCAACACAGAATGTATATCTCCAATGTGTTCGCGAAGGTCTTGCAGAGATTTTCGTTGAGGCAGGGGCTGTATTCTCAACACCAACTTGTGGACCTTGTCTTGGTGGTCATATGGGTATTTTGGCTGCTGAAGAAAAGGCAATCTCTACTACAAACCGTAACTTTGTAGGCAGAATGGGACACCCTACAAGTGAAGTTTATCTTGCAAGCCCTTATGTTGCGGCTGCAAGTGCAATCGCTGGATACATTTGCACACCAGAGGAGGTACTCTAATATGAAAATTCAAGGTTTAGTACATAAATACGGTGACCACGTTGATACAGACGTTATTATTCCTGCAAGATATTTGAATACTGCTGACCACAAAGAGTTAGCAAGTCATTGTATGGAAGATATCGACAAAGAATTCATTAACAAAGTTAAAGATGGCGACATTATGGTTGCAGGCGTAAACTTTGGTTGTGGCTCATCACGTGAGCACGCTCCTATCGCTATTAAGGCTGCCGGTGTTTCTTGTGTTATTGCAAAGACATTCGCAAGAATTTTCTACAGAAACTCACTTAATATAGGACTTCCAATTCTTGAATGCCCTGAGGCATGTGATGCAATCGAAAACGGCGACGAAGTAAGCGTTGACTTTGACACCGGTGTTATCACAAATGTCACAAAAGGCGTAAGCTACAAGGCACAACCATTCCCTGAATTTATTCAGAATATTATTTCAAAAGGTGGACTTTTGGCGTCACTTAAATAAATGCCATTTTGTTACTGTAACACATTCCCCCTATTCTCATAGAATGTAGTGTGAGGTGAGCCTCCACTTTAGAATGGGAAGGAGGAAAAATGAATGTGTAACTTCTTCGGTAACAACACTTGGTTGATTATTATCATCATCTTAATTCTTCTCTCTGATAATAACAACGGTGGCTGTGGCTGCAACAACGATTGTGGTTGTCAGCGCAAGGACTATGATTGCTGCTGCTAATAGCTGCATAAGTGAAAAATAAATGACAAATAATGTAGGTGGTGGAGGGATTTTCTCTTCACCACCGTTTTACTACAAAAACAAAGGAACTTTTATGGAATTTTACGAAATTGCTCAAAAACCTGAAAAGGCATTGTTAATCTCTGTTGACACAGGAGATTTTGATGCTGATGCCAGTATAGAAGAACTTACGCTCCTCACAGAAAGTGCAGGGGCTCAAGTTATTGGCTCAATAATTCAGCGAAAAAGCACCCCTGACGGTGCAACATATTTAGGTAAAGGCAGACTGGCTGAAGCAGAGTTGTTTTGTCATAATCAGGAAATTGATTTGATTGTTTGTGATGGTGAGCTTACTCCGTCACAAATACGTAATATTGAAAACATTACTAATGTAAGAGTTGTTGACAGAACGCAGTTAATCCTTGATATTTTTGCTTTAAGAGCTAAAACAAGTGAGGGTAAATTGCAGGTTGAGTTGGCTCAACTTAAGTATTCACTCCCCCGTCTTACAGGCAAAGGCAAACAGTTATCTCGTCTTGGTGGTGGTATTGGTACTCGTGGCCCAGGTGAAACAAAACTTGAAAGTGACCGTCGTCACATTATGAGACGAATGCACGCGTTACAAGAACAGCTTAATGAAGTTGAAAAGCGTCGTGGGATTTTAAGAAAAAGACGCGAAAAAGACGGCGTTATTACCGTTGCTCTCGTTGGATACACAAATGCAGGCAAATCAACACTTATGAATGCGCTCACAGATGCGGGAGTGCTTGCAGAGGACAAATTATTTGCTACTCTTGACCCAACATCGCGAAAACTTACCCTGCCAAACGGACAAGATGTTATGCTTATTGATACCGTTGGTTTTGTAAGCCGACTTCCACACGATTTGGTTAAAGCATTTAAATCAACACTTGAAGAAGCAAGCGAAGCAGACATAGTATTGAATGTATGTGATGCGTCCGATATTCATTGCAACGAACATATTCAGATTACAACTGATATTTTACGAGAATTAGGCTGTAATGGAGACAATATTATTACCGTAATGAATAAGTGTGACAAGGCAGAAAATGTTTTTGAGCTTATTTCAATGGGTAAAACAGTTATGATTAGCGCTCTTAAAGGCATAAATCTTGATTTGCTTTTGAAAGAAATTGAAAAAGCACTTGCTATGCAAAGTGTTGAACTTCAACTTCTTATACCATTCAATAAGGGTAGTGAGTTAAACCAAATACGTAATAATGGTAAGATTTTGTCAGAAGAATTTACCCCTGACGGTACGGTTGTTAAGGTAATTTTGCCTGTTGAATGGGCAGATAGGTATAAGGAATATGTGATTTAAGCAGAAAACAAAATCACTCAAAATCAATTCTACAAATTGGAGTTTGTCGAGCTCTTTGTATAGATACAACCTATTACCCTCCCTCATTGAGGGAGGTGGCAAAATCGAAGATTTTGACGGAGGGAGTTTTACAATTACACATATTACTCCCTCAGTCTCGCTATCGCTCGACAGCTCCCTCTAGGAGGGAGCGAATTATAAATCTGCGTCGCAGACCCTACACTTTGCGCTTTGCATTTTGCACTTTGCATTCTGTTCGATAAACTCAAATTTATAAGTGCAAATAGACACAAAAAATCCCTTGGTTGCCCAAGGGATTTAATATTTTTATGAAACTCTTGTATATGTTATTGGATATCCTTCATTTCCTAAAGAAGAACCTGTAAAAGTAAGTTTGTTGTCATTATTAGACAATACATATGTTTCAGTAAACTTTTCTCCACCAACATTATATGTAATAGTAGTTTCACTGGCTTGACATGTTCCTGAAAGGCCATCAGTTACCAGTCCTCTGATATACTCCATATCTTCATCAATCAATCTATCAATTTCGTCATAATCTTCTTGTGACAGAGTCTCGCCCTCTGCTAAAAATGTTTCATAATAAGCAATTGACGCTTCTCTGTATTCTGCACGGAATGCGCTTTCGTTTGCTATTTTACCATAAATTGAAAAAGTACCTTGAACTTCAAAATCGAATTTATAATATGAGTTTATTACAAGGTCTGTTTTTGTAATATCCGGATTATAAATTTCAGGTGCATACAAATCTTTTGCTTTTATGGTTTCTTTCGCTACCCAAGTACCTTCAAGATGTGCCAAAGGAATATATATTCCTGTATATTTAGTTGTTGTTTCTTTTTTAGTTGTTGTCGGTTTTTTAGTTGTAGTTTCTTTCTTTGTTGTAGTTTCCTTTTTTGTAGTTGATTCTGTTGTAGATTCAGTAGTTGACTCAGTTGTTGGTTCCTCAGTAGTTGATTCTTCTGTTGTCGGCTCAGTAGTAGTTGTTGTACTACCCTGCTCATAATCCGTTTTATTGTCTTTGCAAGATGCAAAAGTAAACAACATAGCAAATACAAGAAGAACACTTAACACTTTTTGTAATTTTTTCATAAAATAAGCCCCCTTTATCTAAAAGGTTTTATAACCTTTGTCTTAATTGTAATTAATTTATCATATTTTGTCAACTTATTTCGTAAAAAGGCATAATAAATCCCTTGGTTGCCCAAGGGATTTAATTTTTGTTTAATTTTGATTATGCAACAGGTTTCATAATCATCTGGATTGTAAGAAGTGGCATTTCGCTGTATGCTGCATCACCATACACAGTATAAAGTGCACTACAAATTGCTTTTGTTGTTGAGCAAAGCATTGCAGATGCATCAACGCCGTCATTACCCATAATCTTATCATAGATTGCATAGAAACGGTCGCTTGCTGCTTTTGCTGCTGCAGGGTCAACAATTGTAACTGCAAGCATATCGTCAACCTGTTTGATTGCGCCTGCAAGTTCTTGTTTATCAGCAGCTGAAACATTACTCATATCTACTTTTTCAAGAGATTTAATATCTTTGCGAAGTTGAAGTGTTTCACGGCTATAGTTGAACTGTGGATATTCTTCAGGATATGAGAATACATTTTCAAAACTTTCGTCTGTAAGAAGACGGATAATCAAACTCATAAGAACGTCATTTGATGCTGTAGACGCATGGTTCTGACCACTGAAATAGAATGTATGGTCAGGAAGAAGACCAGTTAAAACATCCATAATGCCTTCAGGGTCTGTGTGGTTATGTGTTGGATTCCAACATCTTCTTTCAGCAACAGGTGTTTTGTAATCTGCAGGAAGTTTTGTACCTACATTTACGCTATATGCACCCATAGATGTTGAGTCAACCTGAATAATACCATCTGCCTGAGTTGTTGAGTGTGATACTGCAAGCTCATAAAGTTCAACGTTAGTATCAACAATATCAAAGATTTCAACACCGCTTGCTTTCGCTAACAAAATGTTTCTGTCAGAATTAAGCTGAGCGTTGTAATACCAATCTGCTTGTCTGCGGATTTCTTTCATATCGTCGCCTGCAAGATACTTATCAGCACAAGCCTGATAGTCGCCTGATGGAATAAGTCCCCACATAAGTGTTGAATATCTGAGATAGTCGTTAATAAGTGTATCGCCAAGAACATCAAGAAGATTGCTTACATCTGTTTTTGGCATAAGGCGAACTGCAAGACTAAGAATATAGCTAAGAACATTGTTTTCGCCTAAAAGTGAAGTGAACATTGTTGTGTAAAGTGCTTCACTTTCGTCGTTGATACCATATCTATAGCAATCGCCAAGAAGATTTGCACCATCAAGAGCAGGAACTGCAAGAACCATTCTGTTAATATCGTTAGCAATATTTTCGCCCTTGTCAATATAGAGCTGCATAAGAGCATTTGCAATTGAACCACCCTGGCTTACAGGAACAATGTTTACCTTTTTAGAACCGGTATCTGCTTTAACGAACTTAATGAAATCATAAAGGTCTTCTGCAGTCTGAATCATATTACCTGTTGAAACATAGTTGAACACATAAAGATTTTCCATACCCGCAATTTCAAAGTATTCTTCAATTGGGAAATGTGAAAGCATCTGTGTTCTCTGTTTTTCAGTTGCATTAGCAATACTGCCCTTGTAATCAGCAGCACGAACATCTGGGTCAAGATTACCGTTAGCGTCGCTCTTCTGTTTACCCATAAGAAGGTCGCTTGCAAGTTTTGAAACTACTTTTGCAGCTGCCTGGTCTTTATCCTGCTGAGTAATGAACATTGTCATAATTGGAAGAAGCGCAGTTGTAAGTGCAGTTCCAATAAACTCTTTTGAAACACTGATATAGAATGGGCCAGCAAGTGGATTACCATCTGCATCACATTCAATTTCGCCGTCTACATAGTGATAAGTTTCACTCTGGAAAAGGCCTGGAATGATAATTGTTGGCACATAACTCTCATCACGAGCGTAACCGAGAATTGACATGCATGACAACATCATAATTACTGCCATAACAATAGAAATTACTTTTCTTGTTCTATTCATAGCAAAGACTCCTTTTTGTCAGTATAATACTGACGGATTTTTACGAATATATTATATCAAACTATTAATAAATTGTAAACAAATTCCATTTGTCATTATATATGAATTTAGGCGAACAAATTGTATCAAGTTGCACAAAGCAATCCACACTGTATTACGTACTATTTCAAATCAGCGGTGGATGGATTTTCAATAACTTCTCCACTTTCTGTAAATCTTGAACCGTGGCAAGGACAATCCCACGTATGTTCAGTTGAATTCCATTTTAACGCACAGCCTAAGTGTGGGCATCGTTTTGTTGATGGTGTTAAAAGTCCCACAGTTGATTCAAAAAGATTAACTGCAAGTTGTGGTGTTATTACGCTTCTTGATGGGTTATAAAGTTCTTCGTAATCATTCTTTTTATTTATTACCATATCTGAAAGAATTTCTGCCGACACCATACTTGATGTCATACCCCATTTATTAAAGCCTGTTGCAACAAGGACATTAGGAATTTTGGGAGAGTATCTGCCGATATACGGAACGCTATCAAGAGTTATACAGTCTTGTGTTGCCCAATGATATTTTTCGGAATTTGAAGGATAATGGATTTTTGCAAAAGTACGGAGTTCACGGTAATTACCACCATCTTTACCTGTTCGGTGGTCTCCACCACCTACAAGAAGGTAATTTTTGTAATTTCGGAACGACATACCCTTTGTTGCCTCATCAACATACATTCCGTTAATCTGTGGACCTCGTTCAAGGGCAATAAGATAAGAGCGTTCTTGATACATTTTCACAAAATATCCACCGAATTTATTCATAAAAGGAAAATGAGTTGCAACAATGAAATATTCGGCTGTAATCTTATGATTTTGCGTAAATGCGTGTTTTCCACGAATTTCAATAACCTTGGTTCTTTCATAAATTGTCAAATTTTTAGATATATGGGACAAAAATTTGAGCGGATTGAACTGCGCCTGATGAGGAAACTCAACTGCACCTTCAATTGAAATTGGTACAGGTATTTCGCCTGTGAAATCAGGGTTAAATCCTAATCGTACCAAGGCATGAAGCTCTTTCTCAATTTTTTTCAAACTATTTGTTGAATAGACAAAATTAGATTTATTTTCAAAATCGCAATCAATATCTTCACACATTTTTCTGTAAGTTTTTATTGCATTTTCATTAGACTGCAAGTACATTTGTGCCTTTTCTATACCAAAACCTTTAATCAGTTTGTCGTATATAAGCCCATGTTGCGAAGTTATTTTTGCAGTTGTATTTTGGGTTACTCCTTTGCAGATTCTGTCTGCCTCAAGAATAACGCAATCAACACCTTTTTGTTTGAGCATATGCCCACACAATATGCCTGTTATTCCCCCACCAATAATACACACTTGCGTTCTTATATCTTCATTAAGTTGAGGAAATTTTTCAAAATTTGAGTTTGCACTCCATACAGATAACATATAAATCACCTGTAATATTATGGACAGAAAAATAGTTGTAAATTCATTAGAACTTACAACTTTGTTTTTTATAAATTTCAATTTATTTACTTTATTACTATAAATTATGGTCTCGTTGTGAAAACTATATTCCATATTTTTCTAAATCAATATGACCGTCAGTTTCGAATACTACACCCTCTTTTTCAAGCAAATCTCTTTGCATAGTACTACCACCAAACGCATATCCTGATGCTACTTTTCCATCACGATTAACTACTCGGTGACAAGGAATAGTTGATGGGTTCGGATTATTGTGCAAAGCATAGTCCACCACACGCGCCCAGCGAGGATTACCTGCCATAATTGCAACCTGACCATAGGTTGCTACCTTACCTTTTGGTATTTGCTTAACTACTTCATATATCTTTTCAAAAACTGACACATCTACACCTCTTATAATCTATTATACCACAAAATTATATAATATAAAGGTTCGACTTGTTATATAATAAATAAATAGAAAAAACAAAAGGGACTTCCTATTGGAAATCCCTTGGTGGTCGTGACAGGAGTCGACCGTCTGCTTCGGCTTCGCCTTGCATACTATTGGCTTGGCTTACGCCTTCGCCACTTTTTGCTAAAAACAGTCCACCGGACTGTTTTCTTAACGCAAAAACCTTCACAGGTTCGACTTGTTATATAATAAACAAATAGAAAAAACAAAAGGGACTTCCTATTGGAAATCCCTTGGTCGAACTGGTGGCGAGACATCCGAACGTATATTAAAAAAATTATTCATTTGTTCCAAAGAGATAATTTTTGCTCCATCCTTATAATTAAGCATTATTTCAATGCCGTTATCTCTTACAATTACCGAATTTACAAATAAGTGGAAAAAGATATGCTTGTAATCAGGTGAATTATTATCAATATTTTTCATCTTATCAAACCATATGCGTAGCATATCTTCGTTGATTTGAGAACGACTTAATTCTTCCATTGAGATTTGAACTTCAATTTGTTCTCTTCTTTTTTCAAGTTCTTCAAGTCTTTGCCTTGTAGATGGAGTATAGATTCCATCCTGAATTGCATTGAGCATATTTTTTATGCTTTTTTCCACATCGGACAAATCTTTTTTTAATACAGGTAAAATTGTGTTTTCTTTTTTGCTTTCTTCAATAACAGCTGAAATGAGGTTTGAGATGTACTCGTCATCTTCTAAAACTTTTTTCGCGTATTCAAAAACAATGTCTTCAATCCAATCTTTGCGAATAGGCTTCCGTTTACATTCTTTGATTCTTTTAGCGTTGGAGCACTTATAGTAATGATAAAATTTGGAGTTTTGACTTTTTCCGCATTCACCAATCATTGAGGAATTACAGTCACCACAGAATATTTTTGATGATAAGAAGTATTCTTCTTTAGCCTTAAAACGACCGGAACATTTTTTGTTTATTTTAAGACGGTCCTGAACAGCATTGAAAAGGTCGATTGGAACAATAGCAGGAACTCCACTGGGTTTAACGATATCTTTAAAACGATATTCGCCTATATAGTGACGATTCCTTAATAACCTTGATACACCATTAAGACTTACTTGTCCGCCTATTTGATTTCTGATACCTTTTTCATTCATAAATGTAACAATGTCATTCATTGTTTTACCATTTTTATATAAGTTAAAAACTTCAAGTACAACAGGGGCGGTGAGTGGGTCAATTTCGTATTGTTTTTCCTTGTTTATTCGATACCCAATAGGCAATGTGCCACCGTTATATTTGCATTTAAGTGCATTTTCTGTCATACCTCTTGTAACTTTTTCTGACAATTCTGCAGAATAGTATTCTGCCATACCCTCAAGAACAGATTCAAGAATAATACCTTCTGCACCTTGTGATATAGCTTCAGTTGCAGAAATGACCCTTACATTGTTTTTCTTTAACAGATGCTTGTAATAGGCAGAGTCATATCTGTTTCTTGCAAATCGGTCTAATTTCCACACAACGATGGTATCAAACATATTTTTTGAACTGTCTTTTATCATTCGTTGGAAGTCAGGTCGATTATCTGTTTTCGCAGATAAAGCACGGTCAATATATGTTCCGAGTATTGTGATTCCTGCTCTTTTTGCAAATGCAGTACACTCTCTAATCTGACCGTCAATGGATTCTTCTCTTTGATTTTCACTAGAATATCTAGCATATATTACACCTTTCATAATTAAATACCTCCCGATGAAATTATATAGTTTTTATAAAAACAACTCAAATGTGCGAATGAGCAGCATCCTTGAAAAAACAAGGATACTGCTTTATATATTTACACAGCATTCTTTAATGCTGATTGTTTATTTGCTTTCTTGTATTGTTCATACTCTTTTTTACCTTCTTCTGAATCAAAATAAGCTGTTATTTCCGGAAGAATAACTTTGGCAATTGTTTCAAAAACAGTTTTTGGTATTTCACACTCACCACGAATATCTGCTTCAAAATTAATAATAAAGTTCTTAAAACTTTGTAATATTTTCAATCACATCACCTCGCATCTCTATCACGCTGTCGCATAAGATATCTGGAATAATGCTCACAGGCCTTCAATAGAAATTGTTCTTGCTCTTTTGGTGTTTTGTAAACTTTAAGATATTTCTCAAAAGGTTCAACTTTGAGTTTGATTACATCTTTCTGATTGGGTTTCGGTTTAACCATAATTGAGAAGATTTCATCCATATTTAGGATTTCAGCCTGAGACATACTTTTCATTTTTTGAGCCTGTGAAAGAGACGGAGTACAATCCTCACTTTCAATAGTTGTAAGCAAATCTCTTTGCTCGTTTTCCTTTAAATAAGAAAGTTCAACTGCAGGTGTGAGAGCTATTCTACCATCATCAACCATAGTAAGCAGTTCAGGAATTAAGTTGTTAAGGCGAATATATCTTTGAATTTGTCTTGCACTATCAGGTGTGTTTTCTGCGATTTCCTCATCCGTTCGCAAATTCGTGCCAACTTGGCACGAATTTTTAGTAGGTCGTCCTGCAGTCTTTTTCATGGCATCCATTTTAAGCTGATAAGCCTTTGCTTTTTCACTTGGCAGAATTTTTTCTCGTTGCAGATTACTATCTACAACTGCTATTGCAATTTCTGCAGGTGTCATAGTGACATAAGTTACTGGGATAACTTGAAGACCAAGTTTCTTTGCGGCGTGTAATCTTCTGTGTCCTGATACAAGCTGAATTACATCACCTCGTCGTCCTTGTCTGCTGACAACAAGAGGTGTCAAGATTCCGTACTCCTTTATACTTTCAATAAGGTTTTCCATTTCTTCATCATCACGCACATCAAAGGGATTATCCTCAAAGGGTACAATATTTTCAGGTCCTACATAGCTTAAACCCTGAATGTTATTAACTTTATTCATATAAATTTTACCTCCTAAATAAAAACAGCACCTCATCGGGTGCGTTCAGGTTTTCGTATTCTGTTAGTTTCTAATCGGTGTTCTTCCTGTAATAACTCATACAGGTGAGGGGATTTCTCAAGAATTTGTTCAGCCTGTTTTAGCTTCTTTCTCAATGGTATAATTTCTTGTGTAATCTCCTTGCGCAGAGCTTTATACTTTTCTTTTTCTTCAGGAGTATTTGCTCTGCGTTTTTTGTTATCTGCTCTATTTCTTTTATCTTCAAGTTCAGTAATCTTTAGGTTTGTTTCTTCGATACTTTGTAATAAATCATCAGTAGTATGAATTTGGTTGTCGGTTAGGAAATGATAGTCAGCTACAAATTGCTTAACATCCTTTGCAGCTTGTCTCATTTCAGGTGATAACAGCATGGCATCAGATATTTCCTTTAATAATTGAAAAACCAATATAATAAGCAGAAACATAGTGTCAACAAAAATCACATCAGGCTTCTTTGAATGTTCAATGCTGAATTTCAAGCGTTTTGCCATTGCTTCAAGTGGAAGGTGTTTGTTTCTCGTCATAACATAGCTGTTCCAAGTAGCCCTGCCTGTGGTACTGTAAAGATTAGCATTCAATCGTTTATCAATTTCTTCAATGGCATAACCAAGACTGGTAAGTCTAACACCTCTTTTCCAACCTTTTGCCTTAATTGTCAAACGCTGATAATCAATGGTGTAACCCATATTGTTAAGAGCGTTATAAAAATACTTCCGACTTGTTGCAACTGAAAGACAAAGTTCAATATCTTCTCCAAGTATATCTCTGTGAGTTTTGTTACCTTTCTTATGAATCCAATATGCACCTTTCTGACCACCGTAAAATGATGCATTTTCAAGAACGGATTTTCCTCGTTCCTTACAGATAGCATCAGAAATCTCACGGAGCTTGTAATGGTCAGAGATATGATTTTCAAATTTTTTGCCTGTTTTGAATGATACAGAATTAACTACAAAGTGGTTGTGCAGATGATGTTTTTTATCAAGATGTGTAGTAACAACAATCTCATATTCATCACCCCACATTCGCATTGCAGTTTCCATACCAATGCTGTGACATTCTTCGGGTGTTACTTCATTTTCCTTAAAACTCTGATAACCGTGATAAGCCACATTACCACCAAGCTTTCCGTAATGCAGTTTTGTAGTCATCATGTGTTCGTATGCTCTTTGTACAGGACAGTTGATTGCTGATACAAAAAGTCTTTCATCAGTTTTATTATCATTCTCGGCATATTTAAGCGTTTTGTATAAATCATCATCAAGATACTTTTTGTTGATTGTCTTGTCGGGATTTTCAGCATATAAAATAACTGCTTTAAGTCTGCCTTTTATCGGCCAGAATCCTGTGGTAGCGATAAGTCAATCAACTCCTTTTTAGGTGAAAGTATCTCACTATGAATTTCATCAACAAGAGCAATTAACTTTGCTTCAGTTTCAGTTGTCATATCTTTATTACAGATTTCACATAACTTTTCGTAGAAAATAAAAAAAGCATCAGGTAACACCGTTCTCGGTACAAAGCCTAATGCTCTCTTTGTTACATATTCACTTATAGATAATCCGCATTTTGAAGCATTACGCTCAATCTTCTT
>CALAEV010000023.1 GCA_937892525.1 uncultured Clostridia bacterium
CTCTTAAAAAGGCAGGTTTCTTAACAAGAGACCCAAGAATGAAGGAAAGAAAGAAATACGGTCTCAAAGGCGCTCGTCGTGCACCTCAGTTCTCAAAGAGATAACTTGTATTATTTCAAAAACTTACAGCATCCACTTTGGTGGGTGCTGTTTTTTACTGTGTTTATGCTAATGTTATCCCTTTTCGGCCTTTGGGCACCTCGGCATAGCACTCGGTGCTCTTCGCTAAAAACAATTCACTGAATTGTTTTCTTAACGCTCAGACAGTTCTCAAAGAGATAAAAGACAATATTTGTATTTTTCAACACTCACCAATCTGGTGGGTGTTGTTTTTTGTATTTTTTAAGTTTATATATTGAATTTGCTAAACTAAAGTAGTACAATCACTTTTGGTGATAACATTGGAAAAGCAAAACACATATAAAGCTGCCTTCAAAGCAGCATTTCCACACACTTTACCCGTAATGACAGGCTATCTTTTTATAGGTATAGCCTTTGGTGTTATGTTTGCTGATAAAGGTTATAACTTTCTTTGGGCAGGGTTTATGAGTCTGCTTGTATATGCAGGTTCAGGCCAGTATCTTGCAGTAAACTTTTTTGACCCATCAGTAAGTCTTTTTCAGGTTGCATTTTTAACCTTTATGGTTAATGTGCGCCATATTTTCTATGGACTTTCTTTGCTTGATAAATTTAAGGTGTCAGGTAAAAAGAAACCATATATGATTTTTTCATTGACTGACGAAACATATTCATTATACTTTCTTACAAAAACACCACCTAATGTTGATGAGGGAAAGTTTTTGTTTGCACTTTCAATTCTCGACCAATCTTATTGGGTAATCGGCTCAATGATTGGTGGACTTGCAGGAACACTTATTCCTTTTGATTCAACAGGTATTGATTTTGCTATGACAGCCTTGTTTATAGTAATCTTTGTTGAACAATGGCTTGAAAAGAAAAATCGTTTTCCTGCAATTGTGGGTGTAGTTGCAAGCATAATAAGCCTTTTGATTTTCGGTAAAGATAGTTTTATTCTGCCGTCAATGATTATTATAATGATTGTTCTTCTCTCAAACCACAGAGTTGAAGAAAAAAAGAATAAAACAGGGGAGGCAGAAAACAATGACTAATCTTCCTGTATCTTTCTGGCGTTCGGTTATTATAATAGTATTAGTAGCACTCACTACTCTTGCTACTAGAGCAATACCATTTGTGCTTTTCCCTGAGGGTAAGAAAATCCCAAAAGCTGTTGAGTATTTAGGTAAGGTGTTGCCACCTGCAGTTATTGGTATGCTTGTTGTGTATTGCTTTAAGTCAGTAAATCCATTGGAGTCGCCATTCGGATTACCTGAATTAATTGCAGGACTTACAGTAGTTATGCTTCATGTTTGGAAACGCAACAACCTTTTAAGTATTGGTGTAGGTACTATTCTTTATATGGTGTTGGTACAAACCGTGTTTTCATAAATTAACAACAAAAACAATAGTGTCATTCTGAACGAAGTGAAGAATCTCAATTTAGACCATTCACTATGTTCAGGGTGACTTTTTATATTATATATAATAGTATGTAAATACCAGGAATATTTTCCAAAAATATTGCATAAAATATGGACAAACAGTTAACAAAAAAATCACAAAAGGGGGCTGATTTTGTAACCGTTTTGTAATAATTTAATGATTTTTTAATAATCTTACAAAAAATCACAAGAAAAAATCCGTGAAAACCACAATATATTGTTGTTTTGAGAGGGTTAATTGCATATTAAGTCAAAAATTGTCTCGACTTTTTGTGAAATATAGACAAAAAACATTTTCAAAAAAATTTGACTTTTTCTTGATGGTTGAATATAATGTGCAAGGTCACAAAGCGAGAATAACGGTTGTGCGTTAAGTGAGCCTTAAATGTGCCTTTCAAGGTTATATTGGGGCGAACACTTTGCAAAATGCAAAGGTTGACACAGCTTATTAAAGGAGCAGAATGATGATAAACAAAATAAAAGGGTATGCAAAAGCATCTCGTCGCAACATTATGCGCGTAATGGCACTTATTTTAGCACTTGCTGTTCTTTGTGCCGGAACTGCTTTCGCTGCCACAAGTGAGACTTATATAGTTGATGTCTATGAAGGCTCACAGGTAACACGAGTAGAAACTTCTTCAGAAGATGCTTATTCAGTAGTTGCCGAAGCTGATATAAGCCTTAGTGAAAACGATAAGCTTATCCTTAAAGATTTTACAGTAGGTGAAGACAGCAGAATTATTGTATGTCGTGCAAGTAATGTTAAATTCGTTAATGCAGACGGTACAGTAGAAAACATCGTATTCGCAGGAACAGTAGCAGAACTTATTGAACAACAGGGTGTAGTTCTTTCTGACAAACTCATTTCAAGTGTCAATGTAAAAGCTGTTGTGACAAACGATTTAGAGGTTAAAATCCTTAATTCCTATGACCTTACAATTAACGTTGACAATGAAAAGAAGTTTGTAAAATCAACTGCAAAAACAGTAGGTGAAGTGCTTGCAGAACAAGGTATTACCCTTGACTCTGATGATGAAGTTGTGCCATCAGCGGATACTGCACTTGAGAATGAAATGGTTATCGATGTTCTTCGTGTTGAATATGTAACACGTGAATCAGAAGAAACTATTGAGTTCACATCAAAAACAAAATATTCTTCAGCTATGCTTAAAGGTACTAAAAAGGTAACACAAGAAGGTGTTAATGGTACTAAAACAGTTGTTTATAAAGATAAAGTTGTAAATGGTGTAGTTGAATCAACATCAGTTGAAAGTGAAACTGTAACAAAGAAACCTGTTACAAAAATTACAACTGTGGGAACACTTACAAAGTCTTCTGGCCTTGGTAATTCAAAAATTGAAAAGAACGGCAAGCCTATTTCAGAACTTGTAATGCCATCAAAATACACAATCGGCAAAAACAATGTTCCTACAAGTTACAAGTATAAAATTACAGGTCGTGCAGCAGCATATTGTCAGCCAGGTGGAAAAACTGCAACAGGTAAAGCAGTTATGCCAGGTCGTGTAGCAGTGAATCCAAAGCAGATTCCATACGGTACTGAAATGTGGATTGTTTCAAATGACGGTGTCGTTTATGGTTACGCAGTTGCTGAAGATACAGGTGGATTTGCAAAGAAAGGTTACTACACAGTTGACCTTTATATGAACAGTAACAAACAATGTCGTCAATGGGGCGACCGTGGAGTTACAATTTATGTTCTTTAATTGAATAAAATATTAAAGGAGAGTTGAAAAACTCTCCTTTTTTATGTTATCATTGTTATATAAAAATTGTGGAGTGGATTTAATGCGAGTACTTACAGTTGAAAATACCAGAAAATTAGAAGCCCTTGCTAATGAGACAGGCATTTCATATTTGCAGTTAATGGAGAATGCAGGGTCGTATTGTGCAAGAATAATCCGTAAAACCTTTGAAAATACAAACAAGCGCAACGCTCTTGTTGTTTGTGGAAAAGGCAAAAACGGTGGTGACGGATTTGTAATAGCACGCAAACTTTTTGAAAATGGCTATAAAGTAAATGTGCTTATGGCTATGGGATTGCCAACTGATAGTGAATCTTCTGAAATGCTTTCACGAATTCGTGCTATGGGTATTAATATTGCATATTTCAATGAAACAACTGATAAGTATTTTGAAGACGCACAAATTATTATAGATTGTATTTTCGGTGTAGGCTTCCGTGGAGAGCCGGACGCGACAATCACTTCACTCATAAATAAAATCAATAATTCCTCTGCAACAGTCGTAAGTATTGATGTGCCAAGCGGACTGGAGGGCGACAGTAATAAAGCCCCAATTAACTCAATTACTGCTGATATGACTATCGCAGTGCTTGTGTTAAAGCCTGTTCATGTGTTAAAGCCATCAATGGAAAAGTGTGGTAAGGTTGTAGTTGCCCCTCTTGCAATCCCAGATAAATGTTATAGTCAGGTAAATACAACACTTTTCACAATGAGTGCTGATGAGTTAAAATCATTCTTCAAAAAGCGTGAAACTGATAGTCATAAAGGCACCTTTGGTACCGTGCTTGTAATCGGTGGCAGTTACGAAATGCCAAATGCAGTATATTTTGCGTCACAAGGTGCCGTCAATAGTGGCACAGGACTCGTTAAGGTTGCATTTCCGTCAGTAGCATATAACGCGATTGCACCAAAAACCTATGAACAGATTTTAATCCCACTTGAAAGCAACAAAAAAGGCAGAATTTCACAGAATGCTACAAAACGCCTTGAAACAGAGCTTGAAAAATGCTCTTGTGTGCTTTTAGGTTGTGGAATGGGTAACGATGAAGATACAAAAGCAGTTACAGAATTTGTAATTAAAAATGCAGAAGTGCCGGTTATTCTTGACGCTGATGGTATAAATTGCCTTAAAGATAACATAGATATAATAGACAGCGCGAAAATGCCTGTAATTCTCACACCACATCCTAAAGAAATGTCAAGGATTGCAGGGGTTACCACCAGTGAAATTCAGGAAAATCGTGGTGCAGTTGTAAGCTCCTTTACAAAAGCACATAAATCAATACTTGTACTTAAAGGTGCATCAACTCTTGTAGGCAGTACTGATTATGACGATATTTATGTTAATTCAACAGGTAATCCGGGAATGGCTACAGGTGGTAGTGGTGATGTGCTTGGTGGAATAATAGCATCGTTTATTGCGCAAGGCATCGACCCATTCACAAGTGCTGTCGCAGGTGTAAATATTCACGGTATGACAGGGGATAAAGTAACAGAACAATATTCAATGATGGGTAACACTCCGTCTTTAATGTTAAATGAACTCCCCAAAGTACTCAAAAAATTTGAATAGGTAGATTTGTTATGAAAAAAATCCTTTGTATTTTCATGTGCCTTATAATTTTAGGTGGTTGTAGTGTTGAAAAAATAAAGGAAGTTAAAAAAGAGCCACTGGAAATCAGTGGCTTTAATACTATCATAAAATCAACTGTAAACAATGTGCAGATTTCTGCAAATGCAGAGTATGTGCCATATAAAAGTCTCAATTTCATATTCACATCACCTGAAACGGTGAAAGATATGCAAATACTATGCAGTAATGGTGAATATACTGTAAATATGAACAAACTCTCCTTTACATTTACAAGTGAAAAACTGCCTTTTAATATGATTTGCAGAACTCTTGAAACTTGCATAAACTCCGTTCAAGGCGTAACGCCTGAAAAAGACCCACAAACAGATTTGCTTGTGTTTTCATATAATACAAACGGTCACATTTGCAAACTCTATACAGAAAAAGAAACGCGAGAATTTGTAAAACTCTCAGTTGACGGTACTGATTTGTTGTTCTTTGAAAAATTTGAATACAGGGACAAACAAAGTAATTAATACATAAAATGTATTACTCCCCAATTTTTTTGCCTTTAATGTTTAATTATTAATTAAAAAGGTAAAAATAAAAACAAAGGAGTGATACAAAAAATGAATGTCAAACGAGGGGACATATATTACGCTGATTTAAGTCCTGTGGTGGGCTCTGAACAGGGTGGAGTAAGACCGGTACTTATTGTGCAGAATGATGTGGGCAACAAATATAGCCCAACGGTTATTGCTGCTGCCATTACAAGCCAACAGGATAAATCTCAATTGCCAACCCATATAAGCGTAAACGGAAACGCTTGTGGATTAAGTAAAGATTCCGTAGTGTTGCTTGAACAAGTAAGAACACTTGATAAACAACGCCTTAAAGAACGAATGGGCAATCTTTCAACAACAGATATGAATAAAATCAACAAAGCCTTAACAGTAAGTTTTGGTTTAATATAAAATATAGTCTGCCTCCCTTGTTAAAGGGAGGGGGACCACCGTAGGTGGTGGAGGGATTCTTCCACCATTTATTTATTAAAATTCTGTTAAATTTACATAAAACACTTGACGATTTGGAAAAAAGTGGCTAAAATATAAATTAGCACTCAGCGGTTGAGAGTGCTAAAAATCAGTATTTATAATTCTTTTCAGGAGGTAACATAAAATGACAATTAAACCACTTGCAGACAGAGTTGTACTCAAATCTTGCGAAATGGAAGAAACAACAAAAAGCGGTATCGTACTTGCAGCTGCTGCTCAGGAGAAACCACAGGTAGCAGAGGTTGTAGCAGTAGGTCCGGGTGGACTTATTGACGGCCACGAAGTAGAAATGTATGTAAATGTTGGCGATAAGGTAATTATCGGCAAATATTCAGGTACAGAAGTTAAAATGGACAACGTTGAATATACAATCGTTCGTCAGTCAGAAATTCTTGCTATTGTTGAATAAGGAGGGCATATATAATGGCTAAACAGATTATTTATGGCGAAGAAGCTCGTAAGGCTCTTCAGACAGGTATTGATAAATTAAGCAATACAGTTAAAATCACACTTGGACCAAAAGGCAGAAATGTAGTTCTTGATAGAAAATACGGTGCACCACTTATCACAAATGATGGTGTTACAATCGCTAAAGAAGTTGAACTCGAAGATGCATTTGAAAATATGGGTGCACAGCTTGTTAAAGAAGTTGCAACAAAAACAAATGATGTTGCAGGCGACGGTACAACAACAGCAACACTTCTTGCTCAGGCTCTTGTTCGTGAAGGTATGAAAAACGTTGCAGCAGGCGCAAACCCAATGGTAGTTAAAAAGGGTATGCAGGCAGCAGTTGATGCAGTAGTAGCAGAAGTACTTAACAATGCAAAACCTGTTGCATCATCAGACGATATTGCTCGTGTTGCTACAGTTTCAGCTGCAGACGAATATGTTGGTAACCTTATTGCTGACGCAATGGCAAAAGTTACTGCAGATGGTGTTATCACAATTGAAGAATCAAAAACAAGCGAAACATATAGCGATGTAGTTGAAGGTATGCAGTTTGACCGTGGCTATATTTCACCTTATATGGTAACTGATACTGATAAAATGGAAGCAGTTATTGATGACGCTCTTATTCTTATTACAGATAAGAAAATCGGTAACATTCAAGAAATTCTCCCATTACTTGAACAGATTGTTCAGTCAGGCAAGAAACTCGTTATCGTAGCAGAAGATGTTGAGGGCGAAGCACTTTCAACACTCCTTGTTAATAAACTTCGTGGCACATTTACTTGTGTTGCAGTTAAAGCACCTGGTTTTGGCGACAGAAGAAAAGAAATGCTTCAGGATATCGCAATCCTTACAGGTGGTCAGGTTATTACATCTGATTTAGGTCTTGAACTTAAAGATACACAGCTTATGCAACTTGGTCGTGCAAAGCAGGTTAAGATTTCTAAAGAAAATACAATTATTGTTGATGGTGCTGGTGACCAGGATTCAATCAAGGGCAGAATTAATCAGATTAAAGCACAGATTGCAGAAACAACATCTGACTTTGACCGTGAAAAACTTCAAGAAAGACTTGCAAAACTTGCTGGTGGTGTTGCAGTTATCCGTGTAGGTGCTGCAACTGAAACAGAAATGAAAGAAAAGAAACTTCGCATTGAAGATGCTCTTGCAGCTACAAAAGCAGCTGTTGAAGAGGGTACAGTTGCAGGTGGTGGCGTAGCACTTCTCGGTGCTATCAAAGCAGCATCAGCACTTCTTGATACTGACGATGCAGACTACAAAACAGGTGTTAAGATTGTTCTTAAAGCAATTGAAGAACCTGTTCGTCAGATTGCAGCAAATGCAGGTCTTGAAGGTTCAGTTATCGTAAATGAAATCGTAAATTCAAATAAAGCAGGTTACGGTTTCAACTTCGCAACAAGCGAATATGTTGATATGTTCGAGGCAGGTATCCTTGACCCTGCAAAAGTTACTCGTTCAGCACTCCAGAATGCAGCATCAGTTGCAGCAATGGTGCTTACAACAGAGTCACTCGTAGCAGATATTCCTGACCCACAGGCAGAAGCAGCAGCTGCAGCAGCAATGGCACAAGCAGGCGGAGGAATGTATTAATAAGTGCAAAACGCAAAATGCAAAGTGCAAAATGAATAAAACAACGGTGTAAGTGTAAAAACTTACACCGTTTTTCTTTTGTAACCATTATTACAATTTTGTAATATTAATTGACAAACAAAATATAAAATAGTATTTTAAAATTATGAAAACGGATTGCTTTCTTGCATTTTTACATAAAAAATAAGCAGTTTTACAATTCCTTTTGCGAAAAATCCAATTTAATTCTATAATAAATTAAAAAGGAGTGCAAATTATGAAACCAAAACTCAAACTTGAAATGAAAGAAAAATTGTTTATTGCATCAATAATGATTTATATTGCTTCATTGGTTTTGCTTATGGGGTTAAGTCCGGGTGTTTTTACAGGTATATGGTGGATTGGTGTTTTCGCAAATAGTCAGGCTTTTTCAGTTGTATCAACACTCATAGTAGGTTTAATTATGATTTTGTTTACTTATCTTGCACGAAAAGTAAGCATAAACTTCATTTATATTGTCAGAGGTGTTTTGCTTTTGTTGGCAATATTAAATGCTATTTCTATAGGGTGGGAGCCCATTTCTTGTTCAATATATTTTATTGCAACTGTAGCCTTGCTTATAATGAGTTTTATAAAAGAAAACGAGGTTGTAATTGCAACTGACCTTACACAAGAAGAAAAAGAAAATATTGAAAAAGAAAACAGGCGAGAAAAAGAACACGAAATAGTAGGAAGTCTTTTGGGATTTTTTCTTGTACCGATTATTGTACTTATATTACTTGCGGGAGCTTCTGCTCCTATTGTGGAAGCGGATTTTGAAGAACTCAAAAATCGCTATCGCGTAGATTTGCCAAGTGAAATGGCAACTGAAGAACAGTGTAATGAGTTTTTAGATAATATTGATAATTACGAAAACTATTATAGTTCAAGTTATACTGGTACTGGTAGTTGGAGTGTTGATACTGAGTTAATTGGTAAAATGCTGAAATCTAACAGCAATTCCGACGACTATTGGATGATTGGCGACGATATTGATATTGTGTATCATTTATTCTACGACGATTGGGATAATGTAGCTGACGACCACATACTTATTCGTAGTGATTATAAATTTCCTGACCCTTCAACTGCAAAGGTTACAAAAATCCTTTTCAGTGATAACAAAAACAGAGAAATTGAGTTGACCGAAAAAGAAATGGAAGAAATTTATGGTTTTGTAATAGGAAATAATTACGATGAGAGTAAAGCTCAATATTATGATAAAGAATATTTTGAAGATTCAACAACATTTGAGATTCTGTGGTATTTTGAAGATGAAAAGGCTCTTCGCTATAAATATGGTGACATTACAAAAACAACCGATGGTAAATATCATTTAAGGTCTGCTTCGGCGGATTATATTAGCTATACTCTCTCTGGTGAAATCTGCGAAAAATTAGATAAAGTGTGGTAATAAAAAGAAAAAACGGACATCGTAAGATGTCCGTTAATTTTTTATACCTAATTATACATCAAAACAATAACTAATGTTTTCATTTTTCTTTTGTAACCATTATTACAATATTGTAATTTTTCTGTTTTTCGATAAATTTTTATTGACAAACGATAAAAATGGTGCTATTTTAATGGTAGAACACACCAAAAAGGAGAATTTTTATGAAATCAGAAAATAAATCTATTAACTTGTCAATTGCATTTACAACATTGTTTGCACTTGCAATGGTATTTTTAACTATTTCTATTCCTTGGCTTGTGCCATTTCTTTGTGAAATAATGGAATATCAAGGTATTGAAAAGTCTATGACCGTTGTTGCGTATCTTTCATTACCTGCAGGGTGGGGAGCAGTAGTACTTTTCTATAAACTCCTTTTTAATGTTAAAAATAAAAAAGTGTTTATAACTGATAATGTAAAATACCTTAACATTCTTTCAGTATTATGCTTTTATGTTGGTGTAGTCAGCTCATTTGCAATGTTTAAGTTTCTTGGCTTTTTATTTGTAGGGATTGCGGCATTTTTTATAGGACTTATACTTCGCATAATCCGTAATATTATTGAAGAAGCAGTTGAAATTAAGCAAGAAAATGAACTTACAATATGAGGTAATATAAATGGCAATTAAAGTAAATCTCGATTTAGTTCTCGCTAAGTCAAAAATGACATCAGGCGAGTTAGCAGAAAAAATAGGTATAACCCAAGCAAACTTATCAATTCTCAAAACAGGCAAAGCAAAAGCAGTACGCTTTTCAACACTTGAAGCAATCTGTCGCGAACTTAACTGCCAACCGGGTGATATTCTTGAATATTATGAAGATTGATTAGGAGTGCAGTATGATTACTTTTATAATTCTAATTATAATTTTAGCTTTAATTATAGTGGTTCCAACTGCCATATTTTCAGCTACTTTTGTTCCACCACAGGAAAAAGTTTTCTTATCATTAGGCGAATATGAAATAGTTGAATATTGTGAAGCAGGAGTTTTTCAGGATTTCACCATTTATTATGAAATAACTTATGAAAATCCAAACATAGAAAACAATGAATATCTTAAACAAATGACAGAAACAGATATCGAAGAATTTAGTCTCTATCTTGACAATTTTGATGGTTGGGTAGAGCTTCATATTGAAGCAGGTAATGAGTCAAAAGAACAATTTGTTCAAAACTATGATTTTGACAGAGATATAATTTCAACTAACGATTATTGCTATATTTATGACTCTGCCGATTATGATGATTTTTATGAAAAGTTTGAATCTTATGATTTGTATTTCTACGACACCGAAACAGAAACACTCTACTATTTTCATAACAATATATAATCGCATATAGGGGTGAAAATATGAAGAAACACAGAACATTCATAATCGCATTGTTAAGTATTGCAATATTTATTTCAGCATTGGTTATAAATATAGAAATGTATAAAGATAGCAGATTAGGTGTTGAAACACAAGCGTTTTATGAAATCAAAGACGATTACTGTCTTTTGGTCGATAATATTCTAAAATACACAGAAAAAACACAATACAGTGAGCCATATTGTGTTTATGTAAAAGAAGAAAATGGCAAAGCTTTTCTTAAAGGTACACCCATTGCTATAGAAGAAGCGTATAGTATGGAAGTAGATTTTGCCGTTTATGAAAGTTACCAAAGAATAGAACAGTCATATTACGATTTAGGCTATTATCTGTGGTGCATCAGAGTTGACAAGAATGCCATTAACTTTGACGGTGAAACGGGTTTTGCAATAATATATTCCATTGACGATAAATCGTTAAAAGAAAAGGGTATGGATACTCGAACAGGTACACATATTGTTTGGGATAAAATGGAAAATAATTGGTATATACGCAACTCTTGGCGTCATGCAAGATAACCAAAAGGAGAAATAATGAAAAAAGAATACAAAAAATCAATATTAGATGGCATTATTCAAGGTGTTTTGGTTTGCTTTTTTCCTAAATATATTGTTTCAGTATTTTTTGTTGATGAACCCATAGAATTAAATATAGTTTTTACAATTATTTTATGCGTGTTGTCAATAATAAGCTTTTATTATTTAATATTAAGAAAAAAAGAAAAAATATTGTTAAACTCTTTTATAAGTTTTATGGTGTTTCTTATAATACTAACTCTAAATTTTATAAATTTATTTACATTGAATATTAAAATATTGCCATTAAGAGAAGTATCAAATGCTGACGGATTATTAATCCTTTTGCTAATGTATTTATATCTTGTTCCTACTGTCATATTGCGATTATTTGCATTCATGATTGCTCTTGTAATCAAAAAAAGAAAATAATAATGAAAAAACGCACATCAACTGATGTGCGTTAATTATTTATTATTCTTCGTATGTAGTAATGTAGTCTGGCTTATCAATATCAAAAAGTTGTGTCTGCAATTCATTTTCTTTTTCAAGTTCTGTCCAATATTTTACCTCGATTTGTTTTCCATCATTTATAAAACGAGCAGAATATATATTTTCGATAAAACTTGCAATTTGTTTGTCAAAATGGTTAAAAACTTTAACCTCATCACTGCCTAAAATTTCTTGAACATACACGGCAGATGAAGAAACACTGCAAACATATCCATTATACCAGTCAATCTGTCCTGTAATCACATTAGAAATTTCACCAGTATTATAATCGTAAAAATATGCACTTCTCGTTAGAACACCTGTTCCCGATTGTATCCAACTTACAATTGTATTTTCATCAACAATATAAATATGAGGATTTTCATTTGTGGTTTCTTCAAAAATCGTATTTCCGTTTTTATCAAAGATGGTGTAAGTATTTAGAAAATTATCACTATTAACTTTATAATATTTATCTGCTTCAGTAGTTAAAACATCAATATCTTTCTTGATTGCGTTATATATTCCGACACACTTGTAATATGAAAAATCAGCATCTTTTGATATACTTATAATATCATCTTCATAAACTTTAAAGCTAATAATTTTATAATCAAAAGATTGAAAACTTATATATATACCTACGTCATTATAACTATGAGTGTTTTCTGCTTCAACAACAGCGTAATTATCTAAAGTGTTATAAAAATTCAATGCAGTATTTTTGTAAGTATTATTATAGTTATAATGGAAGTTAATACTTAATTCAGTATTTCTATCGCTAAAATCAATACCCTCGGTCGAGATAATATCTTGCAAGGTAGTTTTGTTATTCATTGGTGTGCATCCAACCAACATAATTAACATAACTATTGCAAAAAAACAACTTAACTTTTTCATTTTATCCATCCTTTCATAGTTTTATATCTATAATTTAATTATAAAAGATGGATATATAAATTGCAATAAAAATATATAAATACAAATGAAAAAACGGACATCGTAAGATGTCCGTTAATTTTCGTATTTTGCTTTGAATTAAACTGCTCTTTCAACCTTACCTGAACGAAGGCAACGAGTACAAGCATAAACTCTCTTAGGAGAGCCGTTTACAACTGCTTTAACTCTTTTTACGTTTGGTTTCCAAGTTCTGTTTGAACGTCTGTGTGAGTGAGAAACCTTGATGCCGAAAGCAACGTCTT
>CALAEV010000024.1 GCA_937892525.1 uncultured Clostridia bacterium
GTAATATGAGTTATCATACCAATACCGTAAACAAGGATATTCATTATTTCAGTTGCAGTAACTATGTAAAGGATACCCGTGGAACCTGTCAGGCTCGACACTATATTCGTGCAGATGCTCTTGAACAGATAGTCATCTTTGAACTTAAACGTCTTGCAGTAATGCTTCAGATGGACGAACCTCTGCTTGTTGAAATCCTTGAAAGGAAAACTCATAAGGATTTCTATGATGAGAAGAAATTCCTTGAGGGAGAACTGCAAAAAGCCATAGTCCGTCAACAAACAGTTGCTTCTCTTTATGAGAAGCTGTATGAGGATAATGCAACAGGCAAGGTTACTGATGAGTGGTTTACCCATATGTCTCACAAGTACGAGGTTGAACGAGCAGAACTGAAAGTAAAGATATTTAACCTGAGAGAACAGGTAGCAAATATGCAGACAGTTCAGCACAGCAAGGATATGTTTATCGGTGCAGTACGAAAGTTCTTGGATATGGAAACAATAACCGCACCTCTCATTCACGAGCTCATTGACCACATTGATGTTTATGAAGCAGAGGGCAAGGGCAAAAACAAGACACAGAGAGTTGTGATTCACTACAACTTTGTAGGCTATCTTGAAATACCCGAAAATGACGAGCCTTGCTTCACAGCAGATACCCGTCAGGGAGTAGCAATAGGTTATATTGCAAAACCTACAGAAAAGTCAGCATAACTAAAAAGTCGCACTCCGAAAGGAATGCGACGATACATAAAAACTAATAAATTAAATACAAAACTCTATTTTTAAGCAAAAAAATTGAGTATTCACAGGTCAAATCCCTTATGAATACTCAATATGGTCGGAGTGACAGGACTTGAACCTGCGGCCTCTTGACCCCCAGTCAAGCGCGCTCCCAGCTGCGCCACACCCCGATACTAGAACGGAAACTATAATAACATAATCAATTTTAATTTGCAAGGTGTTTTATATTTAATTATTCATATTTCCTTTGCCTTTTTTATTCTTTTATGATAGAATCTAGAAAAGGAGTTGTTGTTATGAAAACAATGAAAAAACCTATTAAATTTATCTTAATAATTATTGCATTGATTTTAGCAGTAGTTATATGCTGGGGTGGTCTTATGTTCTGGTATTATCCACATTATAAGAAAAATAAAACTGAAATTAAAATCAATGAGATTTATAACGAAAACGAAATTCGCATAATGAGTTACAATCTTCGTTGCCTTAATCCAACTGATTTAGGCAAAAAAGCGTGGTTTTACCGTGCTGATTTAATTATTAAATCAATTGAAAAAGAACAGCCAGGAATTATTGGCTTTCAGGAAGCAACAAAATGGCAATACAGTTATCTTTGCGACACAATGAAAGGATATGATTCAATTATTACATATCGTGACGAAGCAGTAAACTCAGAAGGTTGTCCTGTATTCTTCCGTACGGATTTATATACACTTATTGATAAAGGTTCATTCTGGCTTTCAGAAACACCGGAAGTTATGAGTAAAGATTGGGATTCTGCTTGTTACAGAATTTGCAGCTATGCAATTCTTAAAGACAAAGCTACTGAAAAAGAATTTGTTATTTTCAACACACATCTTGACCATATAAGCGATATAGCACGAATCAACGGTATTCAGGTAGTATTAGATAAAATTGCCGAGTTCGGCTCACTTCCAGCAGTTTTAATGGGTGACCTTAACGCAGAAGAAAACTCTGAAACATACAAAAGTGCTACTGTTAATTTCCTTGATTCTAAATATCAAACAGAAAACACAATGACAAGTTGTACTTATCAAAATTGGGGAACTGAGCTTGATAGCGACTGCATTGACTATGTAATGATTTCAAAAACAGGTTTCAAAGTTAATTCATATAAGGTAATTACTGAAACTTATGACGGAGTTTACACCAGTGACCATTTTCCGTTATCAGTAAGTTTGTCTTTTGAATAAATATAACTTGATTTTGAATAAAATATGTTGTAATATATAAGATATATTCGCACATTGGAGGTTTTATAATGAAAGAGGAATCAAGAAAATATGTCCAAGAAGCTTGGGATATAGTTAAAGACGCGGAAAATATGGGTTCTCGTCTCCCAGGTTCTGAAGGTGAAAGAAAATATGCTGACTATATGGGCAAAAAACTTGAAGAAATTGGTATTAAAGCAAAGAAAGAGGAATTTGCAGTATCTCCACGTTCAAGCATAGGTGGACTTCCTTATGCAGGTTGGGTTGGTATCATCTTAAGTGCACTTACATATTTTACATTTAAGATTCCAAGCATTTGGTTCCCTATGGCATTTATAGGTATTGCTACTGTAGCATGGCTTGTATTCAGTTGCTTCCTTTACAAACCTTGGTTTGATATGTTCTTCAAACAGAAAATCTCACAGAATGTCTATGGTGAATTAGTACCTGAAGATGGTAAATATGATTACACAATTATTCTTTCAGGTCATACTGATACTAGCTGGAACTGGAAACACTCAGAAAATGCATCTAAATATCCTGAAAACCCAGTTTATGGTTTAGTTACAACATACGGTAAAGTTGGTTTTGGTGCAGTTTGCGTATTCTTTATGATTGGTGTTTCAGTATTTATGGCGGTTGTAAATGCTGGTCAGTTATTCGGTGCAGATTGGGCTTCAGAAATTATTGCTAAAGACTCAACTACAGTTTTTATTAAACTTATGCACTTTATTCCTGCTATCACAGCAATTGGTAGTGCTTTCGTAGCTATGTGGAATGATGGTGACGAAGAAATGGCATCAAAGGGTGCTATGGATAACGCAACAGGTTGTGCTCTCAGCTACGCAGTTATCAAATACTTCAAAGAAAATCCTGATAAGATGCCTAAAAACTGTCGTATTGTTGATTGCAACTGTGGTGCTGAAGAAGCTGGTCTTCGTGGCTCAATGGCATTTGTTCATAAACATAGAAACGACGATTTAACAAAAAATGCTTGGAATATCAACATTGACTCTGTTGCAGATAAAGAATATTTTGAAGTTGTTATTAAAGACGACTGGCAGGGTTGCAGATTTGACACTGACCTTGAAAAGATGTTCAAAGATACATTTAACGAAATGGGTATTGAAAGCAAAACAAATGGTTGTATTCATAACCCTGTTGGCGGTTGCGACAGTACTCCAATGACTCGTGGCGGTATTAAATCTGTTACATTCGCAGCACAGAATCCAATGCTTACTTGGTATTATCACACATTCCACGACAGAGCAGAACGCTTTGAAATGGAGCCAACTGTTGGTCAAGGCTTTGATGTTGTTCTTAGCGTTATTGATAAAATTGCAAAATTCCAAGAAGAAAACGGTTATAACGGACCACAAAAGAAATAATTGAAATTAACGGTATGAACATTGAGTTCATACCGTTTTTAATTGACACTTTTCACACTTTATGGTAAATTTATTACATAAAATATTTTTTGGTGATTAAATGAAAAGGATATTAAAATTTTTATCTCCCCTACTAATAGTTGCAATATTGTTTTCTTCTTGCACATTCAATAATAGCAGTAAAATTCTCGAGCAAATTGAAACGCTTATTGCAAAAAATGAATTCAATACTTGTCTCCAGGTTGTAAAAGAACTAGATAATGAAGAAAAAGCTGCAATAAATAATGATGTTTCCAATCTTGTGATTAACAAATTTATTCAGTTGCGTGACAAAACAAAAATTGATGAAACAAACATATTTGATTTATCATTAATTGACACTTCTTTTGCAGAAAATTGCCAGAAACTCTGGAATATCTTAAGTGAATTTACAATCGACGATAACTATGAATTATATTATGAATGTATCAATCTTCGTTACTACTCAGAAATGATTGATTATACGCGCTATTGTGATATTTATTCACTTGCAAAAAAAGTAAACGCATCAGGTTATCTTGATGATTTAAGTGTTGCATTATATGAATACGAAAATAAAGGTAATAACGCTAATCTTAAATTACTTTTTGATGATATTCGCAATATAGATTACAGTAGTTTTGACCCTCAACAATACCTCGTTTCAGATTTTAGAAATGCACATAACAAAATTGTAGATGCCATCAACAACCTTGAAGATGGTTTTAATGCAAACGACTCTTCAACCGTTGCTACTGCCATAAATTCATTACATAGCGCATTAGACGATATACTTTTTATTACTGATACATTATCAGCAGTAAACACAATACAACAAGCTATTTTTAATAAAGTTTCAACTGATAATTTATATGCACCATTTGACAGTGAAATTAAAATTACCAAACGTGATTATATTACAGGCATGAGTTTTTCACTTGATATCATCTTTGGTGGTGTTAAAGATATTGTTGAGAATAACGATAATGAAACAACTACAAATAAAGATGACGATAAAATAACTTTAAAAGATACAATTGAAATAACGGTAAATGCAATCAACAAAACTAAAGCTTATACAGGTGATGTATATGTAACCCTCACCCAAACAAGAAATATTAGTTTAACTGATTTTGAGACAGACTCAACAATTGTAGACGCTGAAAATATGGTTAAATCTCAACTTAATCAGGTCATAAAGCAATCAAACGGTACCGGCAAAAAATCAGTACAATTTTCAGGTGGTACTGATGGTAAACAGTCATTAAACTCGTTTATATCTCCTACCGACAAATCTGCAGCAATCAATCCAGATGCTGTAAGCAATTATACCTGTGTCAAAGGTAGTGGTGGTTATATAATTACGCTTACACTTAAACCTGAACTTGTCAACAAAGGAGATAAGACAAACAATATTAGTTCAATTGTGAATACATTTGAATTTGATAATAGTGATGATGTAAAAGATTTTGATACATCTTACTCAGAAACAAACATTTCATTGATTGTGAATAACGCTGGCAGACTAATTGAAATGAAATACGTTATTGACGGTATAAGTAACTGCGAATTTGAAGAATACAACAGTTCAAGTAAATATAAAGCACAATTTACTTTTAAAAATACTTACAAATACGAGTTTAAATATAAATAAATATTCATATATCGTTAATATTTGTCTAAAAAAATGTTGACTTATAGCGTATTTTAGTGTATTATTATTTACAATATTTTTATAAATATAAAGTGGATTAGACCTAAAAATCCACAAAATTTTAAGGAGGAATTTTTCTATGAAAAACTTGAAAAAAGTTCTTGCCGTAGTTATGGCAGTTGCTCTTATCGTAACTTGCTTTGCAGCTTGCGGCGGAAACGACAAACCAGACACAGATGCAACTCTCAAAATCGGTGTTACAGGTCCTCTTACAGGCGACTATGCTCAGTACGGTCTTGCTGTTAAGTATGGTGCTGAACTTGCAGCTGCTGAAATCAACGCTGCTGGTGGTATCAACGGCATGAAGATTGAAATTCTCGCTGAAGATGACGTTGCTGCTCCAGAAGGTGCTCAGAATGGTTACAACGCTCTTATCGATGATGGTATGAAACTTTCACTCGGTAGTGTTACATCAGGCGCTTGTGCTGCTTTCCTTGGCGAAGCTAAGAAAGACAATATGTTTATGCTTACAGCTTCTGCTACAGCAGTTGAAGCAATTGATGGCGACAACGCTTTCCGTGTTTGTTTCTCAGACCCTGCACAGGGTACAGTATCTGCTGACTACATTGCTGACAACAAACTTGCATCAAAAGTAGCAGTTATCTATGACTCATCAGACGCATACTCAACGGGTATCTTTGAAAAATTCGATGCACAGGCAAAGGCAAAAGGTCTTAATGTTGTTGCAAAAGAATCATTCACAAAGAATACAAAGACTGACTTCTCAGCTCAGCTTCAGGCAGTTAAGACATCAGGCGCAGAGCTTCTCTTCCTTCCTATCTACTACAGTGAAGCATCTCTTATTCTTTCTCAGGCAAAGACAGCTGGTCTTGATGTAATCTTCTTTGGTTGCGACGGTCTTGACGGTATCCTTGGTATGGATAACTTTGATAAATCACTTGCTGAAGGCGTAATGCTTCTTACTCCTTTCACTCCAACAGCAAAAGATGAACGCACACAGAACTTTGTTAAGAACTTCACAGCAAAATACGACAAAGCTTACCTCAACCAGTTCGGTGCTGACGCTTACGATGCAATCTACATCATCAAAGCGGCTATTGAAAAAGCAAATGTAACTGCTGATATGGACGCTTCAGCTATTTGCGACGCTCTTAAAGTTGCTATGACTCAGATTACATTCACAGGTGTTACAGGTACAGATATTACTTGGGGCGCAGACGGCGAACCAGTTAAGAAGCCAATCGCAGTTAAGATTGTTAACGGCGAATACGTTGTAATGTAATTACAATTATATTTAGTTTTTAATCGAAGTATGCCGTGTGTTTATACATGCGGCATACTTTTGAGCGTTTTATATGTCTTTTGAAAAGGTTTTATTTTTATAAGATTTTTTCAAAAAACATATATGGAGGACATAATATGGAATTTTTATCTACAGTTATATCCGGCATCAGTCTTGGCAGTATTTATGCTTTGATTGCGCTTGGTTATACAATGGTTTATGGTATTGCAAAAATGCTTAACTTTGCACATGGCGACGTTATTATGGTTGGTGCATTTATGATGTTTACTGCACTGACTAAAACTAGTTTGCCACCTGTTGCTTGTATCATTATAGGTACAGTAATCTGCACAGTTTTAGGCATGCTTATTGAAAAAATTGCTTATAAACCACTTAGAAGTGCTACTTCATTATCAGTTCTTATTACTGCAATCGGTGTAAGCTATTTCTTACAAAACTCTGCACAGTTGATTTTTGGTGCTGGTACTAAACAGTTTACTCCCCTTTTCGGTAACGGAAGCATTTCACTTTTTGACGGTCAGGTTGTAATTTCACATAATACTATCGTTACAATCGCTATTTCTGTTGTACTTATGATTATACTTACATTATTCATCAATAAGACAAAGACAGGCCGTGCAATGCTTGCTGTATCAGAAGATAAAGGTGCAGCACAGCTTATGGGTATCAATGTAAACAAAACAATTTCAATTACATTCGCAATCGGTTCTGCACTTGCAGCTATTGCGGGCGCACTTCTTTGTTCATCATATCCAATCCTTTCTCCTACAACAGGTGCTATGCCTGGTATTAAAGCGTTTACAGCAGCCGTATTTGGTGGTATCGGTTCAATTCCTGGTGCTATGATTGGTGGTATTCTTCTCGGACTTATAGAAAACCTTAGTAAAGTTTACATTTCAACTCAACTTTCAGATGCTATTGTTTTCGGTATTCTTATTATCATTCTTCTTGTTAAGCCAACAGGTATTCTTGGCAAGAAAATCAGCGAGAAAGTGTGAGGTGAGCGTAATGTCATTATTAAAATCAAACAAAAAAATTGTTTCAAACACAAAAAACAACATAATTACTTACGCAATTCTTCTTGGCTTTTTTGCATTTGCTTTTATCTGGGCACAAACCGGAGAAATGCCGAGAAAAATCCAAAATTTACTTGTTCCTCTTTGCGTTTACTCAATTCTTGCAGTTTCACTTAACCTTGTTGTCGGTGTACTTGGCGACCTTTCATTAGGTCATGCGGGATTTATGTGTATTGGCGCTTACACTGGTGCAGTATTTACAAACATTTTTGAAACTGTTATTCCAAACGATTTTATTCGTTTCGGTTTAGCTCTTATAATTGGTGGTATTTTTGCCGCAATTTTTGGTTTTATCATTTGTATTCCTGTATTACGACTCAAAGGTGACTATCTTGCCATTGTTACACTTGCATTTGGCGAAATTATCAAGAATATTCTCAATATCGTTTATCTTGGAATAGACTCTGAAGGTCTTAAAGTTTCCATTGACGGTACTTCATATAACGATATGCTTCTTGAAGATGGTCAGACAATTATCAAAGGTGCTATGGGTATTACAGGTACATCACGCGATGCAAACTTCATCATCGCATTTGTACTTTTATTTGTAACTGTTATGGCATCTCTTAATCTTATTAACTCAAGAACAGGTCGAGCAGTAATGGCAATTCGCGACAACAGTATTGCTGCACAAACAATCGGTATTAACATTTCAAAATACAAGCTTATTGTATTTACAATTGCATCATTCTTTGCAGGTATTGCAGGTGTTCTTTTCTCACATAATATGAACTCATTCTCTGCTAGTGGATTTGACTATAACACATCAATTCTTATTCTTGTTTATGTTGTTCTTGGTGGTATTGGTAGTATCCGAGGTTCTGTAATTGCTGCAATTCTTCTTTATGCACTTCCTGAACTTCTTCGTGAAGTTGGCGAATACAGAATGTTGTTCTACGCGATTCTTCTTGTTGTAATGATGATTGTAAACAACAATGAAAAAATCAATGATATGAAAAAATCATTTATGATGAAATTTAAAAAGAACAAAACTGTTAGTGAAGGAGGTAAAAACTAATGGCATTACTTGAAGTAAAAAATCTCGGTATTGTTTTTGGCGGTCTTCACGCCGTTGAAGGTTTTAATCTTTCACTTGAAAAAGGAATGCTTTATGGTCTTATTGGTCCTAACGGTGCAGGCAAAACAACTGTTTTCAACCTCTTGACCGGTGTATATAAACCAACTACCGGTAATTTCAGTCTTGACGGTGTAAAGCTTACAGGCAAAAATCCTGTTGAAATCAGTAAAGCAGGTATTGCTCGTACATTCCAGAATATTCGACTTTTTAAGAATCTTTCAGTTCTTGATAATGTAAAACTTGGTCTACACAATCAGGTAAAATACTCAACAGCAGAAGGAATTTTAAGACTTCCACGCTTTTTTAAATCAGAAAAGAAAATGAATGAAAAGGCAATGGAATTGCTCAAGGTTTTTGGTCTTGAAAATGAGGCATCTACACTAGCAGATAACCTCCCCTATGGTAAACAAAGAAAACTTGAGATTGCACGTGCACTTGCTACAAACCCAAAGCTCTTGCTTCTTGATGAACCTGCTGCAGGTATGAATCCAAGTGAAACACAAGAACTTATGGATACAATTCGTTTTGTTCGCGATAACTTTGATATGACAATTCTTCTTATTGAACACGATATGAAGCTTGTCAGCGGTATTTGTGAAGAAGTTACAGTTCTTAACTTTGGCGAAGAACTTGTACAAGGTAAAACAAGTGAAGTACTCAATAACCCTGAAGTTATTAAGGCATATTTAGGCGATTAAGGAGGATTAGATATGGCACCACTTTTACAAGTTGATAACATTGAAGTTTATTACGGCGTTATCAAGGCATTAAAAGGCATTTCTTTTGAAGTAAATAAAGGCGAAATCGTTGCGTTAATTGGCGCTAACGGTGCTGGTAAAACCACAATCCTCCATACAGTAACAGGTCTTTTAAAGCCAAAGACAGGTACAATTTCATTCAAAGGAAATGACATTACAAAAGTTCCTGCTCATAAAATTGTTACAATGGGTATGGCTCATGTTCCAGAAGGCAGAAGAATTTTCTCACAACTTTCGGTTCTTAATAATATCAAATTAGGCGCATTTACACGTAAAGATAAAGAAGAAATTGAAGAAACTCTTAATTATGTTTACGAACGTTTTCCACGACTTAAAGAAAGAAAAAATCAGATTGCAGGTACTCTTTCTGGTGGTGAACAGCAGATGCTTGCTATGGGTAGAGCCCTTATGTCAAAGCCTGAATTCGTTTTAATGGACGAACCATCAATGGGTCTTTCTCCCCTTCTTGTTTCTGAAATCTTTGAAATTATCAAAGCTATTAATGAAAATGGCACAACTGTTCTTCTTGTTGAACAGAATGCTAAAAAAGCGCTTTCAATTGCAGACCGAGCTTATGTTCTTGAAACAGGTAATATTGTTCTTTCAGGCAATGCAAAAGACCTTATGAACGACGAATCTGTAAAAAAAGCATATCTTAGTGAATAATTCATGGGAGGAATTATTATGGATAAGAAAATTGTTATTACAATTGCACGTGGATACGGTAGTGGTGGTAAAACTGTTGGTCAGATGATTGCAAAAGAACTTGGAATTTCCTTCTATGACCGTCAGATTCTCTACATGGCATCTGATGATAGTGGAATTAATGTAGGTCTTTTTCAAAAAAATGACGAAGATGTAAACAAAGGTTTATTTGACCCATCAACTCATAAGTATTTAGGTGGTATTATCCCTCCTGAAGATAGCAAGTTCACATCAAAGGAAAATCTCTTCAACTATCAGGCAAAAATTATTAAAGAGCTTGCTGCTAAAGAGTCTTGTGTAATTGTTGGTCGTTGTGCTGACTTTGTATTGAAAGACAATCCTAATGTCATAAAAGTTTTCATCTGGGCTCCACATCAGTCTTGCGTTGAAACTGTTATGGATATGTTTGATATTAGTGAAAAAGAAGCAGACAAGAAAATCCGTAAGATTGACAAGCACCGTAGCGAATATTACCGTTATTACACTTGTCGTGAATGGGATAACGCTCGAAACTATGACTTATGTCTTAACAGTGCAGATTTAGGATTCGAAGGTTGCGTAAAGGCAATTAAAGCTTATATCGATGTACTTAAAGGTGTAAAAGAATAATTACTTAAAGGACTATCTATTGATAGTCCTTTAATTTTGCCCTATAATCTATTTATATTTAAAATATGTAATTTTACATTTATTATAGTAAAAGCATAAATAAAGCCATTTATAGCAAAATGAGCATAAGAAAACACCTTATCTCCAAAAGATAAGGTGTTTTAATTAGATTTAATTTTAAATTATGCCTTTTTCTTTGTAACTGCTTTAATAACAAAGAGAGTACCAAGCATAAGAGCAACACCAATTGGAAGTGCAACTACAGACTGAACAAAGCCTGCAACAATGTATGTTACAAATGACACACCTGCAACTGTAAGAGCGTATGGCAATTGTGTAGAAACGTGGTTAATATGATTACTCTGACTACCTGCACTTGCCATAATAGTTGTGTCAGAAATTGGTGAACAGTGGTCGCCGCAAACAGCACCTGCCATACAAGCTGAAATAGCAATAACTGAAATAGGACCACTACTGTATGGGAATACACTGAGAACAAGAGGAATAAGAATACCAAATGTTCCCCATGAAGTACCTGTTGCAAATGAAAGACCAACTGCAATAAGGAAAATAACTGCTGGAAGGAAGTTTGCAAATGTGCCTGCTGTTGATTCAACGATACCTGCAATAAATTCTTTAGCACCAAGGCTGTCTGTCATTGCTTTAAGTGTCCAAGCACAAGCAAGAATCATGATAGCTGGAACCATTGCTTTAAAACCTTCAGGAATTGAAGACATGCAATCCTTGAAAGAGATTACACGACGAATCATAAAGTATGCAACTGTAAGAACAAGCGTGCAGAAAGAACCATAAAGAAGACCAACAGATGCATCAGCCCCTGAGAATGCTTCAATAACATTATGATATGCACTGCTTGCTGCATCAAAGAATCCACCTGAATAAATCAAGCCAATAACACAAGCGATTATAAGAAGAACTACAGGAAGAATAAGGTCAATAACTTTACCCTTTGGATTAGCATTACTATCATCTGCAGAATTTGCAAAAGATTCAGCATCACTTGTGAAAAGGTCGCCATTAAGAGCATTTGCCTCATGAACTTTCATTTTACCAAAATCAAACTTCATTATAGTAATTGCAACCATCATAATAATTGTAAGAATTGCATAAAAGTTATATGGAATTGCGCTAAGGAAAAGTTGGAAACCACTTACTTCTTCTTCAGCAACAAAACCTGCAACTGCTGCTGCCCAAGATGAAACAGGAGCAATAATACAAATAGGTGCTGCTGTCGCATCAATAAGATATGCAAGCTTTGCACGAGAAACCTTATGGCTGTCTGTAACAGGACGCATAACTGAACCAACAGTTAAGCAATTGAAGTAGTCATCGATGAAAATCATACAACCAAAGAGCACTGTTGCAAGTTGTGCACCAACTCTTGATTTTATGTGTTTCTTGGCCCAACGACCAAAGGCAGCTGAACCACCTGCTTTGTTCATCATTGAAACCATGGCACCAAGTACAATAAGGAATATAATAATACCCATATTGTATGAGTCAGCTACATTAGCAACAAAACCATCACTAAATACGTGTGTAATTGTTCCTACAAAGTTGCCTTCTGCATATAAAAGACCACCTACTACAATACCAATGAAAAGTGAAGAATAAACTTCTTTAGTAATGAGTGCAAGTGCAATAGCAATTACTGGTGGAAGTAAAGACCAAAGACTTGAGTAAAATTTTGTTGGTGCTTCAACTTTACCACTACCGTCACAATCAGCACATTTAACAGAGTCATTACCATTACATTCTGAACAATAAATGTTTGAGCTTTCACAGTTATCACAATATGATGAATAACCATAACCATTACATGTGCCACAATCAACCATAACATTTGTTTTAGTTTCACCGTCACTTGCGAAAGACATAAATGACATAACTGAAACAAGAATTAAAGCAATTGTTAAAATTGAAACAGCCTTCATGTTTAATTTACGTTTCATTTTTACATCTCCTTTTCGCATATTTTGCGTTAAAATAACCCCACAAAACATACATTATATCCGTTAAAAGATACCATATTTCACGTATTTTGTCAATGAATATCACAAAAAGAAGAATGTTAAATAAATAACATATACATATTTAGTTTTTTATGGTATAATATAGAAAAAGTATTGGAGTTGATTTAATGATACGAAATGAAGCAATGTTCAAATTAAGTTACGGTTTATACATTTTAAGTGCACGTGAAAATGAGAAAGATAACGCTTGTGTAATAAACACTGCCTGTCAAGTTACAGATAATCCTAAAAAAATTACTATAGCCGTCAATAAAGATAATTTAACATGTGAAATGATTGAAAGAACAAAACTATTTACAATTTCTGTTCTTTCAACCGAAGCAACTTTTGATTTAATTAAAAGATTTGGATTTGCAAGCGGTCGTGATACTGATAAATTTGCAGGTTTTAATGACCACTACAGAACTGAAAATGGAACATATTTCATCTGTGAAGGTACTAATGCATATATTTCTTGCACAGTAACTGATTCTGTTGATTGCGGCTCACACATTTTATTTATTTGTGATGTAACAGAAGCAGAAACATTATCAGATGAACCATCTGCAACATATCAGTATTATTTTGACCATATCAAACCAAAACCTGAAACTAAAAAGAAGAAGGGTTATATCTGTAAGATTTGCGGTTATGTTTATGAGGGCGACGAATTACCTGAAGATTATATTTGTCCTATTTGTAAACATGGTGCAGAAGATTTTGAACCAATAGAATAAAAAACTAAGCGTAGCAATCTTAAAGATTGTTACGCTTTTTCAATATTCTTATTTGATTTTCTGTTAAGTATCCTTTTGCAATCATCATTTTGATAATTTCAAGTTTTTCCTCATTTGATATGTATTTTTTCTGCATAAACATCACCATTAAATAATATGCAGAAAAACTTAAATTATTACTTCAAAATCTCTGGTTTTTCAACTCTACTATAAACAACACTTGAACATTCTTTGCAAACTGTATGCTCAATCACCGTACCAAATGACTTGATTTTATCACGATACACTGCACCGTCGTTAATCTGGTAACCTTTAGTTAAATCTTTTGAACCACAATATGGACATTCTTCAATAATAATGTTTTTCATAATGTTTACCTCTTTTTCTTTCGAATAATAATTAAATATACAGCTACACCAATAACAATTATACCACCTGCAACAAACAATCCAATTACAATTTTAATATAATCGTTTTTGTTATTATCAACATCAATATTTGCATTGTTTGTGGAAGATTCTGAAATACCACTTGTTAAATCAACAATATTTGTAACAGACTCGTCAGTTGTACTCTCAATCTCAGTGGTACTATTAACAGTTTCATTTATAATTCTTACTGTTGAATCTTCAACAGTATATGCAAGTTTTTCTGCTTCAGTATTAACAAAATCACCTGCACTTGGTATTGAAATCTTAATACTAGTTTCTCCTTCTGCATTTGGTAATGCCTTAAATTTTACACTAAACAAAATACCTTCAGAAACTATTGCATTACTTGGAGATAAGTAAGTAAATCTTATATAATTATAAGAAGATTTTTCGAAAAAGTTATTAATACTTACCATAGCACTTTCATCAATAATTGCGCCTTTATTACCTGACACGAACTCAAGTTGTGATGCATCATATTGTAAATCAATTACTGCGCCACTTAGTTGCGAATTATCACTAATGAAAACTTTAATTTCAAATTCATCATCTGCATAAACAGTTGCATTAGTCAGTTTTAATTCAACTGGAGCTTTTGCAAATACAGGTACAGAAAAAAACATTGAAAACAATATTAAAATGACTAAAAGAGCTGACGTTATTTTTTTCATTATAATCACCTAAAATATAGTATCATATTTTTAACGATAATACAAGAAAAATCCTCCCAATTAGGAGGATTCACTTAATCTTTTAATGAAGAACTTAGAAACTCTTTAAGTCTTTGACTCTTCGGATTTTCAAACACATCTTCAGGTGTACCCATTTCTTCAATAATACCATCAGCCATAAATATAACTTTATCAGAAACATTCTTGGCAAAATTCATTTCATGAGTAACAATCACCATTGTATTTTCACCGTTTTTTAGCTCTTTGATTACACGAAGCACTTCACCTGTGAGTTCAGGGTCAAGAGCACTTGTAGGCTCATCGAAGCAAAGTACATCTGGTGAAAGAGCCAATGCGCGTGCAATGGCAACACGTTGTTGCTGGCCACCAGATAATTCACAAGGGTAAGAATCAGCCTTCTCAGCAAGACCTACACTTTTAATAAGTTCCCTAGCCTTATTTTCAATTTCTTCATCTGTTCCCTTCTTTAATAATGATGGTGCTAACGTAATATTTTTAAGAACTGTATATTGTGGGAATAAATTAAAATTTTGAAAAACAAGTCCAAAATGAAGTCTGTTCTGACGAATTTCTTCATCACTAAACTTGGTTTTTACACTACCATCAAATAAAACTTCATCCTTAACACTTATTGTACCATTATCAGGTGTTTCAAGAAAATTCAAACATCTTAATAATGTTGTTTTACCACTACCTGAAGAACCAATAAGTGCTAAAACCTCACCTTTTTCAAGAGAAAAATCAATACCCTTAAGGACTTCAGTTTTTCCAAAGCTTTTATAAATATTTTTAACTTCAAGCCAAGACATATAAACTCCTCCTTAAGTTCTAAAATAACTGAGTTTTTTCTCAAGCTTACCTAATAAAACTGTTAAAACTCCGCTGAAAAGAAGATAATATAATCCCGTAAAGAATAATGGCCATATTTCACCAGCAATACCCTGTGAGCCCTTCATAAAGGCCTGTCCTGCCCAAATAATCTCCTGCAAAGCAATAATTCTTGCAAGTGATGTATCCTTAACCAAAGTAATGATTTCGTTTGACATTGGTGGCAATACATTTTTGACCATCTGTAAAAGTGTAATTTTAAAGAAAATCTGTGATTTTGTTAGACCAAGAACTTGCCCTGCCTCTTGCTGACCATAAGGTACAGCTTGAATACCACCTCTGTATATTTCAGAGAAATAGCATGCATAGTTAATAATAAATGCAGTAACAGATGCAATAAAACGACCATCCTCGCCACTGCCCCAAATATTATTATGAAAAACAAGTCCTGGTAAATAATAAATAACAAGTAGTTGAAGCATTAAAGGAGTGCCCCTAATGACCCAAACCAATGTTTTTACAACTGCACTTAATGGTTTGAATTTTGACATTGAACCAAAAGCAATGACAAGTCCCAGTGGTAGTGCTCCTATTAAAGTGATAATAAATAATTTCAATGTTTGAATGAAACCAACATTCAACGCATCAAATACTATTGGAAATTGTTCTATAAATGACAATTATAACACCCTATCTAATTTATTACGCCAAAAGAAGAGAGTGCATAAAACACTCTCTTCTTAAATTATTGAAACTTTCTTGAATTACTTAATAAGTGCTTCCTGAACGCCATAAGTTTCAGCAATCTTTTGAACATTACCATTTGCTACTTCAGCATCAAAGAATTTGTTGAATTCAGCAACAAGGTCTGACCCTTTACGGAAACCAACACCATACTCTTCACTATTAAGAGATGCTGTGTAAGTAAGATTTGCATAACCTGTACCTTCACCAATCATTGCACCTGCCATAAGTGAGTCGATAATTGCAGCATCACATGTACCTGCTGCAACTTCAGAAAGTGCTGTTGCCTGGTCAAGAACTTCAGTATATTTGAGTTCATTTGCTACTGCCTGGTCTTTACCTGCTGAACCTGCTTCAACAGCGAATGTAAGCTCTTTGCAATCTGCTGCTGTTTTGTATTGGTCAGCTTTATCTGCAGGAACAACAATAACCTGAGCATTATTGCAATAAGGTTTTGAACAATCCATACCAGCCTTTACTTCGTCAGTAAGTGTCATACCGTTCCATACACAGTCAATGTTTTTGCCATCGAGTTCCATAATCTTGTTGTCCCAGTTGATTTCAACAAATTCAACCTCAACGCCAAGATATTTAGCAAAAGCTTTTGCCATATCAGCATCGAAACCAATCCAGTTGCCATCTTTGTCCTCATAATCCATTGGTGTGAAATCAGTAATACCTACAACGAGTTTGCCTTTTTCCTTAACATATTCCATGTCGGTCTTTTCTTTGTCTTCGCCACAACCTGCGAAGCAAACAGCAATCATAAGTACTGCCATTACGACAGCAAGAATTTTTTTCATTTTCATAATTCTAGCTCCTTTTTAGTGTGTTAAAGTGTTAATACGTTAATATAATACATTAATAAATAGATTTTGTCAACTAAAATCTATATCTGAAATCAAATTTTTGAATAAATTTTCTGCTTTTACACATTCTTCTTTACTTTCTTTTGATTTTTTAAAGACTAACACAATACTTGCAGCAACAATTATCCCAAGAACCCCTGCAGAAAAAACATTCATTGCACCAAGTTTATACGCATACAAAAGATAAGCAAGTACTCCAAAAACTGCAAGAATATAAACGAGTCTTATTAAAGGGTCATAAAGTTTATCATAAACCATTGCATACTCAATATATGAACCATTTTCATCGTTACCTACATCAACAAGATAATGATATCTGTCAAAAGTCATTGGTTGCAATTGTTTGTTACGAGTGTATATGTATTTTACTTTATACATTTTATCAAGCTTATAAAACTTACCGAAAATGCCTGTCATATCATCTTCAGCTGTGGGAGTTTTGAATGCAACATTTAATTTTTCACGAATTTTAAGTGTTGTTGCATTAATGTATATCTTTTTCGGTTCTGTTAACTGTTTATAATGAAATTTATTTATCTCCATTTATATCACCACATTTATTCTATAATAATTTCTTGCAAGTTTCAAGTTGATATGTTATATTTAATTGAATAAATTTTGAGGTGTAGATGTGAAAAGTTTTACAATCAATAAAAATGATGCTGACCAGCGTCTTGACAAGTTTATAACCAAATCTGTTCCCCTACTTCCTAAATCGCTTATGTATAAGTACATAAGAATTAAAAGAATTAAGGTAAACGGCAAGCGCGCTGAGATTTCAACTCGTCTTAATCTCGGGGATGTTGTTGATATGTATATTAATGACGAGTTTTTTGAAAAAGCACCTGAAAAATATGATTTTCTTAAAGCATCCAAAAATCTGAATATCATTTATGAAGATGATAACATTATTCTTTGTGATAAAAAAGTTGGCATACTCTCCCACCCTGACGATAATGAATACATTGATACATTAATTGGCAGAATAAAGCGTTATCTTTACGAAAAGGGCGAATACAAGCCTGACGATGAAAATTCATTTGTGCCATCTCTTGTAAACAGAATTGACCGTAATACAGGTGGTATTGTTATTGCAGCAAAAAATGCTGAAACACTTCGTATTCTTAACCAAAAAATGAAAGACCGTGAGTTACACAAATTTTATCTTTGCATAGTTCACGGCGAAATTAAGAAAAAGAACGGACTTCTTGAAGGCTATCTTGTTAAAGACGAAAGCAAAAACAAAGTGACTGTTTCAAAGAAGAAAACTGAAGATTCAAAAGAAATTCGTACTAAGTACAATGTGATTGACACTATTGATGATTTATCGCTTGTTGAGGTTGAGTTGCTCACAGGAAGAACACATCAAATTAGAGCACATTTTGCATCAATCGGACACCCCTTACTTGGCGATGGAAAATACGGTACAAATGCACAAAATAAAAAGTACGGCTATAAAAAGCAATTCTTATATTCATACAAACTTGTGTTTGATTTCACAACAGATGCAGGAATACTTGAATACTTGAATCATAAAGAGTTTGAAGTTGACGATGTATGGTTTAAGAATGAGTTTTATAATAAGGGTTTATAAAGACAAAAGGACGGTTTTATCAAACCGTCCTTTTGTTATTTTACCATTTCAGCGAATTGTTCTTCGTTGATTATTGCTATGCCTAAATCTGTGGCTTTTTGAAGTTTTGAGCCGGCTGCCTCTCCTGCTAAAACATAAGTTGTTTTCTTTGATACAGATGAAGATGCTTTACCACCATAAGACTCAATAATCTCTTGTGCTTCTTTTCTGCCATAAGTTGAAAGAGTACCTGTAAGAACAAAAGTCATACCCTCAAATCGATTATCTTTGATTTCTCGCTGACTATCCATATTAAGACCAAAATTTTTGAGGTCTTCAATCATTTGTTTTGTCTGTTCAAGTGAAAAGAAATCAACAACTGAATCAGCCATAATTTCGCCAAATCCCTCAATATTAAGGATTTCTTCTTTAGATGCTGAAATTATATTATCAAGCGTCAAAAAATGGTCAGAGAGCAATTTTGAAGCCTTTTGACCTATATGACGAATACCAAATGCAAAAATGAGTTTTGACAAATCATTCTGCTTTGATTTTTCAACTGCGTTTCGCATATTGTCAGCGCTCTTTTTGCCCATACCCTCAAGTTGAGCAATCTTATCGTAGTCGATATTATAAATATCTGCAATCTTACTGATTAAACCTTTATTGAGTAATGTCTCTAGAACTGCATCGCCAAGTCCCTCGATATCCATAGCATCACGAGAACAGAAATGAATAAGAACTCGCAAAAGTTGTGCAGGGCAATCCGGATTATCGCAACGAATTGCTGCTTCGCCAATTTCACGATGCACAGGAGAGTTACAAGACGGACAAAAGTCAGGCATCTTATATGGTGTTGAATTATTAGAGTGTTCTACTACACACAAAACTTCAGGAATAATATCCCCTGCTTTTCGAATTTTAACTGTATCGCCTATTCTTATGCCTTTTTCGGTAATGAAATCTTCATTATGAAGTGTTGCACGGCTGACAGTTGACCCAGCAATAAGTACCGGCTCAAAAACAGCAGTTGGAGTTAATACACCTGTTCTGCCAACATTAATTTCAATATCGATAAGTTTTGTTTCTTTTTCTTCAGGTGGGTATTTATATGCCAATGCCCATTTAGGAAACTTTGCAGTACTACCAATAGTTTCACGCATAGAGAAATTATCAGTTTTAATAACTGCACCATCAATATCAAAAGGCAAAGTATAACGAATTTCGCCAATTCGCTCAATTTCCTTTAATGTATCATCAATGTTATTGAATTTATTAAAGAATGGGATTGTCTTAAAGCCCAACTCTTTCAAAAACACAAGTGATTCATAATGACCTGTAATTTCAACTCCCTCAACTTGTTGGATATTGAAAACATAGATATCAAGATTACGCTCAGCAGTGATTTTAGGATTTTTCTGTCTGATACTACCTGCTGCAGCATTTCTAGGATTTTTGAATGGTTTTTCACCATTAAGTTCTTGTTTTTCAACAATCTTTAAGAACACTTCGCGAGGCATATACACTTCGCCACGAACTTCAATAAAAGGGACATCTTTATTAAGGCGTAATGGTATTGTTTTAATTGTACGAAGATTTGCTGTTATATCTTCGCCCACTACACCGTCGCCACGCGTTGAACCACGAGTAAACACACCATTTGTATATTCAAGAGATACAGAAAGTCCATCAATTTTAGGCTCAACAACATATTCTGCACATGAAAATACATCTTTAACACGTTTATTAAAATCACGAACTTCCATATGAGAGAATGCATCTTGCAAACTTTCCATTTTTACAGTATGAACAACTTTTTCGAAAAGACCGTCTGCCTGACCACCTACTCTGTGTGTTGGTGAGTCTGCAGTTAATAATTTGGGATATTCTTTTTCAATCGAGTCAAGCTCACGCATAAGCATATCGTACTCATAATCTGAGATATCGTTTTCGTTTTCTACATAGTAACGATAGATATGATGATTAAGTTCTTTTCGAAGTTCTTCTGCTCTTAACTTTTTCTGTTCAAAATCACTCATTTTGTTCACCTTTATTTTGAAAATCTGCAAAGGTTTCTGGTACTGTACCAATAATAACTGTTTGTGCAATACAGTAATTGGAGTCAACCTCTGCCGTTGCAGAATTTTTTGGCATAATAACATAAATAGTTGCATTTACATTCACGTATATTTCGTGCAATGTCTGATTAATACCTGCAGATGTAAAAGAATTATTTATTGTTGATGTTACATTACTTGCTAATGTAACAGTTGTTTTAATTTTTGGGCCTTTACCTGACAAAGCACTAATACCAAGAATTGTACCTAATGGAATACTGATTTCGCGACTATCGGTATCTAAAATGTCCTTTGAAATTTCTGCACCGATTTTGCTTTTTAACATATTCATTTTAATTGTGTCCGCTTTAACTGTAACTACTCTGCCATCATTATCTTTTTCAACATCAACAAGAGTTGAATATGTAATATCGTTTTCATATAAAACCGAAACAATCGCATCCTCTATAATTGCCGATGCAATATTTTCAGATTGCGCAACCGCCACCTCAATTATAACAGGTTTTGCTCTAATTTCAAAAAAGATTAATCCTATAATCAAAATGAGCAACAAAATAAATATTAATATTAGAATTCTCTTTTTGCCACTACGCTTTGTTGAATTATTCAAATAACCACCCTGACCATTTTATGCTATACATAAAATAAATGTTTGTGTTAATAATAAGTCAAGGTGATTATAATGAATTCCCTTAAATATTTATCGTTATTTTGTATAGGTGGTTTTGGATACGGACTTATTGAAATTGCATTCAGAGGATACACACACTGGTCAATGATTATAACCGGTGGGTCTGCTTTTTTGTGCCTTTATATTATAAACGAGTCCTTTGAACACACATCAATTTATAAGAAAGCGTTGTTAGGTGCATTTATTATTACAACATTAGAATTTACTGTGGGCTTAGTTGTAAATAAAACTTTAAATCTGGGTGTATGGGATTACACAAACACACCATTTAACTTTCTTGGAATAATCTCATTACCATTTTGTTTTTGTTGGTATATAATTTCTTTTGTAGTCTTAAAAACATTTAATGTATTGAAAAGAATTACTGCACAACTGAAACTCTATAGACCTTTACACCGTGAGATTGGACTTCAGCAGAAATAGTATCTGTTACTGCTGTTTCTGTTTTGTCCCACAATTCTTTACATACATATTTATCTGCCTTTGGCAATGTAACATTCACAATATTATGTAAATCAGCTAAAGAATAATTCATTTTTATTTTTGAAAGTCCTTTGTTAAAGAAACAAATTGCCACTTCATTGTTTTCAAGTGGTTTTACAAGCACGTCTGTAACACCATTTGTCTTTACTCTTGAGCATTGAATACCAAGTTTATCCTGGTCAATCGCAATAACATCTTTATTTGTAAGAATTTCAAGAATTTTATTATCATTATCAACTGTACCATCTGGTTTGATAAAATCACGGATATCATTACCAAGAATAAGTGGAGCTGCCATCATAGCCCACAAGGTAAAGTGTGATTTATTCTCGTCAACAGTAAGTTTGCCATTACCTACTTCAAGCATATCAGGGTCATTAAAAGCACCAGGTTGAGCATATTTTGAGAGTCTTACATTCACCTCATAAATTCCAACTACAGATGCCCAATTTGGTTGAATATCAGGGGTTGTACGCCAAATATTACCTGCTTTTCCACCCCATTTCCATGGTTGGTTTTGTCCCCATTCGCAAATTGAATAAAGAATTTTCTTTTCTTCACAATTATTCTCTTCTGCAAACTTCTTTGTTGCACGCTTAAGTTCTCTACCCATTTTTTCATACTGCATGGCAGCACTATCCATAGGAGAACCCACAGGATTTGTAATGAAGATTTTATTTGTGCCTGCTTTAAGATTTACTTTAATCTGTCTTCTTCCTTCACGAGAAAAAGCTTTTTGCTCGGCAATAAGAAAATCGTACTTATCAGTATCATTTACTGTTACAACACAGAACTGACCTTTACAAGTATTCTTTCTCATAATAAATGTAAGAATATATTCGCCATCATTTGGTACGACAATATTATTGAACTCTATTGAGCCCATATCACTACAGATACCCTTTACATAAGACTTACCATTCTCTTCGTTGACAACTTTTGCTTCGCCTTTGAGTATTGCATCTTTTGCAGGGAATACAAGTTCGCCATCAATTCCCTCGCCACCAATAGAAATACTATCGATATATGGTGCATCAGTAGGAATAAGCACATGGTGGCAATAGTCGTATTTAAAATACTCTACACCCCATTCGGCAAATGTTTCAGCATCAATTCTTTCGTTATAAAGTGAAGCAGGCAAATCTTCGCAAGTAAGCGTACCATTTGAAGAATAAATACCAAGTTTAAGTCCCATAGCATTTACTTGTTCAACAAGCCACTTAATACCGTGTGGAAATGTGGTCAAATCCCCTTGCATTTTACCATTTTCATCACGCATTGAGGACTGCCAGCAGTCATCGAGATTGATATACACGTAACCAGCATCTGCAAGTCCTGATTCTTTAACTGCTTTTGCAATTTGAAGAATTACATTTTCATCAATTTTATGTCTAAAAATATTCCAGCTTGACCAACCCATTGGTGGAGTTAAAGCGGCACCGTTGTTATACATTTCATCTTTTATATAATGTATTTTTGTTTTTGCAAGGGCTTTTTTCACTTCACAGCGAGGACAAATATTGTTTTTCTTAAAATACAAAAAACTACTGCCAACAGCACCAGCAGCTGCAATTCCGGATAATACTGCTAAACCTTTTTTCATAATAATACCTCATATAAAAAACAGGTCAGATGATATTTTAGCATCATCTGACCTTTCCTTACGGCCTAATGCCGATTAATTATTCTTCAACTACTGTTTCTTCTGCTGGAGCTTCAACTACCTCTGGGGCAGGAGTTTCTTCAACTACAGGTGGCTCAACAAGAGCTTTAATTGAAAGGCTAACACGTTTCTTATCAAAATCGATTTCCATAATCTTTGCCTTAACAACATCGCCTACTTTAAGAACTTCTGCAGGTGTACCGATGTGTTTGTGTGAAATCTGTGAAATGTGAACAAGACCGTCAACACCAGGAATAATCTGTGCAAATGCACCGAATGATGTAAGGCTAACAATCTTAGCATCAACTTCACTATCTACCGGATAATCACGTTTAAGGATTTCCCATGGATTATCTTCAACTTTTTTGTAGCCAAGAGAGATTTTTTTGTTTTCTCTGTCAAGTTCTTTTACATATACTTCAACAGTATCGCCAACGCTTACAACTTCTGATGGGTGCTTGATTCTCTGCCATGAAAGTTCAGAAATATGTACCATACCGTCAACACCACCAAGGTCAACGAATGCACCATAGTTTGTGAGACTTCTTACTGTACCTGTATAAACTGCACCTTCAACGATATTTGCCCAGAAAGCATCTTCAATTTCCTTGCGTTTTGAAACTGCAACTTCACGGATTGAGCCAACAACTTTTCTTCTCATCTTATTAACTTCAATGATTTTATATTCAACAGTTGTTTTGAGAAGGTCTTCAAGAGAATCATTTCTTCTCATTTTAGCAAGTGAAGCAGGAACAAAAACTTTAACTGCACCACTTTGAACAAATACACCTTTGTTATCGCCAACAATACCTGTAACAACACCCTCACGAATTGTGTCGTCAGCCTCAAGGCCTTCCCAAATAGCGCCACGGTCATAGAGACGCTTTGAAAGTTTAATTGTGCCTTCGACGTCATTTGTCTTCATAATGCGAAGTTTAATTTCGTCGCCAACCTTAAGTTCAGCTTTAGGGTCTGCTGCTGGGTCATCACTATATTCTTCAAAAGGAACGTAACCTGTATGTTTTCTGCCAGCAATTTCAACCTGAATTTCAGTGTTAGTAAAGCCAACAACAGTACCAACTACATTCTGGTCAGAACTCATAGCGCTTAATGATTCCTCAAGCATCTGCTCGAAGCCTGTTTCCTCCATATTAATTGTGTTTGTGTTTTCAAATTTCTCGGACATTGTTCTTATTACCTCCTTAATTATACTGTCAGGTGTTGAAGCACCGGCAGTAACGCCTATTGACTGAACATCACATAAAGCTATGTCCTGAAGCTCTTCTGCTGTTTCAATCAAATAAGTTGGGCAGTTTTGTTCACATACAGATTTAAGTTTTGCTGTATTAGAACTTGTCCGGCCACCAATTATTATCATAACATCATTTTCTTTTGATAATAACTGAGCCTCTGCCTGCCTTTTTTCGGTCGCACTACATATTGTATCAAAAATTATCGCATTTGTATATAGTATTTTTATTTTTTTTACACATTTTTTCCATTCTTTTGTGCTGAAAGTTGTCTGTGAAACAACTACAAACGGTTTTTCACCATCAAAATTATTATTTTCGAAGATTTCTTCCAATTCATCAACGGAATTAAACACAAAGCATTCACCGTTACAGTAACTTTTAATACCAATAACTTCTGGATGTTTTCTGTCACCTGCAATAAGCACAGGTAAATCTTCAGTTGAATTTTTTTGCACAATTTTATGAATTTTTTTCACATAAGGGCAAGTTGCATCAATATAGTCAAGTGAATTTTTTTCGCAATATGTTAGGACGTTCTGTTCAACACCATGAGTACGGATTACAACTTTTTTACACTCACTGGCATCAATGATGTCGTTAATAATATTAACACCTTTACATTCTAAATCGGCTACAACTTGTGGATTATGAATAATAGGACCTAGTGTACACACATTCACACCATCATTAACCAAATCATAAAGCATATTAACTGCTCTGTTTACACCAAAGCAAAAACCAGCAGTTTTAGCAAGAGTTATTTTCATTTACATTCCTCCCACAGACGAACAATTTCATCCATAACTCTCTTTGCCACACGCTTGTTTTCAGACGTTTTACCACCATCTGTAAATCCCATAGTTTCATATTTAATTGGCTCACCGAATTTAACAATAACTTTTGAACCTTTTTTGTCTTTGTTCTCCATATAAATTGCAGTAGGAATAACATCTGCCCTAGCGTGACGAGCGATATAACCAACACCGGATTTAGCTTCATGTGGTACGCCATCTGGAGAACGTGTACCTTCAGGGAAAATGCAAAGCACTTCCCCCCTACGAACAAGCTCAACTGCATAATTGATTGCTCTCATATCACCTTTGCCACGCATAATAGGAAATCCATTTAACCCAATAATTGCTTTTGCAAGCAATGGATTTTTGAATAACTCATACTTACCAATATAATAGAACAAACGCTTAGACGCCATTGCAATCAATAATGGGTCAAACTCTGTAACATGATTAGGTGCAATAATAAATTTATCATTACGCTCAATATTTTCAAGACCTATGTACTCCACTTTGTAATATGTTTTACAAAAAAGATTGCCTATAGGTCTTATAACGTTCATTAAATTTCGTTTTTTAAATTCACCAAAATTATAATTGTTGACTTTTTCAGACATTATAATTTCTCCTCAACAGTCTGGACGATTTTATTAATTGATTCTTCAAGTGTATAGTTTGTTGTGTTAACAATTACAGAATCTTCAGCAGGTTTTAATGGTGCAATTTCACGATGTGAGTCGTTATAGTCACGAACACGCAAATCATCAAGTACTTCCTGATATGTTACACTGCTACCTTTTTCCTGAAGTTCCTTATATCTTCTCATTGCTCTCTCGGTGTCATCAGCAGTTAAGAAAATTTTTACCTGAGCATTTGGAAGAACAACAGTGCCAATATCACGACCATCCATAATGCAATTGTTCTTTGCAGCAATATCGCGTTGTAAATCAAACAAGAATGCACGAACTGATGGAATTGCTGAAACATTTGAAGCAGCCATAGAAGCTTCAGGAAGCCTGATTTCAGTTGAAACATCATCGCCATTAAGGAAAACATGCTGAACGCCGTCAATAAACTTTAACTCAACTGTAATTTCACTAAGAATTGTGCCAACACCGTCAGCATCTGTTGTTTCAATACCTTTACGAAGGCAATAAACACCAACTGCTCTGTAAAGAGCACCTGTATCAACATAAATATATCCTAATTTCTGTGCGGCTGCACGAGCAACTGTACTTTTGCCTGCACCTGCAGGTCCGTCAATAGCAACATTAATCATAAATTTACACCTCATCTGTATTACTTGCGGAGATACCCGCTAAATGTCCTGTTGAAAATGCGATTTGCAGATTAAATCCGCCTGTATAACCATCGCAATCGATAACTTCACCTGAAAAATATAATCCTTTACAGATTTTGCTTTCCATGGTTTTAGGATTAATTTCACTTACTTTTATGCCGCCAGCTGTAACAATTGCCTCTGAAATATCATTAAAATCCATAACAGTAAGTTTTATTGATTTGATTGTATCGACAAGCATTTTTCTCATTTCTTTTGTAATCTGATTAATTTTTTCAGACTGCTTAATTTGTGCCGATTTCAACACAGGAGAAATTAAAGATTTTGGCAATAAAAGTGCTAAAACATTTGAAATTGATTTATTACTATTATTTGCAAAATCGCGAAGTATTCTTGCATCAAGTTTTTCATGTGAAAGTGCAGGTTTTAAGTCAAGGTATATTTCATATCTGCCTTTCTCCATATCTCGCATGTGAGCACTTGCTGACAAAATCATTGGCCCTGATACCCCAAAGTGTGTGAAAAGCATTTCACCAAAATCGTCATAGATTTCTTTTTTCTTTTTCGTATCATAAACTTTTATTGCAACATTTTTAAGGGACAATCCCATACACTCACTACAAAGTCCCTCACGACAAACAAGAGCAGATAATGATGGTTTCAACTCTGTAACAGTATGACCTACGCTTTTTGCAAGTTTATAGCCATCGCCACTTGAACCAGTACGAGGATATGAAAGTCCACCAGTTGCAATTATAACGGAATCAGAATAATAAGTATTTCCTGACTCAGTTTCCACACCTTTAATTTTGCCGTTTTCAGTTATTAAGCTAATAACTCGTTCCGTTTTTCGACTTACACCAGTGTCAGTAATATATTTATTAAGAGCGTCAACTATATCTACAGCTTTATCACTTACAGGGAAAACACGATTACCACGTTCAACTTTTAACTCAACGCCGTAGTCCTCGAAAAAATCCATTACATCATGATTATCAAATGACGAAAACGCACTATAAAGGAATCTACCGTTACCAGGAATATTCTGAATAAATGACTGAACATCATCAACATTATTTGTAACGTTACATCTGCCCTTACCAGTTATCATAACTTTTCGTGCAATTTTTTCATTACGTTCAAGAAGTAGCACATCGGCACCATTATCAGCTGCAACGCCTGCTGCCATTGTGCCTGCTGCACCTGCACCAATTACAATTACTTTTTTATTCATTTTCGCCACCATCTGACTTGTCATAAACCTGATATTCGTCCCAAATGCTTTCAAGTTTATTAAAATTGTTATATACTTCGTCACGACGACTGAATGTTACTGCAACAATAAGTGCATTTATAAGACTTAAAGGTGCTACAAGGGAATCGACAACTGATACCATATCACTTTTTGCTACAAGAAGATTGTCAGCGTATTCAGCAATTGGCGAATCAGCAGAATCGGTAATTGCAATAATTTTTGTACCTCTGTCATTTATAAAACGAAGTGCGTTGATAGTTTGTTTTGAATATCTTGGAAAACTAATTGCAACGCAAACATCTTCTTCACTTATTCTGAACATCTGCTCAAACATTTCACTACCACTTGAAGTATCAATGAGCACAATATTTTCAAATACCGGATTTAAGTAAAAATAAAGGAAACTTGCAAGTGCTGCTGAACTACGAACACCAAGTATGTATATTTTTCTTGCATTATTAATAGTTTCAACTGCCTTTGTAAATTCTTCTGTTGAAAGTTGTTCAAGAGTATTACGAATGAGCTCGATATCACCATTAAGAACTTTTTTAATAGCATCTTGTTCGCCTATAAGTGTGCTTGAAACTTCCATTCGCTGAACAGCAGTAAGCTTTGATTTTATCATTTGTTGAAGTTCTTTTTGGAGTTCAGGATAACCCTTAAATCCCATCTCAGTTGCAAAACGCACAACAGTAGATTCACTTACGCCTACTTTTTCACCTAATTTAGACGCAGTCATAAAAGCTGCTTTATCATAATTTTCAGTAATATACGCAACCAACTTTTTATGACCTTTAGACAATTTTTTAGTTTTTATATCAACTTTTGACAAAATAAAGTTTTTCACGAAAACAACTCCTGAATATAAATTCAACACGTAAAATAATATCATTTTTTCATATTGAAAATCAAGTATTTTGCAAGATTTCCTGCAAATTATTTCGTTTTAATAACAGAATATGTCATTTCTGTTGAACAATTACCGGTTTTTTGCAAGGCAAGATTATATAAATCAGTAGATTTGTTTTCAAATTCAAACACCCTCAACGCACTATTTGAATTAAGATTAACAATGTCAGAATAATTCACAACAAAAGGCAAACTACATTTTTTAACAAGTTCACCAAATTTACTGCTAATCTGTGTATTAAAGCCTAATAATCTACAGTATGGCACAGAAATTTTTAAGTCGTCATTTGTTACATTCATAATTGCAGATAACACTGCTCTTCTTATTCTTGAATGTGTGAATCGCTTTGTTTTAGCTTTATCATAAATTTCGTTGAGATTAACACTTGTTTTAATAGATGAGGTTATCCTATTTTCAAGACCTTCATCCATATTAGCAATTTCAGGGTTTATTGTATTTGTTGAACGCAAAATAGAAAGTGCCGAAATATTAAATTTTTCTACATTAAGATATTCACCATTTACTAACGCATTTTTATAGATTTGATATGCATTATCAGGTACATACTTTTGAAAATCACAACCATCATTTATAAGGTTACGGATATGTGTTGCAGATGCAAAATCGTCAACTGCAAAATTGTCGTTATAATTTGCGCCCTTGCGATTTACTGTTATAGGTTTAATATTGTAGTTATTCTTTCTAATAGCGGTTATATATTCAATTGCAAGGATATTATTCGGCGAAGAAATATCGCAATCGCAATTATATTCATCAAACGCCATTTGTCTTGCAGTTGGGTAACTAACTCCACTTTCAAGATGCTTTTTGATTTTATTATCAAAATCGTTTGATAATAAAATTTCAACTGCATTTTCGATTTGAACAAGAGTGGTGTTTTCTGTGCCGAATGCAATTTTATCACAACCAAATGAATTTAAGATTTTAATAGCACTTGACGCAAAAATCTCTGCACTTGCAGTTGCATATAAAAATGGTAATTCAAGAACAACGTCGGCACCATTCATAAGTGCTGATTTTACTCTGTATTCCTTCGGAAAAGTTGCCGGCTCTCCCCTTTGCACAAAGTTACCACTCATAACGCATACAACAATATCGCCGTCATTCTTGACAGCGTCAATTAAATACTTATGACCATTGTGAAAAGGATTAAACTCACAAACAATTCCTATTACGGACATAAATTTACCTCTTTTTTCAAATATTTGGTAAAAGAAACCTTGAAATTCAACAAATATAAGTATATAATAATACAGATTTGATATTACTTCAAGAAATTTTTTGAATGGAGATGTAAATAATGAAAGTTCTTGTTATTAACGCAGGTAGTTCATCACTTAAATATCAGCTTATTGATATGAATGATGAAAGCGTAATCGCAAAAGGTATTTGCGAAAGAGTTGGTGCTGATGACTCATGTATCAGCTTCAAAACACCAGACGGCAAAAAAATTGAATACAAAACTCCTATGAGCAACCACACAGCAGCATTTGCTGAGGTTAAAAAGGTTCTTACAGAGGGCGAATACAAAGTTATTGATGATATCAGCGAAATTACAGCTGTTGGTCATCGTGTTGTTCAGGGTGGTTCTCTTTTCAACAAGAGTATGCTTGTAACTGATGAGGTTATTAAGGGCATTGAAGAAATGTGTGCTCTTGCTCCACTTCACAATCCTGCACATATTCAGGGTATTAATGCAAGTATCGAGCTCTTTGGTAAAGAAGTTCCTCAGGTTGCAGTTTTTGATAATGCTTTCCACAGCACAATGCCTGCTGAAGCATACACTTTCCCTGTACCTTATGAGTTCTACGAGAAATATCAAGTTCGTAAATACGGCTTTCATGGTACTTCACATCGCTTTGTAAGTGCAAGATGTGCAGAAGTAATGGGCAAAAACATTGAAGACCTTAAGATTGTTACTTGCCACCTTGGTAACGGTTCATCAATCACAGCAGTTAAAGGTGGTAAAGTAATTGATACAACAATGGGTCTTACACCACTTGATGGTCTTATTATGGGTACTCGTTGTGGCGCTGTTGACCCATCAGCGATTCTTTTCATTATGGAAAAAGAAAACCTTTCAGTTAAGGAAATGGATACACTTCTTAACAAAAAGTCAGGTATTCTTGGTATTTCAGGTCTTTCATCAGATGACCGTGATGTAAAGGCTGCAGCTGCTGAAGGTAACAAGCAATGTGCACTTGCAAGAAACATTCTTGCATATCAGATTAAGAGATATATCGGTGCTTACACTGCTGCTATGGACGGTATTGATGCTATCGTATTCACAGGTGGTATCGGCGAAAACGCTGATGATATTCGTGCAAAGGTTTGTAAAGAACTTACATTCCTTGGAATTGAAATCGACGAAGAATATGGTAAGACTCTTGTTAAGGGTGCTGAAGGCGAACTTTCAACAGCAAACTCAAAAGTTAAAGTTTATGTTCTTCCTACAAACGAAGAACTTGTTATTGCAAGAGATACAAGAGACATTGTAAACGCTCTTTAATTCTTAATATTTCACAAAGATTAAGCCGTGCTGAAAAGCACGGCTTTTTTGCATCTAGTTTCTAGTCTCAAGTGCAGTTTGTACTGCTTTGAAGAGTGATAAATCACTTTCATAATCCACATCACAAGTATAGTGCCACACCATTACTCCACCAAGACCATAGTCATTTGCAAATGCAGTTTTATCTTTAATCATCTGCACACCATTAAAACTGGTAGTTATATCGCCACTTGTAACGCCATTCATATAAGATTTTGCAACAGTATTTTTGAATGGATTATTCTCTAAATCTCCTGCAATTTGAGCATAAGATGGCCATGCTTCTTCGCCACCGTGAGTTCTTCCATAAAATGGCAATCCTAAATCACATTTTGACAAGTCATAACCACGTTTAATGAAATCCTTAACTGCCATTGCACCACCAACAGTTGCAAATTCAGCGTGGGCATTATACTCACCCATATTATCATATGCCATAATTTCCACTCTATCAAGCACTTTAATAGCATCTTTTGATATATTGGAACTCCAATGTGAGAATGCAGCACCAAGAATATAATCACCTAATTGTGAATCAAGTTTCACAAGGTAATCGGAATAGTCATTTACGCTTTCTGGCTTATAGGGATATTCATAGTCAAAGAATATTCCATCAAATTCATAAGTTTCTAAAAGATTAAGAATATTTTTAGTCAAAGTGTCTCCGTTATCAACAAATGCTAGACTATGAAGTCTTTCTTTGTCGTCAGAATCCACACCATCTGGGCCTAAAATATTACAATGAATTTTTGCATCAGGATTAGTTTCTTTAATGTCTTTAATAATATCATTGAAGATTGTTTCGCCATCTACCATTTCGCCATTAATATCAAGGTCTTGAAGATAAACATTTCCGTTTTCATCAAATCTTGCAACGCCAAACAAAATTATATCTGTTAAAGTATTCATTTTTTTAGTGTCTATATTTTCGTTACCATAAAACCATTGGCAAACAAGATATGAAGTTATGCGAAACTCTTCATTTCTATTTTCTTTAACGTTAAGTACATCAATACTTTTAAGGTTATATTGACTCTCATTTGATGAGTTAATACAAATTTTAAGTGATTTTGCAGTATGCTCACCGATTTCACAATATCTATACTCACCAACTCTATCTTGTTGGTATATTGACTTATATTCTCCGTTTTCGTCTTCAATCCAGATTGAGAATTTATCAATTTGATTGTCTTTTTCTTTAAGAACTACGGTATCAAAAGTAGTTTCTTCTGCAAAACGAACTTCAATAAAAGTTCCCTCTGCTGCAACAACACCTTTTAAGTCACCTATAATTTCAGCATTTTCCATTATACTAAAACTCTTATCATTATTATTCTTAAAAGAACCACAAGCCGTTAATGAAAATAAAAGCACAATAACTAATAATATGGAAATTATTCTTTTCATAATTATTCCCCTTTTTTAATTTTTTCGTTATATGCAAATTCAGCTCCACGATTACCAAGATGGTAAACCGAACGGTTTTTAACTCCGAATTTCTTCTTTTCAAGTCTAGAATAATTAATATTTTTTGATTGCATATACATCTTGAAAAAATCAAGTCGTTTATAGAAATCCTTATAGTTTTTGAATTTATCTTCGGTCCATGCTACTTCTGCAAGAGCAAAAATTCTTGGGTACACAGAAAACTCCCAAGCATCGTATGTATCAATCCACTCTGCCCAAGATTCAAATTCAACACCAAGAACATTTTTCTCGTTTACAAAGCCGGACTTTGCCACATTATAGTTATAAACCTTTTTAAGTGGCACTTGAGCATGAGAAAAGTCAAAATACAAGGTAGGACAAGGCGAAACAATAAATTTTCTCTTATCATTTTCACGCTTTGCCCAAGCAGGATTACGATAAATCCAATACTGACCTACAATATCAGTATCAGTATTCTCGCCTATACCGTCATTCCATTCAATGCTTGCTTTACCAAGATTTTTGAGCATATCGTTAACTCGATTATTAAAATAAACCTGTAAATCTTTGCCTTTTTCAATACCGAGTTCTTTCATTTTTTGTTGACATACAGAGCATTCATTTTCCCATATCTTATGACCTTTTGATGCTTCGTCGCCACCCATATGAAAATATTTATATGGGAATAATTCGCATACTTCAGTTAAGAGTTTTTCAACAAAATCATAAGTTTCGTTCTGACCTGCACAAAGCACATCTTTTGTAATTCCATTTTCACAAAATACTTCGTATTCGCCTTTAAGACAGGAGAGTTCAGGATATGCTGCAAGAATAGCAACAGTATGACCCGGTAAATCAATTTCCGGAATTATATCAATACACAAACTGCTTGCATATTCTACAATTTCACGGATTTCATCTTTTTTATAATAATAAAAATACTCGTTACCACCTTTTTTAAGTTCAGGAAATGCAAGGTTATTACATCCACAAAGCAACTCGTATTTTCTTTTACTACTGATTTCATTAAGAAGTGGAAACTCTTCACTTTCAATTCTATAGCCTTGGTCATCGCACAAATGCCAATGAAATTTGTTAAGTTTTAAAAGCGCCATATTATCAAGGGCTTTTTTTACAGCTTCTACACCAAAAAAGTGACGAGCTTCATCCATCATACCACCACGATATGAATATTTAGGATAGTCGTAAATACTACAACAATTAAGCACAGCAACACCGTCAGAACTCTTCGCCTGCATAAGCATAATTTTAAGAGTCACAGCACCATAAAATGCACCATTTTCATCAGACGCAGAAACTGTAATACCATCTGTTGCGATTTTTAATCTATATGCTTCACTTTTAAGAGACGCATCTTTATTAAATTTAATTGAACCATCATTTGCGTCCGTTTTGGTTTTAAGAAAACCTGAAAGATACTTTCCTGCCTTGATAAACTCAGGAATACAAAGAACTGCAGTATCTTGTGTAACCGTGTATGTACCATCATTCACAGTGTATTTTTGCGGTTTAGGAATAATACTATACTTTGGTTTGCTCATTTTATACCCTCCAATACTTTTCTACAATAATCAGGAACATCAGAAATCAATGCATCACAACCCCACTCAGTTAATCTAATAATATCTTCTTCAAGGTTAACTGTCCAAGGATTAACCGCCATACCAAGATTGTGAAGTTCAATGATTTCATTTTCTCTTATAAGTTTTCTATGAGGATGAGCAGCGTTAACATTCAACTGCTTACAATATTTTGCTACACCGAAATTCATAATTTCACGACCAAGGTCATCGTTTTCATAAAGAAGAGCAGTTTTTATGTTACTGTCAAACTCCTTAACTAAACGAACACATTCAGGGTCAAAGCAAGACACAATAGAATTTTCTACAATTCCATATTTATTAATTTCTTCAACAACCTTTTTAACAAGGTCATTATCTTTTTTGGGTGGTTTGATTTCAATATTGATAAGTTTCATTTTTCTAACAACATCTAAAAGTTCAGATAATGTAGGCAAACTTACCCCTGAAAAATCTTTATTAAAATAAGAACCGAAGTCCATCGCTTTAAGCTCGGCAAGTGTTAATTCGTCAACAAAACCTTTACCGTTTGATGTTTCATCAACAGTATAGTTATGACAAATTACAATCTCACCGTCTTTTGACAAATGAACATCGGTTTCAATTCCATCAGCATTAAATTCAAGTGCTTTTATAAAAGCAGGTATAGTATTCTGAGGTGCAACTTTATTGGCGCCTCTGTGTGCTAATACAAGTGGCATAAATTCAAATCCCCTTTGGAAATATTTTGCAAGAATAAATATTGCTATTATATTTTACCAAAAGTGAATAGCACTTGTAAAGGGTTATTTATTATTAAATAGCTCTTCAATAATCTCCAATACCTTAAATTTGAACTTGTATTTTTCGGTATCAGTTACAATTTCGGTTTCATCTTCAGTTAAAACATCTGATATTTCGCACTCTGCAACTGAAGTTGGCAAACACATTGGGGGGAACATTACACACCACCAATTTTGACCTTTACCCTCACCTATTATGACTTTAATAGCGTTATAGTGACCTGCTGGCAAAGTAACGCTATTATCATAAGTTCGTGTATTAAAGTATTCGTTTTCAACCGTAATTTTTACACTATAATCAAGCCCCTCATTCTTAATAGTATTTAGTGCAATATTTTCAAGATAATCAATGTATGGTGTTATTTTTTCTTCAGCATCTTTAGAAGTTACACTTCCGTCAAAAATATCTTTACCGGCAGATAATACTGCATCACGAACTTTAAGTTTTAATTGTTGGTCTTCTTCACTATCTGAATTTGCAATCACATGCATTCTTAACATTTTTTCTCTTATACTATCGCATTGTTGAGAAAAAGCATTAATATTAAGTACACCACATATAATCAGTGCAATCAATAATGAAACTTCAATTCTAAATATAGTCTTTTTCATAAATTCACTCCTTATGAGTAAATTATTGGTAATTTTTAATATATTTAAACAAAAAATAACAGATACTAAAAGCATCTGTTAAGTGCCCCGCAAAGTCGGTTGCAATGAATACTAACCTGCGTGTTAATGCAGGTGGGTGCTTTCCGTTTTATATCTGTGCTCCCTTCGTCCGTCATTGACGGGAGGTCTGCTCCCAATAAACCGAGTACAAGCTCCCTTTTATAGTGTGTTGGGTTAATATCATTTGCAGTTGTCGTGCTTCGCAGGGTGTATTTAGTTTTGAATGGTATTATTCTTCCTCGTTGAATTCAAATAATTCTGAAAGACGTTCTTCAAAAATCTTGCCAATTTCGTTAAATTCGTTATCGTCTTCAATTGGCTCAAGATATGTTTCGCCATCTTCTTCACAAACTTTAAGAATGATAAGTTCACCGTCATCATCTAAAATTTCTTCAGCTTCATCATAAACAGGAAGAAGTGCTACATATTTTGCTGTATCTGTTTCTATTCTGTCAAGTTCTTCAAAAACGTGTTCAACACCATTTTCATCAATAACTGATACTAAATCAGGATTAAATTCTTCACTCATTTTTATTCTCCTTTATTTTCAACAAAATTATAATACATAAACGCCTGACTCAAGCAATACGATTTCTTTACCACAAGAACGCAAGTATTTATATACTGGCTCGTCGAAAATTCTGAAATCATTTACTGAATAGTCATTAAGATTTATTGTTCTCACTTTATTTGAACCTTTATTGCAGATAAAAAGCTCATTATCGTATTTTGAGATTGAAACAGGATTATTGAATGAAGTTGAATCCTTTGAGCCAATTCGCATACTGAACTTTTTATGTGAAATCGAGTAACTCACTACACAATTATTTTCAGGGACAACACTCCAGATTTGTCTGCCATCACAAACAACTCCGTTGATTTCTGCCCCCTGATATGACAAGTCACTTGACCAAACCATATCACCATTAGGTGAAAACAGACCTGTTTCACCACTTGGGTAAACAACTACAACCTGTTTTGATGGGAAAATATCAGCATCACAAGAAACATAATCGCCTAACTGTTCTGCTATTTTTTTATACTCCGGACCGTATTTATTCAAAAGATAAACACTTTTTGTAACTGGAGTTTTTTGCATTCTTTTTATATCATATCCGTAAAAATTAACTTTGACAGAGCCGTTTTCAAGGACTCTTTTTTTTGTAAAAATGATACCATTTGAGAATGCGATGATATCGTAAACCGAATCAACAATCTTCTGCATTAAAAATCACCGCTATATAAAAATTTAGTTATAATTCGCATTTATGATATTATACTGTTTTTTTCTCAATCGGTCAATAATGTTTTCAATTATTTTTAATTAACTTGTTCTGACAATTTGATTTATTATGAGGGCAAGTGCTATTGGTACATCTTATTTTTCTTGTGCCGTCTGAATACATAATCAGTTCCATAACAATATTTTTACCCTGATGTGTGCAAAATTGTTCGTAAGTAGTTTTTGTTTCAGTCATATTATTCACTCCAATTATTTTACTAATCTATTGTATGTTTCAAGGTATAATTTAAGCATTAAAATAATAAAAATAATATGTCCAATACTTTTTTAGGAGGCTTAAAATGAATTCAGGTAAATTTCTGCTTGGCATCTTTCTCGCTATATACCTTGTTGTTATATTTATTGCATATTTCAAATCAAAAAGATTTTTTACAGCATTATTGTTTACTGCTTTACAAGGGATTTGCGCATTATTCGCAGTCAACCTGATTGGTAAATATATTACTATACATATCCCCATAAATACATGGACGCTTGGTATTTCTTCAATTGGTGGAATTTCAGGTGTAATAATGCTTTTATTATGTGATATCTTTATGAGTTGATATACAATATAATCATACTACTAGAACGAAAATATTTCATTACACAAATATTGGATATTCAATAGAATATATTGCTACAAATTATTTCAATTTGTGGCTTTATTTTTTGTTTTTTGCTTTACTATTTCATTCTTTCGTGTTAAAATTATAACAATGTGGCTTTATACTATAAATAAAGTAATAATTTAGGAGATGCATGATGGAGTTATTCTATACAATTATTGAATCTATTGGTGTTGTTGCATTTTCAGTTTCAGGTGCAATGGTTGCAATAAGAAGAAAGACTGACCTTTTTGGCGTAATACTTCTTGCAATTATTACAACGCTTGGTGGAGGGCTTACACGAGATGTTATTTTCAGTTTTACTCCTCCTACATTCTTTAACTCAAAAGAATTCCTTTTACTTTCTACAATCGTTTCAATTATTGTATTCCTTTTTGCCAGAAAGTTCAGTAATACATATTTACAGAATGAAGCAAGAATTGAACATGTAAACGATATTTTTGACGCACTAGGTCTTGGTATTTTTGCAGTAATGGGTGTTAAAGTTGCATTTGAACAAGGCTATGAAGATAACGCTTTGATAAGTATTACTTGTGGTGCAATCACCTGTATATGTGGTGGTATGCTTCGTGATGTGCTTACGAACTCAACACCTTTTGTATTAGTAAAGCGAATTTATGCTATTGCTGCAATTGCGGGCGCATCCACTTATTACTTGTTGTATATATACGGTTGGAACATAGGTATTGAAGATAGTCTTGCTATGATTATTGGTTTAGCAGTAACATTTATTTTAAGAGTACTTGCTATGGCGTTTAAATGGAATATGCCAAAAGCAATTAAGTAGGGTGATATTATGGAACAAAAAGCAACTATTCTTGCAGTTGCAGGTAAAGGCGGAGTTGGTAAAACATCACTTTCTGCAACTATTGTCAGATGCCTTGTAGAAAAGTATCCTGACAAGAAAATTTTAGCCATTGACGCTGACCCTGCAGTTGGTCTTTCAACTGCTTTGGGCATCGATGTTGAAATGACCATTGACGACATTAGAAAAGAAATTATTGCGTCTGTTGATGAGGGTGATACAAGAACTGCTATTGAGCTTTTGGGTGAAGCAAAATATAGAATTTTTGATGCACTTGTTGAGACTGATGGTTACTCTTTTATAGCAGTTGGTCGTCCTGAAACTGCGGGTTGTTATTGCAAAATCAATTCATACTTAAAGGAAGTAATTTCAATCCTTTCTAATGAGTTTGATTATGTTGTTATTGACGGTGAAGCAGGAATTGAGCAGATTAACCGTCGAGTTATGGAAAAGGTTACTCACCTGTTCCTTATTACAGACCCAAGCAAAAAAGGTTGTCAGGTTATAAATACAATCAAGAATGTTGCAGACGAACTTGTTATGTATGAAAAAATTGGTGTAATCGTTAATCGCATGGCTGACGAAAGTCTTAAAGATTATATCGATACAAATGGTATTCCTGTACTCAGCTACATTGCAGATGACAAGAACTTATCAGTATTCGATATTAAGGGAGAAAACATTTTTAATCTTCCTGCAGAATCAAACGTGGTAAAAGGTGTTAAAAATGCACTTAATAAGGTAGGGGTTATATAAATGAAGGATTTAAAGCATTTAATCTATTTTGAAAACTTGTTACAAGAAGCAAATAATGACCTTGTAAAACAAGCAACAAACGATGGAAAATTAGCTATAGCATATACTTGCTATCATATTCCTGAAGTTTTGCTTAATCTTGATAACTGTTTTTCAGTAAGACTTAGAGCGCCAAGAACAGGCTCAATGGATATTGCGACTTATTATATGAGTTCTTTCCTTTGTGGCTATTCAAAGGCTTTACTTGAAAGAGGCATTGAGGGTGGATACAATTTTTTATCTGCACTTATCGGTTCTGAAACTTGTTCTGAAATGAACCGATGTTATGAACATTTTGAATTACTTAAACTTGTTCCTAACGACAAGTTTTTTGTAAGTTTCGTAGATGCTCCGTTCAAAATTGAAGAACACACAGTTAAGCACTACACAAAACAATTAAAACTTAAAGTTCTTGACAAACTTCACGAAGTTTACGGTATTGACACAAGTGATGATTCGTTAAGAAAAGCAGTTGCAGAACACAATGAAATCTGCCGACTCATCACCGAAATCGGCGAATATAGAAAAGAAGAAAACCCAAGAATTACAGGATATGAATTTCATGTGCTTTGTCTTGCTACATACTGTTGTCCAAAGTATTTAATTCTTGATAAACTTCGTGAAACTGCAGAAGAACTTAAAACTCGTGAACCAGACGCTAAAAAGAATTATCGTGCAAAAATTGTTGTAGTAGGTTCTGAAATGGATGACCCTGACTTTACAAAACTTATTGAAGATAGTGGCGCACTTGTTGTTGCAGACCGTTTCTGTTTTGGTTCACTACCAGGTCGTGAAGAAATTATTATTAATGATGGCGAGGATGTTCTTACACAAATTGCACTTCACTATATGAAGACAAGTCAATGTCCAAGATATATGAGTCACGAAAAAGTGCAGGAAAGACGCGATTACGTAAAATATCTTGTTGAAGAATACAATGCTGACGGCGTTATGTATGAACAACTTAAATTCTGCGAATATTGGGGTTATGAGCGTGCGCTTGCATCTTACGTTATGAGTGGAGACTATGGTGTACCTACTGCTGCTGTTGACAGACAATACACTGCATCAGCTTCAGGGCAATTAAGAACTCGTGTTCAAGCATTTGTTGAAAGTCTTGAAATTAAGAAAATCCAAAAAGCAAAGGAGGGAAAGAATAATGGCTAATTACGGTAAACTTTATAAAGAACATACTGCCATATTAAAGCACAGAGAATGGCGTGGCTTTAAGGACACAATGTATGACTACTACCGTTGGTTGATTACTTGGAAAGATATGATTAAAATGGTACTTAAAGCGCCTGTTTCCACAGTAAAAGGCTTATGGCGTTATCGTTGGATGGCTTCTTATCTTTCTGCTCCGTCTTTTGTTGACAGACACGTGGCAGGTCTTCGTGGTCCACAGTTAAGGATTGCCCATCTTCACTACAATATGATTGTTAAGCACACAACAAAGCTTATTAATATTTCTTTCCGTGCCGATGAAAAAATCAATCCAAACAACAAGTTATCAAAGAAAATCGTACTTACTGATGAAATCGTTCCTAATGAGGTATTCTTAGGCTTTCCTAATCTTCAGCCAATGCCTTTGCAAACATTACCTATTTTCTTATCTTCAATGGTTGACCAGCAAATTACACCACCTTACCTTGAAGTAACAGAAAGTTTCGGTGTTCCTGCTGACGTTTGTCCCCTTCCAAGTGCTGAGGCAGGTGTTGCAATCGAAGATGATTATCCAAAAATGGGTTGTTGTATGATTGGTACAAATATGCCTTGTGATGGTTCAATTATGAACTCATCTTTCCTTGACAGACGTCTTCAGTTGCCTACTCATTGTTTTGGTGTTCCACTTCGCTATAACGGAGAAGATGTTCAGGAATATGGTGTTGACGAAATCAAGTCTCTTATCGAATTCATTGAAAAACAGACCGGCGAAAAATTTGATTGGGACGCATTTTTCAATGGAATGAAAATGTATAATGAGCAACTTGAATATGAACTTCAAAAGTGGGATATTAACAGAACTGATTACCCACAGATGACAGGTGCTTGTTTCTGGCTTTACAGAATTTTCTATTTCAACCTTTCAGGTGGCTCAAATGAGAAGTTCCTTAAGGTTGACAAAAAAGTTAACAAGATAATGATGAAGGCGTATGAAAAGAAAACTCCTGTGTCAAAAGAAATGCGTCACAGAGCAGTTGTTTGGTCCTGCCCTGCTAACTATTACACAAGCCTTGCAAACTGGCTTGAAAATTGTTGGGGCGTAAATGTAGTTATGGATATGGAAACTATGATTTCATATCTTCCTATCAACACTGATGACAAAGAGCAGGCACTTAAGGACCTTGCAAAAACTTATCAGCGTTCAATTATGAGAAAGCACACCAAAGGTGGTTACCAAAACGTTGTTGACGAGCTTTGGAGAATTGTTGACGAATATAATGCTGATACAGTAATTATGTATGACCAGATTTCTTGCAAAGGTATGGACGGTCTTACAGGTATATTTGATGACCAAGCAAGAGAAAGAAATGTAAACTTTATCTGGGTTAAGCAAGACCTTATGGACCCACGCACTATCTCAAGACGAGAAATGCGTGACCAAATTAACAAATATATGCAAACCGTTTTACAAGAGGAACCTGTTGACCCATCTCTTGTAGACTTTGAAGACGATTTAGCTTGGTAAAGGAGATAATATTATGAAATATTTTGGTGGATGCGACGTTGGCTCAACATATACAAAATGCGTAATTCTTGATGAAAATGGCAACATGGTTGCTAACGTTACAAATAGAAGTAAAATTAACCCTGTTCAGAGTGCTGAAATTGCACTTAATGATGCAGTAGCACAAGTTGAAGGCTTAAATTCTGCAAAAGAGCTTTCTTATCTTATTGGTACTGGTTATGGTCGTAATAAAGTTCCTTTTGCTGACGAAAACATTTCTGAAATCAGTTGTCATGCTATGGGTGTTCACGTTACAAACCCAGAAGTTAAAGCAATTATTGATATTGGTGGTCAAGACGTTAAAGGCATTTCTATCGACACAGATGGTACAGTTAAAAACTTTGCTATGAATGACAAATGCGCTGCAGGTACAGGTCGATTCTATGAGGCTATGGCTAATGCTTTTGAAATGACATTACCTGAATTCTCAAAACTTTCACTTAATGCTAAAAATACTATTCCAATTACTGCACAATGCACAGTTTTCGCAGAGAGTGAAGTTATTTCTCTTGTTGGCGAAGGCAAACCTATGGATGAAATCGCAGCAGGTATTCAATTAGCAGTTGCAAAGCGTTGTTTTGTTATGGCTAAAAAAGCAGGTGCAGTTGACAGTATCACTCTTACTGGCGGATGTGCAAAGAACGATGGTCTTAAAAAGGCTATTGAAAAAGTACTTAAAATTAATGTTGTTGAGTTAAAGACTGACCCTCAGCTTATGGGTGCTTTAGGCGCAGCAGAATATGCACGTCAAAAGGGACTTGCAAAGGAGAACTGATATGGAAGTATTATTTATAATTCTTGGTGTTGTTCTTGCATTTTTTCTTATAACTTTTGCAATTTACTGGTTTAACCTTGATATGAAACTTGTAAGAGTTGTTTATGATTGGTTGCAGAAACACTATGACAAAATGAAGAGAGATAAGAAATTATAATGAGATTATATAATAACCTTATCAATGAAATTAAAAGCAGTTTGAGTAGTGCAAAAGCAGTTTTAAGTGATATTTCGTTGAATGTCAGTAATAAAAACTCTGTAATTTTTTTATCAGATACAGCATTTGAACTTGGTGGAAACAATAAACCTTGCGTAAGCAGTCTTGCAGTGTCAAGTGATATTAAATTTTCAAATTCAGTGTATTTACTTGGCAATGACCTTAACGAAATCAAGGCTGACTCCCCTTTTGGCAAATTTGTTTTTATTCAAGTTGAAGATTTTGAGAATGAGCAAGACACTTTCAATAAGATTAAAGAGTTAGAAGCGTTAAGATACCACTTATCTGTTGATGGATTTATGACAAGAGCATCTGCACTTAATATGCGAGAGCAAATAAGGGTAAGTAAAAAGACTATAAAATCTGGCATTACTTTTGCAAATTACGGCAATACACTTTTACAGGAATATCTTAAATTTTCATATGTAAAAAGTGCTGAAATCTATTTTGTTACTGATTATGATGATTTTGAAAGGCTGAACTCTTTTGCAAAGAAAATCAGTCAGACAACATCTGCATTAAATCACATTTTTGATAATATTATGTTTGATTGTTCAACCTGTAATCTTAAGGAAATTTGCGACGAAGTTGACGGACTTAAAGAGTTACACTTAAAAAATGCGAAAAAATAAACAAATTAAAAGCACGGAATGACTTAAAATCAATCCGTGCTTATTTATTATTTAACTATTTATTCGTATCCTAATTTTTTAAGGATTTTAGGGTCACAAGTATCTGCAACAGGACCGATTTCTGCCCATAATTTATCTGCTTTTGCTTTCCAGTCTGCAAAATCTTCATACTGCTCAGGGTAATTATCATAAAGTTTTCCTACTTTATCACCAAGTCCAAGACCTTTAAGTAACTTACCGATAGTAGCAGGTTTAATTTTCCCCATTGCAATACCCTTTGCCACACCTTTTACGATGTCTGAAATATCTTTACAAGACAAGTTAAGTCCTGTATCCATTCCACCAAGGATTTTTTCACTAAATATAACATCATTTGCGAAAAGATATTCAGCCTCGTCATAATTCATTGAAATTACGGCCATAAGGATTGGTCGCATCGAGTCGAAATCTTTACCCTGTGCAGTCATATAACGCTTGTTAATACTCCACATTCTCTCTTTTGTAAGGTATTTATCAGATTTAAGAAGATTTGAGATAACTTCAACTGCAATTTCACCTGCCACAAGTGAAGAAGTGCAACCTTCACCACAAGTAGGCTTTGTATGGCAAGCAGCGTCACCTAACGCTATAAATCCGTCATCAACAAGTGAATAAACTGATGTATGATAAGGTGTCATACCCTTTTCGACACGTTCAACTTTATATTCTGGGAAATTCACATTCTTCATAAAGTCTTCTTTGAAGATTTCTTCGGCATAATCATACCCATAGAACGCACCAATACCAAGAATTGCTCCGTTAGGGTTATCAGATGGCGCAGACCATGATTTGTATTGCATAAAGAAACCATCTAAATCACGAGGATTAAAGTCATTTTTAAGATACTCTGCATAATAGAGTACAACATAAAGAATATCTTTATTTGTAAGTTTAAAGTTGCCTACAACCGAATCATCAGGAAGTTTTGTACGTGCTACTGCAGGAATACCTGAACAATCAGCAACAATTCGTGAATATGCTTCATATTTGCCTTCAGCAGTAGTATATTTTGCACCTACAATTTTATTATTTTCATAAATAAAATCTGTAAAGGATGCACCATAAATGATTTCTGCACCTGCTTTTTTAGCACGGTCAGCCATTGCCATAATATAATCGTGTTTATGTAATCCAATTACAGGCTCTTCAGCACAAGCTTTTGGATGGTTTCCAAAAGGTGAAACCATTGTAGAATGAGAAAAACGGAATTCACGCAATGGGTCGCCTTCTTCAGGAATAAAAAGGTCGAATTTAATCATATCTTTTTCGCCCATGTGGAAAACATCATATTCCCTTGAAACATTTTCAGGTTGATTTTTTTCAATTACAAGAACACTAAAACCTTGTTCAGCCATTTTATAAGCAAACCAACAACCTGTTGTTGATGCACCTACCACCAATACATCATATTTTTTCATAAATAATCCCCCCATTATTATTTATAACTCAAAAACCCCTTTATTTGTAGGTTTGCAGAGATATACACTACTATATTTCTTTGATAGTTTATTATAACAGTCTTCTGCTTTTTCTTTATTACTAAATAATCCAAAAACAGTTGGTCCACTACCACTCATACAACAAGCATCAGCACCACATTTTCTCATAACACCTTTAATATGAGGTCTTTTTGGTACTTCAACTGCTTGTTCAAAAACATTACCACAATAAGTACAGATTTTTTCATAATCACCAACTGAAACTGCCTCAATCATTGATACGCGGTCAAGGTGGCGAACACGGGACAGTGCGTCAAATTGTGCATAAGCCTCAGGAGTGGAAACATCTTGGTCTGGCTTGCAAAGTACAATATAACATTCAGGCAAGTCCTTTACAGGTGCAATTACATTACCTGTATTAAGCGCAATTGCAGTACCACCTGTAAGGCTGAACGGAATATCAGCGCCAACTGTTGCACCAATTTCAGCAAGTTTAGTAGTTGTGAGATTGGTATTGTAGATTTTATTTAAGCAATACAATACCCCAGCACCGTCAGCACTTCCGCCAGCAGTACCAGCAGCCATTGGAATATTTTTATCTATTTCGATAGTAACGCCTTTTTCTTCAATATTACATTTTTTGAAAAATGCGTCTGCACATTTATACGCAATATTTTTTTCGTTACAAGGCACACCTACTGTGTCACACTTTATAATAATTTTATTTTCATTATTCTTTTCAACTGTAATGGTATCATATAAATCAACTGATTGCATAATCATAAAAAGTGAATGATAACCATTATCGAGTTTTTTCAAAATATCGAGCATCAAATTGATTTTTGCAGCAACTTTAACTTTCATATTTAGTCCCCCATTTCAATTTTCATTTGCATTGGAGTATGTTTTTGAAAAAATGTTATACTATTATACCCAGCTTGAATCGCACAATTATAAGCTATATCAATATCACAAGCAAGATGCTCAGCATAATGTGCATCAGAGCCAACTGAAATATATTTACCACCAAGTTCCTTAAAGCGTTTAACAATATCAACCTCAGGAGAAAGTTTGTTTATTGGTTGACGTAAACCACCTGTGTTGATTTCAAGTGCTTTGTCACTTTGAGCAGTCATTAAAAGTATTTCATCAATCTGTTTTTTGTAGTTGTTCAAATCAATTTCAAGATTTGACTGTGAATAAAAATATCTTAATGGGTATGTCAAATGCGCAAGAACATCAAACTTACCCCATTTGAGCATTTCAATAATTTCATCAAAATATTGTTTTAAAAGTTTATCAGCTTCTGTTAGTGTAAGATTTTTCATAAAGTAAAAGTCTTCCATACCACGAAGATTGTGAACAGAACCTAATATATGGTCATAATCGTATTTATTTACAATAGCATTTGCTGTTTCAATATCATAAGCCGGCTGGCCTAACTCAATACCATTGAGAATTAACAGTTTACCACGGAATGCTGAACGCACTTTTGATACTTCAAAAAAGGCTTGAAGCATTCTTTTTTCGTAATTTTCATCACCACGATATTGGTCAACTTCACAATGGTCGGTAAAAGCTATTGCTCGCAAATCCATCATTTCTGCTTTTTCACAAAAGAATGTAGCAGAATGATTACCGTCAAATGAATTGTCTGTATGAACATGTAAATCAACAATATTTTTGTACATAGGAATACACCTCGTATAGTTTATGTGTTTATTTTACTATAAATCTACCATATTTTTCAACAAATTTTGAAAAATATTGATATTCACAAGAAAGAATTTTTATGATAAACTATTAACAATACATTTTGGAGGTAATTGTAATGAGAGGTATTATTACTGTAGTAGGTAAGGATATGGTTGGTATTCTTGCCAAAGTTTCAGGCGTATGCGCTGAAAATGGCGTTAATGTTATTGAAGTATCACAGTCAATTTTACAAGATATGTTCTGTATGATTATGCTTGTCGATTTTGAAAAAGCGAATGTTCCTTTTACAGAGTTTTCTGACAAAGTTACTGCAATCGGTAGCGAAATGGCTCTTTCAATTCATGTTATGCACGAAGATATCTTTAATTCAATGCATAGAATATAAGTAGGTAGTAAAATGATTAATACACACGATATACTTGAAACAATCAATATGATTCAGGATGAAAATCTTGATATAAGAACAATTACAATGGGTATTTCTCTGCTAGATTGTTGCACAGGTGACGCTAAATCAACTTGCGACAAGATTTATGAGAAAATGACAAGAAAAGCCGAACACCTTGTTAAAACTGGCGAAGATATTGAAAAGGAATACGGTATTCCAATTATCAATAAACGAATTTCAGTTACACCGATATCTATGATTTTAGCTTCTGGCAAGGGTGACCCTGTACTTTATGCAAAAACTCTTGAAAGAGTTGCAGGGACTGTAGGTGTAAACTTTATTGGTGGTTACTCTGCACTTGTACATAAAGGTTTTGCCGCTGGTGATGAAGCACTCATTCGTAGTATTCCTGAAGCACTTGATGTAACTGAGCACATTTGCTCATCTGTTAATATCGGCTCAACAAAAGCAGGTATTAATATGGATGCTGTTAAAATGATGGGACAGATTATTAAAGAATCTGCAGAAGTTACAGCAAATAAGGGATGTATTGGACCTGCTAAACTTGTTGTATTCTGTAACGCTCCTGAAGACAATCCATTTATGGCAGGTGCATTTCACGGTGTTGGTGAACCTGACTGTGTAATCAATGTTGGTGTATCTGGCCCTGGTGTTGTGCGCTCTGCAATTTCAAAAATTCCTAACGCAAATATTACAGAAGTTGCAGATATGGTTAAGCGTACTGCATTCAAAATTACAAGAATGGGTCAGCTTGTGGCTTGTGAGGCCTCTAAACGCCTTAATGTACCATTTGGTATAGTTGACCTTTCTCTTGCTCCAACACCTGCTATAGGCGATTCTGTGGCTTATATTCTTGAAGAAATGGGACTTGAACAATGTGGTGCACACGGTACAACTGCTTGTCTTGCACTTCTTAATGACGCTGTTAAAAAAGGTGGCGTAATGGCATCTTCACACGTTGGTGGACTTTCAGGTGCATTTATTCCTGTTTCAGAAGACGCAGGTATGATTGCTGCAGCTACAAGTGGTGCGTTGACAATTGAAAAGCTTGAGGCAATGACTTGTGTTTGTTCAGTTGGTCTTGATATGATTATTGTACCAGGTGACACAACTGCAGAAGTGCTTTCAGGTATTATTGCAGACGAAGCAGCAATTGGTATGGTTAACTCAAAAACAACTGCAGTAAGACTTATTCCTGCAATTGGTAAAGATATTGGCGATACACTTAATTTCGGTGGACTTTTAGGCTATGGACCTGTTATGAAACTCAACACAGCCTCCCCTGCCAAGTTTATCAACCGTGGTGGTCGTATCCCAGCACCATTACAGAGTTTGAAGAACTAAATATTAAATTTTTGGGGTGGAATCCTTTTGGACTCCACCCTTTGATTTTGTCAGGATGCGTTGAGTTGTTCATATTTCTGCATTTCCCGACTAACAGAGGTTTCGTACATTCTTTCTGCAAAAATTGCGTAACCTTGTGTTGGCTCATTTACAAACACGTGAGTTATAGCACCAACTAAATATCCATTCTGAATAATAGGTGTACCACTCATACCCTGTACTATGCCACCTGTTTTATTTAGCAACTCATTATCAGTTATTTTTACTATCATATCTTTATTAACTGCTGTGGAATTTGAATAAATCTTTATTATCTCAACATCAAAATATTGTGGTCCTGTATTATCAATAGTACAGATTATCTGTGCCTCACCCTCAACTATTTCTTGCTTTACAGCCAATGGTATTGTTTCAGTTTTTCTGCTAATTGTAAATCCGTAAATCCCTTCATCACAATTAAGACAAAGTGTACCCTTACTTCTACCTGACAGAACACCACACAACTCGCCAACTGCACCATTTGAACTTTTATAAAGTCCTTTAATTGATGCTTCTGCCATTTCGCCATTCTTCATTGGCATTATATCTTCAGTATCAACATCATATATTGGATGACCTAATCCTGCAAAAGAACTGTTTTCAGGATTATAAAAGGTTACTGTACCAAGACCTGCTGTACTGTCACGCACCCAGAGTCCTGCTTTATACTTTCCACTTATATTATCTTTATAAGTTTTGAACATTACATTTATTTCTTTACTATCTCGAACTACTGTTATAATCATTTCGTTACCCTGACTCTTTTCCAGAACTTTTGTAAGGTGCTTTGTTGACTGAATATTTACTCCATCAATTTTTTTGATAATATCACCAATCATGAGCCCTGATTTTTCTGCAGGATTTACTGCACCTGTGCTTGTTTCAACTATATCAGTATCAACAATAATTACACCGTCAGTATAAAGTTTTATACCAAAAATTTCGCCACCTGGAATTACATATTTTCGTTTTGAATTTGTTACCTTAATATTTTTTACGGGAATAATATTCAAAAGTTCAACTTGAGCGTCTTGTTCAATAATTTCATTATTGTTTCTTAAAACATCAAGATTAGTTTCAGATTTTAAATTAAACAATTCAAATCCTAAAATTTTGGGGAAATTATACCCTGCTTTTTCTACTATTGTTACTCTTGCAGGTATTATTATTTGTGCAAAATAAATCAGTACAAAAATTAAAGTACACATAACAGCACTTAAAACTGATAAAAATTTAATAAAATTACGCAATTTTTTCACCTCCGTACGACTTTTGTCGCACTAATAATTTGTCACAAATTCAAAACAATATTTGAGGTAAAAAATAAGCCTTGTGGTGAAATCTACATTTCACTACAAGGCTATAATTTTAGAAAATTTTACAAATTTTTTCAACTGTTTTCTCTACTGACTCACCATCAGTTTTTATAATAATATCAGCATATTTATTATATAAAGCAATACGCTCACTATATATATCATCAATTGAGTCATTCTTTTGTGCAGCAATACCACGAGTACTAATATTATTTAGACGCTTTTTGATTTCATCTAGTGGCACATCAAGAAAAATAATTTTACCATTTTTCTTAAGGTGTAAGATTGCATCTTCACGATAAACAACACTACCACCTGTTGCAACTACACAGTTGTCACAATCAAATGATTTTACTGCCTCGGCTTCACAGTCAAGAAAATAGTCAATACCATCAGTATCAATAATATTCTGCAACAGTCTATTTTCACGCTGCTGAATAATTAAATCAGTATCAACAAAACCTATACCCAATGTTTTTGCAAGAATAACGCCAACAGTACTCTTGCCACAACCGGGCATACCAATAAGTATAATATTTGCCATAACTTAAATTGAAATTTCGTGTGCGATTTTGTAATCTTCAATATTAAGTGATTTCTTCATATTGAGAGCTTCAAAAATGTCATAGTTAACAATTTCATCTTTATTCATAGCAAGAACTCTGTTACCAATACCCTCTTTAAGAAGTTCAACTGCTTTATAACCCATAAGAGAAGCTGTAACTCTGTCGCGTACTGTTGGATGACCACCACGCTGAACATGGCCTAAAACTGTTGCTCTTGTTTCAACGCCTGTTTCGCGTTCAATACGCTTTGCCATCTCTTCAACGCCACCAATGCCCTCAGCAACAAGAATAATAAAGTGTCTCTTACCTGTTTTCTGAGTTCTCTTCATTCTGTCAATAACATCACGCTGGAAGTCATACTCTACTTCAGGAATAAGAATTGATGTAGCGCCACAAGCAATACCTGCATTAAGTGCAATATAGCCTGCACGTCTGCCCATAACTTCAACTACTGAACAACGGTCGTGTGACTCAGATGTATCGCGAAGTCTGTCAACCATTTCAAGAACAGTATTCATTGCTGTATCATAACCGATTGTATAGTCACTACATGCGATATCGTTATCGATTGTTCCCGGAATACCAACACAGTTAACACCACGAAGTGACAAGTCACGAGCACCACGGAATGAGCCATCGCCACCGATTACAACAATACCTTCCATATTAACATCTTTTGCAACTTTAAGTGCTTTCTGAAGTCCTTCTTCAGTTTTGAATTCTGGGCTTCTTGCAGAGTAAAGAACAGTACCACCACGGTTAATAATATTTGAAACTGAACGAAGATTCATTTCAAACATATCACCTTGCATAAGGCCGTTGTAACCTCTTCTGATACCCATTACTCTAAAACCATTTTCGCAACCTGCACGAACAACTGCACGAACAGCAGCGTTCATACCTGGAGCGTCGCCACCACTTGTTAAAACACCTATTGTCTTCATTTTTATCACCCTTTAATATTTGCTAATTATTACCACATTGAGTATTTATAATACCATAAGAATACATAAAATGCAAGTAGTTAATCATTTTTGAAAAATAACATTATGCTCCCCTGCTATTCCTTTAAGTTCAGTAATAAGATTATCATTAATTGCAATCTTTTTACACGGAAAATACTGTTTTATAGATGCAAAGTAAAAATAGAGTGGAACATCACCAACATTTGCATTATTATTTATTATTTCTACACATTTTTGATAAATTGGTGATTGATTATTTTCAACTCTTATAAATAAGCCGTGCTTTTTAGAACGATTGTCTTTTGCAATGTCGGCAGTTTCAAGAAAATCAAGTATAATTTTAGGATTTTCTTCTTCACGCATTGAAAGTCTGCCACCTACAAATACTGCTACGCCATTATTTATTTTGTTCATATATTTTGCAAGAAGTTTAGGGAATACAATTACTTCAATTGTTCCACTAACATCTTCAATATTTATAAACGCCATACTTTCGCCTTTTTTAGTCTGTTTTCGCGTGATACTACTTATTATACCCATAATTTTAACAGATGCACTATCAACATAAGGCGAGTTAAAATCACTTTCAGCATTTATAATATTACCAATTTTATCACATTTTAGTTCATCACTCAAATCTGTATATTGCTCCATTGGATGTGATGAAATATAAAGACCTGTTGTCTCTTTTTCCATTAAAAGAAGTTCTTGAGTTCTTAATTCATTTGTAGATTTCATTACATATTCAGAACTTGTTTCTTCGCTCATAATATCAAAAAAACCTATTTGACCTTGAACATTTCGTCTGCGATTATCGTCAAGTTCATCAATAATAAATGGTAGATTTATAAGCATTTCATTTCTATTATTGCCTAAGCCATCTAAAGCACCACTTTTAATAAGACTTTCAACTGAACGACGGTTAAAGCCTTTACCGTGAACGCGTTTACAAAATGAATAGAAAGATGTAAATTTACCATTTTTTTCTCGTTCTGTAATTATTGTATCAATAAAATCGTGACCAAGATTTTTGATTGCCAAAAGCCCAAACATAATTGATTTTTTGTTATCGTTGGCAACAGTAAAATGCTTGAAACTGAAATTCACATTTGGTGGAAGAATTTTTATTCCGTTGCGTTTACAATCATCAATATAACCTGCAACTTTATCGGAGTTATCTAGCACACTTGTAAGAAGTGCCGCCATAAACTCACTTGGATAATAATATTTAAGATATGCAGTTCTGTACGCTACAACAGCATATGCAGCAGCGTGAGATTTGTTAAATGCGTAAGACGCGAATGATGACATGTCATCAAATATTTCATTTGCAATTGCGTTTGAGATGCCATTTTTTGCGCAACCATCACAGAAAAATGCACGCTCATCTTCAAGAACTTTATGCTTTTTCTTTGACATAGCACGACGGACAATATCAGCTCTACCAAGAGAATAACCAGCAAGAGAACGGAAAATCTGCATAACTTGTTCCTGATAAACCATACAACCATAGGTAACATCAAGAATATCTCGTAACATTGGTGTTTTGTATCGAATATTATCAGGATTATGTCTGTTTTGTATATAGGAATCTATGGAATCCATAGGACCTGGTCGATAAAGTGAAATAACAGCAATAATGTCTTCAATATTTGTTGGTTTAAGACGCATAAATACGCTTCTCATTCCACTTGATTCACATTGGAATACGCCGTCAGTTTTACCACTTGTAAACAACGAATAGACATTCTGGTCGTTAAAATCAATATTTTCAATATCAAACTGAGGATTTTTACGCTGTACCATTTTCACACAGTCATTGATAACAGTTAATGTGCGAAGACCAAGGAAATCCATTTTCAGAAGTCCTAATTCTTCAATAGTTGTCATTGTAAACTGTGTAACAACAGATTCATCATTTGTTGCAAGTGGCACATAATCGCTGACAGGACGGTCAGTAATAACAATACCTGCGGCATGAGTTGACGCATGACGAGGCATACCCTCAACACTCATTGAAGTATCAATAAGTTCTTTCACTTTATCATCACTATCGTAAAGAAGTTTTAATTCTTCACTTTCTTTAAGTGCTTTTTCAATAGTAATGCCCAATGCTCTTGGGATTTTCTTTGCAACATTATCAACAATTGCATAAGACATTCCCAACGCTCTGCCAACATCACGAATTGCAGCACGAGCAGCCATTGTACCAAATGTTACAATTTGTGCCACGTGGTCTGCACCATATTTATTGACAACATAATCAATTACTTCTTGACGTCTTTCATAGCAGAAGTCAACGTCAATATCAGGCATACTGACACGCTCAGGATTTAAGAAACGCTCAAAAATAAGGTTATATTTAATAGGGTCAACATTTGTAATGCCTGTGCAATAAGCACAGATACTGCCTGCACCTGAGCCACGACCCGGACCTACAGGAATACCATTATCTTTTGCATATTGAATAAAGTCAGATACTATAAGGAAATAATCAACATATCCCATACTTTCAATTACTGAAAGTTCGTATTCAAGTCGGTCAATATATAATTTATCAGGATTTTCGCCGTATTTTTCTTTTAATCCTTTATAGGATTTTTCTCGAAGATAATCGTAGTGAGTGATTCCATCAGGTACTTGGAAATTAGGAAGTTTTGTGTTGCCAAACTCAAAATCAAAATTACACATATCGGAAATTTTTTGAGTGTTTTGAAGTGCATCTTCTACATAACCAAACTTTTGACGCATTTCTGCTTCAGTTTTAAGGTAGAACTCATCTGTCTCAAACTCAAGTGCAGATTCTTCGTCAACAGTATGGTTAGTAGCAATACAAATAAGAACTTTTTGCACTTTAGCATCTGCACGGTCAATATAATGCACGTCGTTTGTTGCTACAAGTGGAATCCCTGTTTCTTGTGAAAGACGAAGTAATCCCTCATTAACTTTTATTTGTTCTGACAATGAGTGGTCTTGCATCTCAAGATAGTAGTTATCTTTGCCGAAAAGATTTGAATACCAAATTGCCGTTTCTTTTGCCTTAATGTATTCGCCATTAACTATAAGTTTAGGAATTTCGCCCGCAAGACAAGCAGAAAGACACACCAGTCCTTCGTGATACTTTTCAAGTAATTCACGGTCGATTCGTGGTTTTGTATAGAAACCATCAACCCAAGCAGAAGACACAAGTTTTGTAAGATTTTTATAACCTATTTCATTTTTACAAAGTAATACAAGATGATGACGAGTTGAGTCAACACTGTGTACCTTATCAAATCTTGAACGAGCTGCTACATAAACTTCACAGCCGATAATCGGTTTAATTCCTGCTTTTTTTGCCTCTTTATAAAAGTCAACTGCGCCAAACAAATTGCCATGGTCGGTAATTGCTATCGCATTTTGTCCTCGTTCTTTGGCAGCAGAACAAAGCCTATTAAGACGGGATACACCGTCTAATAAGCTGTATTCAGTATGCACATGTAAGTGAACGAAAGACATAAATTTACCTCTTTAATAAATTATTTTGTTAGTTCTTGATACATTTTCATAAGCTCTGCGACGCATTCGGATTCGGTCATAATCTTATAGTTGAACTGTTTACACGCATCACTTATTCAGTATATCCATTTAGGACTTTCTCCATAAGTGTTTTTATAAATATCTTTTATGTATTTCTTTGTTTCTTCGACATCTTGTTCGTGGTCATCAAAATCATTCACTAATATTCTTATAACATCTGTAGGGTCAAGTTCTTGTCCTAAAATATCCTTTTTAAGTACCGCGAGAATTGCACACCAAATATATAGAGCTGTCATTTCAGGTTTATCATCATACTTTGGTTGCATAATTTTACTCATTATTGCAAGGACCCTACTTGTTTCCTTCCCACCGTATTTTATGGTTTTCATCTTATAGGTTGCCATATTTGACGGTGCCATCATTTTTGAATATTTTTTCTCAAACTCTTGTCTTTCATGGTCTGTAATATTTTTGTTGTCCTTAATATGCGTAAGTCGAACCAAATCAAACCAAAAATCAAAGACATCCTTTAAGTCTTTTTCATAATTACTTTTATAAAATTCTAACTCTTTTAATTGATATGTAAACTCTCGATTTCTTCGTTCTTCACTTATATTCATTTTAGTAATTACACCATCAGACACTTTATCAATTATTGTACTTGCTATATTTTCAAGAGGTAGTTCCATTATGAAATCTCCTTATTATAATTACTTTGTTAATTCTTGGTACATTTTCATAAGTTCGGCGACACATTCGGATTCTGTCATTGTTTTATAATTGAAACCGTATGCTTGCATTACTGCCTTATCGTTTGCTTGGTGGGCTTTGCGAAGTTCGACAGGCATTGTGAGTTCATCATATAAATCAGCAAGTGAGCAGTCAGGATATAATGCTCTCGCATCAAGAATTGCTTGTGCTGTTTGTTCAATCTTTGCTTTTTGTTCAGCAGTAGGCTCACACCAAGGGAAATTGTTGTAAACAGCAGGAGAATATCTATAATCGCTTTTTAGTCTGCCACAAACTGCTCTCATCCAAGCATTATGAACATTAGATGTGAGCACTCCAAAAATATATAATGTTGCATCTGGTATTAAATTATTTGAATCACTACAAATAATTTCTTTATCCATATAACCTATCGGAAGATATTTTCGGCGTTCAGAAGACACTCTTGGAACGATTAAATAATTAGAATCAGGCTGTCTAATTTGTGTAAACAGCATTGGAATTTCAGCATCTCTTTTCACAGAAGCAGTAGGACTCTTTTTTCTACATTCAGCTACATTTTGTAAGCGTTCCATGATTGGTGAAATATGTTTATATCTATTCGGTGATATGTCTTTTAACCACAAACAATATCTATTTTTATTATTTATAAATTCATCAGCACCAACAAATTTTTTAATAAATAATTGGGTATCAGGAAATTTTTTAATCAAATACTCTTTTTCTTGTTCAGATAATAACAAGTTTCCACCATCAGTCGCTTGACTACCTTTTTGTATTTCAGGATAACCTTTAGTAATTTGTTTACCCCTTGCTTGTATATACACATTAGGAGCATCAACTAAATAACCATTTATATTATTAACTTTTTTAAACGTACCGTTTTCAAAAATGAGTTTATCACCATTAAATTCACAAAATGAAAAACCTACAATAACACAATGTACATGTGCTTTGTTGTTTGCTTCACTATCCCAAATAAAAGGCTTGTGTGCAAAGTTAATTTTTATTTTTTTGTTTTCTAATAAGTGATGCCAAAGAATACCAACAGACTCCCCTTGACAAATAGAATTCGTAGATACAAATGCAGTTTTAATAGCTGTATCCTGCATTAAATTTGCAGCTTTGTTATACCAACCACAAACATAATCTAACTTGCCATGCTTTTTTAAGTCAGGAAATGCAAATTCCATATCTTTTATTTGAATCTCCGTTCTCCATTGATGACCTATGAATGGTGGGTTGCCCATAATGTAGTTGAGTTTGTCTTTTGGTACAATTGTTTCCCAATCGATACGCAAAGCATTGCCCTCGGTGATATTTGCATAGGATTTAAGTGGTAAGAAATCCAAATCGGTATGTAAAATATCTTCTGTTTCTTTCATCATCTGACTTTCAGCAATCCAAAGGGCAGTTTTTGCAACCGTTACTGCAAAATCGTTTATTTCAATACCGTAAAACTGACTAATTGACACTTTGATAGGTGCTATATCAGTAAACATTGTAATCTGATTTGAAAGGCAACGCAAAACATCGTTTTCAAGGCGACGAAGTGAGATATATGTTTCTGTTAAGAAATTACCTGAACCACAAGCTGGGTCAAAGAATGTAAGTTTAGAAATCTTTTCTTGGAATGCCTTTAACTTTGTTATTCTTGTACGGTCAACAGAAATGTCCTTAATCTCGGCAAGTTCTTCACGAAGCTCATCAAGAAATAAGGGGTCAATAACTTTATGTATATTTTCTATAGAGGTATAGTGCATACCACCGGAACGACGAGTTTCAGGGTTTAATGTACTTTCAAACACAGCACCGAAGATTGTGGGGCTTATATCGGACCAGTCAAAATCTTCACTTGCCTGACGGAGTAAAATATCACGGATTGTATCGTTCATCTGTGGAATTTCAATGTCGTCCCCTGCGAAAAGTCCACCATTTACATAAGGAAATGCTAAAAGCTGTTCATCTTCATAAGGGTCGCGGTCTTGGTCTTTCTGATTGAGAATTTTGAACAACTCAATCAAAGCCTTTCGCATATCTTTTGCAGAGAAAGACTTAATATAGTTATGGAATTTTGAATGTTCACCGAAAATTCCTGCATCCTCTGCATAAAGACAGAATACAAGACGAACGCAAAGCATATTAAGACTTTTAAGTGTTTCAGGGTCTTCGGGATTACGGTACTGCTTCAAAATTTCATCATAAAGCACGCCAACAAGGTTACCTGCCTGAATAGAAACTTCCATTTCTTTATGAATATTTTCATCGCCTGTGTCTGTGATAAACTTAAGACGATAATACTCTTTTTCAAGGTCTTTTAAGAGGATTTGTTCGGGTTCGCCCTTAGGGTTTTCCATATCATAAACAAGGAATTCGTTGAAATTGCAAGTAACAATCCAACGAGGTCGCTGTGAATACGGCAGACCTGCTGAATAACGCTGTGCTTGTTGGAATGGATTGAGCAAAGAACCGTCAGACTGTTTAATAGGTTTACGCAAGTCTTTATCACGGCTTTTCTGTTCAATGAGAACATGGGTTGCAGGAATATGACCGTCAATAAAGCTTGTATGGTCAATCATAACCTGTTCTTCAAACTGTATGAATTTTTCGGGCTCTGCAACACCCAAGACATCACGAAGAAGCGAGAGCCAAAACGGTTGACTTTCGCCTTTTTCGTAACCTTTATCTTCCCAATATTCTGCAAACGCTTTTGCGTGTTGACGAATTTCTGTGTCTTTCATAAATCCACAACCTAATCTTAAATAGTTAAATACTTATTCAGTAACTTTTTTGTAAAAATCGAAGCAATCGAATGTTGCGAAATAGTCTGCAGGTGTTTCTGCACGACGGATTAAATCAAAACTGCCGTCTTCTTTAAGAAGAATTTCTGCAGATTTAAGTTTACCGTTATAGTTATAACCCATAGCAAAACCGTGAGCGCCTGTATCGTGAATAAAGAGCAAGTCGCCCATATCAATTTTTGGTAACATTCTATCAATAGCAAATTTATCGTTATTTTCGCAAAGTGAACCTGTAACGTCATATTTACAGTTGCAAGGCTCATTTTCTTTACCCATAACTGTAATATGGTGATATGCACCATAAATTGCAGGTCTCATTAGGTTAACTGCACAAGCATCAACACCGATATACTCTTTATGAGTATGTTTTTCATTGATTGCACGAGTTACAAGTGCGCCGTAAGGTGCTAACATAAATCTACCAAGTTCTGTGTAGATTGCAACATCATCCATACCTGCAGGAACAAGAACTTCGTTATATACTTTTTCTACACCTTTACCAATTTCAAAAATGTCATTACCCTCTTGGTCAGGACGATAAGGAATACCGATACCACCTGAAAGGTTGATAAATTTAATATGAGCGCCTGTTTCTTCTTTAAGTTTTACTGCAACTTCAAAAAGAGTTTTTGCAAGTGTTGGATAATATTCGTTTGTAACTGTGTTACTTGCAAGGAATGCGTGGATACCAAACTCTTCAACGCCCTTTGATTTCATAATTTTGAATGCTTCAAAGAGTTGTTCAGTAGTCATACCGTATTTTGCATCGCCAGGGTTATCCATAATATTGTTTGCGATTGAGAAATATCCACCTGGATTATAACGGCAAGAAAGTTTCTTTGGAAGATAACCTAAAGTTTTTTCAAGAATATCGATATGAGTAATATCGTCAAGGTTAATAATTGCACCTAAATCATCAGCATATTTGAATTCTGCAGGAGGAGTATCGTTTGATGAGAACATAATATCATCGCCTACTGCACCGATTGCCTTTGAGAGCATAAGTTCAGTTTTTGATGAACAGTCGCAGCCACAACCGTATTCTCTTAAAATATTAATAAGGAATGGGTTTGGAGTTGCTTTTACTGCAAAATATTCTTTGAATCCTTTATTCCAAGCAAATGCTTTTTTAAGATTTTCTGCATTTTTGCGAATTCCTGCCTCATCGTAGAGGTGGAATGGTGTTGGATATACCTTTGCAATTTCTTCAAGTTTTTCTTTAGTAGTAAATGGTGTTTTGCTCATTTTTTATTCTCCTAAATATTCTTCAATGTATTTTTTTACTATGTCAAGCCCTTGTCCATTTTCAGACGAAAATGGAATAATTCTATCTTCAGGGACAAAACTCATTTCTTGCTTTGATTTTTCAATGCGTTCATTATAATCTTTTTTCTTTTTAAGTTTATCAGCTTTTGTCATAACAACAATAAACTCATAACCTGTTGATTGTAAAAATTCCATCATCATAATATCATCTTTTGTTGGTGGATGACGCATATCAACAAGTTGAACAACAAGTTTAATATTACGGTCAGAGTTAAAATAACCTTCCATCATTTCTGCCCAACGGTCTTTTTCGGTTTTCGCAACTTTTGCATAACCATAACCTGGCAAGTCAACAAAATTGTATTTATCAACCTGATAAAAGTTAATTGTAATTGTTTTACCTGGTACCGAACTTACTCTTGCAAGATTTTTTCGTCCGAAAAGTTTATTAAGTAATGAACTTTTACCTACGTTTGAACGACCTGCAAAAGCAATTTCAGGCAAATCCGAGTCAGGCAACTGCCCAAATGTACCATAAGCTGCTTTGAATTCTGCTTTATCGTATCTCATAAATACACCTCTTAAACCAATGCAACTTTAAGCACATCGTCACCAGTTGATGCAAAAATAAAGTTGATTTTTTCTTTTACTTTTTCATCAATCTTTTCTAAATCACTACGATTCGCTTCAGGCACAACAACAGTTTTTATACCCTCAACATAAGCTGCCATAGTTTTTTCACGGAGCCCACCAATTGGTAAAACTCTACCTGTAATTGTGATTTCACCTGTCATAGCAACATCAGCTTTTACTTTGCAACCTGAAAGTGCAGAAACAAGTGCTGTAAAGATTGTAACACCTGCAGACGGACCGTCTTTTGGCACTGCTCCCTCAGGGAAATGAATGTGAATATCTTTATTCTGATAAAAATCCTTATCTATTCTGTATTTATCAGCATTAGCACGAATATAACTTACTGCAGCTTTTGCTGATTCTTTAATTACATCGCCTAACGAACCGGTAAGTTCAATTTTTCCTGTACCATCCATTACAGCAACTTCAACTGTAAGCATTGTACCACCAACTGATGTGTAAGCAAGACCGTTTACAACACCTATTTGGTTTACTTTAGATTTTTCATCAGGTTTATATTTAACTGCACCGATATACTTTTCTAAATCAGTATCTTTGATTTTAATTTTACCGTCAAATCCCTTTGCATATTCCACTGCAATTTTGCGAAGTACTTTAGCAATTGTTCTTTCAAGCACACGCACACCTGCTTCTTTAGTGTAACCACTGATGATTGCTTTGAGTGCTTTGTCAGTAAATTTTACATAAGATTTTTTAAGTCCGTTTGCTTTTATTTGCTTTGGAACAAGATGTTTTTTAGCAATCTGGAACTTTTCTTCGTATGTATAACCTGGAATATCAATAATTTCCATTCTATCAAGAAGTGGCGCAGGGATTTTGCTCTTATCATTTGCAGTTGTAATAAACATAACCTTACTTAAATCATAAGGGATTTCAAGATAATGGTCAGTAAATGTGCTATTCTGCTCTGCGTCAAGAACTTCTAAAAGTGCAGAAGATGGGTCGCCACGATGGTCTGAACCAAGTTTGTCAACTTCATCAAGCAAAATCAAAGGATTTGAACTTTTAGCCTGTTCAATCGCCTCAATAATTCTACCTGGCATTGAACCGATATATGTTTTTCTATGGCCTCGAATATCTGCTTCATCACGAACACCACCAAGAGAAATGCGAGCATAAGTTCTACCCATAGCCGTCGCTAATGAACGAGCAATTGATGTTTTACCAACACCAGGATGTCCTGCAAGACAAATAATTTGTCCTTTAACATCTGGGTTGATTTTACGAACTGCTAAAAATTCGATTATTCTTTCTTTTACATCTTTTAGACCGTAATGGTCGTCATCAAGAACTTTTTCAGCGTGTTCAATATCAAGATTTTCTTCTGTGCAATAGTCCCAAGGTAATGAAACTATTTTATCAAGATAATTTCTTATAACTGCTGATTCAGGACTTGACGACTGCATTTTCATAAGACGGTCGCATTCTTTTAAGAGCTTGCGCTCAACATCTTCTGTAAAGCCAATTGCACGGATTTTTTCTTTAAAATCTTCTGATTCAGAAATTGCACCATCACCTTCATTGAGTTCTTCAGAAATCGCTTTAATCTGCTCACGAAGGTAATACTCACGCTGATTATCTTCCATTTGCTCTTGAACTTTATTGTTAATTTCTTCTTCAATTGATAATAGTTCAATTTCTCTTGTAAGAATTAAGCAAAGACTTTCTGCCCTTTTTAATGGATTAAGCTCCTCAAGTAAAGACTGTTTAACTGCATATTCTAAAGGAATGTTAGAAAGAATGTAGTCAGTAATTTCTGCTGCTTCTTTTCGCACAGAAACGCCTACAACAATATCAGGTGGAAGTTTTGGTACAAAGTATGCATAATCTTCAAAAATGCTTACCAAACGACGCACGAGCGCTTCTTCATACATTTTATCATCTGCCGATACTTCTTCAGTTTCTATTCTGCGAACAATCGCTGAAAGATGAGGATTCATAGAATTTATATGTAAAAGTTCAGCACGATAAAGACCATAAACAACTACACGAAGTGTATCTGTACCTGGAAGCTTCATCACCTGCTTGATTTCACATACAACACCAGAATTATAAATATCGTCATAACGAGGATCATCACATTCCATATCCATCTGTGTTGCAAGAAAAATGTTTGTTTTCTTCTCCATTGCAGTTCTTACAGCACGGATTGATTTTTGTCTTCCTACGTCAAAATGCAATGTCATTTCAGGAAATATTACAAGTCCTCTCAATGCTACCATAGGCAACGAGAATGATTTTTCATTAAATTCATTAAATAAGTTTTTACTGTTTTCCATTTCTGAACATATCACTCCTATTATGAAATTATATTATATAATAAAATAGTATTTACTGCAAGAATAAAGGTGAATTTTTTAGAATTTTATTGGAAAATAGTGAGATTGTTAAAAATATTTACAAGTTTAAATAAAAAATACGTGTTTTTTCAAAAAAGATTGTTAATTTCTTAACTATCTATTGACTTTTAATATGTTTTTTTGCTATAATTCCGTCAATGTTTAATTTTTTAACATATTATAGTAATAAAAAGTACATTTTGGAGGTTATAAAAATGGCAAGAGTTTATAATTTTTCTGCAGGTCCATCAATGTTACCTGAAGAAGTATTAAAGAAAGCAGCAGCAGAAATGCTTGATTATGAAGGTAGTGGTCAATCAGTTATGGAGATGAGCCACCGTTCAAAAGTTTATGATTCAATTATTAAAGGGGCTGAACAGCTTCTTCGTGAACTTATGAATATTCCTGACAATTATAAGGTTTTATTCTTACAAGGTGGTGCTTCAACACAGTTTGCTGCTATTCCTCTCAACTTTATGAATAAGAATGGTAAAGCTGATTTTGTAATTACTGGTCAGTGGGCAAAGAAAGCATATCAAGAAGCACAGAAATACGGTGAATGTAAAGCAGTTGCATCTTCAGCAGATAAAACATTCTCATACATTCCTAAACTTGATAAAAATGAATTTACAAAAGATGCTGACTACTTCTATATTTGTATGAACAATACAATTTATGGTACAGTTTATCACGAATTACCAGAAACTGGTGACGTTCCACTTATTGCTGATATTTCATCATGTTTCCTTTCAGAACCAATTGATGTTTCAAAGTTTGCAATGGTATATGGTGGTGCACAGAAGAACGTTGCTCCTGCAGGTCTTACAATTTGTATTATTCGCGAAGATATGCTTGGAAACGCAAGAGACATTACACCAACAATGCTTAATTATCAGATTATGGCTGATAACGATTCACTTTACAACACACCACCTTGCTACACAATTTATATCTGTAAACTTGTTCTTGAATGGCTCAAAGAAATGGGTGGTCTTGAAGCAATTAAAGAGAGAAACGAAAAGAAAGCAAAAATCCTTTATGATTTCCTTGATAACAGCAAAATGTTTAAAGGTACAGTTGTTCCTGAAGACCGTTCACTTATGAATGTTCCATTTGTTACAGATAGTGAAGAACTCAACGCTAAATTTATTAAAGAGGCAACAGAAGCAGGATTTGTAAATCTTAAAGGTCACCGTTCAGTTGGTGGTATGAGAGCATCAATTTACAACGCTATGCCTGTTGAAGGCGTTGAAAAACTTGTTGAATTTATGGCAGAGTTTGAAAAAGCAAACTCATAAGGAGAAATAAATATGTATAATATTCTTACGCTTAATAAAATTTCAGAAACGGGTCTTTGCCGTTTCAGCGACCAATATACTTGTGCAACAGAAATGGCAAATCCTGACGCTATTCTTGTTCGTTCAGCATCAATGCACGATATGGATTTTGATGAGAATACGCTTGCTATTGCCAGAGCCGGTGCAGGCGTTAACAATATTCCAATCGATAAGTGTAGCGAAGAAGGTATTGTAGTTTTTAACACTCCTGGCGCTAACGCTAACGCTGTTAAAGAGCTTGTACTTACAGGACTTTTCCTTTCTTCAAGAAAAGTTATTCCTGCAATAGAATGGGCTAAGACATTAAAAGGCAATGGTGATACAGTTCCAAAAGATGTTGAAAAAGGCAAAAGCGCTTTTGCAGGTCCTGAAATCAAAGGTAAAACTCTTGGTGTAATCGGTCTTGGCGCTATTGGTATTCTTGTTGCCAACGCTGCTGCTGCACTTGGTATGAACGTTATCGGTTATGACCCTTATTTATCAGTTGCACAAAGCATTACACTTAATCATCATGTAAAACTTACTGACAATCTTAATACTATCTACTCTGAAAGCGATTATATCACACTTCATGTTCCACTTAATGATAGCACTCGCGGTCTTATCAATGCTGATACTATTGCTACAATGAAAGACGAAGTTAGAATTCTTAACTTTGCTCGTGGTGAACTTGTTGATACAGATAGTATTATCGTTGCTCTTGAAAAAGGTAAAGTTGCTTGTTATGTTACTGATTTTCCTAATGATGCTGTAATAGGTGCAACAGGTGTTATTGCTATTCCTCACCTTGGCGCATCAACTCCTGAATCAGAAGATAATTGTGCAGTTATGGCAGTAGAACAAGTTGTAGATTTTCTTGAAAATGGTAGCATTGTTAATTCAGTCAATTACCCTGCTGTAACACTTACATCTTGCGAAAAACACCGTATTACAATTATGCATAAGAACATCTCAGGTATTGTTAGTAAGATTACCTCAGGTCTTGCAAATGAAGATGTAAACATTGATAATATGGTTAATAAATCTAAAGGCGAATATGCTTATACTGTTATTGATTCGGATACAGAAGCATCTGCAGAAGCAATTAACGCACTTAAAAAGATTAATGGTATTATTAGAATTCGTGTAATCAAATAAAAAAGACAAATATTTAAGACCTACTTCAAAAGAGTAGGTCTTATTTTTATGTATTCTCTTGTTGTATCTGTTCATTTTTTTCATCAGTTCGAATTATTTCTGTATAATTGCGCTTAATATCAATATAATCATAAAACTTTTTAATTCGAAGGCTCACTCTGAATTCACGATTACAATTTTCACAGAAGAAAATGCCTCTGAAAGACTGATTATTAAATTTCCACTTTTTTATTGTTTTAACTTTACCACCACAAATATCACAATAACAATTAAAAATGTTTTTATCTATTAATGGGTCGTCCTTATGTTTAATTACGTACGGATGGAATGCAAGACGAGCATAAAAATCTTCATTGCACTCTTTAATAAACCCATTAAGTTTTTCTGCATTAAATGTCTTTTTAAAGCATTCTGCACTTAAAAGGCTGTCATCTAACGCCCTGTGATGTGGAAACTTTTCTGCGTCAATCTGAAGGCATTCTGCAGCATAAGAAAGTCCTGCTTGTTGAACATTTTCCATATTTATAAAGCACTGGCAATATCTTTGTAAATCTGCATACTTTCTTAAAAAAGTTATATCGTCTTTTTTAAGAAATGCTTTAATGTTTGAAAGCAAAGTTCTTATATCAGTATCTCCCCAAGTAAGAAATACTGCATCATCCCCTACCCATTTTTCAAACTCACTGATTACTTTTGAAAATGGTTTACCTGTTTTTATATCATCATTAGTAATATGTGTTAAGTTTTTAATTCTTGAGCGTAGTTTTCTTGAAACAATAGGTTTAATTAGTTCCGAAAAGGTATCGATTTCTTTTAACTGTTCATCAAGTTTTACTGCGCCTATTTCAATAATTTCGTTAATAAATTTCTGGGTGGATTTCATATAAGAGTTATTCCACTCAAGGTCCATAATTATATAAGTCATAAATCACCATTTATATTTCGTTAATATTAAAACATTTATTATCACAATAAAAACTCACACCATCATCGGTTAGAAGTTTTTCAAGTTTATCTTTGGAATAGTAAGAGTTTTCTAAATCTAAATCAAGTAATGGCTTAAGAACAAAATTGCGTTCTAGCATCCTTGGATGTGGTAAAATAAGCGTTTTTGTATTATGCTCCTCATTACCATACATAAGTAAATCAACATCAATAATTCGTGGGCCATTTTTAATTGTACGCACTCTGCCCATACCTGCTTCAATGCCAAGAGCTGCACCTAAAAGATTATGAGCACTCAATTCAGTTGAAACTGAAACTACAATATTAAGAAAGTTATCTTGATTTGCATAACCTACAGGTGCTGTTTCATAAACATTTGAAACTTCTATAACTTTTGTTAATGGTAATAGATTTAATGCTTCAACTGAATCAATTAAATTTTGTAAACAGTCACCAATGTTTGTACCTATTCCTAAATATGCAATCATTTTCTAACCCTTTCAATTTCCACAGCAACATAATTAAAATCTGCTTTTATTGGTGCTTGTGGTTTTTTAAGTGTAATTTTAAGGCTTTCAATTTTTGAGAATTCAATGAACAATTCATCTGCTACTCTCTGTGCAACTCGCTCAATCAAATCGTTTTTTTCGCTTTGAGCAACCTTACGTACAGTTTTGATAATTTTCGCATAACTTACTGTGTCATCTACATTATCAGTCACACATGGAGTTGACAAATCAACATAAGCCTCAATATCAAATACAAAAACTTGTCCGTCAACTTTTTCTTCAGGATTTACTCCGTGATAGCAAAAAAGTTCTAAATCTTTTATTATTACTTTATCCATACTAACCTCTCAATACTGCATCAGCCATTTTTGCACCTAACACAGCCTCTTTAACATTATGAACACGAATAAAATCTGTGCCACCAGCAATAGCTAATGTATTTGCAGAAATTGTACCGTATAATCTATCGGCTTTTTCTGTATCTGTTGCAGTACCAACAACTCTTTTAAGCGATAATGCAGTTAATAAAGCAACATTATCACGCTTGAGTTTATTGATATTTTTAATTACCTCTATATTCTGCTCATAGTTTTTTCCAAAACCAATACCAACATCAAGCATAATCCTGTTGTGGGGTATTTGCAGTTTATTGCATTTTTTAAGTGTTTCATCAAAAAAGGCTATTATATCTTCGGTTACACTCGTTTTGTAATCAGGTACGGTTTCAGCATCACCACTACCTGTATGAGTAATAATCCACCCACAATCATATTTTAAAACAAGTTCTGCAATATCTTTGTTGAACTTGCCACTGACATCATTGATTATTGATGCACCATTATTCAAAGCATATTCGGCTACTTCTGGGTAAAAAGTATCAACCGAAAATACACAATCAAATTCGTTTGTCAAATATGGAAGATACTGTTTTATAATATTCAGTTCTTCTTTTGCTGACACAAGGGTACTGCCTGGTCTTGTTGATTGTGCTCCTATATCAATAATATCTGCACCTTGTAAAAGCATTTCTTTTGTATGTTCTTTTGCTTTAATGGGGGTATTATATTTTCCACCATCTGCAAAGGAATCTTTTGTAACATTAAGAATACCCATCACATAGGTTTTTTTACCCAATTCGAAACTAAAATTCGTACCTTCAAAAATCATTTTATTCCTAAAAGAGTCATTACTTCGGCCCTTGTTCGTGCATCCTTTCTCATTGAACCTCTAAGTGCTGATGTTTGCGTTTTAGAGCCTGCTGCTCTTATTCCACGCATTGTCATACATAAATGTTCTGCTTCAACAACAACTGCAACACCTTTTGGATTCATCGAATCTTGAATAAAATCTGCAATCTGCGCAGTTAAACGTTCCTGGAGTTGTGGACGACGAGCGTAAGAGTTTACAATTCTTGCAAGTTTAGAAAGGCCTATAACAAGACCATCATCATTTGGAATATATGCGATATGTGCTTTACCTACAAATGGTAAAAAGTGATGTTCACACATTGAGTACATTGGAATATCACGAACTATAACAATTTCATCGCTCTGACCCTCACGGAACATTTTAAGATGCTTTGCAGGGTCTTCGTTAAGTCCTGAAAAGATTTCTTCATACATATTTGCAACTCGTTTAGGAGTTTCCTGAAGTCCTTCTCTATCAGGGTCCTCACCTATTGCTAGCAATATTTCGCGAAAAGCATTTTCAATTCTTTGTTTATCCATATATATCAAACCTCTTTAAACTCAATACTTAAATAATAATATCTGTCAACATTGTTATAAAGAACACTATCTTTCACTAGTTTTCTACCACTTTTATTTACTGATTGTTCTACGAAACTGAAAAATTTTGAATTGTTTTGCAATTCGTTAAGTGCTCTTTTGTAATCACTTTTATTTTCAAACACAAACTCAACTATATTCTCGCCTGTTGCCAACACACCTGCTGCAGAATCTGTAAGATTTGCAAAACCTGTAAATGTTTTTACATAAGTGTTCATCATTTCAAAATAATTTGCATTATTATATGAACAACCTGTATTCTGAATATTGAAATCAGAATGTGTACGCATTATATATGTATCAGGGACATTAAAGTAAAAATAGCCTTGTGCATCTGTAAAAGCACCGTCATTCCAAGTAGGGTCAAGGTGGTAATAGTGCTCGTCAATTTTTACAATATTCCACATATGAAGGTCACTGCTATTATCGTCTGATGCATCTCCTATTATAAGATAATTTTCAATACCAACTTCATCTAATAACAGCTGTACTGCACGTGCGTATCCCTCACAAACTGTTTTACCATCAAGTAATGAGCTATGTGCCGTATGACCTGTAGTTTCCATTGTAGTTTCATCATAAACCGTATTGTCACACACATAATCGTGAAGATATAATTCTTTTTCAAAGTCAGTTTCATATTTTGGCATTTCTGAAATTATATCATCAATCTTATCTTCAAGTTTTTTCGAAATCTGTTCAGCTTCATCTTCAGTATATCTGTATTCCTGTACAACATCAATATAGCCTTCATTGACATAATAAGTACAATTACCCGTTAACCAAAAAATTTCTGAATTATCATACAGAATTGCATCAATTACTGTTAATAAGTCTTTTTCAGTAATCTGAACTTTGCAGGACTCTTCAAAATCAAGCGCTGAATAATAAAGTGTGATATACGAGTCTTTAAGTTCTTCTGGAAGAGAATGGTAATAATAAAAGCTCTTATCATCAAGCTTATTTTGAAACTCTTCATACTCTTTGGCAGTAAATTTGTCTTTTTCAATCGCATTAGCTATTGTGTTTTGCTCAAAATTAACTACAAAATCACTAAAAACAAAACACGATATTGCAAGACATAATACTACAACAATTATTGCTATAAATCTTTTCACGATTTATCACCTTTGTTATATATTTCAGGGTAAAATTTATCATTGGCATAACAGTAAACAGATAACCTGTCAACTGTTTCAGCATAATCAATAACCGAAATATCGGTTTCACACAAATTCACAAAAGATGTAAATAATTTCTCAGAATCTTCAACATAATCAGCCACTAGAATTGATTTGATTATATCGCAAACAATACTTTCGCGAACTTCATTTTTACTAATCTGCAAATATTTATATGTCATATCTGGAGAAAGTTCCTGAACACCAGATGATAATTTTAAATTAAAATCGTGAGATTTATAATTCACATTTTCTATAACATTAACTGAAAAACCATTGAATAAAGATAACATATCTTTCAGCCCACTTTGGTCAAGTATAATATACTTACTTGTTGTTATCCCATAATTATCAGCAACGGCATTTTTTACGCCCACTATATTACCTTCGGAATAAATACTACTGATTTTCAACGTTTTATTTTTGTATGACAAATTTTCATTACTATCAAAACATTTTACTATCATTGATTTATTATCAAAGTCTGTTGACACAGCACAGATGAAATCAATACCATCAATATTTTCGATTACAAACAATAAATCAGATTTACCACTAAGGTCATTCACAGAATAAATCTCTTTGTTGCTCTCATCAGCTGGTGCAGTTGTTGTGGTTGATGAACCATCAATTAGATTAGAAATATCATAATCGAGTGAGCGCATAAACAACACAACTGAGCACACGGCAAGTAATACAATAAACACCGAAAAAGAAATTATAAAATATTTAATTGTTGATTTCTTCACTTTATTTTCTGAAAATAATTCTTTATTTTTCATTTTTACACCAGTCTAATCATTATTTAATATAGTATAACACAAAAAATAACTATAAACAATAACAAAGAAAAAATAAGGACTTAAAAAGTCCTTATTTTTCAGTAAAATGATATTTATTTTTTTGTTTTGAAAACGCCTTTGTACTGTCACTAGCTCTAAGTAACACAGTAACGGTTTGCATAATAAGTTTGAAATCAAGCCATAAACTATATTTTTCAATATACATAAGGTCAAGAACAAGCTTGTCTTTAGGAGATGTATTGTACTTACCTGCAATCTGTGCATATCCTGTAAGGCCACCCTTAACTCTTAATCTATAAGAGAATTCTGGCAATTCAGCAGTATATTTATCAACATTTTCTACCATTTCAGGACGAGGTCCAACAACACTCATTTCGCCTTTAAAAATATTGATAAGTTGAGGTAATTCGTCAATACGGAATTTTCTTAAATACTTACCGACATTGGTAATTCTATCATCATCAGATGTAACTGAACGATTTTCAGCATTTTCTTCTTTCATTGTACGGAATTTATATACATTGAAAAGTTCGCCACCTTTTGTAGCGCGTAGCTGTCTAAAGAATACACTGCCACCATCTTCAGCCTTAATTAAAACTGCACAGACAAGCATAAGCGGACCACACACCACAAGTCCAACGCCTGAAATCAATATATCCATTAGTCTTTTTACAAAGCGTTGCTCAAAAGTTAAATCACGAACTACTGCTGAAACCAACGGTTTATCATCAAGAATAGCTGGTCTTGCACCAAGCATTACGACATCATTCATTTCAAAGTTGAAATAGATGTTTTTGTTTCTTGCATAACAATACTCATTTAACAATGTTTTTTCTGTTGTAGGTATGTCATAAAGAAATACAGTGTCACAATCATTGATTATATCAAACACGTTTTTTGATGTATAGTGAATCATGTGTATAACATCATACTGCTTTTTGTAACGCCTAATTTTAGGCATTATGTTATTAAGTGATTCTTCTGAACTTGTGATAACACAACATTTTTCTGGTGGATTAATCGTAAAATAAACATAGTTTCCAAAGTATGCAAAAAACACAATCAATATACCTTGAACAAGCATTACAAGCAAAAGTAAATGTGGTGATTCGTAAACAAAATGAGAGTTATTATTCTCATTGACATTCATAATACACAACTGCAAATGTGTAACAAAATCGGTTACATAAGTTGCAAGTGCCAATGAAATAACAATTGGTTTGCTTTTAAGACGACCTATTGCATAACCACCATAGACAGATACAAGAGCTGCTTCAACTACACAGAAAGTAACAAAAGTAACACCTGTTGTTCTTGAAAGATGTATAATCCACTCATATTCAGTTCCAAAAATCAAGAAAAATGTTGCAAACAAGCAAACATACATAGTTGCTTTTAATATAAAAACAACTGTCTTTTGAAATTTATATAATATATTCATATATTCCTCCAAAAAGGATTACAAACTTTGATACACAATAATAGTACTGTATAGTTACCTTTTTGTCAATGAAATGCAATAAACTGTAATTAAAGTGTCATTTTTTGCACGGTTATTTTACTTTTCTGCGAAACAAGTAAAAATTCAGTTGAGATAAAACAATACCTATGAATATAAGTATGCACCCCATATACCCTCTGCCGCTCATAATCTCATTAAGTATTATTGCACCACCTATTGCACTAAAAACAGATTCTGTTGAGAATACAATTGATGCAAAAGTGGGGTCTGCATCTTTCTGCCCTAAAATCTGACAAGTATATGCAACACCTACCGACATAAGTCCACCGTAAAGAATTGGTACACTCGCACTCTTAATTGCAGACAATTCGATGGTTTCGGTAAATACTGCACATATTATACTTAAAGTACCACACACAAGGAACTGCATCATACTAAACTTTAAAGGACTAATGTCATTTACATATTTGTCAACAACAAGAATATGCGCTGCCCAGAAAAATGCACCTATAATAAGAACAATATCACCTTTTCCAAAGCTAAACTCATTGCCAGTCATACAAAGAAAAAATAAACCTATAAGCGCAAATATTGCTCCCAAAAAGGTAAAGATACTTGTTTTTTTACCCATAAAAAATCTTATTATAGGAACAAGAACTATGTATAAACCTGTTAAGAAACCTGCTTTTCCTGCACTGCCTGTCCACTCTACACCTAATTGTTGAAGAGTTGACGCTATGAATAGTATAGTTCCAGCAAAAAGGCTTGGCACAAGCGTTCTAATAAATTTTGATTTATCTATTTTTTCTCGTTCAAAAATCAGAATAACAGGAATTAAAGATAATGAGCCTAATAAAAATCTTATTCCGTTAAAAGTAAAAGCGCCAACAAATTCAGCTCCTACCCTTTGTGCAACGAATGCAAAGCCCCATATAATTGCTGTTAAAAATAATAAAAAAGTTGATTTTGCCTTTGTTTTCATATTTCTCCTTAACACAAATAAGCCACAGAAACTAACTGTGGCTTAATAAGTTATATTGCTTTTTTTGAGCCTTTTTTCACTAAGTTTTTAGAAGTGAGTACATTAGGCTTTCTGTTCTCATCACGAATAATCTCAGGCTGTGCACCATCAACTACACACTCGCGAGTAATAACAACTTTTGCAATTGTATGTTCAGATGGTGTGTCATACATAACAGGCATAAGAACACTTTCCATAATACCACGAAGTCCACGAGCACCTGTTTTCTTTTCAAGAGTTTTTTCTGCAATTGCATTAAGTGCATCATCAGTAAACTCAAGTTCAACATCATCCATATCGAAAAGTGCCTTAAATTGCTTGAGAAGGGCATTTTTAGGCTCTGAAAGGATTTTTATTAAGTCTTCTTTTGAAAGTTGTTGTAAAGCAGTTATAACAGGTACACGACCAACAAGTTCAGGGATAAGACCAAACTTAACCAAATCTTGTGCTATTACCTTAGAATAAATATCTTCAAGTTCAAACTCTGCTTTATTTTTGATTTCAGCACCGAAACCGAGAGCAGAATTACCTGTACGCTTTTCAACAATTTTTTCAATTCCATCAAAAGCGCCACCACAGATAAAGAGAATATTAGATGTATCAATCTGAATAAACTCCTGCTGTGGGTGTTTACGACCACCCTGTGGAGGTACATTTGCAACTGTACCCTCAAGAATTTTAAGAAGCGCTTGTTGAACGCCCTCACCACTTACATCACGAGTAATCGATGGATTTTCGCTCTTACGCGCAATCTTATCAATTTCATCAACATAGATAATACCACGTTCAGCTTTTTCAATATCGTAATCAGCTGCTTGAATAAGTCTTAAAAGAATGTTTTCAACATCTTCACCAACATAACCTGCTTCAGTAAGTGTTGTAGCATCAGCAATTGCAAAAGGAACATCAATAATCTTTGCAAGTGTTTGTGCAAGGACTGTTTTACCAACACCAGTAGGTCCTAAAAGCACAACATTACTTTTCTGGATTTCTACACCATTATCAGCATTGCAATATATTCTCTTATAATGATTATAAACAGAAACACTTAACACTTTTTTAGCAGCTTCCTGACCAACAACATATTCATCAAGAGCCGCTTTTATTTCATGAGGTTTTGGAAGAACTTTTTCTTCAAGTTTCACCCTTTTACCTGTATTTCTGCTAGGATTCACATCATTTTCGCCGATAATACCCATGCACAGTTCAATACACTCATCACAGATATATACACCAGGACCTGCAATAAGTTTTTCAACTTGTTCCTGAGTTTTACCACAGAAAGAACATCTTACATTTCTTTCTTTATCATTTTCTCTAGCCATAAATTAGCTCCTTATCTCTTGTAGAAAACCTTATCTACAATACCATAATCCATTGCTTCCTGAGCAGAAAGCCAATTATCACGTTCAGTATCCAGAGCAATCTGTTCAATTGGTTTACCTGTATTTTCAGCAAGGATTTTGTTGAGTTTTTCACGAGTTCTGAGAATATGCTCAGCGGCAATTTTAATGTCACTTGCCTGACCTTGAGCACCACCTAATGGCTGATGAATCATAATTTCACTGTTTGGAAGAGCAAATCTCTTACCCTTAGCGCCTGATGACAAAAGGAATGCACCCATACTTGCAGCCATACCCATACAAATTGTAGATACATCACATTTAATGTACTGCATTGTGTCGTAGATTGCAAGTCCAGCAGAAACTGAACCACCAGGACTGTTAATATAAAGGCTTATATCTTTTTCGCTATCCTGTCCCTCAAGATAAAGCAACTGTGCAACAACCAAAGATGCCGTTGCATCATTAACCTCATCTGACAAAACGATAATTCTATCATTGAGAAGTCTTGAAAAAATATCGTACTGTCTTTCCCCTCTGTTTGTCTGTTCAACAACATATGGTACAAGTGCCATAATATATAACCTCCAATACACTTGAATAGCATTAAAGAATTGCCCTTTGATTATTGGACAATTCTTCAATACTTATACATATAAATTTTATGACTGATTATTCAGCGTCAGCCTTTTTCTTTGTTGTTTTTTTAGCTGCAGGTTTCTTTTCTGCATCGTCAGCCTTTTTCTTTGCTGCTGGCTTCTTTGCAGGAGCTTTTTCAGCTGTTTCTTTCTTTTCAGTTGTCTTCTTTGTAGCTTTCTCGTCAGTAATTACTGCATTGTCTTTTACGAAGTCGATTGCTTTCTTTGACTTAATATCACTTGCAAGTGAATCTGCAGGAATTGCTTTCTTAACTGCGTCAACATCCATAGCATACATCTTTGCAAGGTTGTCATATTCTGCATTAACTTCGTCTTCAGTTGCTTCAATACCCTCTGCTTTTACAATTGCCTCAATTGCAAGGCTGAGTTTAACCTGAGCTTCTGCATTTTCTTTATAGCCATCTCTGAATGCAGTCATTTCCATACCTGTATATGAAAGGTATGTATTAAGGTCAAGTCCCTGTGACTGAAGTCTATAATTAAAGTTATCAACGATATTATCGATTTCTGCTTCAACCATAACTGCAGGAACATCAACTTTCATACCCTTAACAACCTCTTCAAGAAGGTCATTTGCAATCTTACTATCAGCATCTGCTTTCTTAGCATCCTCAAGCTGTTTCTTAACGCTCTTCTTAAGTTCATCAAGTGTATCAAATTCGCTAACATCTTTAACAAATTCATCGTCAAGAGCTGGAAGTTCCTTAACCTTGATTTCGTGAAGTTTAATCTTAAACACAGCATCTTTTGATGCAAGATTTTCCTGATATTCTGCAGGGAATGTAACATTTACATCAAATTCTTCGCCAACTTTGTGGCCGATAATCTGGTCTTCAAAGCCTGGGATAAATGAACCGCTACCGATAACGAGTTCATACATTTCTGCTTTACCACCGTCGAATGCAACGCCATCAACAAAGCCTTCAAAATCGATAACTGCTGTATCGTTCTTCTTGACTGCTCTATTATCAACGCTAATCATTCTTGAGTTCTGTTCCTGCATTTTTGCAAGTTCAGCTTTTACTTCATCAGCAGAAACCTTGCATGAAGGTCTTGTTGCTTTAAGTCCCTTATATTTACCGAGTTCAACTTCAGGTTTAACAGCAACCTTAAGTTTAAGAACAACGCCATCTTTACCGATTTCAGGAACTTCAAGGTCATAAGGTGAACCTACAACTTCAAGTTTTGATTCGATAATTGCTTCGCTAACAGCTTCTGGATAAACGAGTTCAAGTGCATCTTCATAGAATACACCTTCACCATAGATTTTTTCAATAAAAGCTCTTGGTGCTTTACCTTTTCTGAAACCGTTGATAGTGATATCCTTTCTTACTTTAAGGTATGCTTTCTGAATAGCAGCCTCAAATTTTTCACCATCAATAGTGATTTCAAGTTCGTAGACATTTTTTTCTACATTGTTTGTTGACTTTAACATTAAATATTCCTCCCGAATATTATTGCTTATTATGTTTTTAATTCACGATATTATATCACATAAAAATTTTAATTACAATATTTTCCTAAAGTTTTTCTTTAAAAAACAAGTAAAATAATAATGATTTTGACAATTTTCATCATTTATTTATAAACAGTGGGCAAAAATTCAAATAATCAGCAGAAACGAGTTGGAATTTAACACCATCATAAACTTCATTTATTGCACCTTTTATTGCCCCACCGTGAAGATGACCGTAATAACATCTTTCAATATTATTCTCTTTAAGAACATTCATAATCGGCTCGCATACTTTCACCGTACTAACAGGTGGATAGTGTAAAAATACAACAACTTCTCCACCAAGTTTTTGCGCTTCATTAATCGAACGTTGAAGTCTTGCACACTCGCGAGCCATCACTTTGTCAACATTATCTTTTTCAGCGTCAAAGAACCAACCACGAGTGCCTGCAATCACTATCTCGCCTACCTTATAAGCGTTATTATGAAGAAACTTTATTGTATCAAAACCTTTTTCTTTACAAAATTTTTCCATTTTTGTAATTGTATTCCACCAATAATCATGGTTACCTTTTGAAATAATTTTTGTGCCGTTAAGATTATTAAGAAATTCAAGGTCTTTTTCGGCTTGTTCAAGTCCCATAGCCCAAGAAATATCGCCATTGATTATGACTGTATCTTCATTTGTTATTAAACGTTGCCAATTATTTTCAAGTCTTTGGGCATAGTCATCCCAACCCTTGAAAATATCCATGGGCTTGGGGGTTGAAAATGACAAATGAGTATCGCCAATAGCGTAAACAGACATAAACAAAATCTCCTATGAATAAATAAACCCTACTTTCAAAAAATAAAAATGAAAGGAGGAATATAAAATGGAAAAGAACAGAAACATTACTTGTGACGCTTGTCATTGCATTTTTAATGACGGTCATATGAATTGCACTGCAGACGGTATTAAAGTAGGTACACACAGTGCTTGTTCTTGTGACGACACAAGATGTGCAACTTTCAAGCTTAACACAAGAGATGTAGAATAACTCAAATTCAAATGCGGAAGCTTATAAGCAAAACAGCTTCCGCATTAGTTGTTGTAATTAATTTATATACCTAACATATCAAACACAACTTGTTTCATATCTTCTTTCTTTGCAACACCTGTAAAGCGTGGTGTTTTGCCTTTAAGAGTAGCAAGCTGTGGTGGAACTGGTTCATTTGATTTAGAGAACAACTCATCAACCATATCGAACTCGTTATCTGCCTTAATTTCATCTGTAATAGCTGCAAGAACACTTGCAGAGAACTTATATGGGTTAGCAGTTGAAGCAATAACTGTAGGTGTTTTATCACCTGTATTCGCTACATAATCGTCATATACTTTAACTGCAACTGCAGTATGAGTATCGCAAAGATAATCTTTATCAGCAAATACTTTACCGATTGTTGCTTTTGTTTCAGCATCGTCACAGCAACCAGCTGCAAAGAGTGATTTCACTTTATCGGCAACATCTGCTGTAACTGTGTACTTGCCGTCATTTACAAGTGATTTCATCCAATCAGCAACCTGAACATCATTTTCGTCGCAAAGGTGGAAAAGAAGTCTTTCAAGGTTACTTGAAATAAGAATATCCATTGAAGGTGAAGTTGTGCAGTAGAAGTTTCTGTTCTTATCATATGTACCACTTGTGAGGAAATCAGTAAGAACATTATTTGCATTTGATGCACAAATAAGTGTTTTAACAGGCACACCCATTCTCTTTGCATAGTAAGCAGCAAGAATGTTACCAAAGTTACCTGTTGGAACAACAACATTCATTTCTTCGCCGTTTTTAAGTTCACCATTCTGGAGCATATCACAATATGCTGATACATAGTAAACAATCTGTGGCACAAGACGTCCCCAGTTAATTGAGTTAGCAGATGAAAATGCAAGTCCGTTTTCTTTGAATTTTTTCTCGATATCTTTATCTGTGAAAATCTTCTTAACACCTGACTGTGCATCGTCAAAGTTACCCTCAATAGCACAAACGCTTACATTTGAGCCTTCTTGAGTTGTCATCTGAAGTTTCTGCATTGGGCTAACACCGTCAACAGGATAGAATACAAGAATTTTTGTGTTTGGAACATCTGCAAATCCTTCAAGGGCAGCTTTACCTGTATCACCTGAAGTTGCAACAAGAATTACAATTTCAGTATCTTTAACAGTTTTATTTGCAGAAACTGTAAGAAGGTATGGCAACAACTGAAGTGCCATATCTTTGAATGCACAAGTAGGTCCTCTCCAGAGCTCAAGAACATTTGCTGTGTCAGAAAGTTTGTAAAGTGGTGCCACCTTTTCTGAACTGAATTTGCCAGCTTTGTAAGCACCTTCAACACACATTGAGAGTTCATCTTCTGTAAAATCAGTAAGATAAAGTCTTAAAACTTCTTTTGCACGCTCAATATAACTCATTGGTACGAGTTTTTCAATAAATTCAAGAGAAATCTGTGGGATTTCAGTTGGAACAAAAAGTCCACCTTCTGATGAAATTCCTTTAGCAATCGCTTCTGCTGCTGTAACTTTTACAGACTTATCTCTTGTACTTGTATAAAACATAGTAACACATCCTTTTCGTGTGGTATTTTATCATATAAAAAATTGTTTTTCAACAATTACTTTGCATTTGAATCAAAGGCATTTTCAATGTGATTGAGTCTCACCGGCTCATCATGTTCAAAATACACTTCAATAATATCGTAACGAGGTTGCCTTTCCAAATTATAATCTTTCAAAAACAATTGGGAAGAAGCAATAATTTTAGTGCGTTTTATTACATCAACTGCATCAGATGGCGCATACTTCATATTTTCACTTCGTGTTTTCACTTCAACAAAGCAAATATACTTTTTATCTTCAGCAATTAAATCAATTTCACCCAATCTGCAAGAATAATTGGCAGAAACAATGAAGTAACCATGTTTGCGAAGATACCTTGACGCTATAACCTCGCCATAATCACCTAACATATTTGAATCCATTACTTTTCACCATAAAACTTTTTTAGAAATGACATTCTATGTATTGGTGATGGACCGAATTCACGTATTTTTTCGTAGTGAAGTTTCGTACCATATCCCTTATGCTTTTCAAACTCATATTGTGGATATTCTTTTGTTTTTTCTAACATAAAACGGTCTCGACTGACCTTCGCAAGAATTGAAGCCGCTGCAATTGACATGCTTTTAGCATCACCTTTAACAACAGTTTCTTCAGTCACAAAAGGGATTTTAGGATATTGGTTACCATCAATTAAAGCATAGTCAGGTCTTATTTTTAAGCCTTCAACTGCCCTGTGCATTGCAAGAAAAGTTGCATTGAGAATATTGATTTCGTCAATTTCTTTTTCAGTTGCAACACCTATTGAATAATCAATTGCCTTTTCACAAATTATATCAAAAAGTTGTTCACGCTTTTTCTCACTTAACTTTTTTGAGTCATTAAGCCCTTCAATTTCAAGACCTATTGGCAAAATTACTGCAGCTGCGTGTACCGGACCTGCTAAAGGTCCACGACCGGCTTCATCAATTCCACAAACAATTTTATAACCAGCTATTACAGCATTTTCTTCATATAAATAATCCATATCCTACTCCGGTTTTTCAAGAGAAATTGTACCGAGTTTACCACCACGATATTCATCAAGTAACATTACTGACGCTCTTTCGTAGTCTATTTCTCCACCTTTAATCATCATTCCACGTTTTTTACCAATCATTTCGAGAACTTCCCAAGCCTCTTTATCAGTAAAATCTGCAATTTTATATCTTTCAGTAAGTCTATCAGGATAATTGTTTTTCATTACCTCTAAAAGTCTTATTGCAAGTGTTTCTGCATCAAGAATTTCATCTTTTACAGAACCGATAAATGCAAGTCTGTCCCCTACCTGTGGGTCATCAAACTTAGGCCATAAAACACCAGGTGTGTCAAGAAGTTCAATTCCATTTCCAATTGCAAACCATTGGTTGTGCCTTGTAACACCTGCTTTGTCGGCAACTTTTGCTTTTGCAGCACCTGCCATTCTGTTAATAAATGACGATTTGCCAGTGTTGGGAATACCGACAACCATAATGCGTAACGCTTTACCCGGCATTCCCCTGTCTTCATTTTTCTTTATAACATCTTTAAGCACTTCACGAACTGCAACAATGTAGTTATTAAGTCCTTTACCAGTTCTACAATCAACAGGGATTGCCTTTACACCTTTTTTCTTGTAATACTCAACCCATTGATTTGTAGTTACTTTATCTGCCAAATCGCATTTATTTAGCAACACAATTCTAGGTTTATTATTAATTAATTCTTCTAATTCAGGGTTGGAACTACTATATGGTATTCGTGCATCAATAATTTCTGTCACACCGTCAACAAGAGAAAGACTCTCTTTTATAAGACGACGAGTTTTAGCCATATGTCCCGGAAACCATTGAACAATCTGCTTTTGATTATCAGCCATTTTGTGACTCCTTTAACTCCGAATTAAACAATTTAGTATCGCCTAATCTATATATTACTTTACCCATAACATAATCTTCATCAATCATTCCTACTGCTACATCGCGACTATCAGCTGAATGATTGCGATTATCGCCCATTACAAACAGCTTACCTTTAGGTATAGTGTATTTTTTTGACATAGCGTAGGTGTATTTAATATCTTCTTTTACATAAGGCTCTGAAATTTTCTTGCCATCAATTATTGTTTCACCAGTTACGCTGTCAAATTCAACTGTTTGACCTTCAACTGCTATAACTCTTTTAATAAGAACTTTTTCATAACCATTAGGCTGAGAAATAACAACAACATCGCCTTGTTTAATATCAGGTGTGATTGATGTTATTAACAAATTATTACCATTTTGTAATGTATTCTCCATAGACTGACCTGAAACAGTTGATACCTTAAAAAAGAATGTAAATATAATACCGACTGCCAATACAGCAGTCAGTAATATAGAAGCTATTTCATAAGTCGTTTCCAGTTTTTTGTTATTATTCTTCATCATTTATATTCCAATCACCAAATGGAAAAATTCTAGCGTTTGCAACGCCTAAAACATAGCGTTCATCAATAAGTCCTATTGTTTTGAATCGGCTATCAAGAGACTCATTTCTATTATCACCCATTACAAAAATATAACCTTCGGGAATTTCTAACGGATAGACATAGTCGCCCATAACTTCTGTTTGTTCAGCAATATATGGCTCATATAAAGTTACACCATTAACTGTAACAACACCTTCAATAAAGTCAATATTTATTGTGTCTCCACCCTTGGCAATAACTCGCTTAATAAGTGGTTCATTAAGTGAATTAGGCTGTGTAATTACAACGATGTCACCTGTTTCTACTTCACTTGTAACAGCACTTACTGTAAGCCAATCACCATTTTTAAGAGTAGGATTCATTGAATCTCCATTTACACCTACAACTCTGAAAAAGAATGCAAATATAATAAGAATAAGAATAATTGCATATATCAAGGAATCAAGCCAATCATAAACAAATCTCCATGATTTTTTACCGTCTTTTTCTGCATATTCTGATGTTTCAAATGAAATTAAAAAATCTTCTGCTTTTCTCATCTTTTTCACCCTTAAAATCCTGTAACTATTTTATCTGTTTAGCAATATTGCAAATTTTTGTAAGTCTGTGATTTACACCTGAACGAGAAATCGGTACACTTAAAAGACTGCCGAGTTCACGTAACGACATATCGGGATTTTCAATTCTCAACTCAGCTAATTCACGAAGGTCCTCAGACAAATATGAAAGCCCTACTGTCTTTTTTATATGTAAAATAGCGTCAATCTGTTTTGAAGATGCGTCAATTGTTTTATCAAGATTAGCGTTTTCAAAATTAAGTTTACGATTGACATTATTACGCATATCTTTATACATTTTAACGCCCATTATTTCTAACGAGGAATTTACTGCACCCATTACAGTCAACAAATCTTCAATAGCTTCACTGTCTTTGAAATAAATGACGTGGTTTGAATTTCTGACAATGCTTTTAGGCTCAACGGATAACTGGTCGTAATCATTTATAAACAATTTAAGGTCACGACTTAAATTGAGATACGGTACAACAAACTCCATATGATAATTCTTATTAGGGTCATTTATTGTACCACATGTGAGAAACACACCTTGAAGAAACGCTGTTTTGCAACATTCATCAGATAAATTGCTCCAATTTAGTCTTAATGCACCACTTTTTTTATCATAGCCAAAAGTTTCTAATACCTTTAAGCGTTCATCTTTAGTTGTAACCTCAACCTTAAATTTACCAGCTTCTGTTTTCATAAGTTTTGGTGTCACACCACAAACAGATTTAGTAAGTTCAAGATATTTTTCTGCAACTCCACTATTTTCTGTGAGTATTGACATATCATAAGATGAAAAGGCTCTTGAAAAAAGCATCATTCCATATGCAAAAGCGTGACGACAACAGTCGTTTTCAAGTTCTGCACTTAATATTTCATTTTTTACATTTGCTGAAAATGACATATTAAAAATCCTTTATCTTGCAATATCTCTATGGTAAACCGAAACACTAAAACCTTTTTCTTTTAATGATTTATATACGATTTCTGCAAAAACTACCGAACGATGTTTACCACCTGTGCAGCCTACAGAAATTGTTACTTGACTTTTACCCTCTGTTCTATAGAGAGGGACAAGATAATTTACAAGGTCTAAAAGTTTTGGTTCCAAGCCTTGTGCTTCTTCAAAACTCATTACATAATCACGTACTGGTTCCTCTAAACCTGTGTGGTGTTTAAGTTCTGGAACATAAAACGGATTTGGTAAACAGCGAACATCAAACACCAAATCAGAATCCTTTGGTGTACCATACTTAAAACCAAATGATACAACATTAACTTTAAGTGTTGCTGAAATATCCTCAACGAAAAGTTTTGCAACACGTTCTTTCAACTGAGCAGTAGATATTAGTGAAGTATCAATTACATAATCTGCAATATCTCTTGCTTTTTTAAGAATTTCACGTTCTTTAATGATAATATCCTGTAAGTTGTGTGAATCATCATAATTAAGCAACGGATGCTTTCTGCGAGTTTCTTGATAACGTCTTAAAATGACTTCATTATCTGCATCAATGAAAAGAACTTTATAATTACAATCCATTGTTTTTAGTTCTTCAATAGCATTAAAAAGATGTGAAAATGAGCCACCAAGACGGATATCAGCAACAATTGCAACCTTTTCACGCACTTCAGCAGAATCTTTGAGAAGTTGCACAAATGTAGGAATAAGTTTTGGTGTCATATTATCAACACAGAAAAATCCAATATCTTCAAGGTTATCAATAACTCTTGACTTACCTGCACCAGACATACCTGTTACAATAACAAGTTGCATTTTTAACTCACTCCCCTATAATTTTAACTTCTGTTTCAAGCATTACACCATGCTTTTCATATACGATTTTCTGCACATCACGAATAAGATTTATAACATCAGTTGATGTTGCATTTTCTTTATTAATTACAAAACCAGCGTGTTTTTCGCTGACTTGTGCACCACCTACGGTATAGCCTTTAAGTCCACTTTGTTCAATTAATGCACCGGCAAAATATCCTGTTGGACGTTTGAAAGTACTACCAGCACTACCATATTCAAGAGGTTGTTTATCTTTTCTCTTTTGAAGTTTATCGTCCATTGCTGCTTTAATATCTTTTTTATCGGCTTTTTTAAGTTTTAAAGTTGCTGAAACTATTGTGTAGCCGTTATCTGTATATGCACTTCCACGATATATTAACTTCAGATTTTTTTGTGACAACTCACCAAAATTACCATTTGAATCAATATGAGTGGTAGAAACGAGAACATCTTTCATTTCTCCCCCATAAGCACCAGCATTCATATAAACTGCACCACCGAGAGTGCCAGGAATACCATAGGCAAATTCAAGACCTGAAAGTGAGTTTTCAAGAGCAAACATACAAAGAGATTTAAGTGATGCCCCTGCTTCACAACGAATTGTTGTTTCGTCAAGCAATTCAATTTTTGAAATATCAGAACCAATTTTTATAACAACGCCATTAATACCATTATCGGTAACCAGAAGATTTGAGCCATTACCGATTATTAAAGGTTTAACGTTTTTAAAATTACAAAAGTCAATTATTCTTTTGAGGGTTTCAACACAATCAGGTATAACGAGAACAGTTGCATTACCACCACATCTGAAACTTGTATATTTTTTCATAGGTGCGTCTTTAATAACAGTTGCACCACATTTTTCAGCAAATAATGCGATTTCGTTATACACTCAAATACCCTCTCTCAATTAATAATTCTGCCAGATATCAATTTCTTTTGCTTTTGGCTCATAGCCTTCGTCCATACCAAGATGGTGAAGAAGCTCGCGAGCCGCGTTGTAGCCCATCTTTTTCTGTCTGTTATTCATTGCAGCACACTCAATAATAACTGCAAGATTTCGGCCAGGTTTAACAGGAACAACTGTCAATGGGATTTTAACATCCATAATAGTTATGTATTCGTTATCAAGTCCCATACGATCGTAAACCTTTGTACTGTCCCAAGGCTCTAACTGAATAACCATATTGATTTTTTCAGTAAGTTTTACAGCACCCATACCGAAAATACGACGTGCATTAATAATTCCTATTCCTCGAAGTTCAATAAAATGACGGATATTGTCAGGTGCAGAGCCAACAAGTGTTTTAGCAGATGCTTTTCTGATTTCAACAGCATCATCAGCAATAAGACGGTGACCACGCTTAATAAGTTCAATAGCAGTTTCGCTTTTACCAACACCACTATCGCCAACAATAAGTACACCTTCACCATAAACCTCAACAAGCACTCCATGACGTGTAATACGTGGTGCAAGTGCTGTTCCAAGGAAATAGATAAGCGTTGACATACTTGCAGATGTTGCTTCAGCAGTTCTTAAAATTGGAACTTTATATTTCTGTGCAGCCTCAACCATACCATCAAGTGGTTCCATACTTCTTGTAATAATTACGAGTGATGGTTGCTTACTGAAGAGTCTGTCCATACACTCAAGTTGTTCTTCTTTTGTAAATGATTTTACAAATTCAAACTCAGAAAAGCCAAGATACTGTACTCTTGCAGGGTCAAAGTATTTATCGTTACCTGCAAGTAAAAGACCAGGTCTGTTAACCTCCTGAGAAGTAATTGAAAGTTCAGACGCATCACAAGGTAAATATATTGTTTCAAGGCTAAATTCGTTAATAATTTTTTCTAACGAAACGGAATATTTTGAAGCCAAAACGCCTACCTCCCCTTATAATGATAATATTTAATATATTATATAACATTATATTGAATTTTCCAATAGTTTTTTGCAAATATTTTAATTTATTTTTCTTGCAAAAATGCAGTTTTTTATTACAATTTTGTAATAACTCTTGAAACGATAATTATATTTACTTATAATCGCATTAGAGGTGATATTATGAAAAAAGCAGTAAAAATCATTTTAATTGTAATTTTAGTTATTTCTATAATTGTAGGAAGTCTCTTCATTTGGGACTTATTCGGTTTTCGCGCAAGCACCAAATCAAAATATTATGAAGAAATCGCCGCAACAGATGATTATCTACCCACTATTGACTCATTACCTGAACACAAATCAGTAAAATATAAATATTATCAAAATTCAATGTTAGCTTTTGTATCATATTCCTATACAATGATTGTTGAATATGATGAAGCGATTTATAATTCTCAAAAAGATATTGCACATTTACCTTTTGAAAACATTGATAAATGGACTACTTATGATGGACAAGAAAATCATATAACTACAAATATAGACCCTATTGAATTAGATGGTTTTTCTTTTAAAATGTTTTCTGAATATTATCCTAAAGAAATATATTTCATTGGAACTAATGATGAAACAAATCAAGTTGCATACATATATTTTGAAGATACAGATTTAGACGTAATTGATATGCCATATTCAACTTTTATACGCACTTATTGTGGTTGGTAAAACAGAACCCGGCAGGTATTCCCGCCGGGCTCTTTTAATTCAGAAGTTAGGTTATTTCATGTTTTCTTCGTATGACTTAATCATCTTTTTAACCATCTGACCGCCAACAGAACCTGCCTGCTTTGAAGTAAGGTCACCGTTGTAGCCCTGCTTAAGATTTACGCCTACTTCAGAAGCAGCTTCCATCTTGAAACGGTTGAGAGCTTCACGTGCTTCTGGTACTACGTTCTTATTACCTCTTGACATCTGAATACACCCCTTATCAATTAATTTTTTATATCAATTGCGTTTGCAGTAGTATTTTGAGCATAATAACCTTTTTTATTATTGAAAATTTTTGCTAATTCTTCGGATAATCTCTTAACGACATAAATTTATATCCTTGTTTGTGTGCTTCGTCGATTATATCTGCCAAAGCATTTGCATTATCAGGTGAAACAGAGTGTAAAAGTATTACAGAACCAGGATGAAGTCGTGAAATCACTTTTTCATAAGCATAATCAGCACCCTTTTGATTATTTAAATCCCAATCTGCATAAGCCGATGACCAGAAAACACAGGTATAGCCTAGTTTATTAAGTTGATTTAACGCTACTTCATTATATTCACCTTTTGGGAATCTAAAATATGGTTCACTATAATTAAAGTTTTCTTTCAAATACTGTTCCATTCCTTTAACTTCATGTGTCATCTGTTCTGTGCTGATTTCAGCAAATGAGGGATGAGTTACTGAATGATTACCTACAATATGACCTTCATCAATCATTCTTTTAATTAAGTCAGGATTTTCTTTAACTTGTGGTAAAGTACAGAAAAACGCTGCATTTACTTTCTTCTCTTTTAGTGTGTCAAGGATTTTTGAAGTATAGCCATTTTCATAGCCACAATCAAAAGTCAAATACAAAACTTGTTCTTTTGATTTTGTATCAAGACAAAATGCATTAAAATTGTTTGAATCAAAATATTTTTGTGCATTTATTGAAATTTCATTTGCTACACCGTTTTTTGAGACACCGTAACTATGAGCAATTTTCTCGGTTGAATAAATCTTATCTACCATCGGCTCTGGTGTTACGGTGGTTTCTGGTGAATTTGGTTGTTTTTCCGTTATATTTTCGGTTGTGCTTTCTGTTACAGATTCATATTGTGGAATACTCATTCGCTTACAAGAAGTAAGCATTGAAAGACACAAAGCAAGAGAAATTATTTTAACAAAGTATTTCATAATGCTCCACTTATTTCATCATTTGATTAACATTATCCATAACATTATTAACTGTATCCATTGCCTTTTTTGCTGTTTTCTTCATTTTCTTTTTAGTTGTTTTATTTGTCATTGAACCTGTTACAGCCATAGCTGCTGTACCTGCAAGCATACCTGCACCTATTGCTTTTGCTACATTTTTGTTATCCATTTTTCTTCCTCCTTTTATAAAATTTGCTCATAAATCAATTTTTGTGAGCAACAATATTTTTTGAAATAAAAATAAAAAAATTATTAAATTATCTTTTAAATTATTTCTAAAAATGTTATACTTTGATTTAGAAAAAATTTATAAAATTAAGGTGATAAAAATGACACTTAATATTGTAATGGTTGAGCCTGAAATTCCACAAAATACAGGTAATGTAGCAAGAACTTGTGCCGCAACAGGTGCACGATTACACCTTGTTGGTAAAATGGGATTTACACCTGATGATAAAAAGTTAAAACGAGCAGGTCTTGATTACTGGTATCTTCTTGATATTACTTACTATGACACAATGGAAGAGTTTTTTGAGAAAAACAAAGGTGGAAACTTTTTCTATTTTTCAACTAAAGCACAGAAAAGACATTCTGACGTAAAATACCCTGATAATACATATCTTGTATTTGGCAAAGAAACTGCAGGACTTCCAGAAAAATTACTTTTTGAAAACGCTGACAAATGTGTGAGAATACCTATGATTGACGAGGCAAGAAGTTTGAATCTTTCAAATGCAGTTGCAATAGGTGTTTATGAAACTTTAAGACAATGGGATTATCCACAACTTCTTGAAAGTGGAGAACTTAGAAACTATAACTGGGCAGACCAACAATAATCTTATAAAATATACACCCCACGAAAAATTTCGTGGGGTGTATTAATTATTCACTTAATGAGAATGTAAGATTAACTTTGAAAAGGTCGCCATCGATTTTTATGTCAAGATTACCATTCTGGACTTCTGTAAGGGATTTTGCTATTGAAAGTCCTAATCCACTACCCTCGGTATTTCTTGAACTGTCGCCACGGACAAAGCGTTCCATAAGTTCATCCCCTGAAATATTAAGAGGGTCTTTAGATATATTTCTGAAACTGATTTCTGCCATTTTGCCATTGCGTTTTGCATCAATATACACACGAGTATTAGGTTGTGCGTATTTAGCGATATTATTGAGAATATTGTCAAACACACGCCATATATGACGGTTATCTGCCATTACAAGCAACTGCTCATCAGTTTTATTGAGTACAACCTGCAAATTGCTATTAGAGAACTTTTCATCGTACTCGCCGAGTGCTTGTGAAAGTAGAATACCCAATTCAAGTTGTGTAAGATTTACACTTATATTACCTGTTGATGCCTTTGATGCTTCAAGCAAGTCATCAATCAGTTTTTTAAGTCGTGCTGATTGACGAGATAATACACTTACATACTCTTTTGCAGTTTCGTTTTCTATTTCTTCTTTTTCAAGCAAATCAACATAGTTGATAATTGATGTTAAAGGAGTTTTAATGTCGTGTGAAACATTTGTAATGAGCTCTGTTTTAAAGCGTTCACTCTTCATTCTTTCTTCAACAGCTTTTGCAATACCGTCATTAATGTTATTTATATTTTCAGCGTGGTCTTTCATATCAAGGAACATATATTTTGTATTGATTTTCTTATAAAGATTACCCTTTGCAATTTCTTCTGTACCTTTTTTAATTCGTTTAAGCAAAATTGCAACAACAATTGCAAAAACACCTATAATAGCATTTATAATCCATGTTGCAGGCCACAAGTATCCCCAATCGAATGCACCAAGCATAATAAATTCTATGAAAAGAATTGCTACAACTACCAATACTGTTTTCCAGACAAGTGGGATTGAACGAAGAAAACTCCAAATTAAATGAAATATTTTTTTGCAGAATCTAAAAATTAAACCACAGCTCTTTTTAAGTATTCTAAATGCAAAGGTTAACACTATATAAATCAGGCTCGATTTAATATATGTTTCAGTTTTGAAGCGTACTGCAGTTGTCATTAAAAGAATTGCAATAAGTACTGCGTCAAGGACAACTGCCAAAACTAAAAGACCTGCGAGAAATGGCACCATCGACCAGAATTGAGGGTCATAGTTATATGTAACCATTTCATAAAAAGCTAAATCAATAAACGATACAACTCCCCAAGCAAGAAGCCATGTAAGCCCTGCCCAGATAGCAATTAAAATGTCTATTGGGAATTTATCGAATTTAGATATATAAATTCCTTCAAAATCTGCTTTATGACCTGCAGAACACATAAGGAATATTAACAATACAACTGTTAAAACTAGTGAAACAACTGTATAAATAAAAAATAGTGTTTGTTTACCTGCAAGAGCATCAAAAAGCTCGCCAGCATAGTAAAAAGCATCTTTTTTAACAAGATTTTCTTTAACACAGATTGTTATGGTATAAGTTTTATCTTCGTATTTATCAAAACCATCTGCATATACGGTTGTTGACTCTAAAGTATCATCATAATTAGGGCCATTATCAGAATTACGATATTCTTCTTTGAGCACTGAAAAAGTATAATCTTGTTTGTTGAATGCAGTACTCATATTTGATTCATCAATATTTGAATAAATGATTTTGCCACTATCATCTTTAATTTCAACCATTAAATTTTCTGATAAATCGTAATAAAGAACATCTGCACCTTCATATTTTCCGTACTTTTCATAGTGCTCTACACTATCGTAAAGTTCTGACATAGGTCGCCATGTTAAACCGCCATACAAAGAGTTCTTCATTTCATCCCAATTTGCACTTTCGGTAAAAGCACCTGAGCCGAAACCGAAAATTAAGCACGCACCTGATAGAAGTGCAGTTGTGAGCATTACTGCAAACAATACAACTGCTATGCACTTGACAACAAAGTTACTTTTCATTACTTAACACCTCTCCATCTTATAACCTTGTCCCCATACTACTTTTAAGTAGCGTGGTTCGGCAGGGTTAATTTCGATTTTTTCGCGAAGGTGTCTTATATGTACTGCAACTGTACTTTCTGCGCCGTAGGGGTTATCTTTCCATACTTTTAGATAGATTTCTTTTGGAGAAAAGACCTTACCTGCATTTTGCATCAATAAATACAGTATTTCATATTCTTTCGGAGTGAGTGATACTTTTTCGCCGTCAACAGTTACTGTTTTAGTAGTGTCGTCAAGTTCTAATGTGCCAATTACTATTGACTGCTCATTTACTTTGCCACCACCAAGCATCATATATCGGCGAAGTTGCGACTTGACTCTAGCCATAACCTCAACAGGATTAAAAGGCTTTGTAATATAATCATCTGCACCAACATTAAGACCTAAGATTTTATCAGTATCTTCGCTTTTTGCCGTTAAAAGAATAACGGGAATATTGGTAATTTCGCGAATTTTTACCATAGCAGTAATACCGTCTAAAACAGGCATCATAATATCGAGAAGTGCTAAATGAATATCTTCTGTTTTTACCTTTTCAATTGCTTCATTACCGTTGTAGGCAAGAATTGTGTTGTACCCCTCTGATTTAAGATAAATATCAAGTGCATTGACAATATCTTTTTCATCATCACAAACAAGAATATTATACATACTTTCAACCTCCAACAGTATTGTAATAAAAATAGTTTTAAGAATAAAGAAGTTAAATTATTAAGAATTGTTTAAGGAATATAAAACGGTGGAAGAATCCCTCCACCGTCTTCGACGGTCCCCCTCCCTTTGACAAAGGAGGCAAACCAATATTTACATTAATATCTGTTATGTACTTTTTCTGCAAACATAAGCATATCTTTGATTTCAAGGACGGTGCCATCATCAAGAACAGCTTTACCACTCATTCTGCCGAATACCTGATGCTGGTCAGAAATGATTGCTTTGAAGTCAATAAATGCACTACGGTCGATAATCGGAACAAAGTCCATTTCAAATCTACCATCAGATGATGAGAATGTCCAAGGGTCTGTATAACTTCCATTTTCAGGCATATTGAAATAAATATCATCAAGTTTATGTGCTACGCCATCATAGAAAAGAACATTCTCTGTTGCGGCTGAGTTATCGCCAAAGCCGTAACCAATATTGAAGCCAAATGCATGTCCATCTAAATCACAGTTACCTGAACCCCAGAACCATGTATTATCATAAGTCCACACACCACGACCCCAGTCAAGAGTACCAAAGTCAGTTGCAGGATTAAACTCATACTTTTCATCACCAACAGTTACCCAACCTGATGCTCTCATACAATTGATTTTTTGATTATAGTAGAAGCATCTCTTATTTTTCTTCCAAGGAATTGTAATAACCATTGAATCCATATCCGGTTGGTCAAGTGAAATATCGCACTTGAAATCCTTACCGTCTTTGAAATTCTTGTATGTACAAACAATTCTACGCTGACCTTCAGTTTTTATGTATTCAAGTTTAAGGTTTTTATTTTCAAAATGAACATCGCCTTCGCTACTTGTTGGAGGCATATTTGTTTTGCCCATTGTGAAAAATGGCATTTCACTTTTTGTTGTTTCACAAGGAGTTTTGAAATCAAGGAATGACACAGAATGAAGACCTGCAAATCCTAAATCAGAAACTGTAAAAGCAACACCAAAGTCCTGTGCTAAAACAAGATAATAGTCCCATTCTTTAATTCTGAAAACATTTGACTTAATCGCATTTTTGTCATATTTCCATACCTGTTTTGTTGACCAACCTGGCTCAACAAGACTACCGTCGCACTTCAAAAGGTCAACGGGTTTTCCTACAAAATGATTTCTCATAACTATAATCCCCTTTTTTAATTTCCCTATTTATTACAAAATGTCAACTTTTAAAGTTGCATCATTGTATTTATAAAACTTTCTATCTTCAAGCGCCCACAATCTATTTGTGAATTCACCTTTTTCAACATTACTCACTGCATCCATAATCTCATAAACGCGAGCGTCCATCAAGTCAAGCTGTGATAGGAGTTCTGCCTCAAGGAATAATGGTCTTACAGCTGCACCAAACTCCGGCTCGCCGTGATGTGATAATATCATATGTTGTAAAAGCATTGACTTTTCACTATCAATATTCAACTTTTGACCTGCTTCTTTAACCATCATAGCACCCATTACAAGATGGCCTAAAAGATTACCCTCAACAGTATAACCTGATGCGATACCTGTTTCACGAACATCAAATTCAACAGTTTTTGCGATATCGTGAAGAATTGCACCTGAAATAAGCAGTTCGCGATTAACAAATGGATAAACTTTACATATTGATTCACAAAGTTTAACGATTGATGAAGTATGCATTAAAAGGCCACAACGGATTGCGTGATGCAATCTAAAAGCTGCAGGAAAATACAAGATTTTTTCTTTGTTTTCTTGGAGTAAATATGTAACAATCTTCTTCAAATCTTCATCTTTGAAATTGTTTACAAGCGATAAGAGATAACCAAGCATATCTTCGCCTGAATAATCTGCAGATTTAACATAGTCGGCAACGTTTACGCCATCACTTTCAACAACAGGGCGAATTCTTTCGATTCTAAACTGGTCGTTACCGTTATATTTTGAGATTGTACCTCTCACTTTAACAAACATATCATTTTCATATTTACCGTGAGAATACTCATTATAATCCCAGAGTTTTGCGAAAATTTCGCCATCTTTATCTGCAAGCACTAAATCAAGATATGAGTTACCATTTTTTGCAGTTTTAACTTCACATTGCTTAATGACTGCATATCCCTCAACAAGTCCGTTATTTCCGATATCAGTAAAATTCATAAATTCATAATCCGTATAAAAACACGGATACAACCTTTCGTATTTTATAAATTTAATTATACACCTCAAATACCTTTATTGCAACTGTTTTCAACCAAAAAGCATTCTATCTGTATTAGTTTCTACTATGAAAACTCCACAGATAATTATTGTTGTTAAAATAGTTATAATTACCGAAATAAGATAACTTTTTAATATTCTTTTTGTTTCTGTCATTTATATTTTATACTCCCCTAAAAAATCTGCTAATGAGTTTGCGAAAAGCATAGCTGAATAAACAGCCTCAGATAATGTATTTGCATCTGTACCAATTTCTACAGACAAGGCACAAGGTATTAAATCCATATTATATTTACGACTACAAAACATTAATGGTCGCACCAATGCTTTATTGTCGTTTTTAAGTTTTTCTTGCAAATTGACTGCAAACGTAAGATTTTTCTGCCAATTAGGAAAATCTGTAACATTACCGTCTTCGCAACCTGTAATCAACATTATTTGAGCAGCTTTTCTGCCTTCAATTTCTGTAACTGTTTTGACTTTTGAATTATCCTTTTGATATATTGAATCCCTATGAATATCAAGGACTATCTGTATTGACGGATTGTCTTTTAATATTTTACTTATATTCTCCCTTGAACGGTCATAAGCACCGTTTACACTCTCATCATACACAGTTTTATCGTGAATTGTTTTAAATCCTTTTTCTTCTAAAACTTTACATATTTCCTCACCAACACGCACCATATTTTCTGCAGGATTATCACTTCTTGTATTACGCTGGTTGGTGTAAAAAGTTCTATCCAACAACTCATAAGTTTCAGTTGTATGAGTGTGATAAATCAATACTGCAGGCTTGTTTTCAGTAATAAAAGCCTGCACTTGTTTGTCAAGATATTCTTCAATATTTATTTCGTGATTAAGTGTTGTGTTACGCAGATAAATCCCATTATACTCAGATGTTGCGTTTTGTGTACTGTAATCTGCCGAAATAATTTTTCCATCATTTGAAGAATTTGCATATTTCTTTTCTGCTTCTTCAACAAGTTTTTGAATATCAGCAGGTATTACTGAATTTACATTTGCAGATGTAATTAATGATTCCGTATTTTCTGCCTTTGCAGTTTCTTTGTTGATTTCTTCAGTACTACCTGTATTTTCATTATTTTGCAGAAGTTCAAATGTATTATCAGGATAAATCATATACATAGTTGCTGATATAATATGACTGAGAGTTGACTCAAATCCATTAACCACAAGTACGATTGCTAGGGTTATAGGAATAATTGATTTTATTATATATTCAAATATTTTTTCTTGTAAGTTTGTCCTTTTATTCAAAATATCAATCCTCTGCAATATTTTTATAAAAAATATGCAGAAGACAGACTTTTTATGATAATGCAAGAAACATTTCAGGTTTCATTTCAGGCTGTAAAGCACAATTTATACTTAATGCTAAAAGTCGTGCAGCACGAGATATTATTGTATCAATTTCCCTAGGGGTAACCATCATATTATTTGCATCAATTTTATGGCTTTTGTTCTCATTTCCTGTTAAATCACTAACTATGGTGCCACCGTCAACAACCGTTGGTACGCCTAAAGAAATTACAGGAACACCAAGGGTTATTTTATCAATAGTTTTTCTATAGTTCCCAACACCTGAGCCTGGTGTAATGCCTGTATCTGTAAGTTGCACGGTTTTGCCAAGTCTTGAAAGACGGCGTGAAGCCAACGCATCAATAATAATTACTGCATCAGGATTTATAAAATTTACTATTCCTTTAATATACTCAGCTGTTTCAATGCCAGTCTGCCCCAAAACTCCAGTTGATATTGAAGATACAGATTTAAGGTTTGAAAACCCCAAATCTTTCATCATCTCACCTTTTATATGTCTGGTTGAAAAAATCCCCCTTGCACACAAAGGACCTAGCGCGTCAGGTGTTATATTTTCATTACCTAGACCTGCTACAAGTATTTTTTCTGCGTTATCTGGTAACAGATTTTTTATTGACTCTGTAAGTGCTGTAAGTCTTCCGTCAAGCAATTCGCTTTCATGAGAAAACTCAGGCAAATCTACAGTAATATATCTACCGATTGGTTTTTGCAAGGTATTTGCACCATATTCATTTAATATTTCTATTTCAGTTACCTGTGCTTTTTCTTTTTCCCAACGCTTTACTTTAATGCCTTTTTGGTCGGTATCTGGTAACATTTCTTGTCGCTCAAGCGCTATATCTGTTCTGCAATTCACACTATCACCTCTTTTTTTTCTTAAATATTATTGCACCAAACAAAAAATAATAGTCATTTTTATAAAAAATAACTTGATTTTTCTTTTATTCCGTGGTAATATATGTATCTGTAAAATACGAAGGAGGTGTAACGAATATGCCAAACATCAAATCAGCTAAAAAGCGTGTTCTCGTTAACAAGACAAAGGCACAGCGTAACAAGTCAGCTAACTCTGCTCTTAAAACAGCTATCAAAAAGGCAAATATTGCTATTGAAACAAATGCTGCTGACAAGGAAGAGCTTGTAAAAGTTGCTGTTAAGAAAATCGACCAGGCTGCTGCTAAAGGTCTTCTTCATAAGAATAATGCAGCTCGTAAAAAGTCTGCTCTCGTTACAAAACTTAACAAAGCGTAATTTGACTTAATTTGCGTAGTTCTTTGCCGTTGACGAAAGTCTTCGGCATTTTTCTTTTTTACAAATATTCATTGACTTTTTTATGTTTATTTTATATAATATCTTTAGAAATAATTCTTGGAGGAAAATATTATGAAAAAGGCTTTAAAAGTTATTGCAATTATTGTTGGTATTGCTGCTGTTGCAGTTGCTGCATATATTCTTATCAAGAAATATGTTGACAGTAAAAAAGTTGTTATCGGTAATGACGCTGAAAATTATGTTTCTTGCTCATGCTGTGACGACACATTCGTTTCAGAGACTGTTGCTTAATTAAATTTAATATTTAAGGACTGCATTGTGCAGTCCTTTTTTATTTTGATTTAGGTTTTGAAATAAAAGCAACTATAAGAGCACATACCATTGCGACAGTTATACCAACAGATGCTGATGATAACGGTCCTGTTATTATTCCCAACGCACCTTCTTCACGAATTGTTTCTTTTGTACCTTGAACTAATGTATTACCAAATCCTGTAAGTGGCACAGTAGCACCTGCTCCCGCCCATTCAACCAATGGCTCGTACACGCCTAATCCACCAAGAATTACACCAATCACTACGAATGAAACAAGAATTCTTGCAGGTGTAAGTTTTGTCCAGTCAATAAGCAACTGACCAATTACACAGATTAGTCCCCCAACTAAAAAAGCTTTCAAAAAAATCATATTTCTTCCTCCCAAAATATTTTGCCGAAAGAAAAGAAGAATATACAAAAAAGCACGAAACTGAAGTCTCGTGCTTAATTTTTTTAAAATTATAAAATTATTCAGCCTTCATTTTTGCAAAGCAATCGCTGCAATAAACAGGTCTGTCATCTTTTGGCTCAAAAGGAATTTTTGCTTCGCCACCACAAGATGCGCATACAGCAGTATGATATACTCTTGCGCCACGGTTAGCATTTTTACGGGCAATACGGCACTCTTTACACACCTTTGGCTCGTTTACAAGTCCTTTCTCTGCATAGAATTCCTGTTCGCCTGCAGTAAAAACGAACTCGTTTCCACAATTTTTACAGGTGAGTGTTTTGTCTTCGTACATTTTTAGTACCTCGCTTAATTTATTATTACCCCATACGGAATTGCACCGTAGTCATTGAAACAATGCTCCTCTTTGAGTTAAGGGCGTATTTATATATCTAATTTACGGAGTTTTCTGCGAATTCTTTGCAACGCATTATCCACAAATTTTTCATCACAATCTAAAATATCTGCAATTTCAGAATATGAAAGACCAGCAATATTGAGTTTGAACACTTTTTTTTCTGATTTTGAAAAATTATTCTCAATAAAATCGTTAATCAAATCGAGTTGTTCATTAACTATTACAATTTCTTCAGGAGTTGGAGAATGAGAAAGCAAATCATTTTCATCTTCTAAAGAAACATAATACTGCAAAGGAAGATTTGATTTATTATTTGCTTTACGGATTGCAGAAAGCATTTTTCTGACAGCCAAAGTATTTGCGTATGTAGAAAACTGAACGCCAAGTTTTTCATCAAAAGAATAAACTGCAGCTACAAACCCAATCATGCCCTCTTGGTAAAGGTCATCACTTTCAAGCCCATTAAGATTCTTAAAAGTAAGTGATTTCTGCAATATTTTTTCTGAATATTTTTCAAGTAAAGTTGTAAGCGCTTCTGTATTTCCAGATTTTGCACGGGATACAAGAATATTATCATCAATAATATTATTTGATAAGCCCATGTCTTACAATTCACCTCAAAAATCATCTATTAGATAACACATATATAAATATTAAATAAATTATAGCACAAAAAATTCAAATGTCAACTAAAATTTATGTATAATTTCCACAAAAGAAGTCGATTTTAGTCTGCAAAAAAGCCACAGATGAAATCTGTGGCTTTAATTTTAAATAAACATTTGTAACAACACAGTTGCAGTGCTACCAATCATAAGTATTGCAAGAAATATTGCAACACCTTTTATAAATTTTTCTCTATTCATTTTATACTCCTAAAAGTCCTTTCGCATCATCGGCAATCAAGTTTGTAAGTGATTCTGCATCAACGCGATTTTCGGCGCAAGCAGTAATATAAACCTTAATTTTAGGTTCTGTGCCTGATGGACGAACAATAACTTTACTATTATCCTGGAGGGAATATGAAAGCACATTTGACTTAGGAAGATTAATTACTACACTCTCCCCTGTTGTTGTGTCTTTTGTAACACTCTCTTTATAATCGGCAATTTTTACAACCTTTTTATCTGCAAAAGATTTTGGTGCATTCTCGCGAAGTGAGTTCATAATATCTGCCATCTTCTGCATTCCACTTGCACCTTCAAATGCAAAATTAAGGACAGTATTAAGATACATACCATACTTTTCGTAAATGCTATCCATAAATTCTTTGAGTGAAATTCCACGAAGTTTATAAACTGCAGCCATTTCACAAATCATAAGAGATGCTACAACGGCATCTTTATCACGAGCGTGAATTCCACGAAGATAACCGTAAGATTCTTCCATACCAACAACAAAGTTTCCCTCTTTGCCTTCTTTTTCGAGCTTTGTAATAAGTTCGCCTATATATTTGAAACCTGTAAGCAAATCGGCAACTTCTGCACCATATTCTTTACAAATTGCCTCAATAAGAGGTGTTGTAACTATAGATTTAACTACTACAGGATTTTGTGGTAATTTATTTTGTTCTTTAAGAGTAGAAAGAAGATACTCGCAGAGCATTGCACCAACTTCATTACCTGTCATAAGAACATAATCATCACCGTCACGGACTGCAATACCTACACGGTCACAGTCAGGGTCGGTAGCAATAAGTAAGTCAGCATCTGTTCCCTTTGCATTTTCAATAGCACATTCAAAAGCCTGACGAATTTCAGGGTTAGGATATGGACAGGTTGGGAAATTACCATCAGGTTTTTCCTGTTCTTTAACAACGGTTACATCAGTAATGCCTGCCATTTTAAGAACCTTACGAACTGGTTTATTACCTGCACCGTTAAGTGGTGTGTAAACCAATTTGAGATTTGCTTTTTTTATTGAATCAGGATTTACAAGGCAAGAACTAACCTGTGCGTAGAACTCTTCATAAAGCCAATTTTCAATGAAATCAACCATGTCTTCAGCAAGAGCATCTTCAAAGCTCATTGTTTTAACGCCTGTAAACATATCAATATTCTGAATATATTCATAAGTTTTTGCAGCTGCTTCATCAGTCATCTGATAACCATTAGGGTCGTAGCACTTAAATCCGTTATATTTTGACGGATTGTGGCTTGCAGTAATAATAATACCTGAAGAACATTCAAGGCGTCTTACTGCAAACGAAAGCATTGGTGTTGGCACAAGTTCAGGGTAGATATAGACTTTAATGCCATTAGCTGCTAAAACACCTGCTGCACTTTGTGCAAACTCTTTTGATTTAATTCTCGAATCATAAGCGATAGCAACTGAAGGATTTTCAAACACTTCATTAAGATAATCAGCAAGACCTTGGGTTGCCTGATTAACAGTATAAACATTCATACGGTTTGTACCTGCACCGATAACTCCACGAAGTCCTGCAGTACCAAATTCAAGATTTTTATAAAAACGGTCAAGAATTGCTTCATTATCGCCCTTAACACTTTCGAGTTCAGAAATTAAATCAGCATCTGCTGTTGCTGAAGAAAGCCATTGTTCATAAAGTTTGTTGATATCGTTCACAACAATACCTCCTAAATTTAACTATATATATTTTACGCTAATTGAATGCAAAAGTAAATACAAAATATATATTATTTTTATGTTGAAAATATGATGTTATTTATTGTATAATTGAATAAATTATTTATGGGGTGATTATTTTGTTTGCAAAGGTAACAAGCCTTGGACTTTTTGGAATGGAAGCCTACAAAGTTATTGTTGAAGCTGACATTTCAGGTGGACTTCCACGATTTGATATTGTTGGACTTCCTGATACTGCTGTTTCAGAAAGTCGCGAAAGAGTGCGCTCTGCAATAAAAAACGCAAATCTTCAATACCCTGTAAGCAGAATAACCGTAAACCTTGCCCCTGCTGATATGAAAAAAGAAGGTCCTCTTTATGACTTACCTATTTTAATATCATTACTTTGTGCAAATGAACAGCTTAAAGGTGTTACTGATGATATGGCGTTCATTGGTGAACTGTCTCTTGATGGTGAACTTCGTAAGGTAAATGGTGTTTTACCAATGGTGCTTTGCGCTAAGAAGAATGGTATTAAAAAGATTTTTATACCAAATGACAATATTAATGAAGGTGCCGTTGTTCAAGGAATTGAAGTTTACCCTGTAAAAACCGTATTCCAGTTATTAAAACATCTTACCGGTATGGAAGAAATTCAACCTGTTACATCTGACAGCTATACAGAATACTATAATCCTGTTAATATTCCTGATTTTGCAGATGTACGTGGTCAGGAAGAAGTTAAACGAGCATTAGAAATTGCTGCTGCCGGCGGACATAATGTACTTATGATTGGCCCTCCTGGTTCAGGTAAAAGCATGCTTGCTAAAAGGATGCCATCAATATTGCCTGATATGACTTTTGATGAATCAATTGAAACAACAAATATTTATTCAATTGCAGGTGCATTACCAAGTGGCATTTCACTTATTCGTTCAAGACCATTCCGTTCACCTCACCATACCGTGTCCCCTGCTGGACTTTCTGGTGGTGGCGCAATCCCAAGGCCTGGTGAAGTATCACTTGCTCACAATGGCGTACTATTTCTTGACGAGTTGCCAGAATTCACAAGAAATACTCTTGAAGTATTACGCCAACCTATTGAAGATGGTGTTATAAGTATTTCAAGAGCTATGGCTAAATTTCAATACCCTTGTTCAGTTATGATGATTTGTGCTATGAATCCGTGCCCTTGTGGGTATTATGGGCATCCTACACGCCCTTGCACTTGTTCAAACGGTGCAGCACAAAGATATTTGAATCGTGTGAGTGGTCCACTTATTGACAGACTTGACATACACATCAACGTACCACCTGTTGATTTTGAAAATCTTTCAGGGAATCAAAAAGCAGAGCCATCAAGTGAAATTAAAAAACGTGTTGAAAAAGCGAGAGCAATTCAACATAAGCGTTTTGAAGGCACAAAAATTACTTGTAATGCAAAAATGGATGCTGCAAGCACGAGAAAATATTGTATTATGACTGAAAATGCTTTATTTATACTTAAAACTGCGTTTGAAAGACTTTCACTTTCTGCACGTGCTTATGATAAAGTTTTGAGAATTGCAAGAACTATTGCAGACCTTGATAATGCAGAAGAAATTGATACAAAGCACATTACCGAAGCTATTCAATACAGAAGTTTTGACAGAAATTTTGATGAATAAACTAAAATCCCCTACTCTTACGAGTAAGGGATTTTTTATTTATGCTCTAGTTTTTGTTATTTGTGGAATTTTACTGATTACAACAGCAACTATTGTTGTAATTATAATTTCAGGAATCATATAAAATCCGTTATAAACTATTGAATATACAAGTGAAAGTCCGTTACCACTGAATGTATTCATAATTGTTTCACCCCAAGAGTAAAAGCCTTCTTGCGTGAAGAACCATTCTGCCCAAGTTCCAAAAAGAACATAACCTGAAACAATATGACACATATAACGAAGCAAAAGGACTGTAAAAGCACCCAAAGGTAATGAGATATAATCCTTTTTAATTACTTTTTTATACATAGCAGAAAGTCCCAGAACTGTATATGCAAGTATGTAGTCAAATATAAACATAAGTGCGATATTTAACAAACTGCCAAGGTACTCGTCAGAAGTTGGTAAAATCATTTTACTGATTGTGCTAACACCCATAACCATTTGTACTAACGAATAAATAAAACCTGTAATAAGTCCTTTACCCATACCATACTTCCAAGCTACAAGTACAACAGGAAGCATACTGACGATTGTGATTTGTCCACCAAATGTCATTTCTGGAATAATAGATTTTGAAACCAATTCCAGAACTGCAGAAAGAGCAATCATTATTGCACTTTCAACCAACCAATATAAATTTTTCTTTTTCATTCAATATCATCTCCAAATAAAAAAATTCAGCCAAGGAATACCGCAAGGCTGAATGAAGAATTTCCTACGCCGGCATTATCCGTATCAGGTTCAATGGTCAAGAGTGGTTTAACTCTAATCTCAGCCGACTTACCGTCAGCACCCATAATATTGAATTTTCTTGGCTTGATTACATTATACACCCTTATTATCAGTTGTCAAGCATAAAATGCTTCAAAGCCGAATATCGAAGTTGTGTTTTGTTATTATCTATCATACTGTTAAGACAACCTGTTGTGCCAACAAGAATTAACAGTTTTTTTGCTCTCGTAACAGCAGTATAGAGAAGATTTCTGTAACAGAGTTTATTATTTACCGAAATCATTGGAATTACAACTGCATCAAACTCACTACCCTGGCTTTTGTGTACTGTTACTGCATAAGCAAGTTCAATTTCAACAAGTTGTTCTTTTGTGTATGTGGCGCGTTTACCTGAAAAGTCTATCACAATAGCATCGTGAGCAATATCTATAATTTCAATAAAACCGATATCACCATTAAAAATACCGTCGCCCTCGTCGCTTTGTGATTCCCAATGAATATTATAATTATTCTTGGTTTGCATAACCTTATCGCCTTCACGGAATATACGATATCCAGTATTATACTCGGCTTTACCTTTTTCTGACGGATTAAGAGCTTCTTGTAATACCTGATTAAGATTTACTGTGCCCGTATCACCTTTTTTAGATGGACAAAGCACTTGAATCTGCGTTGCTGGGTCAAAGCCGTAAGCATCAGGTAATCTTTTTGTGCAAAGTTCCTTAATAGTACGTACCGCATCAAGAGGATAATGACGATTCATAAAGAAAAAGTCACCATCTTTATAATCGGTTTCAATATGCTCACCATTAACAATTGCGTGGGCATTTTTGACGATATTACTATTCATAGCCTGACGAAAAATTTCTTTAAGCTCAACCACAGGCATAAGTCCACTTTCAATTAAATCCTTTAACACATTACCAGCACTTACAGATGGTAACTGGTCGCTATCACCTACCATTATAAGTCGGCAACCAAGAGGAAGTGCTTCTAAAAGACTTGAAAACAAGAAAACATCTACCATTGACATTTCATCAACAATAACAGCCTGACAATCAAGAGGATTACGAAGATTACGCTTAAAAACTGGTTTATCCCCCTCACCCCACTCAACCTCTAAAAGTCGGTGGATTGTTGTTGCAGTTCTACCTGTTGCCTCGGTCATTCTTTGCGCAGCCCTACCTGTTGGGGCACAAAGAGCTATATCAAGATAATCTTTTTCAAACATATTGATAATACCATTAAGAGTTGTGGTTTTACCTGTACCAGGACCACCTGTTAATATAAGAATACCTTTATTAACTGCAGTCGCAATTGCCTCTTTTTGTTTTTCGGCATATTCAATATGCGAGGATTTTTCAATTTTAGCTATGTATTTATTTACATCAATTGGATTTTCAGGTGGATATTTAATTAAAACATTAAGTCTTTTTGCAATTGATTTTTCAGCGTTATAAGCATCAGGTAAGAACACAAAATCACGGTTACCGATTTTTTCGCATACAAGTCTTTTTGTGCTTAAAAGATTATCAATTGCAATTTCAATGTTTTCTCTGCTTTCACCTAACAAATCACCTGATGGTACGAATAATTTTTCAAGTGGCAAACAGGTATGACCATTATAAAAATTATGCGTAACCACATAAAGTACGCCTGCCTCAATTCTGTATTTAGAATTTGGTTTATTAGGTAACATATCAGCAATCTGTTCTGCTCTTTCAAAGGATATTCTGTTGTCACCCTCACAAAGAATATAGGGGTTATTTTCAATAATTTCGACTGCATTTTTGCCTAATTTATCAAAAGCAGTAATACATTCGCTTGTTTTTAAACCATATTTTGAAAGTGCCATAATCAACGCTCTTGTTGAACATTGGGCATTATATTCTTTACCGATTTTTTTTGCTTTTTCAAGTGAAATACCCTTGATTTCTGCAAGTCTTTCAGGCTCATACTGTAATATATCGAAGGTATTTTCTCCGAATCGGTCAATAATTTTAAGCGCAGTTGATTCTCTTATTCCCTTAACTGCACCACTTGCAAGATAATGATATAAATCTTCAATGGATTCGGGCATAAGTGCATTGCAGAAATCAGCCTTAAACTGTCTGCCATATACGGAATGATATACATAATCTCCTACGATTTCAACACGGTCGCCCATTTTCAAATCAGCAACAGTACCTACAACAGTAAGCTCTTCTTCATCATTATCTACTACAAAAACAGTATAACCATTCACGTCATTATGATAGGTTATATCAGTAACTGTACCCATTATTTTGATTTTTGTTTCAAACTCTTCCATCAAAGTAATCCTTTAAATAATCTTTTGGGACAAGATAAATCCCATTACTTTCTTTGCAGATTTCCAGTAATTCTAATTTTTCGCTCTCTTTAATACCTGAATCAAGCACTACAACTTTAGAACAATAATCTTCACCCAATAAATTAAGTTTAATCCTTGTTCCGTAAGCTTTTTTGCGTACATTTTTTGTATTCTGATTACAAGGTAAAATTATGTAATATATTCCATCACTTTTAGGTATTAACAATTTTAACATAATAATATAACAAATTGCAACTGTTCCTAAAAGAGTCAGGAACAAAAAAACGGACCCTACAAATGCGTCTAACATAAAAAATCACCTCAACACATTATATGGGGTTCGTTGTTTTTGGTTAAAAATGAGTAGGTCTGTAAGCCGAGTTCTGTCGTTTAAGGCAATTATCTATCTGCGACACATATTGCTATGTGCCTTATAGCCATCTGTCGAAGTATTTGCCCAGCTGACAACTTCAGTCGATGTTGCATCGGGTAGGGTTTGCTCAGCCGTTACATCTCTGCAACGCTGGTGAGCTCTTACCTCGCCTTTCCACCCTTACCACAAAAAGTGGCGGTAATTTTCTATGCACTTTCCCTAAGGTCACCCTCGGCGGCCGTTAGCCGTTACCCTGCTGTATGATGCTCGGACTTTCCTCACAAATCAAAGATTTGCGCAACTGCCCAACCTACTCATTATTAAATTTAATTCAAATAGTTATCATTCAAATTTCTCGTTAAGATAAACTCCGTCTTTTTTGATTTTAATGAGTTTTTCACCATCAACAAGAAAAACTGTTTTTGATATATCCATCATTGGTTTATCGCTCATTGAATCAGTATAGAATTCATCAATTTCTACATCACCATAAACATCACGGAACATTTTCACCTTATTCTCATGATAACAGATTTCGCCAATTTCGCCTGTTTTTGCATCGAGCTCTGTAGAAATTACGTTTTTAACGCCAAGACGGTTTGTCATTATGCTTAAAAGACAATATGGGCAAGCAGAAAGAATAACATCATCTTCTTTTTTGATTTTAGGGTAAAAGGATTTAATATTTTTTTGATTTATATCCCAAAAATGTTCGAAATCTTTCTGAATGTTTTCTATTCGCTCAAAATAATCCTTAACATAAGAAGCGTATTCTGTTTTAACCTCTTCAATGGTAATAAGGTGACGTTTATATCGCATAAAACCTTCCATAAACTTTGGAACAAATTTTGCAACACCTTTAGGGTCTCTCTTTAAATAATAAAGAAAGATATCCATTCCGCTTTCGCCATCATAAATTGTATTATCAAAATCAAATACTCTCATAAAATCCCCTTAAAATCTACGTGACGAGCCACCGCCACCAAATGAGCCACCGCCACCACGGAAGCCTCCTCCGCCAGAGAATCCACCGCCTCCACGGAATCCACCACCAAAAGAACTGCCTCCACGATAACTGCCGGTATTAAACCCACCACGATAAACATGTCCACCATAACGAGTGCCACCACCGTTACTCGAACCACCATGGCCTGAGCCGCCACCCGTAACTTTATAAAGAATTAAACAAATTACTGATACAACAATAGTTATCCAAATTAAAAGTGCTATTATATTATACACATCAAATTCATATTCACTATCATCATATTGATACTGCTGCAAATCATATTCATCACTTAATTCAACACCATATTCTTCACAGACAGTTGATACAAGAACCTTATATGTATCTGCAAGTCCTGTTGAAAAATCGTCATTGCTTAAGTGCGGTATAGCATATTCGTCCAGAATTCTACCAGTTTTACCATCCGGAAGGCAACCTTCAAGTCCATAACCAACCTGTATTGTAACCTGACGGTCATTTACAGATAAAAGTAAAACTACACCATTATTATCTTCACTGCCTACGCTCCACTCTCGACCTAATTCAAGAGCATATTCGTTAACATCATAGCCATCAAGCGAATCCAACGTAACAACAATCACCTGTGCCGTTGTCTGATTATAAAGACTTACACCAATAGATTGAAGTTCATTTTCAACATCATCATCAATAACATTTGCAAAGTCGTTTACAAAGAAATTGCTTGTAGGCTGTGGCAAATTAATAGCTGCTGCAAAAATAGTAAAAGTGAGTGATAAGACTAAAGTAACAACTATAAATTTAACAATCTTCTTCATATTTTCTTTTATTCAAAATCTACAACAGGAGCATTTTGTGCATTATCACTTGCCTCAAAAAGTTCTGCTTCATCAAACCCTAACATTCCTGCAAAAATTACTGTAGGAAATTTTTTGATTGACTTGTTATACTCTGTAACAGCGTCATTATAATCTTTTCGTGCTGTACCGATTCTGTTTTCTGTTCCTGTAAGTTCATCCTGAAGATAAATGAAATTCTGGTTCGCTTTAAGTTCAGGGTAATTTTCAACAACTACTAAAAGTCGTGAAATTGCAGAATCATAACTTTCAAGTGCTTCGGTATATTCTTCTGCATTTGATGCCCCACTAAGCTTTGCACGAGCATCTGCAAGTGCTGTATAAACTTCTGTTTCGTGAGCTGCATAACCCTTTACAGTATTAACAAGATTTGGAATTAAATCTGCACGACGTTGTAAATAAGTCTGAATTTGTGCTTCAGCATTTTCAACACTTGCCTGTTTATCAACAAGTCCGTTGTATGTGCTGACAAGTCCACCAATAACAAGAACAACAACGAGCACTACTGCACCCAATGCTATTAATAAACCTTTTTTCTTCATTGAAATCACCCTTTACTTTAATATTTTTAATAGTTATTAGTCATCAAATCCGTTTGGATTGTTACTTTGCCAACGCCATGAATCTTCACACATTTCAAGAAGTCCACGTTCAGCTTTCCAGCCAAGTTCATTGAACGCTTTTGTTGCATCTGAATAGCAAACATCAAGGTCACCAGGACGACGAGGAGCAATTTTATAATCAATCTTCTGCCCAGAAGCCTGTTCAAACGCTTTAACAATATCAAGGACGCTATATCCGTTACCTGTACCCAAGTTGTAAACATTAACTTTTGGCTCGTCTTTAAGGATTTTCTCAACAGCCTTAACATGACCAAGAGCAAGGTCAACAACGTGAATGTAGTCACGAACGCCTGTGCCGTCAGGAGTATTATAATCGTCACCAAATACATTAAGATATGGCAACTTACCAATAGCAACCTGAGTAATATATGGCATAAGGTTGTTTGGAATACCATTTGGATTTTCACCGATTCTGCCGCTCTTATGAGCACCAATTGGGTTGAAGTAACGAAGAAGTGTAACTGCCCAATCTTTGTCTGCCTTATGGAAGTCGTCAAGAATAATCTCAATCATATATTTTGTAGTACCATAAGGATTAGTAGTACCACCTGTTTTCATATCTTCTTTAAGTGGTGAGATATTGTTCATACCGTAAACAGTTGCTGATGAACTGAATACGATTTTTTTGCAGTTGTATTCTGCCATAACCTCGCAAAGAGCCAATGTGCCACCAATGTTGTTATCGTAATACATTAAAGGCTCACGACAGCTTTCACCTACTGCTTTAAGACCTGCAAAGTGAATACATGCGTCAATTTTATGTTCTTCAAAAACTTTACGCATATTCTCTTTATCGCGAATATCATAAGGATAAAACGCGAAATCTTTACCTGTGAGTTCACGAACTCTATCAAGTGATTTTTCACTTGAATTGTAAAGATTATCAACAATAACGATTTCGTAACCTGCATTAAGAAGTTCAACGCAAGTATGTGAGCCTATAAAACCTGCTCCACCTGTAACTAAAATTTTCATACCTTTTCCTCCTGTGTAAGTTTTGTGCCATTAAAATATGTTGAAAGAATTTTTTTGTAGCTTGATTTATTATTTGCCATATAATCAGCACCTGTTTTACTCATACCTACGCCTAAACCGTTACCGTATGATGTAACAAGGAACTCACCTGTAGTTTCGTTATAATCAACTGTGAAACAGTGTGAGAGAAGTGTAGATGATGTAAACACTTTTGTACGGAAATCAAGACCACTGATTTCTTTATTACCGACAGTTACTTTTGTTACATAACCAATACTTGAAGAAATTGATGCATCATGAGCTTTTACATCAACCCACATAATAGGTTCATCACTAAGTGTAAGAGTGCTATCAAAGTTAAGAAGCAATCCCTTGAACTCACCCATTGAATATGTGCGTTCAACCTTAAATGCCTCTGATGAAGCATCTGGGTCACCATTTATTGAAACTGGTTTAAGGTAAGGATATTCTTTTGAGAAAATGTTTTTAGCATCTGTTGTTTTCTTTGCAGCAATTTCAAAGTAAGGTGTAAGTGCTACCTCACCATCAAAAGTTAAATATTCACCGAATACTGCGTCAACTGCAGATTTCACTTCTTCATTAACTGTATCACTGATTTTTACACCGTCGATTTCAAAATTAGTGTCACGGTATTTAAGGTATGTATAAATTACAACAGCCTGTGCCTTAACAGCCTCAATATTATAACCCTCACCCATTTCAGTCATAACGAGTCTGCCAAGTGCTTCTTTTGCCTCAATTTCTACTCCGTTAATTTTCATAACGGTTGGCGCACCTTTATCAACTTCTGTAACAGGTTCAGTTGTTGACTCATCTGCACCTGTTGTACTTTCTGTTATTTCTTCCTCTGTATTTTTAAGCATTTCAATTTTAATTAAATCAGCAATCATAAAATCAGAGATTTTAAGTTCAGCTGCTGGTGCTTCAGTCGTAAGCTCAGTTGTGCTTTCTGTTGTAGTCGTTGTGCTAGTAGTTGTTGTAGTAATATTGAAAATCTTATTGAAAGCACTTGCAAGAGCACCGTTTTCACCCTGAACTTTATAAACAATACCAAGAATTGCACAAAGAAGTACGATTGCGCCTAAAACAGCAGAAATAATGATAATAGACTTCTTATTTACAGGCTTTTTATCTTCTTCTGTAATTTTGTTATTATCTTCTGTAATTTCAATGCCTACACTCTGCACGCCTGCTGCTTTTTCGCCTATAAGTTCAATAAGTTCAACTGCAGCAGCTTCAATAAATGCTGACTCAGTTTCATCTTCTGACATATAGAGTTTTCTTACAACTGCTGATTCATCATTAGCAACTGCAATACAGATAAATCTAGCATCATTTGATGTGTAAATATCACTAATTGAAGCACCAATGTTGGCAGCAGATAAGTCAAGGCTTACTTTAGCAAGTTGGGCCGCATATTCAGTAGCGTTTACATCGCCTTTATCTTCAACATGAGGTGTAAATACGAATACTTCATCAAAATTAGGAATATTGTCACCACAACTCTTGATTACTTCTGCATTCTGTGTACCATTAACTGCAACTACTGAACCAGATTCAACAATTCGGCTTACTGCAATTGCAACTTTTTCGTTATCAAAGAATTTCTTTTCACTAAGGAACTCATCTTCAACAGGAACTTCAACACTTTTCGAAAGGAAAGGTACAACGCCATTTCTAAGAATAATATTAATTCTTTCGTTATCAATAGGAAGCATTAAAAGATACTGCGTACCATTTTCAATACCAAAGCCTGAATACAAACCGTCTTTTGACAAGAATACCGTTGCAGGTTCAGGGAAAGTAGAAAATGCTTTTCGTGTTGCATCATCCATTTCCTCATCACTTTCAAGCATATTGAGAATTGATGAATTATATACAGTTTCAGTTTCAAGTGCCTGAATAAGTGCATTTTTAAGTTTGTTGTAGTTCTTATTATCAACTGCTGTAATAATAAGCTCGTCATTCTCTAACGCATCTTGCAAAGCACCAAACAAATCGCGAAGATTGTCATACTCTTCAAAAGCAGACACATCTTCTGAGTATGTCTTGATACAACTTACCACTCTTGCCTGATATCTTGCAAAAGGCATACTCTTGTCAACATTAAGTGACAATAATCTTACTCTCATTTTTTGTACCTCTCTTTTACCCTATATAAACATTATCATTAACTAAATTATGGTGTCCAGCAAATATCGTCAGCATATGGATTTGTCATATTTTTTGCATCATACCAAGCCTGAGGATATTTAGGTGATGTATTAAGTGTTGCTTCATCAACAAGCACAGATTTATCTTCATTTTCACGAAGAAGTCTGCCCATAACAACAAGTCTTGCACTATCAAACTCATAAGAACAAGTAACAAGTGTAATGAGTTTATCATCTGGCTGAACATTAACATCTGTTTTAAAAATACTGCGTTTCTCAACTTCATCAACAAATCCGCTGAATTTTTCATCAGTTACGAAATCAGTAACTATAAAGTTAAAGAAATTACCATTGTCGTCAACAACCTTTGCATTCGAAATAAACGCTGCAAACACTTTGAAATAATATGTTTCATATAGTGTGCTGTATTCGATTATAGGTGATTCTTTGTAACCTTCAAGTGTCTTATATTTATCAAGATTTGAAAACATAAGACCATCGGTCATATGGTGACCATAAATTACCGTGTTGTCATCAAGGTATTTAGAGTCATTCTTAAAATCAAGATAAGGGCAACCGTAACGGCTTGTTTTACGGTAGAAATCACGATTTAAATAATAATCATTATCAGTTGACTGCACTACCTGAACATCAAGGTTTGTATTATCAATTCTTACCCAACCGACTAAATCCTGATTAACTGCATATAGGTAAGAATATTTAAGATTCATATTCTCTGGAAATTGGATTGTTGGGTATTTTGCAAAAACATCTTGCCAAGCTTCAACATACTGATTGTCGTCAAAATCATCAGTTTCTACAATTGTTTCTTTAATTTCTTCTTTTTGTTTTAACTGAACTTGTCTTTCAACATACAAATCAGCAAAAGCAAAACAACAACCGATTATGGTGATTATAGCAACATCCATTATGATTTTACGAATTTTTTCTTTAGTGCTATCTTTTTTTAATGGGATAAAGCCTTTAAAGAAATCCGAAAAAATCTCATTGAATGTACGCACTTTTTTCTTTTTAGGTATTACACTTTCTGTTTTTTCTTCTGTTTCTGTTTTAGTTTCAGTTACAGTTTCTTTTTTTACATATTGTTCTGTAATATCAACAAAAGTTTTACCATTTTCAACAATTTGCTTTGTCACATTTACTGTTTCATTTTCAGTTGTTTCGTTAAGTGTCTGCTCAATCTGTGTAAAAATATCGTCAGTTGATGGTGTTATATCAACAGATTTTTCTATGTTTTTTGTTTTTTCTTCTGTTTTTGGTTGTTCATCCATACCAAGTTTTTTACGAAGTTCCTCAAAGGAGAGTATTTCGTTATTATTTTCGTTGTTATTCATTGCTAACTACCTCCTGAGGATACCATTTTTCGTCATTTTTGAAAGGATTTTCAATATTTTTATTATCATACCAGAGTTGTGGATATTTCGGATTCTTATTTACATAAGCCTTTGAAACATCAACCTCTGCACTTTCACCATCACGCACAGCTCTTGCTACAATTACCAGTCTTGCATCGGCACGATATGTTGTTTTACCGTATTTATTAACCGTATCAAGAGTTCTTACGCAAGTTGAAAGAACTAACATTTTGTCATCATCAGTAATATCAACATCTGTTACATAAAGTCTGCGTTTATTTACTTCGTCAATAAAGCCATTGAAGTTTTCACCATCCATATACGGATATATGTAATTGAAAACATAACCATTATCTTCATTTGGGTCAGCATTTGTAATAAACGCTGCATAGATTTTCCATTTATAACATTTTGTAAGTGTGTTGAACTCAAACACAGGTGTTTTTTTATAAAAATCTAATTTTTCATACTGGTCAAGCTCTGAAAACATTGTTTTATCGTAACAGTTATGACCATAAATTATTGTATTTGCATCTAAATCAGTTGGATTATTACGATAATCCAAAAAGATTGCACCACGATAATTATATTTTTTATCAAAATCGTGATTAAGATAATAATCATTGTTTATATATTGAACAACAGGATAATCAATATTGGTATTAGGAACTTTAATCCAACCAATTGTATCTGTATTGACTTTAACTACTGAATCATAGTCAGGCGTCTGTTCAGTTGCATCAGTTACAAGCTCTTGTATCTGTTCATAATAATCCTGATTTTTTTTAATTTCAACAAAGTGTTTTACGACAAGTGACGCAGAAAAGATGAATACGAGAATACAGATAACAAGTAAAACTATTCTGCCTGCTCCCATTCTTCTTTTTTTCATATCACTCACCTACCAAACTTAAAATCATTTTAAGTGCTTCATCAGATGCACTTTTTCTATTGTTTTCTCTAATGTTTTCTGTAAAAGTATTGTTAAGTTGTTTTACCGTTGTGTTTTTTCCATTTGAAACTGCAAGAAAAATAAGTCCCACAGGCTTTTGAGTATTGTCGGAATTAGGTCCTGCTATTCCTGAAACAGAAACTGCAATATCTGCACCTGAAATCTTCAAAACACCTTTCACCATTTCACGCACAGTTTGTTCGCTTACTGCACCGTAGGTTTCAATAGTTTTATGACTTACGCCAAGTACACTTTCTTTAATCTCATTACTATAGCTTACAATTCCACAATTAAAAACAGATGATGAGCCACTTACATCAGTTATTCTTTTTGCAATAAGACCACCTGTGCAGGACTCAGCAGTTGCCAACACAAGACCTTTTTCATTAAGGGTTTTAACAACCTGTTCTTCAAGTGTCATTATAAATCCACCTTAAAAACAAATATTTTTAATAGTTGTATTTTCGATTGCTCGTTCAATAAGTGCTTCAACATCCAATGCCTTTTCAGCATTTTCAAGCACAGAAATCTGTGGTTTTGTTTTCGGATGTTTTGGTGTAAACACTGTGCAACAATCTTCATAAGGCTCAATTGAAATATCAAATGTATCAATTTTTCTTGAGACCTTAATAATTTCGTCTTTATCAAGACCAATAAGAGGTCTAAAAACTGGCATCTCTACTACTGCGTCAGTACAAGCAAGGGCGTTGAGCGTCTGACTTGCAACCTGACCAAGACTTTCACCTGTTATGAGTGCTTTGCTATCCTCTTTTTCTGCAATTCGTTGTGCAATTCTCATCATAAAACGACGCATAATAAGAGTAAACAAATCTTCAGGACATTTATCACGAATTTCTTCCTGAATTTCTGTAAATCCAACTGTAAAGAGAGTGATATTACCACTATACCTTGAAACCTGACGAAGAAGATTATGAACTTTTTCTTCAGATTGGGGTGAAGTATATGGTGGAGATGCAAAATGGATTGCGTTAAGCACAAGACCACGTTTTGCCATCATATATGCAGCAACAGGACTATCAATACCACCAGAAATAAGTATTGAAGATTTACCTGCTGTGCCTATTGGCATTCCACCTGCACCTTTAGTCTGATTACCACGAATAAACGCAAACTTTTCACGAATTTCTATAGTAACAAGAATTTCAGGATTTTTAACATCAACTCTCAAATGTGGAAATGCACTTAAAATTGCGCCACCAACTTCAGCTGAAATTTCAGGTGATTTAAGTGGAAATTTTTTATCAGAACGTTTACCTTCAACCTTGAAAGTTTTTGCATTTTTGAGTTGTTCTGCGAGATATTCAGGTGCTTTTTCAAGTATTACATTCATATCTTTTTCGACCTGCAAAGCACGGGAATATGCTGCAATACCGAACACACGACTAATTCTATCACTTACTTCGTCCATATCAATAAAATCATCCATAGGAACTACTGCAACAGTTGACTGTTCTTTTCTGTATTCAAATTCGCCAAGTGGTTTTATTCTTTTTCGAATGTTTTTAATTAAAATATCTTCGAATGTTGAACGGTTAAGACCTTTAAGTGCCAACTCACCGTTTTTAATCAATATGATTTCTTTCATTTTTATCTCCTGACTCTTTTTATCGTATCCACAATTCCATTATACAGCATTTCCATATCATTTTCTGTGGTAGTTTTTGACAAACTGATACGGATTGCACTATCAATGCCTTTTGGTGATACGCCCATAGCAGTAAGCACATCGCTTCTGTGTCCTTTAGCACAAGCCGAGCCTGCAGAAACACAGATACCCATTGATGAAAGTGAGTTAAGCATTACCTGTGATGGTACACCCCCAACTGAAATATTAATTATATATGGAAGCGCATCTTTTGGGGAATTCACATAAACTTTATCGAGTGTTAAAATCTTTTCAATAAAATTATTTCTAACATTAGCAACATTAGCAAGATTTCTTTCAACGTTACCAATATCATTTATTGCTTCGCTGAATGCACAGATTGCAGGAATTGCCTCAGTACCTGACACAATACCATTTTCTTGCCCACCACCTGCAATACTCGGTAAAATACGGATACTGTTGTTCACGTATAAAGCACCAGAACCTTTTATACCGTGTATTTTATGGGCGCTCATGCTCATTAAGTCAATACCTAACTTTTTAGGTTTTAACATAATTTTTCCAAACGCCTGAACAGCGTCACAATGAAAATATGCTTTAGATTTATTATCTTTAATAATACCCTTAATTTTTGAAATATCCTGAATTGAACCAACTTCATTATTGACTGCCATAACGCTGACGAGAATTGTATTTTCATCAACGGCATTTGATAAATCTTCAAGATTGATTTTACCGTTACTGTCAGGTTTTAAATAAATAACTTCGAAGCCTTGGTCTGCAAGCATTTCAAAATGCTTTATTACGCTTGGATGTTCAAGTAAAGTTGTGATAACTTTTTTACCTTCACGACGTTTTGCCTTCGCAGTACCCAATATTGCCGTATTATTTGCAACAGTACCACTTGGTGTAAAGAAAACCTCGTTTTGCTGACAAGATAAAAAGTCAGCTAAAGTGCGTCTTGCGCCATCTAATTCTTTTTTTGCATTAAATCCGCAAAAATGTAGTGATGAGGGATTACCAAAGTTTTCTGTCATCATTTCAAGTGCTTTTTTTACTGCTTTTTCACATGGTTTTGTTGTAGCACTATTGTCAAGATAAACCATTACGATACTTCTCCCCCATTCTGCATAGTAAATCAAAGTAATTATACTACAAAATCTGCTATTTGGCAAATAGAAAATGATGATTTTTAGGGTATATTTTTGAATTTTTTGTAAACAATAACCTCAAACCTATAAAGGAGTGTAAAAAATGGGTAAAAAAGCAACTTTTTCACGAAGTAAAATACGCATTATCCTATACACAACAACTATTATTCTGGTACTTGGAATATTTAGTGTTATGCAAACAATTAAACTTGCAAAATATGAACGAGAAGTGCAATTATCCAATCAATTGGCGCTTGTATCTCTTGATGAAAATCTTAATAACATAGGAACCAATCTTGAAAAAGTTATGTATTCAAGCACACCTACTATGCTTTCAAAACTTGCCTCAGAATTGTGGCGCGAATCTTCAGGTGCTAAAAACAATCTGTTAATGTTACCATCAAGTGACACTCAGCTTGCAAACACATACAAATTTTTATCACAAGTCGGTGAATTTGTAATGGCGTTAGGACGCAAAAGTGCCAACGGTGAAAGTTTAAGTACAGAAGAACGTCGACAACTTGCAGAACTTTATAAATATTGCAACTCTTTGAACGAACAAGTCAACCAAATGTGTTATGAACTTGAAAATGGAACTTTTTCATTTGAAGATTTTGACTCTACTCTTTTAGAAAAAAACAGTAATCTTGTATCCATCAATAGTAGCTTTGATGATGTTGAACAATCACTTTCTGATTTACCATCACTCATTTATGATGGTCCTTTTTCAGACCATATTGAGCAGGGCGAGCCCTTATTATTAAAAGGTTTAAAAAAATTTTCACAAGAAGACGCTCTAAAAATCGCACAGAAAGTATGCGCTAACGAAAAAGGTACACTTGAATATTCTTACGAAGAAAATGGTGACATTCCATGCTATGTTTTCAAAAGTGAAAACTGCACAACTGCAATCACCAAACAAGGTGGATACCCACTTTATATGATTAATTCAAAATTCGTAGGCGAAATTGAAATCAAACAAAACGAAGCTGTAAGAAATGCTAAAAAATATCTTGAAAAAATAGGATTTGAAAATCTTAAAGAAAGTTACTACTTTACAGAAGACGGAATATGCACCGTAAACTTTGCATGTGATGATAAAGGAGTAATAATTTACCCAGATTTAATCAAGGTAAGTGTAAGTCTTGAAAATGGTGAAATTTTGTCTTTTGATGCGACAGGATATGTGCATAATCACCACAATCGAAAAGCGTTCACTCCAAAGATTACTGAAGCACAGGCAGTAGCAAAACTCAACAATACACTTGAAGTAATTGACACACAACTCTGTATTATTCCTACTGACTGGAAAACGGAACAATACTGCTATGAAATTCATTGTAAGACACAAGAAGGACAAGAATTACTTGTGTATATTGATTGTGACACAGGCGAAGAAGATAATATTCTAATTTTGCTTTACAGTGATGGCGGTGTACTCACAAAATAGTATAAAACCGATTATCACGAGAAATAATATAAACACACTGTTTAAGGAGGGATTACAGTGAAAAAAGCAGCAGTTGTTATGGTTATGGTAGCAGCTTTACTTTGTGTTTTCCTTGTTGGTTGCAACAACACAGAGGATGGTAAAGTAAGTGATACCAACACAAGTACAAGCACTACAAACAGAACAAGTACTACAAACAACAATTCAAACAATAACACAAGCAACGGTACAAACAACAACGCAAACAACGGTAATGGTATGGGAAACGATATCAGTAACGGTGTAAGCAACGCAGGTAATGCTGCAGGTGATATTGTTGATGGCGTAGGTGAAGCCGCATCTGACATTGGTAAAGGTATCAGTAACGGACTTCGAGATATTACAGGCTAAAAGATAACGCTGATGTTAGAGTATAACATCAGCGTTGTTTTACATATTTAATTCTTGTTTCTTCTCCATACGTTTCCAGCTGATAAATCCATACATATCATTTACAAAAAAGACAATAAAACAAATTACCATAGACAAATACGAAAAATCTGTAATTGACGCTAAAACCCACAATACAATCAATACTAAATCATTCATAGCGTAGGCAAGTGCGAAAAACGGACTTCGTCTGAATGTAAGATAAACTGCTAAAAAGCTTGTTGTAACAGAAATTGTGCTAGGTATTAAATTAGCAGTATTAAAGTATTTTAAAACAAAATAAAAGATAACAGTTACAAGAAGCGTTAACGCAATCATAAACGGAATTTCTTTTTTAGGCAATCTGTTGACCTTTACTTCCGATTTATTATCTTTATAAGGATTTCTAAGCCACGAAACAAGTGCTATAAACGCCATTGGAAAAGTCATACCAAGATATGTAATCATTTCACCATAGTAAGCAAAATCATAAGAGATAACACCATATAACAATCCGAAAACCATTGTTAATAATTGTCCTATAGGATTGCCCTTTGCGTTAAAAATCAAAAATGTTGCACCAATTAATGACGCCAAAAGAGTTAAATAGTTTTCACGGTCAAAAACACAGAATGAAACTACTATTAAAAATACTGATGCAGTCCATAATCCTATTTCAAATTTTGTAAAATAACTAAGTAATTTTTTCATAAAAATCTCCAAAAAAATAACATTCACGGTATATCTTCTAAGACCTAACGATATACCTGTGAATGCTAGTTTGCATCACACTACCCGGTGGCAGTAAATATTTAGTTTTGATAATTTATTTGTTGTTCACTTTCAAGATTATATATCAACAATTCTTTTGTGTCAAGGTTTTCGTTATACATATTAACTGCTGTAATCTGATTATTTTCATAGGTTGTATAGTAATAAATGCCCTTATCAGTATTGCAACAAGAAGTATAGATTGTGGTCATAAATCCATTGCCTGCTCTTACTGTGCCTCTTGTTTGTGAAACTGTACCAAGTATATGAAAAAACTGGCTTATGCTTTCATTTTCACTTTCACCACAGATAGAATTAAGTCTTGTAAATACTGCACGGACAAATCGCGACATTGACGAATTATCACCAGGAAGACCAAGTGCCCCCATTCCCCTACTATATCTGCTAAAGTCAAATCCTTCAGCAAATCTTGTTTCAGGCTCTTCACGAGTTAAGCTCATATAATTATTTAGATTAAAAATCTGTGTTGGGAAATCAGGATTATTAGTCAACACACTTACTGGGTTATAGTAAATCTTCAAACCTTCATCAACACACTCAACTGTAATTGAAGAATCTCTGTCAGAAATCATCCAATGAAGCGGTGTTGATTTGAAATCGTCATTAAAATCTGCAGAAATAATGTTTGTGTTATATAACAACTCTTTTGATTCCTCTACGCTTTCGCATTTACTTAATACCCAAGGAATAAGTTCAAATGGGCAAATATTATTCTTTTGATGGTCAAAGTCTTTATATACGGTTTTATCAGGAAAATTAAGTCCTGACATTGATAATCCTTTTTCATTAGTAGCCTCATAATACAGAGGATAATCATCAACTACTGTAGCCATACCAATTATTGCAAAATGGTTATTTACAGGCTTTTGATAACGAAACTCAAATGGATATTCTCTTGGGGTTACAACCACCTTTTCATCATAAGAATATTCCAAATCAAGCGTCCTGCCAAAATAATGATCTTTTGATAAAAATGAAATTGAAGTACACATATTTAATCTCTCCTTTTGATTAGTATGTGTACTTCAAATGTTTTTATTTCTTTAATGATTTAATTGTAATTTCGTTTGCAAAGAAAATTAAAACGCAAAGTGCCAACAACACGAATGACATAATATTAAAGGTAGTTGCAGTTGCTACAAACCCAAATATTAATTGAATTGCAAAGCCTATACCGTAAGCACCACCCATATGGAAGCCAGTAATATCAGCAGAGTATTCTGTACCAAATCTGTCAGGGACACTATGTAACACGCTTGGGAATATTGGACCAAAGCCAATACCGATAAGAAGCAGACCAAAGAAAGAAATCTCGCCTAATGGTAAAGCCAATAAAATCATACCTACACCCGAAACAGCAATACCACCACGAATCATTGTGTTGTCAGATGTTTTTATTGAAATAAAGCCGGAAATTATTCGTCCTATCATTATTCCACAAAAATACAATGAAATCCATTTTGCAGCCTCATCTGGCTGTAAAGCATAAACATTTACAAGGTATGATGCACCCCAAGTACCAATTGTAAATTCCATACTGCAATAAAGCCCTTGTGAAAGTATGCTTGTTGCGACACCTTTGATTTTTAATATTTCAATAAGACTTTTTTGTTGTTCTGTTGAGTCCTCTTGCGAAAAGTTTTCTTTAACGATTTTCCATTTATTAAGCGTTAAAGCGATAATTATGCCGATTGATAACTGCAAAAGTGCTACTACACGATAGCCATTTCTCCAAGAGCCTGTATCTGTTGATAAAAATGCCGACATAATAAGAGGGCTTACCGTGACACCTACGCCCCAACAAGCGTGTAGCCAGTTCATATGTTGTGATTTATAGTGAAGTGATACGAAATTATTAAGTGCTGTATCAATAACACCTGCCCCATAGCCCAAAACAACTGCACCAAGCATCATTATAACAATATTAGGCGCAAAGCTCATAATAAACAGACCTACAACCGTAAGCATTGTTGAAATAAGTGTAACTTTACCAGTGCCAAATTTTCTTATAAGCTTACCTGAAATAAAACTGACGCCCCCTGTACAAGCACCTGTTATAATACCATAAAAAGACGCAAAGCTTTCATTTATTCCATAATCAAGATGTATTACAGGCCACGAAGCGCCAAACAAAGAGTCTGGCAACCCTAAAGAAATAAACACTATATAAATTACTACAAGTAGCAGAGTCATAATGCACCTCAAAAAAGTTTTTATGTATTTTAACATAATCTTATTTTATAATCAATATCACAAAAAATATATAATAATATATACAAAAATGTCAACATTCCACGTTGAATTAACAATCAATATATTCTATAATAGTTACATTACAATTATGGAGAAATAATATGAAAACTATTGTTCCAAATTATTATGAAAAGTTTCATTGTATTGCAGATAAATGCAAGCACAGTTGTTGCATTGGTTGGGAAATTGATATTGACGAAACAACGCACGCGCAATACAAAAATATGAAAACGGACTTTGGCAAAAAACTAAATGATAATATTGTTACAAATGATAATTGCGCTTATTTTAAACTGACGGAAAATGAGCGTTGCCCTTTTCTCAACGATAACAATTTATGTGAAATCATATTAAATCTTGGTGAAAATTCACTTTGTCAGATTTGTAGTGACCACCCAAGATTCAAGAATTTTTATGGCGACAGAGTTGAAATAGGATTAGGTCTAACTTGTGAAGAAGTTGCTAGAATCGTTGTTAATAAAACTACAACTTTTGAACTTATTGAAATTGAAAGAAATCAAGAAATCGGCGATATCTTTGATGATGAAGTCAATTTTTTCAATATTAGAAATGACATTTTCAAAATTATCGAGTGTAGTGACAATTTTGAAGCAACGAGCGAAACCATACTTGATAAATTCAATATTAAAATGCCTGAAGTATCCATTTATGAATGGGCTAGCTTTTATCTTGGCCTTGAAAAACTTGATAATAATTGGACTACTATGTTAAACACATTAAAGACAATTAATGATATTCCCTTTACCTTTTCTTATGATAAAGCACTTAAAAATCTATTAACTTACTTTGTTTACCGTCATCTTGGAGAGTCGATTTATGATGGCAATTTTAATGGAAGATTATTATTTGCGATTATAAGTTGTAAAATGATTTCAGCATTATGCAAAATTGGTTATGACATTGAAAATGTAGCAAGAATGTACTCCTCTGAAATTGAGTATTCTGAAGAAAATCTTAATATTCTTATTGATTTTATGCAAAGCAAAAGCCTTGAAGATTAACTTCAAGGCTTTGTTTTATTGGTCTAAAACAGATTTTAGAATTGCACGGGAATCAGCAATTGAAATCTTGCCATCACCGTTTATATCTGCAGCAAGCGTTTGAGTTTTATCTAACGTATAACTGCCTACAACTGCTTTTAACGCAAGACGAGCATCAATAACGGAAATTTTACCATCAGCATTGATATCACACAAAATATACTTTAATTCTGCATTTGCAATTAAATCCTTAATTTTCTCAACAAGTTCATTTAACGTGTCTTGTTCAGCTAAAGAGAACTGTGAAACATCTGTTTTGAACAATTCATCAACCTCATTAAATGCACCATCTTTGTAAAGGCTTTTGTCAATATTCTGATATGTTATATAAAGAGCGTTGTACTCGGTATAATCTGCATCTCTGTATTCAGGTGCATTTTCGATACATTTTGTTGTGATTGTATTCACATTTGTTCCGTCATTACTTGTAATTACACAGTAGTATGCAACCGCATTATCATTTCGGTCCGGTACATAATAATAACTTGTTGCGTCCTCAATAAGTGTGCCGCCTTCATTTGAAAATTCATCATTTTTGTACCATTGATATGTGCAATTAAATCCTATTGCATAAGCCCAAATATAACCTTTTTCAGTATCAACTTTGTCCTCAATATCATATGTGATAGCAGGAACTGAATAAAACTCTTTATTATTATCTGTCGCAAACTTTTCAGCATATGTCCCTGTATAACCATACACCACAAATTCTGTTGAAGGTGCTGAAATTGTAATGTTGTTCAATGAACTTGGAAACATAACAGTCTTCAAGGAGTTCGGCAAACTGCTGATTTTTTCTATGCAATCAAACTTGAGAAATTCAATTGATGAACTTGCAAAAGCGTTTTTCACAACATCTTTAACTGAAGGCAAATATAACCATTTCAGTTCAGGACACTTATTGAAAGTATTACTATTTAAACTTTCAAGTAAAGGTAAAGATACAATTGATAACACAGAACAGTTTTGAAATACATATGTACCAGTTATAACGACATTCGGCAAACTAACTTTTTGCAAGCAAGAATTATCGGCAAAAACATAATTACCGATTTTTTCGACCTTTTCTGCATCAATTGTTTTAATAACCGTATTTCTAAATGCATTTGCTGCTATCTCAGTAGCTGAACTTATGTTAACAGTTTCTAATGAAGTGCAATTTCTAAAAGCACCAATTTCAATTTTTTCCACCACAGGAATCAAGACAGTTTTAAGGCTACTGCAACTATTAAAAGCATTCATACCAATGGACATAGTCCTTGGGCAATCGACCTCAATTAGCCCTGAATTATTAAATGCATAATCACCGATTTTTTCAACATTTGTAAGGTCAATTTCTGTTAAGTTTTTGCAATCGGCAAAAGCTCTGTTACCAATTTCTTTCAGGTTCTTAAATGTAACTGTTGAAACTGAACTGTTCTCAAAAGCATTTGCACCAATTTGTTCAACACCATTACCACTAACAGTTTTTAGATGTGTGCAACCGTTAAAGGCATTACTATTAATTTTTTCTGCGGTATTCGGTAAAACAACCGTATGAATAAAGTTATTGCTTTCAAAAGCATCTGAAGCGATTCCCTTAACCGTTCTTCCTTTAATTTTTTCCGGTATAAACAAATCTGTTTCAGAACCGTAATAACCCGTAATATAACCTAAAATATTTATGTCATAATTATCTTCTTCTGAATCGATTACCCTGTCATACTCTACCGTTACAATTGAGCTTGGTTTTTTACCTTTTCCAATCGCTATAGCAGAAACTTTTGTATCAACTGAAATTGTAATTGGCGAAGAATATTTAAAACTATCAAACCAGTTTACCTCATCCAAATCGCCTGTGCCGTACACAACATAATATATATCTGCACCTTTTTCAGGACAAGAAAGTGTTAATTTAAAAGATTCGAAAAAACTACAACTATCAACACTAAAAACAGGGTCAGCAGTAGTCGGTTTTCCATCTAATAAATATTTTAAGAACAACAACCCTGCACCGAAATGATTTTCGCCCTCATTTTCAAACATTGCAATTGCAAAATCTTTAATCATTTCTTCGCACTCTATTGCAGGCTTATCAGCAAACACAGTTTGTACAATTGCAAGACCTGCTGTCACCTGTGGTGTTGCCATAGAAGTACCACTCATAGACAAATATGTATTGTTAAGATAACTACTTTCAATGTCTGTTCCTGTTGTTGCAATATCAATAGTGCCGTCATAATTGGAATAATCTGCCAAATTATCTTTCTTATCAGTTGCACTTACTGTAATTGCAGATTCAACGCAGGCAGGTGAAATATAGTGTTCGTCAAGGTCAAGACTTCTGTTTCCTGCAGCAACAACAACATTTATGTCGTTTGCCACGGCGTTATTAACGGCCTCGGTCATTCTCTTACTTTCACCGTCACCTGAAAGACTCATATTAATAACATCAACGCCATCTTCCACTGCCATATCAACAGCAAGAGCAATTGAACTTAAAGACCCATTACCATATTTATTAAGAACTTTGTACGGTTTAATTTTTACGTTTTCTAATGTATTGTTTACAACAATTCCGGCAACATGTGTTCCGTGTCCATAATCATCTTCAACACTATCGGCTTCTCCAGTTGAACTGACATTAGCACTACTTTCAACAAGTCTATCAGCCAATAACTCGTGGTCAGTATCAACACCGCTATCAAGAATGGCAACAAGTACATAGTCATCTGCTATCATGGTAGCTAACTTATCTTTAATATCTGAAAAGCCAATTTTATTAGACAACCATTCAATTGCTTCAGCAGTAAACTCGTTATATTCTGTGCCTTCACCATCAGGATTTTCTAATCTAGACTCCAACGTTTCTTGAGTACTCATAATAATATCAGGTTCAACATATTCAATGTAGTCACAGTTCAAATAATACTTGTAAGCTGATTTTACAGCATTCTCCGTATCATATTGCAGAATGTAAAGGTCATTGTAGCCACTTACGCAATCTATTGCCCCATAATAATCAATAACTTTTTTTGATTTAACAATTAATCTTCTTGTTAAAAAAGCATCTTCAGACAGATTTTCAAATGTTTTGTCTGAAAAATCAACATTTCCACAAAACACATCCGCTTTTACAAAATCCTCATCATTTTCTATATCATTCATAATATTAAGATTACTATCGTTTTCACGTATCATCTCTGTTAAATTTTCAGCAAAGGAATTAAGTCCGTTATCTTTTGACGCATTTGCAAACGCAACAACGCCATCAGCAACAGACATAAATGCTATTATGAGAGAAATTATTAAGGATAAAAACTTTCTCATATTACACTCCACATATACTTAATAAACATTTTGTTTATTATAAAACATTGAGTTGCCGATTTCAATAGTTTTTGAGATATAGTACACATATAATAAAAGGTGTCTATAAACGGGAATAATCCGTACATCATATTATGAAATACGGATTATTTTTGTTAATAATAGAAATATTTATAGAATGTTGGGTATTCGTTTAGAAGGTGTTGAAGATTTGTTCTTTTGCTTGAACCAGGGTCATTGATTGTAAATCCAGAAGCAGTTAATGAACTACTTTCATTATAGCCTGTAATAACAACCCAATGCTGAGTACCTGATGATTTTTTTGCACCAAAAAGCACAGGCTTACCTTCTTTAAGTTTTTCATAAATTTTGCTTAAGTATCCACTACTACTTGTAACTGCTTTAAAATGACTTGGCCAATACACATTACCGGTTGATGAATAACTTAACTTTTTTGACATAGTATCAGGATAAATCGTTGTGCCGGTACGATAAGATTCCATCATAGCAATTGCAGTTGTTACACAACCAATTTGCGCAATAGTTTTACCTGATGTGCCGATTTTCACATTAGCCCAACGAGAGTCGGTCTGTTTAAAGCTTGGCACACTCAATGAGATTTTTGGATAACTTGTTGATGTTGTATTTGTTGACAAGTACTGACTACTCACATATCCTGTTTTTGTACCGTTATAGAGAATTTTACTCCAACCGTTTGTATTTGAGAGAATAATTACTATCTCCCCTTTTGGCACGGAATCTTTTACAGCATAATTTGTGCCTGCACCACTTCTTACATTAAGTGAAGTTGATTGCGTTTTTACTGTTGCTGTTTTACCTGAATCAAGTTTGATGTAATCACTATGACAATAGCCATATTTACCATCTGCATATTCAACATAATACCAATTACCTGATTTTGAAATTAGTGTTACATACGAGCCTTTTTCAAGAGTTTTAAGTATTGCACCACTTGTCGATGCAGATTTTCGTACGTTGAGCACTCCACTTGAAACAGACACCACACCTGCTTGTGAGGTAAGAGTTGCACCATAAGATTGGATTGGTATTACAATTACTGACAAAGCAATAATAAGTGTTAAAATCAATGATAATATTCTTTTCATAAATTGCCTCCTTTTTGCATATATGCATACACAGTATAACAAAGGCTTTTATTCTTGTTAATACTCCAAATCTTGTTAAGGAAATATGTGGTTTTTATCTTGAAATAATTACCATATCATTATATAATTCTATTATACTTTATTGTTTTGAAAGAGACTTAAAAATGCATTTATTGAAAGTTGATAAATCACATTATGTTGGACAAGCCGACCCATATATTCTTAAAAGTAACGGCAGATATTATATTTATGTTACAGGTCACGATGCAGTTTATGCTTATCATTCAGACAACCTTTTTGATGGTTGGGAATATTACGGCGTTGTTATGACAGTACCAAATCACGATTCATTCTGGGCACCAAGCGTTATAGAACTCGACGGCAAGTTTTATATGTACAATTCTATTGAGATTTACAACGATACACCTGATAAGGGTGGTCATAGAGGCGCTATGCACGTATCAGTTGCTGACAACCCACTTGGACCATTTACTGATACAAAGCAGATTTTACATCCATTCTCAATTGACTCACACATTGTAAAAAATGAAGCAGGACTTTTCCTTTTCTATTCTGCAAACAGATTTGAGGGCGAGCGAATCGGTACTTGCATTTACGTTGACAAGATGCTTGACCCATTTACACCTGCAGGAAATCCTGTTTTAGTTGTTGAGCCGACACTTGACGAAGATATTTATCGTAAAGACCGATACAAAAAAGGTCAGCATTGGCATACTATTGAGGGTGCTTTCTACTTCAAAGAGGGCGATTGGCATTATCTTATGTATTCAGGCAACTGCTTTGAACAACCTACATATTACATTGGTTATGCAAGAGCAAAAACTGACGAAACTGACCTTACAAAGATTAAGTTTGAGAAATATCCTGATGACAATACATATCATCCTATACTTAAAGCAAACGAATTTGAAGAAGGCACAGGACATCACTCAATGATTAAGGAAGACGGTCAATGGTATGCGATTTATCACGCTCGCGATTATGATGATGAACTTAACGCAAGTGCTTTTGATGCTAGAAATGCTAGAATCTGTAAAATCCACGTTAAAGACGGAATAATTACAGCAGAAAGATATAAGGACCATATATAAAACAAAAAAGTCGTAGTCCAAACGGATTACGACTTAATTTTTTTATTTATGATAACGTAAGGAACAAATGTCATCACCTTTTGCAATACATTTTGGTAAGTCAAGAACTGCGCCGTAAGCTTCGCCTATTCCGTGGTCACCACACATTGCAATATCGCAAAGAGTTGCGATTTCTTCATCTGTGCAACCTGCTTTCTGCCAAGCCTTTACAAGTGGGCAATAATGAAAATCAATAGAAAGTTTATCATCAGTACTTTCAAGAATTTTCATTTCAAAAACCATTTGTGCAGGTTTAGTGAAAAGTGTTTTACGAAGTCCTACAAGACTATCCGTACCACCTTTTTTAATGTGATTTGCACCATGTGTTAACCCACAACGCTTAATTGCAGCACTACCGAAATCCCACCAGTCAAGACCACGTTTGCCTGCTTCATCGCAAAGAAGATAAAGCCAGTATGCGCGATGTTCAAGTTGTTCACGAACCGCTACAATTATTGGGTTTTTGATTTTTGCATCATTTTTCACTTTACTCATTATGTACGCCTTCTTTGAAAAATTTGGCGGAGATGAAGAGATTTGAACTCTTGCGCCGCTATTCACGACCTACCGCATTTCGAGTGCGGACCCTTCAACCACTTGGGTACATCTCCATATTAACAGGAATATTTTATCACTCGTATTTTTCTTTGTCAATGATTGGTGTTTTATACTACTTGAAAAATCGAATTATAATGTTATAATATCTCAAAAGTGGTGATATGAATGACAAAAGTTAAAAAATTTATGAAAAGTGAAATTGTATTGATTATTTCATTTGTTTTAGCTATTATTTCAGCGTTTTTTGTTGTGCCGAGTACTAAATACTTTGATTATATTGATTTTCGCACTTTGGGTTTGCTTTTCTGCTTAATGGTTGTTATGGCAGGACTTAATGGACTTGGAATTTTTAAGTTTATTGCTGAAAAAATGCTTTCAAAGGTCAATAATGTTGCAGGACTTTCGATTATACTTGGTTTGCTTTGCTTTTTCTCGTCAATGATAATCACAAATGATGTAGCACTCATAACCTTTGTGCCGTTTACGGTGACCGCATTAAAGTTATCAAGCAAAATGGACAAGTTAATATGGATTGTAACTATTGAAACTGTTGCGGCGAATTTAGGCAGTATGCTGACGCCTATCGGCAATCCTCAAAATCTATATTTATTCTCGGCATTCAATATGAGTATTGGTGATTTTATTGTTACCATACTCCCCCATGCTTTACTTTCACTTATACTTATTGTGATTTCTTGTTTCTTTACGGGTAAAGGTGAAATCGGCACACAAAATACTGTTAATAAAACCAGTTTTTCAAAGTTACATATTGGGATATATTCAGTTTTATTTATATTAGCTTTGCTGACAGTTTTCCGTATAATTCCATATATTTTAACAGTTTTAGTTACAATTGCAGTTATACTTATATTTGACAAAAAAGTGTTTTTCAAGGTTGATTACAGTTTACTTTTCACTTTTGTATTTTTATTCATTTTCATTGGAAACCTTGGTGAAATTAAACCAATAAGTGACTTTTTGAAAAGTATTGTAAACGGTAATGAAGTTATAGTGGGTGTTGTTTCAAGTCAAGTTTTTTCAAATGTACCTGCGACAATTCTACTTTCAAATTTTACTGCAAATGCTAGGGATTTGCTTATAGGTGTAAATCTTGGTGGACTTGGTACTTTAATAGCATCTATGGCAAGTTTAATTTCATTCAAATTTGTTGCAAAAGAAAAAGTTGGCACAGGAAAATACATATTGACTTTTACGGTTGTAAATATTGTATTTTTAATATTAAATTTAGTTTTATGGCTGATAATTAAATAGCACAGAAAAACGGATATTCCAAATGGAATATCCGTTATTTTTTTATTTCTTTTGACCATAATAAGCATTTGCCCCATGTTTACGAAGATAGTGTTTATCGAGCAATTCTTGTTGCATTGGTTTTATCCCAGGATTCATCATAATATTGTGCCAAGCCATAAATGCAAGTTCTTCAAGGACTACTGCGTTGTGAACTGCATTGTGTGGGTCTGTACCCCAAGTAAATGGTCCATGACTGTGAACAAGAACTGCAGGAATATCATTAGGCTCTTTATCATTAAAGGTTTCAATGATTACATTACCTGTTTCAAGTTCATATTTGCCACCGATTTCCACAGGTGTCATTTTGCGAGTACAAGGAATTTCACCATAGAAGTAGTCACCGTGAGTAGTGCCTAATGCAGGAATCCCCATACCAGCTTGTGCAAATGTTGTTGCCCAACGCGAATGTGTATGCACCACACCTTTAATATCAGGGAAAGCGTTATAGAGGGCCACATGAGTATCAGTATCTGATGATGGGTTTAAATCGCCCTCAACCTTTTTACCAGTCTTAAGGTCAACTACAACCATATCTTCAGGTTTCATTGTATCATACTCAACACCTGATGGTTTGATTACCATTAAACCTTTGTCCCTATCAACACCTGAAACATTACCCCAAGTAAATGTTATAAGTCCATATTTAGGCAAAAGCATATTCGCCTCAAATACTTCTTTTTTTAACTGTTCAAGCATAGGTTACTCCCCTTACTTTAATTTCCAAGCCAAGTCTGCAAGGAACAAGTCTTTTTCGAGTCCTGCAACTGTTGTGTCTTTATTAATATGAACGAATTCAATATCCATCATATTTGCCCAGTCCTTCATTTGCTCTGCAGTAACATCATAACTAAGTACTGTATGGTGTGCGCCACCTGCTGTAATCCAACACTCAATACCTGTTTCAAGGTCTGGCATCGCTCTCCACATTACACGAGCAACAGGAAGATTTGGCATTTCCATAATTGGTTTAACGCACTCGATATCCTGACAGATAAGACGAAGTCTGCCACCCATATCAACTAAACTTACAACAATAGCATTCCCAGCTTTGCCCTCAAATACAAGGCGAGCAGGGTCTTTTTCATTCATACCGATTCCAAGATGATGTGTTTCAATTCTTGGTTTTTCTGCTGCCATTGATGGACAAACTTCAAGCATATGAGCACCAAGGCTATATTCTTCGCCCTCAACGAGATGATATGTATAATCTTCCATAAAGCCAGTACCACCATTTTTGCCCTCTGCCATTGCTTTCATAATAGCAGTCATAGCAGCAACTTTCCAGTCGCCTTCGCCACCGTAACCGTAGCCGAGTGCCATCAAGTGTTGACTTGCAAGGCCCGGAAGCTGTTCCATACCATAAAGGTCTTGGAATGTATTTGAGAAAGCCATACAACCCTCACGGTCAAGCATTTTCTTCATTGCGATTTCTTCACGAGCCTGATAACGAATTGCATCGATATTATCTGTTGCAATATCATAATTTGCCTTATAAACATCCATAAGAGCATCGATTTCTGCATCTGTAACGGCATCCATTTCTTTTACAAGGTCGCCAACTGCCCAAGTGTTAACCTGCCAGCCGAGTTTTGCCTGAACCTCTACCTTATCGCCTTCAGTAACTGCAACTTCACGCATATTGTCACCAAAACGCATTACTTTAAGGTCTTTACTTACTGCAACACCAACTGCAGAGCGCATCCAGTTGCCAAGGCGAGAACGGACACTTTCTTTTGTCCAATGACCTGCAATTACCTTTCTTGGCATACGAAGTCGTGCTGCGATAAAGCCGTGTTCACGGTCGCCGTGAGCAGCTTGATTAAGATTCATAAAGTCCATATCGATTTCTTCGTTAGGAATTTCAACATTATACTGTGTCGCAAGATGGCAATATGGTTTTTGTAAGCTGGCAAAGCCGTTAATCCACATTTTTGATGGGCTGAATGTATGACACCAAGTAATAATACCTGCACACTTTTTATCGTAGTTTGCTTCTCTTACAACATCTGTAATTTCTTTATTTGTTTTTGCTGTAACTTTATAAACGATTTTGCAAGGAAGAAGGTCTGACTTATTTAATTCGTCAACCATTTCTTGTGCACGAGCTGCAACTGTTTCTAAAACTTCAGGACCATAAAGGAACTGACTACCAACTACAAACCAAAATTCATAATTTTTAAGACTCATAATAATTTCTCCTTTTATTTAAGAGAGTTGATTGCAGATTTTTCAACTGCAACTGCTAACTCATATCTCTTTATATATTCATTAAATCCGTCAACATCTGCTTTGTCCGGCTCAATAACACTAGCTTTGTACTCTGCGAAAACTTTGTTTTCAAGGTAATCTTCAAGGGTTTCATTATCTTTATTTACCATATATGCTGCAAGAAGCGCGATACCCCAAGCACCACCCTCACCTGCAGTTTCCATAACTGCAACTGGAGTATTAAGTGCCCCTGCCATAAGTTTTTGACCAACAATTGGAGTTTTGAAAAGTCCACCGTGCCCTAAAAGTTTTTCAATTTGAACATTTTCTTTATCAAAAAGAATATTCATTCCAAGGCGCAGTGTTGCCATTGTGCCGTAAAGTTGCGCTCTCATAAAGTTTGCAAGACTAAATTTGCTATCAGGCATTCTAACAAGTAATGGTCTGCCCTCTGTAGTATCAGTTACTGGCTCACCTGAATAGTAGTTGAAACTGATAATACCATTACAATCTGTGTCTCCTTTAAGCGCTTCTTCATAAAGCATATCATAAAGAGCTGGTTTATTAACCTCTACGCCACTATTTTTAAGTACCTCTGCAAAAAGTTTTACATAGGCATCCAAATCAGATGTGCAAGTATTACAATGCACCATAGCAACAGGTTTACCTGTTGGAGTTGTAACCATATCAATTTCTGTATAAACATCTGAAAGTGCTTTATCGAGAACAATCATACCAAAAATTGATGTACCAGCTGAAATGTTACCAGTTTTTGCTGCAACACTATTTGTTGCAACCATACCAGTACCAGCGTCACCTTCAGGTGGGCAAAGTGGACAACCACATTCTAACTCACCTGTTGGGTCAAGAAGTAAAGCACCCTCTTTTGTAAGTGCACCTGCACGGTCCCCTGCAACAAGGATTTTTGGCAAAATGTCAAGGAGTTTCCAACTGTAACCTTTATCTTTAATTTTAGCATCAAAATCTGCTACCATTTTTTCGTCATAGCAATTTTTTGTGCTATCAATTGGGAACATACCTGCTGCTTCACCGATACCGATTACCTTTTCACCTGTGAGCATCCAATGAACATAGCCCTCAAGTGTTGTTAAAAAATCTATATTGGGGAGATGGTCTTCGCCATTTAAAATTGCTTGATATAAATGAGCAATACTCCAACGCTGAGGAATATTAAACTTGAAAAGTTCAGTAAGTTCTGTTGCAGATTGCTCTGTGATAGTATTTCTCCAAGTTCTGAATTCTGCAAGCTGTTTGCCGTCTTTGTCGAATGGAAGATAGCCGTGCATCATAGCAGAAAATCCCATTGCTTTAAGTTTTGTAAGTTTAACACCATACTTCTCTTCTACATCTGCTTTAAGATTTTTATAAGCATCCTGAAGCCCTGCCCACACATCTTCTAAATGATATGTCCAAACGCCATTTTCAAAACGGTTTTCCCATCCGTGAGAGCCACTTGCAATAGGATTGTGCTTTTCGTCAATCAAAACAGCTTTAATTCGTGTTGAACCCATTTCAATACCGAGTACAGCATTACCGTTTTTGATTGTGTTTTCTATTGCCTGAATTTCCAAATTTTCCAACTCCTTATACGAGTATATATCTTATAAATTATATCATCATTCAAATAAATAATCAATAAAAACTATCTAAGAATTGCCATTTCTTCTGCATTAAAATTAAAAGATTCTGTTTTTGTGTTTTCTTTTATAAATGTAAGAATTTCTTCGTAAGATGCAGTTTTAATATCAATACGTTCCACATCTTTATTGAATATGCCCCAACTCTCTCCTGCGTTATATGTCTTATAAGTCCACTTGATTCGGCTTATATCATTTTTCTCGTATTTCTTTTGTGCATATTCTTCACACTCGTGGTTGTTGTATTCCCCAACTACAACTGCTACTCCCCAATCTTTACGGGCAGTCTTTAACTCGTCAACACGATAGCGAATCATACCTTTCTCGCTGTCGTAAAGGTGTAATTGATAGAGCATATTTTCATAGCCCATTTCTTGAGGATTTGGAAGAACTGTTGTTGACCATACACCCTCAAATGAGATTATGTGATTTTTGTCGATTTTACGAATTGCTTTATAGAGTGTATCATACGCCTTGTTTGTACGCGAAACTGCATCTTCACTTTCGGCTGCCCAATTGTAATCTCCGTCGTAACCACCATTATTTTGTGGCTCGTTGAGCAAATCATAAGCACATACGGTTTTGTTATCTTTATAGCGTTCTGCAATAGCAGACCAAAGTTCAACAGTTGCATTCATCATAGTTTCATTTTCATAAAGTTCGTTACGTCCTGCTTTGCCTGTACAATGATTTTTGCTTTGACCACCTGGGGCACCATGCAAATCAAGCATTACGTAAATACCGTATTTTTCGCAAGTTGAAATAAGCCAATCAAGTTTTTGAAAACCTTTGTTGTCGTTATGATTTTCTGCAAGCCAAACAAGGTCTTCTGTCATAAAATTACGATACCAGAATGGCACACGAATACAGTTGAACCCAAGTTTTTCAATTTGTGCTATATCATTTTCAGTAATGAAATTATCTTCAAAAGTTTTTACGATTTCAGCAGTTTTTTCTTCACCAAATCGTTCGAGTAAAACCTGCAAAGTATCATAATATGCCCAATCTTCTGTATATTCAGGCACAAAACCCATCCAAGTTTCCCATAAAAGCCAATTACCTAAGTTTATGCCTTTAAGAACAACTTTTTCGCCGATTTCATCAACTATGCAACCGTCTTTCACGGTTAAAAGACTCATTTTTTGGGGATTGGAATTATTGTATTCTTCTAAAGATTTAATTTCAGTTTTTGTGCAGCCGAATAATGTTAAAATCATTATAAATACAAGTAAAAGTGAAATAAGTTTTTTCATAAAATCTCCCCTTTTTTCTATATATTACCATAGTTCAAAATAAAATAAAAGAGTGGCAGTTCAAAAACTACCACTCAAATTTTTATTTATTACAGTTGCAACCTTTTGATTTGTTTGCACATTCTTTAGCATAAGGACAACCAACACATTTGACTCCTCGCTTTTTCTCTCTGACGAGATAAGCAATTGCTATGCCGATTATCACAATGAGAATTGCTATTAAAATGAAGTTTTCCATAATAACTATCCTTTATTTTGCAGAAACCTTCTGTTTTTTCTTTACCTCTGCTTCTGCTTTAAGTTTCTTATCACCACGAACACAAAGAATTGCAAGGATTGCTGCAAAAGCAATGACGGCGATAAGTCCACCTACAAAACCTGTACCTACTGCACCTGTTGTGATAAGAGTACCAATCTGATATACAAGATAGCCTACTGTAAAGCCTGTTCCAATCTGAAGACCGATACCTGCCCAGAGCCATTTTGCACTCTTCATTTCAGAACGCATAGCACCAATAGCTGCAAAGCAAGGTGGTGTATAAAGGTTGAACATAAGATATGCAAGAGCTGCAACCTTTGTGATTGCCATTACTGAGCCAACCTCTGCACCTGCACCTTCCATAAGAGCAAGTTCTTCTGTATCAATAAGATTTTCAAGTCCTACAAAGCAAACTGCCAATGTACCAACAACATTTTCTTTAGCAATAAATCCTGTAACTGCAGCTGCTGCAAGCTGCCATGAAAGAACACCAACAACAGGAACAAGAACATACGCAAATGGGCCTGCAATTGAAGCGAGGATTGACTGGTCAGCAGTTTCTGCCAATGTGAAACTCCAAGTGAATGTCTGCATAACTTGAACTGCTGTATTACAAAGAAGAATAATTGTTGCAGCTTTAACTACATAAGACCAACCACGTTGACACATTGAAAGGAATGCGCGCTTAAGTGATGGTGCTTTATATTCAGGAAGTTCAATGATAAAGAATGATTTTCTTGCTTTATATCCTGTAATCTTATTAATAAGAAGAGCTCCAAGGAAAATAATTACAATACCTACAAAATACATTAAAGGTCCAACCCAAGATGCATCTTCAAAGAATGCCCCTGCAAAAAGTGCAATAACAGGAAGTTTTGCGCCACATGGCATAAACGGTGCTAACATTGCTGTTGATCTACGTTCACGCTCGTTACGAATTGTACGGCAAGCCATAACACCAGGAATCGCACAACCTGTTCCGATTACGAACGGAATAATTGATTTACCCGAAAGACCAACTTTTTTGAAAATAGGGTCAAGAACAACTGAAGCACGAGCCATATAACCACAGTCTTCAAGAAGAGCTATAAGGAAGTACATAACCATAACAAGTGGTAAAAATCCGATAACTGCGATGACGCCACCAATTACACCATCAACAAGAAGTGCAGAAATCACCGGATTTGCGTTTTCGAAGAAGCCTGCAATCCATTCCTGACCACTCTCAAGAAGTCCAACAAGCCAGTCAGCAATCCAAACACCTGGACCTGCCTGTGAAATCCAGAAAACAAGGAACATTACAACTGCAAAGATTGGAAGACCAAACCATTTGTTTGTAAGAATGTCATCAATCTTGTCTTGGAAGTTTCTATCTTTTGTAAGAACTTTTCTTGTTTCAACCATATCAACGATTTTATTTACAAATTCAAAACGTTTCTTATCTGCCTCAACAACGCTCTTTTTATCTGTAATATCAATTGCGCTCTGAACATATGGTGCTGATTGACCTCTGCCATGAAGTTCAACTGCAGATTTAACTACATCTTTTAAGCCATCAGCAGATGTTGAAACTGTCTCGATTACAGGACAATTAAGTGCTTTACTAAGTGAGGTTATATCAATTTCAGTTTCTTTCTTTTCGTTGATATCTGACTTGTTAAGAGCAACGACCACAGGAATATCAAGTTCAAGAAGTTGTGTTGTAAAGAAAAGGCTACGGCTTAAATTTGTAGCATCAACAATGTTAATAATAACATCAGGATTTTCATTCTTAACATAAGAACTTGTAATGCTTTCTTCAGATGTAAATGGAGACATTGAGTATGCACCCGGAAGGTCAACTGCAACAAGCTCTACATTTCCGTCATAGTAAGACTTTTTGATTGGGCTTTCTTTCTTATCAACAGTAACGCCTGCCCAGTTACCGACTTTTTCATTTCTGCCGGTTAAAGCGTTATACATTGTGGTTTTGCCACTGTTAGGATTACCCGCTAAAGCAATTCTCATTATTTTTCTCCTTCTAATTCTTTATATTTATTTATTTTTTAACTAAGTAATTAAATGTTAGCAATTGCTAACACATTTCCAAAAATAAACAGTTAAGCCCTGCTTTTCAAAATTTATATTGAGATTGCTTCAGCTAACTGATTATCAATATTATAACGACTATCCTTAATTGAAACTACGCAACCACCTTTTTTACGAGAAACAACTGTAATAGGCTCGCCTGCGTAACAACCTAATGAAAACAAAAATGCATCAAGTTCTTCGTCATCAGTAACGATTTCTTTGATGATATATTCAATTCCCTCTTGTGCTTCAAGTAAAGTCATTATTTTCACCTTAAATATTCAAAAAGTTATACTTAAATTAGCGTTCGCTAACTTTTCACTATTAAATTTAGTTAGCCTTTGCTAACCATACATAAATATATAATATTTTACAGGATTTGTCAAGTGATTTTATGTAAAAAATGGCAAAAAAATTGGTGAGAGATAACTCTCACCAACAACTTATTTTTTCTTACATACAAAGCAGAGCCAACCACCGTCTTCGTATCTTTCAATGATTTGGAAGTTGTTATCGTGGAATGCTTTTGTTACTTCTTCTTCACGAGGTTCAATAATGCCTGATGTAATAAATACGCCGTCATCTTTAAGAAAGTCCCCTACCTGACTTGAGAAAAGGATAATAATATCAGCAACAATATTTGCAACTACAACATCAAACTTACCTGTAACTTTATCGACAAGGTTACCATTAAGAATGTTGTATTTTGGCACTTCGAAACCGTTAACTTTTCCGTTTTCGATGGCAGTTTTAACAGCAAGTTTATCAATATCTACACCCGTTGCATTGTCAGCACCCATTAAAAGTGATGCAACTGACAAAATACCACTACCACAACCACAGTCGAGAACGCTATCACCTATTTTAACGTGTTTTTCAAGCGTTTCAAGGCAAAGGCGAGTCGTATTATGTCCACCACTACCGAAAGCAAGACCAGGCTCAATGCTTAAAACTGCTCTACCCTCTGCATCATAATCGTCAATCCAAAGAGGTCTGATAAGAAGTTTTTCGCCGATTTTCATTGGTTTGAAATACTCTTTCCAGTTATTTTCCCAATCTTCATTTTTGCAAGGCTTGTATTCGATTACATGAGGAATATTTTCACTTTCATATCTTTCTGTCAAAAATGAAATTGCCTCTTTATAATTTTCTTCAGGAGAAATATAAATGTGAACGCAACCTTTTGTACGGTCTTTATTGAGTAATTCTTCATCTATCAAATCAATATTAGCGATTTCCCAAGCCTCTTGTTCAAGAGTACGATAATCTTCAATATAAATACCATAAGGTACTGCCATACTTGCAATATCGGCTGCACGGTCAATATTTTCAGCATCTATTTCTATTTTAATTTCGGTCCAATCCATAAATGTACCTCTTTTCTTTTGATAAACAAAAAGCAGAGGGAAAACCTCTGCTCTGTTTTTGGGTTATATCTGCTCTTTAACTTTAGCAGCCTTACCAACTCTGTCACGAAGATAATAAAGTTTGCTTCTGCGAACGCGACCACGTCTAACAGTTTCAACTTTAGCAACATTAGGTGAGTTTACTGGGAATACTCTTTCAACACCAACGCCGTATGATACACGACGAACTGTGAATGTTTCTGAAACACCAGCACCCTTGCGAGCAATAATTGTGCCTTCAAAAACCTGAATTCTTTCTCTTTCACCTTCGCGAATCTTAACGTGAACTTTAACAACGTCACCGACTCTGATTGCTGGGTTTGCTTCTTTAATGCAACCCTCTGCCATTAATTTTAATGCGTCCATAACTAACCTCCGATAAAAATTTTTCAAGTGTTCGTACCGAATGTCAGCAGAGGACCACCCGAGATAATAGTTATTTTTTTGCAGTTTCCCACAAATGCCTAGATATAATATCACAAGTCAATAAAAAATGCAAGTGTTTTTTAAAAAGTTTTATAATGAAATAATAATATTTTCCCCTTGTCTTGTATTTATGTTTACAATTTCGTATCCTTTATAAGTTTTAGCTTTTTTAATAACAGGCTTTATATGTTTATATTTGATTTTTAGAAGTGGGTTAAAGTATAACCCAAAAATCAACTTGAGAATACAAAAAGTAAATCTATTAAGAATAAGTGCATTGGGTATTTTTATACATTTTCTTTTCTGATTAACAGGAAAAGTTACTTTCATTTTTCAACTACCACCCGAATATCATCACCATTTTGTGTTTCAACCGTTACTATTTCACCAAGCACGCCCATTTCAACCATTTTGAAAATACTTTCAAAGTTCACTCCACTTAAATCTATACCTGTAAACATAAATGAAATATCTTTACCCACATTTATAAGTTCCTTAACTAATAAATAAGGAAGATTGACTTTAATATCATCACCGTGAACAGTATCGACATACACTCTTAAAACAAGTTCATTTTCATTGACTTTTTCTGTTTTTTCATATTTAACTTTTGATTGAACTTCTTCGTTCTTGAAAAGCTCGTCAATTGTAATACCATAAATCTCTGCAATCTTTGGTAAAGTCATAATATCAGGGCAGGCAATATCGTTTTCCCACTTTGATACTGCTTGTGCAGATACCCCTAATTTTTCTGCAACATAATCCTGAGTAAAACCTGACTGTTTTCTTAAATCATAAAGTTTTTTACCAATTGTTTTTTCCATTGCAACTTCTCCTTTGAATTTTTTAACCGGTTACAACTGCATTGTATGGCGAATTTTTCAAAAAGTAAATGTAACAAAAGTTGATTTTTTATTTTTCAACCATTGGTTGAATTTGTTTTGAGTGTTTTAGCATAATGCAAGTTGATATTGCAGTTATTACAAAAGCGATTATCTGAAAAATGCTAAAAATGTCTGTTGATAATTTTTCTGCAAGCAGGCCAAAAGTAATTGGAGACAACAAAATACTCGCATAAGATATTGCACCTTGAAGGCCTATAAATGATTGTGAAATATCGCGTCCCATATGTATTGGCGTTAAATGTGTCATATTAGGGAATATTGGTCCGTTACTGAGACCTATAAGGAATAATCCTATTCCTGCTATGCTTGGATTGCCTGCAAATGTAAGAATAATTGCAATTAAGGTTATTGACTCCCCTATTACAATAATCTTTTTAGGTGGGATTTTATTTACAAGTACACCTGATAAAAATCTGCCTAACGTCATTCCTATAAAGTAAAATGTAATCATCCCTGCTGCTTTATCCGGAGTAAGTCCTTTTGAATTAACAAGGAATGTACTACCCCAAGCAAGACAAACTGACTCGATTGCACAAGAGCCGTAATACACCACAAGACTTGCACGAGCAATAGGAATTTTAAGTAAAGTTGAAACTGACACTACTCTTGTTTCGTCTTCTGTAACTTTTTGCTCTTTAACCTTTTTCCATATAGGAATTGACAGAAAGCACATAAGAGTAAGTGCTAACTGAAAAAAGAACATTGTTCTGTATCCACCCTGCCAGTTATTACTGTTTTTAAGTGCTAATGACATTAAAAACGGACTTAATGTAACACCAACGCCATAAGAACAATGCAAGAAATTCACATGAGTCGCTTTGTAATTGAGAGCAACATAAGTGTTAAGAACATTGTCTATACCCCCTGCTCCAAGTCCTAAAGGAATGGAGAAAAGGCACATCATAATAATATTTTTAGAAAAAGAAAAACCAAGAATTGCAACAGCAGTAAGTGCTGTACTTAATGCAACAACTAGCGGTGTACCAAGTTTTTTGGTAAGTCTTGCACTTAAAAGACTTGAAATGATTGTGCCTACATACATAATACCGGTAACAAAGTTTGAATATGAAATAGGCAAATCAAATTCGGTGTAGATTGCAGGCCACGCTGTACCAAAAAGAGAATCCGGAATACCGAGCCCTACATAAGTTGCAAAAATAATAATTACTAATAAGGTTGCCATCACTTAAATACTTCCATATTTTCTGTATAAGACTCTATTTTGATTATATCAACATCTTGCTCATCAGTTTCAGTATCTTTAACTAATGCACCGATTAAAAGCATTGGGTTTATATTGATACTTGTACCAGATGAGAGAATAGTTTTGAGTATAAGTTTGCCATCATCTTCGCTTAACTCAAAAGATTTAATGTGTTCTTTGATATTTACTTCTTTGTTAACCTTTTTTCTGCCCTGTTTTGCTTTTTTCTCAACGATAATTTCGTCTGATGAGAGTGTTTTTTCAGCAGTATTTAAAAGTATTTCATCAGGATAATTAAAGATTATTTTATACTCTGCCCAACGGATATCATTAGGAGATGTTTCATAAACATATATTTCTTTTACTGTAATATCAACAGGCAATGCGTCATTTATTTTTTTTGCTAATTCCTCTAAATCCATTTCTTCCATAAGACGAAAATCAACAGTTTCGCAAAGGCTTTCAAACCCCAATGAAAGTGGCATTGCAAAGGTTAAGAAAGCGTGAGGATTAAAGCCCTCAGTAAACCAGATTGGCACATTTGCTCTTTTCATTGAACGAGTGATACAGCGAACTGTATCAAGATGTGAAATAAATTTTGCCATACCTGTTTTCTCAAAGGACATTCGCACATCCATAGCCCATTTTTTAACTTCTGGCATCACATTTACCTCCGTTCAACTTATTTGCACCACAAGCTGCACACTTAATTCTGCATTGTGGGGTTGTAACGCTTTCGTGTGCTTTTTTATTTTCTTCAACAAGGAACTCTTTACGGATACCATAATCCATAACATCCCAAGGTAGAATTTCATCGTATTCTCGGCGACGATTTGCGTAAAACTCTGTTGTAAGTCCACACTCATTGAATGCTTCTGACCATTTTGAAAAGTCGAAGAATTCATCCCAAGCATCAAACTTACATCCCTTTTGCCATGCCTTATAGATAACTTCACCTAGTCTTCTATCTCCACGAGCAAAAACACCTTCAAGAATTGATGTTTCTGACTGATGATAACTGATTGTGATTTTACGGCTTGTTGTACTGCTAAGCAAATGTTTCTGCTTTGCAGTTAAACTTTCAGGAGTATCTTGTGGCTCCCATTGGAAAGGTGTAAATGGTTTAGGCACAAATGATGCACAGCTTACACTCACTTGAACACCCTTACCCTTTGGTTTGTTAGGGTTACGATAAAATGTATCTACAACCTTTTGGGCTAAATCAGCAATACCCTCTATATCCTCCATAGTTTCGGTAGGAAGTCCCATCATAAAGTAAAGTTTAACGCTTGTCCATCCACCATCAAAGGCTTTAAGCGCTGTGCGAAGAACTTCTTCTTCGGTAACATTTTTATTAATAGCATCACGAAGCCTTTGTGTACCTGCCTCAGGAGCAAATGTAAGACCACTACGACGGACTTTTTTAAGTTCTTCCATAAGTTCGTCAGAGAAATTATCAACACGAAGTGATGGAAGTGAAACATTGATATTTTCTTTTAAAGCCCAATCAAAAAGCATTGGGATAAGTTTTTCAATTTTAGTGTAATCACTTGTTGAAAGTGAGCAAAGTGAAATTTCATCATAACCTGTTGCATCACTGATACTTCTGCATTGTTCGTTGATTACTTCAGGGGACTTTTCACGAATTGGTCTTGTAATAAAGCACGCTTGACAAAAACGACAACCACGAGTACAACCGCGAAAAACCTCGCCCACAGTTCTATCCTGAACAACATCAATAAAAGGAACAATAAAATCTTTTGGATAGTGTGCATTATCAAGGTCAGAAACAATTCTTTTCTTTACTTGTTTTGGTGCATCTTCTGTATTTTCAATAGATTTTATAGTGCCGTCTTCATTGTAACTAACATTATAAAAATCAGGCACATAAACACCCTGAATTTGTGCTGCTTCTTTTAAAAATTCAAGTTTTGTTGAGCCCATTTCTTTATGTTTAATAAGCAAATCAACAAGGTCATTTGTAACTTCTTCGCCCTCACCAGGTAGGAAGATATCAACAAAGTCAACCATTGGTTCAGCATTACAAGCACAAGGGCCACCTGCAATAACGATTGGTGTAAGTGAAGTTCTGTCCTTTTTAAGCACAGGCACTCCACCTAAATCAAGCATATTAAGTACATTTGTGTAGCACAACTCGTATTGTAATGAAAATCCAATTAAGTCAAACTCATCAAGGCTATCGCCACTTTCAAGAGCATAGAGTTTAACATTATTTTCACGCATAAGGGCTTCCATATCATCCCAAGGGGCAAATACACGCTCACACCAAGCATCATCTCGCGCATTCACAACACTATAAAGGATTTTCATACCAAGATGTGACATACCGATTTCGTAGTTATCAGGAAAACAAAATGCATAACGAAGTTTTACATCTTCTTTATTTTTAACAACGCTATTAAGTTCGCCACCTGTGTAACGTGCAGGTTTTTGAACTTTTTTAAGCAGTTTTTCAACTTCTTTTTTAACCATAGTGAGACCTCACAAAAATATATTCATAATATTTTACTATAAAAAGTGATTTTTTTCAATATTCATTGCTTGAGAACATTGATAAAGTTAAGAAAATTGCAATAATTATAAGTGAAATATTGTATTTGCTTGATATAAAAGCGTAAATCCCCCATATATAAATGAGCGTAATAAAAAACACTGATGTAATTTTCAATATTTTCGTGCATGTGAGATTATCGTATTTCTGCAACAATATATAATAAAGAGCCATTCCCCCATCAAGTTTTTTGATTGGTAAAAGATTAAAAATCATAAGTATTAAATTTATACAACCAAAGGTGAGAATTTTCTCGTTATTATAAATGCAAAGGATTATTACCGATAATAAAAAACAAATTAAGTTAATGAATGGTCCTCCAAGAGCAATTAAAATCTCATTTTTTGTACTGATTTTAAAATCAGGTTGACGGATTATATTCATACCAGTTATTTCAAATCTTACTGATTGTGGTTTATTGCCCACGCTTGTCATAACAAGTAAATGTCCTGTTTCGTGTAATAGTGACGAAGCAACTGTAATCAATACATTTGAGGGTGTATTCAATGAAATTATAAAAGCTATGAATGCTATAAACCAGAAGGTTATTTCAATTTTAATACCAGATATATTAAAAATCATAATTCAACACATACAATGGATTTATGTATTTACCATTAAGCAACACTTCAAAATGCAAATGATTACCTGTTGCATAACCTGTTGCACCTACAAGGGCTATTACATCCCCTTTTTTCACTTTTTCGCCCTCTTTTACAAGCAATTTATTACAATGATTATAAGTAGTTTTAAGAGTATCGCTATGCTTGATTACTATATAATTACCGTTGATTTCGTGATATTCAGCTTTAATTACTATACCATCATAAGCTGCATAAATTTTAGTGTTTTTAGGTGTTGCTATATCAAGGCCTGTATGTAATGAGTATTTATTAGTAATAGGGCTTATGCGATAGCCGAATTTGGAAGTAATATTCCCCTTTTTTATAGGATTTTCAAAATTAACAGTTAAAAAAACAGGAGAAAAGTTTGCCTTTTCTCCTGTTGTGGTTTCAGCTTCACCTGTTGCGTCTTCGACGCTTGGGGAGAATGTTTCTTGTACCACATTTTTAAAGCTACTGAAAACTTCTGACACAGCAATATCGGTTTTAGAAATCCCTTGATAAAAAGATTTGATATTCTGTGAAAGATTGCTATCAGTTCTGCAAACAAGAAATAAAATTCCTGTAATAAGTAACGACAAAACAAATTGAGTAATTATAATTTTTGTCATAAAACCACTTTGCTTTTCTTGTGGTTTTCGGTGCTCTCTTCTTTCGTCATAAAAATTATTGTCCATAATATCACCACTTAAATTTATGCGTGAATTATGGACAATATGTATTAATTATTTTTTGAAAAATCTTATAATTTCTGAACGCTCCGAACTGTCAACAATATGTTTACCTTTTGAACTTGTGATATAGTCAAGTAAATCATTTCCATCATTGATAATTGCAACATTTATTTCAGCATCATCTGTGATTTTAAGTTGAGAACGGTCATCTACAAAGTAAAGAATTGGAAAAACATCAGCTGAAATACCAAAGTCTATGAACATTTCTGCCATTCTTCTACCCTGACGAAATACTTGTTTTGCAGGGTTTTTAACCTCTTTTTCATAGGTTTTGTTTTTGCCGTGTTTAATTTGTTTCCAAGTCTGTGCTGAAGTGCTACCTGTGATAATGCCACGATAGTTCTTACTTTCAACCACGAACACACCGTTTGTGCCAATAACAACAAAATCAAGTTCGTTTACTGAACCACGATTATGAATTACAGGATTTGTAATTACTGTAAAATCCTTTGGTAACTGTTTAAGAATTTCGTAGGTTTGCTGTTCGCCTTTAACACCTGCGTTAAGGATATCGTAATTATGTTTTGCAATCATAAATAACGCTACTAACACAAGTGCCAAGCCCATAAACATACATGGGAAAGCAAAATGCAGAGTTGATTTACCAAGCAAGATTGCAAAGAGCATTCCTGCACCAACGCCAAAGAATGTAAGTGTAAAAAACAAAGCAAACGCCATATGCCAAAATGCTTTATTTTTATTGGATTTTAGTTCAGATTTAATACAAACTGTTTTTGCCATAAATTAGAACACCTTCTTCATAACTGCACCGTCTTTTGCAGATGAAACGAGAGTTGAATAGCGTGCAAGCCAACCTGATTTAACATTTGGTTCAGGTTTTACATAAGACTTTCTTCTTTCTGCGAGTTCTTCGTCAGAAACTTGAACGTTGATTTTACTTGCAGGGATGTCGATTTCAATAATATCGCCCTCATAAATAAGACCGATTTCGCCACCTACTGCTGCTTCAGGTGAAACGTGACCGATAGAAGCACCACGAGATGCACCACTAAAACGACCGTCAGTAATAAGAGCAACAGTCTTATCAAGTTTCATACCTGCAAGGGCTGATGTTGGGTTGAGCATTTCTCTCATACCAGGACCACCAACAGGGCCTTCGTAACGGATAACTACAACATCGCCGTCAACGATTTTGCCGTTATATATTGCGTCAATTGCTTCATCTTCAGAGTTAAACACTCTTGCAGGACCTGAATGAACAAGCATTTCAGGAGCAACTGCTGAACGCTTAACTACACAACCATCTTTTGCAATATTACCCCAAAGAATTGCAATACCACCTGTTTCGCTATATGGGTTATCAATTGGACGAATTGCATCTGTATTCTTAATATAAGCACCCTGAATATTCTCGCCAACTGTTTTGCCTGTTGCAGTAATGAGAGACAAATCAAGAAGGTCTTTCTTTGCAAGTTCTGCCTGAACTGCAGGAATACCGCCTGCATTGTTAAGGTCGTGCATATGAGTACCACCTGCTGGTGCTAAATGGCAAAGGTTAGGAACTTTTGCGCTAAATTCATTGAACATATGTAAATCAACTGGAACTCCTGCTTCATTTGCAATAGCAAGCAAGTGGAGAACACTGTTTGATGAACAACCGAGAGCCATATCACAAGCAAGAGCGTTACGGATTGACTTTTCGTTGATAATATCGCGTGCCTTGATGTCTTTTTCAACAAGGTTCATAATTGCCATACCTGCATGCTTTGCAAGTTGAATACGGCCACTATGTACTGCAGGAATTGTGCCGTTGCCAGGGAGAGCAATACCAACTGCTTCTGCAAGACAGTTCATTGAGTTTGCTGTGTACATACCTGAACAAGAACCACAACCTGGGCAAACATTTTCTTCAAATTCAAGGAGTTTGCAATCATCAATCATATTTGCCTTGCGAGCACCAACAGCCTCAAACATTTTTGAAAGTGATGTTTCAACACCGTCAACAAGACCTGACATCATTGGTCCACCTGAACAAACAACTGCAGGAATGTTAAGACGAACTGCAGCCATAATCATACCAGGAACAATCTTATCACAGTTTGGAACAAGCACAGCACCGTCAAAGCCGTGAGCCATAATCATTGTTTCAACGCTATCTGCAATAAGTTCACGAGATGCAAGAGAATATTTCATACCGATATGTCCCATAGCAATACCATCGCAAACACCGATTGCAGGTACCATTACAGGAGTACCACCTGCCATACGGACACCAGCTTTTACTGCTTCTGCAATTTTATCAAGATGAGCGTGGCCTGGAACAATTTCACTATGTGCAGACACAACTGCAATCAAAGGTCTTTCTAATTCTTCTTTTGTATAGCCCATTGCATAGAAAAGGCTTCTGTTAGGTGCTCTTTCAACACCCTTTACTACATTTTCACTTCTTAATTTCATAATTTTGCCTCCGTTTGTTTATGGTGATAACTAATCCACCACTATACATTAAATTATATTTTATACTCATATGACGAATTTTGCAAGGGGGTAAAATAAAAACAGAGTGGGAATACCACTCTGTCGTGAATACGTTGTTAAAGAAGTTAATTTTCGTTTTAGTTTATCGTAAAATAACGTATTAAAGCTGATATCATAACTACTGGAACTAAAAGCCATTGACAACAAATAATATTTTTTAACCATTTAGGAACAATTTCTGCCTTTATAAAAAATCCCTCTGCTATTCCAATTAATGTAAAGCCAACCAAAACGAACCCAAATGCAATTATAGGGTTAATTTCCTCGCCTTTTATTCTTAATTGAATAACTGGTATGTAAGATAATAAAGCAAACGAAAATACAATAACTAAAAGAATTATACCCATACGAATATATTTTTTCTTTTTCATATATTACACCTCTGCCTATCTATAAATTCTGTTTAGTTTAAATATATCATTTAAGGAATTATTTGTCAATAAAATAGAAAACGGGCGATTCGTGAATCGCCCCTACTAATAAGACTTGAAATATTTTTTAATATGGTGTATAGTAGTTTTTAATGTTTTCTTGATTGGGGAATGTTTTATGGAAAATTTATCACAAAGAACTGCTGAAACACTCAAAAAGATGATTGTTGAAGAGCATAAATATAACTATGGCGAAAAGTTACCTAATGAAAATGAGTTATCTCAAGAGTTAGGTGTAAGCCGTTCTACTCTTCGTGAGGCCATAAAGACACTTATTTCTAATGGTGTGCTTGTTGTTAAGCGTGGTAAAGGAACTTTTGTTGCTGAAAAGATTGACCAATACTCACAAGATGTTGATGTAAATGACTTTTTAAATAAAAAAGTTACACTTCGCGATTTATATGAAACTCGTCTAATTTTTGAGCCAGAGGCAGCAGCCCTTGCTTGCAAGCGTGCTACTGATGAAGAAATCCAAGAGATTTTGCGACTTGGCGAAATTTGTCAGGCCGAACTTAAGAAAGACCCTCGTGGAATTGAGCGTATTGAATCAGAAAGTGCATTTCACGGTGCAATCCTTAAAGCATCTCACAATGAGTTTTTAGGTCACTTCTTGCCTATTCTTACAAATACAATCAGAAAGACTATTGAACTTAATTATAATCTTGATGTTATTGCTGAAGAAGCTTATAAAGACCACATTATGATTATGAACTTCCTTAAAAGCAGAGATTCAGTTGGCGTTAAGAGTGCTGTTACAATTCACCTGCACCACGCAGTACTTAATGAAAAAATATCTTTTGACTAATTTTTCAATTTTTTCAAAAAAGGTATTGACAATTGAATATTATGATATATAATAGTTGTATGACAACGCAAACAAGATGTCAAACAACTATTATTTTTTATTTTTAGGAGATTTTATTATGTCACAGCAAAGAATGTTTTATCAAGAAGATTGTAATTTAGGTTTATTAGATGGCAAGACCATTGCAGTTATCGGTTACGGTAGCCAAGGTCACGCTCACGCTCTTAACGCTAAAGAGTCAGGTTGTAATGTTATTATCGGTCTTTATGAAGGTAGTAAATCATGGGCAAAGGCTGAAAAGCAGGGCTTTGAAGTATATACTGCAGCAGAAGCAGCAAAAAAAGCTGATATCATTATGATTCTTATTAACGACGAATTACAGGCTGATATGTATAAGAAAGATATTGAACCAAACCTTAAAGATGGCGATATGCTTATGTTCGCTCACGGTTTCAATGTTCATTTTGGTTGCATCACTCCCCCATCATTCGTTGACGTTACTATGATTGCTCCAAAGGGACCTGGTCATACAGTTCGTTCAGAATATCAGGCAGGTAAAGGCGTTCCTTGTCTTGTTGCTGTTCATCAGGATGCTACAGGTAAGGCTCTTGACAAAGCTCTTGCTTATGCACTTGCTATTGGTGGTGCTCGTGCAGGTGTTCTTGAAACAGATTTCAGAACAGAAACAGAAACAGACCTTTTCGGCGAACAGGCAGTTCTTTGCGGTGGTGTTTGCGCTCTTATGCAGGCAGGTTTTGAAACACTTTGCGAAGCAGGTTATGACCCAAGAAACGCTTACTTTGAATGTATTCACGAAATGAAACTTATTGTTGACCTTATTTACCAGAGTGGTTTTGCAGGTATGAGATATTCAATTTCAAATACTGCTGAATACGGTGACTATATCACAGGTCCAAAAATCATTACTGACGAAACAAAGAAGGCTATGAAGAAAATCCTTTCAGACATTCAGGACGGTTCATTCGCTAAAGAATTCTTACTTGATATGTCACCTGCTGGCCGTCAGGTACACTTTAAGGCTATGAGAAAGTTAGCTTCTGAACATCCTGCAGAAAAGGTTGGCGAAGAAGTTAGAAAACTTTACAGCTGGAACAACGAAGAAGATAAGTTTATTAATAACTAATTTATTACATAAAAGATTAAGAGTACGGAACGAAAATTCCGTACTCTTTTTTATTTACATTGCGAGACGGTGTGGTCAGCGTCCCCTACAATTATTCTTTTATTTCTTCTTGCTTATTTTTTCTTTTCTTTTTACCAATTTGAAAACCAATAAAAGTTATAATAAATGGTATTATGCTTGTAAGATAATAAATTTCAGGTTCACATTGGTCATAACCTTCATAAATATCGTATGTGTACCATCTATACTCATAAGCCATATCTAGCATAGTATCGAGAGTAGCAATTGAAAAGTTTGCAAAAATATAATGGTAATGATAACCCGCAATCCACAAAGAAGAAACTACTGTTAAAAATCTTATTGGAAATAAAGAAATAAAATCTGATATTATATTACCTGTTTTTTTCAAGTAGAAAAATCCCAACAAAAACGAAGGAACAAGTGCAACAATATAAATAGTGATATAAATAATCCAGCACTCATATAATTCTGGTCCCGTAGGTCGTTCAAATGGGTCATTCAAACTACCTACAGCAAAATATGCAATTCCAAAAATGATATTGAAAATACACCATCCCAAAAAACTCCAACCACTATTGGAAAAGAAAATATTAAAATATTCTTTTTTTGTCATATTGTTCCACCTCTCATCATTTGTTTTAATTGCAAAAAAATTCTACAACAATTATATAATTACACAAAATCAGTTTTTTGTCAATTTTTTTACAAAACTGCAAATTTTTCTTGTTTTTTTGCAAAAAAACGGCGGGGTATTGACCCCGCCCTGCAATATAGTATTTATTTTAAGTTTTTAGTTTCGCATTGGTTTGGACAAGTTTTGCAGTCACCCATCATAATATCGTTAACTGTTTTGCCTGCAGGAATCATTGGAAGAACTCTTTCATCTTTATCGATTGCACATTCAATCCAAACAGGGCCGTTTGATTTGAGTGCTTCTGCGAATGCTTCTTTAAACTCTGCAATAGTTTCAGCATAATAGCCCTTTGCACCAAAGCCCTCTGCAAGTTTTACAAAATCAGTTTTACGATGTGGGTCTGTCTGTGAGAAGCGCTTACCATAGAAGCAACGCTGCCACTGACGAACCATACCCAAAACTTGGTTATTCATAATAACTGTAATAACAGGGAGTTCATAGCTTACTGCTGTACAAGCCTCATTGAGATTCATATGGAATGAACCGTCGCCTGTAATGTGAACAACTTTTTTGCTATCGCCCAACGCAGCTTTTGCACCAATTGCAGCACCGTAGCCATAACCCATTGTACCCAAGCCACCACTTGTAAGGAAACCGCGTGGGTTTACATGGTGAACATACTGTGCAGCCCACATTTGATGCTGACCAACGTCAGTTACAACAACAGTATCTTCCCCTGCCATATCACAAATTGCACCAATTAACTGATGTGGCAAAATCTGTGAATCATCGTCTTGAGGTTTATAATCAACTGCTTTGTATGTATCGAGAACTTTAATCCAATCACTTCTGTCATTTTTCTTAATAAGTGGTAAAAGATTTGCCAATACCTTTTTAACATCGCCGATTAAATAGTGGTCAACTGCTACATTTTTATTGATTTCACTAAGGTCGATATCAATTTGAATAATTGTTGCTTTCTTTGCAAAATCATTTGTATCAAGAGCAACACGGTCAGAAAAACGAGTACCAATTGCAATAAGCACATCTGCATCATCAACTGCTTTATTTGTTGTATAGCTGCCGTGCATACCTAAAAGTCCTAAATTGAGTTGGTTATTATAGCCGATTACACCTGCCGCCATAAGAGTATGACAAGATGGAATATTTGCTTTTTCTACAAGTTCAAGGGCAAGGTCTGATGCATTTGATGAAACAACGCCACCACCGAACATTACAACAGGTTTTTTAGCATTATTAATAATATCTGCTACTGTTTTAAGTTCTTCTTCATTGATAACAGTATCGTCTTTAATTTCAATCTTTTCTTTTCTTTCAAAATCTGTAACTGCGGCAGTAACATCTTTTGTAATATCAATAAGAACAGGACCTTTTCTACCTGTATTTGCAATACGGAATGCTTCACGAATTGTATCGGCAAGTTCAGTTACATCTTGCACCATAAAGTTATGCTTTGTAATAGGCATTGTAATACCTGTGATATAAACTTCTTGGAAAGCATCGCGACCGATAAGACCTTTGCCAACGTTACCTGTAATTACAACCATTGGAACACTATCCATATAAGCAGTTGCAATACCAGTTACCAAGTTTGTAGCGCCGGGACCACTTGTTGCAATACATACACCTGTTTTACCTGTTGCTCGTGCATAACCGTCAGCAGCGTGAGAAGCACCTTGTTCGTGTGCTGACAAAACATGCTTGATTTTATCACTATATTTATAAAGAGCATCATAAATATTAAGGACCGCACCACCAGGATAACCGAAGACGGTATCAACCCCCTGCTCAATTAAAACTTCAGTTAAAATTTCTGAACCGTTGAGTTTCATTCTCTTTCACTCCATGAATTTGCTATTTAGTGTAACGCTTTAATGCGTGAAAATATTAATATATATTCTATACTATTTTATAGAAAAAATCAATCTATATTTAACAAAAAAAGCAACAGAAAAACACATCTGTTGCTTTCTTAATTTATGCAGTTTTACGCATTATCGCTATTTTCAGTATTTTCGTTGTTTTCTTCAGTAATTTCAACTGTTTCTTCAACTACTTTTTCTGCAATCTCAACAGTTTCAGTTGTTTCTTCCTTGATTTCCTTTTCAGGCTCTGCAGGAAGTTCCCCTGTTGTCATAAGTGATTCAAACTGTTCTTTATCAATCTTTTCAAGTTTGATAAGCGCTTCAGAAACAATATGAAGTTGGTCAATATGCTCTGTAAGGATTTTTTCAGCTCTCTTGTAAGCATCAGTAATAATTTTTTCAACCTCTTCATCAATTACTGCAGCAATATTTTCAGAGTAATTTCTCATATGGTTGTAGTCTTTACCAAGGAAAACTTCATTATTATCAGAACCGAATGCAATAGGACCAAGCTTTTCACTCATACCATATTTTGTAATCATATTTCTTGAAATTTCAGATGCACGTTGAATATCGTTTGATGCACCTGTTGAAATATCATTAAAAATAATCTGTTCTGCTACACGGCCACCAAGAAGTGAAACTATATCATCAAGCATTCTTGATTTAAGCATATGTGCATTATCTTTTTCAGGTGTATAGAGAGTAAAACCTGCTGCCCTTCCACGAGGAACAATTGAAATATGTGTAACAGGGTCCTGATTTTCAAGATAATACGATGAAATTGCGTGGCCTGCTTCGTGGTAAGCAGTAATTTTCTTATCTTTTTCTGAAATTTTGCGTGATTTCTTTTCAGAACCTACAACAACTTTCATTGTAGCTTCTTCAATTTCTTCCATTGTAATAGCAAATTTCTTACGTTTTGCTGCAAGAAGAGCTGCCTCATTAAGAAGATTTTCAAGGTCAGCACCTGTAAAGCCAACTGTTGTTGCAGCTATCTGATGTAAATCTACATCAGGTGCCAATGGTTTATTCTTTGCGTGAACCTGTAAAATTTCTTCTCTACCCTTAACATCAGGATAACCAACTGTAACCTGACGGTCAAAACGACCCGGACGAAGAAGCGCAGGGTCAAGAATATCAGGACGGTTAGTTGCAGCAATTACAATAACGCCGTCATTTGCACCAAAGCCATCCATTTCAACGAGCAACTGATTAAGTGTCTGTTCACGTTCATCGTGGCCACCACCCATACCAGCGCCTCTATGACGACCTACTGCATCGATTTCATCAATAAAGATAATTGATGGTTGATTTTTCTTTGCTTCTTTGAACAAGTCACGAACACGAGATGCACCCACGCCTACATACATTTCTACAAAATCAGAACCTGAAATTGAGAAGAATGGTGCACTTGCCTCACCTGCTACTGCACGAGCAAGAAGTGTTTTACCTGTACCTGGAGGTCCTACAAGAAGTACGCCTTTAGGAATACGAGCACCAAGCTTTGAAAATTCTTCAGGTGCTTTAAGGAACTCAACAAGCTCTGTAAGTTCTTCTTTTTCTTCGTCGGCACCTGCAACATCTTTAAATGTTACTTTCTTTGTTTCGTCATCTGCGCGTTTTACTCTTGCTTTACCGAAATTCATTGCACGGTTATTTTCACTGCTTATTGAGTTGTTCATTTTCTTGAACATAATGCTCATAAGCACTATAAGACCAAGGGTCAGTAACAATGATGGTAACACGCTTAAAATCCACGAGCCTGAATTACCTGCCTTATAATCAAACTCAACAGGTTTGTCAGGATTTTTCTGGTTATACTCTCTTAATCCCTCGTGAACATCGTTGATAAAGAGATTAACATTAGGTACTGTATATTTATATGTTTTGTCTTCACCTTCGAGTTTAAAGGTCATTGCGCCACTATTCATATTCAACTCAACTTCAGCAACCTGACCATTATCGAAGAATTCAACTACTTCGTAATATTTTAAATCTTTTTGTTGTTCTTTGCCCATATACATATAGATTACTGCGATAAATGCTACCGGAATCAAAACATAAGGGACAATCACTTTCCAGTTAAATTTTTTCAATTTATTCTTCACTCCTGTATATTGGGTCTTTTAATCTTCGTACACTGATGGTTTTAACGCACCTACGAATGGTAAGTTTCTGTATTTTTCATCAAAATCCAGTCCATAGCCAACAACAAAGGCATCAGGAATCTGTGCGCCTGCATAATCTGCTTTAATAGGTGCTTTTCTTCTTTCTGGCTTATCAAGTAATGTGCATATTTTAATACTGTTTGGATTTCTTGCTGAAAGGACTTTCATAAGATAGTCAAGAGTTACACCACTATCAAGAATATCTTCAACAATAAGTAAATCTGCACCTTCAACAACATCAGTATCAAGGTCTTTTATGATTTTAACAACGCCTGATGTTTTTGTACCTGCACCGTAACTTGAAACTGACATAAAGTCGATTACGCAAGGTATTTTAATTGCTCTCATCAAATCTGCCATAAAAATTACTGAACCTTTAAGCACACTTACAAGAACTAATTTTTTATCTTTGTAATCTTCACTGATTTGATTACCAAGACGAGTAACAATATTTTGAAGTTCTTCTTCTGATAAAAGTACTCTATCAATATCATTTAACATTTTATTATTCCCCCACCACTGAAATTCTGATACTTTTTTCTGTATTTTTTTCAACTCTGCAACGCTCTGCAACTCCAAAATATTCAGTCCAAATAATTCCGTTATCATCTGAAACAATAATCATTTCGGAACGTTTGTTTACAGAGATTTTTTCTTCATTAAAAAGTTTTTTTAATTTTTTGTTTACTCTTTTAGCAGGCTGATAAAAATCACCATCAACTCTGTTACGAATTGTCAGGCTACCACATATTTTATCACAATCTATAAGAGTTTCCATATCAAATCTATTAAGATTTTGTAAATCTTCTTTTAACAAATAATCTAAAACAACTGTACCAACCGAAGTTTCAACTGTTTTTTCATTATTTTCTACTTTAATTTCAAAATGCTCAACAACTTTGAGTTCCCCAAAACAAAGCTTTTCACAATCCACATAAGCAGTAATATTACCACCAAGACTTACCTTACCACCATTATCAACAATGTGTGCTACTGCATCAATATATTTTTTTGTAATATTAGGAACGCCTTGTTCCTTGAGTATTAACAAAATAATTTGATTTTTAACAGCTTTGTGGCAATTTTTGATTTTACTGCAATCGTATTTATTTTCTTCCAAGCTTCTTGCGTTTTTAAGAATTTCAGTTGCACTCTGCAAAATATAGTCATTTGCAAGCTTTACCGACTCAACACAATTTGAAAAGGCACTATCAAAAGATGGATTAATTTCAAATAACTGTGGAATTACATTATGGCGGATTTTATTGCGTGTATAATCGTCACACAAATTTGTACTGTCAGTAATAAAATTAAGTGCATTTTCCTTTAAGTATTCTTCAATTTCGTTTCTTGTGCAATCAAGAATTGGTCGAATATAAATATCACGCACATAAGGAATTCCACACAAGCCTGAAAGTGATGTACCCCTTGTCATATTAAAAATCACAGTTTCCATATTATCATTAAGATTGTGGGCAGTTGCAATTTTTGTACAACCTGATTGCGAGAAAAAGTCATATCTTATTCTTCTTGCACATTCTTCAATGCTCTCGCCTGTTTTCTTGGCTTCAGCAGGAATATCTGCATAAAAGCACACGAAGTCCACACCAAGTTTTTCGCAAAAATTCTTTGAAAATTCCAAATCTCTATCAGCCTCATCACCACGAATACCGTGATGAATATGTATGCCTTTTATTTTTAAAATACCAAGTTTTTCTTTACTACTTGTAAGAATATGTAAAAGTGCAACAGAGTCAGCGCCACCTGATAGCCCTACGCCAACGGTGTCGCCTTTTGAAATCATACTATGTTCTTTGATTGTTGTGATAACCTTATTTGTCATCTTTAATCCTTTCAAGAGTTGAGAACATTGTAAATTCAGGATTCCACGCAACCTTTACAGTTTCAGTTGAACCGTGTCTGTTTTTACCTACAATAACTTCTGCAATATTTGCTGATTCGCTTACTGTATCGTCACCCTCATCAGTATCATGCTTATAATAATCTTCACGATGAAGCATAAGAACGATATCTGCGTCTTGCTCAATAGTACCTGATTCACGAAGGTCAGTCATTTGTGGACGGTGGTCACCGTTATTTTTCGCAACACCACGGGATAACTGTGAACAAGTCACAACAGGAATATTAAGGTCTTTAGCCATCATTTTAAGTCCACGAGTAATTTCTGCAACCTCGTTTACACGATTATCAGAACGCTTTGTACCTGACATAAGCTGAAGATAGTCGATAATAATACAATCAACATCTTTCATACGCATTGCACGTGCTTTCATTTCAGGAACATTGATATTTGCACTGTCATCAAAATAAAGTTCACAATTTACAAGATTTTGAAGGGCAAGACCTAAACGTTCCCAGTCTGCAGGACTTACATCACCTGTCCTGAGCTTATTACTGATAATTCTTGCTTCAGTAGAAATAATACGCTGAGCAAGCTGTTCTTTCGACATTTCAAGAGAGAAAAACAATACTTTTCTGCCTTTCATTGCAATATTTCTTGCAACATTCAAAGCGAAGCTTGTTTTACCCATAGCAGGACGAGCACCAATAATTATAAGGTCTGAACGGTGAAAACCACCACCAAGAACTTTATCAAGATATGAAAAGCCTGTTGGAATACCCATATACTGTTCTTTTTGTTGTGGGTCTGCACTTGCAAGCTTTTTAAGACGCTCAAAAACATCAGAAACAATAACATCACTTACTTTTGACGGACCTGATGAATTCTTACCACGACGAATATCATAGATTTTCTGCTCTGCCTGATTAAGAAGATAGTCAGGTGACGCACTTTCATTACTTGTTTCGTCAAGAATTTCACGAGCAGTAAGCATTAAAGCACGAAGATAGTACTTTTCAATAATGATTTTTATGTATGACTCAACATTCTTTGTTGATGGTACTGCCTCGGCAAGTTTCATAAGATATGCTTTACCACCGATATCATCAAAAGTGCCATCTTTTTTCAACTGTTCAAGCACAACAAGTGGGTCAATACGACCACCCATTGTATCGATATTAATAATCGATGAATAGATAGCCTTATGCTGTGGCACAAAAAGATGCTCTAATTTAAGCATATCTGCAACAATATGTAAGCAATCAGGGTCTTTAAGTATAGCGCCCAACACTGCTTGTTCTGCATCCATACTATGAGGCAACACCATATTGTCAAGTGCTGAATAATTAGTTTCCATAATTATTTATCTCCTACCATTACGGTCATTTCTGCTACAATATTTGTATAGAGTTTAACTTCAATTTTATATGAACCGAAGTTTTTAATATCATCCATTGTGATTTTTCTTTTATCAACTTTTACGCCATACTGTTTTGCAACTTCAGCAGCAACTTCTTTTGATGTTACTGAGCCGAAAAGTTTACCATTATTACCTGCTTTTGCAGTAATTTTTACAACTTTACCCTGAAGCTTTGATTTTGAATCATTAGCAGCTGTAATTTCCATATCAATTTTATGTTGATTTGACTGCTCACGGTTACGAAGTTCTGTAAGACTCTGTGCATTTGCTTCTACTGCAAGTCCTTTTGGGAAAAGAAAGTTTCTTGCATAACCGTCAGAAGCCTTTACTTTTTCACCTTTTTTACCTAATCCTTTAACATCTGCTTTTAAAATTACATCCATTATATATAACCTCTTTTCACTTAATTTACTTATTATTTATAGTATCTATTGCATTTTTAAGTAATGCAAGTGCATTATCAAATGTTTCACCTGAAAGTTGTGTTGCTGCCATAGTCTGATGGCCACCACCGTTAAGTTCTTCCATTATAATCTGCACATTTATTTCACCATAAGAACGAGCTGAAATATTAATAATGTCACCTGTTCTGAACAGAACAAAAGATGCATTTACACCGTCAATATTTAACAACTCGTCTGCTGCTTGTCCTGCAACAATACGGACATCATCAGTTTCAAAATCAACAACGCCGATTGCACTTTCCCCATACATAGCTGCTGATTTAACGATTTCACTTTTTGCTTTCTGTGTTTCCATACTATTTGCAAATAACTGTTTTACCGTAACTGTGTCAGCACCCAATGAACGAAGAAACGCTGCTGCCTCAAATGTTCTTACACCTGTTTTCATTACAAAGTTCTTTGTATCAAGTGTAATACCTGACATAAGGGCTTCGGCACAAGTACTTGAAATTTCAACATCAAATGGCACATATTCAATAAGTTCAGTAACCATTTCAGATGCAGATGATGCGTTTGGCTCATGATAGAAAATAACTGATTTTGTAATATGGTCAGCTGCTTTTCTGTGGTGGTCAATTACGATTACTTTCTGTACTAAATCAAACAATTCAGGATATTCAATAAAGTTCTTTCTATGAGTATCAACAATTACGAGTAATGTATTTGCTTCTAAATATTCTTGGGCATCCTGTGGCTCAATAAGCAAATCGTCATACCCATTTGCAATAAGATGTTTTGCAAGTGGCATTGCAAGTGTTGTTTCTGACGACATTACAATTTTTGCGTCTTTACCCAGTGCCTTACAAATCATAGCAACACCAACAGATGCACCAAGAGCGTCAAGGTCTGCGTTACGATGACCCATAATAAGAACATTACTGCTTATATTTATACTGTCACCTATTGCAGAAGCAACCATTCTTGTTCTTACTTTTGTGCGTTTTTCAATACCCTTTGCAACACCACCAAAGAACTCATAATCATTGTTGGTAGTTTTAACTGCAACCTGGTCACCACCTCTGCCCATTGCCATATCAAGCGATTTTCTAGCAATCTTTTCACATTCAGGAAGTGTTTCACCTGTACCTACACCTACTGACAAAGTAATTCCTGCAACCTTGTCATTATATGTATAGGCACGAACTTTAGATAAAATTGAAAATTTATCCTCTTTCATTTTTGCCAAGTTTTCACTATCGGATATTACAATAAATCGGCTACTATTGATTTTACGGAATATACAATTATAATTTTCAAGCCAATTTTCAATAAGTTTTTCTACTTCACTTAATATATCTGACTGCTGGCTTTCACGCAAGTCACCTAAAGCATCTTCAACACTGTCAAGATTTATAAGCATAAACACAGGACGAGTATTTTCGTATTTTACTTTTATATTTTTAAGGTCTGTATCTTCAACAAAATATAAAATATATGCAGTTTCTTCCTTATAATCAATTGTTGATGAAAATACGGTATATTTTTTATCATTAAATTCGCACTCAATACTATGTTTCTCACGGATTGTTGTGATGCCTTGTCCTGATGTAAACTGTTTCACATCATCACTCTGAAACTCACCATTTTGTAAAAAAGCATTACTAAACAACTGGTTATACCAGAGCATTTTATCTGTATTATCAAAAATTACAACAGGTAATGGAAAATACTGAAGTTCACCATATTTTTCATCTGCTGAAATTCTTTTATTAAGTTCAGCAACTGTGCCTTCAAGTTTTTTAAATTTCACATTGTTGATTGCAACGCCTACAACTACAAGTATTGCAATCAACAAAAGACCTGCAACAGCAAAATATACATTGTAAATAAATAACGCAAGGCATAACAACACACAGACAACAACTGCTGGAATTGTTACCGGATACATTTCTATATATTTTTTAATGATGTTTTTAATTCTGCTGTTTTTCATAAATAACACCTTTTATACGGCACTTATAATTGGAAGCACCATAGGACTACGCTTTGTTCTGTCATAAAGAAGTCGTGAAATATCGTCACGAATTCTATTACGGATTGTACCCCATTCAATATTGCCGTCGTGTATGCACTCATCAACAACGATTTGTGCAACGAGCTTTACTTCAGATATAAGTTGTTCAGAATCACGCACATAGACAAATCCACGAGATACTATATCAGGGCCTGAAACAATCATACCTGTATCTTTTTCAATAACTACACTGATAATCATAAGACCATCTTCAGCAAGACGCTTACGTTCACGTATAACTGCATTACCCACATCACCTACGCCGTAGCCGTCAACAAAAACTTTGCCTGCAGGTACATTTTCAAGTGCAGTCATTTTGCGTTTTGTAAGTTCAATTTGTCTGCCGTTATCAGCGATAAAGATATTGCCAGATTTTATTCCCATACTTTCAGCAAGCTGAGCGTGTTTTCTTAAATGCTTTTGCTCACCGTGAACAGGAATAAAATATTTAGGCTTTGCAAGACTCATTATAAGTCTTAACTCCTCCTGACAAGCGTGACCTGAAACGTGGACATCATACATTTTTTCATATACAACTTCTGCCCCACGCTTTAAAAGTTCATCAACAACCTTACCCACGGTTTTTTCATTACCAGGAATTGGTGTTGCTGAAATAATTACATAGTCACCTGTACCAATTTCAACGCGTCTATGCTCTGAAAAGGCCATTCTGTAAAGAGCTGACATTGGTTCACCCTGACTACCTGTTGTGATAATAACGAGTTTGTCGTGTGGATAGCGTGACACCATATCAATACTTACTAAAATACCTTCTGGCACATTAAGGTAACCAAGTCTTGATGCAGTTTCAACAACATTTTCAAGGCTTCGTCCTGAAAGAGCAACCTTTCTGCCTACAGATGCAGCAACATCAATAATCTGTTGTACTCTGTGAATATTTGATGCAAATGTAGCAACTATAAGACGTTTACCGTCTGCTTTCTGGAATAAACGCTCAAATGACTCACCTACTGTACGCTCACTTGAAGTATAGCCCGGTCTTTGCGCGTTAGTTGAGTCGGAAAGAAGTGCAAGTACACCCTTTTCGCCAAGTTTTGCAATACGAGCAAGGTCAATTACATCACCGTCAATAGGTGTTGTATCAATCTTAAAGTCACCTGTCTGTAAAATAAGACCTGCAGGTGTGCTGATTGCAAGCGCAATAGCGTCAGGGATAGAATGATTTACATGAATTGCCTCAATCTCAAAATTGCCAAGTTTTACTTTATCTTTAGGTTTAATCTCATTAAGGTCAACAGTATCAAGCATTTTATGCTCTTTTAATTTACCTTCAATAAGACCAATTGTAAGTTTTGTGCCATATACAGGAATGTTTACCCTTTTAAGAAGATATGCGAGTCCCCCTATGTGGTCCTCATGACCGTGAGTAATGAAAATGCCCTTGATTTTATCTGCATTTTCCTCAACATAAGTGAAGTCAGGAATAACCAAATCAACACCAAGCATATCAGGCTCAGGGAATGCAAGGCCACAATCAACAAGCATCATTTCACCATCGTATTCATACAAGGTCATATTCTTGCCGACTTCGTTAAGTCCACCCAAAAATGCTATTTTAACGCCTTTCTCTTCACCCTTTGTAGTTCGTTTTTTCATATTCTTTTGAGCAGTTCCTTTTTTTGATTTATTTGTAACAGATTTTTTACTGTTGGTTTTCTTAGTAAATGTGTTATTTTTTGATGAACTCTGCTTCTTTACACGATTAGAAACTTTACTTTTTGCAGAGCGTTTTGTTTCAGTTTGCAATACATTATTTTCTGTTTTCTGCTTTGCCATATTTCCTCCTTATTATATTTTTTAGATATGTATTTTTGCTATAAGGCGCATAGCAAAATTAAGTTTTATATAAATATATGCACAAAAGCCCATACTAACTCACTATATTGTCATTATATAATACTATTTTTATGTAACAATGTCAAGGTAAAGTGCATCTGACAAATTTACTTTTTGTCCGTTTTTTTGTGCCGTTCATATTGTGAAATCTTAAAATCCGTGATAAAATTAGTTTAGTGATTTTATTTTTGTTTTATTCAGGAGTTCTTATGGAAAATTTAACATTTGTTGAAATATTTACTGACGGTGCATGTTCAGGAAATCCCGGTCCTGGTGGCTGGGGGACAATTCTTCGTTGTAATGGTGTTGAGAAAGAGCTTTCAGGTGGTGAACCTGAAACCACCAACAACAGAATGGAATTATTAGCTGTTATAAACGGTCTTGAGGCACTTAACAGGAAATGCAAAGTAAAGATTTACTCTGACTCATCTTATGTTGTGAATGGAATTACAAAAGGTTGGGCTGAAGGTTGGCGAGCTAATAACTGGCGCAAAGCCGATAAGAAGCCGGCACTTAACCCTGACCTATGGGAAAGACTGCTTAACTTACTCACAAAACACGAATATGAGTTTGAATGGGTTAAAGGTCACGCAGGACATCCTGAAAATGAGCGATGTGATAAATTAGCAGTAGAGTTTTCTCAAAAATTCAAGTAAATATTTAGCTGATGATTTTCAATTTTAAGGTTGATTATTGTCGGCTTTTATGTTATATTATTATATGTATATTGGTAAATATATGGATTTTTCAAAAAAAGGCGTGATTGAACAGTGGAAAACACAACTACAACCACAGTTGTTGATGAGGTTGAAACTTCTGCTCATGAGACATCTGCTCAGGACAGAAGATATTTGCGACCAAAAGAAATCGCAGGTTTCCTTTTAACTTCATTCGGACAGAAAAACTTAAGCCAGTATGTTAATGCATTCCGTCAATTCTTTGCAATCAGTTTCCTTGGAATGTCAGGTAGTACATACGGTGTTATTATGTTTATTGAGTCAATTTACGATGCTGTTGACGACTCAATTTCAGGACTTATTATTGACAGAACTCGCACTCGTTGGGGCAGACTTCGTCCATGGCTTGTTATTCCTACACCATTCTGGGCAATAGCAATGATTATGCTCTTTACTACTCCTGCTTTTCTTGTTCATGAGTGGCAAAAAATCATTTGGACAGTTGTTGCTATTTTCGTTTATAACCTTGGTATGTCATACTTTGGTGCTTGGTCAATTATGCTTTATAACGTAACTCCAAACAACAATGAGCGTGATAACCTTATTGCTACATCAAAGTTTGCAGACCTTTTCGGTGTGTTCCTTCCATCTATTGCGTCAATGTGCGTAGGTTTCTTACCAGGACTTACAAAAAACAAGATTGGTATGCAGGATATTTACACAGGATTTGCAGTTATAATTACACTTATTGCTGCATTTACAGCTTTCTTTGGTTTCTCTGCAATGAGAGAGAGAGTTCCACTTGCATCTCGCGAACAGATGAAAGAAGTTGGCGTTATTGAGTCATTCAAAAACGTTTTCAAGAACAGACCAATGTTTGTGCTTGTTCTTTCCGGTTTCTTTGCAGGCTTTAAATCAGTTGGTGTTGCAAGTGAAAGTTTCTATTGGATGCACAACTCAAAGAACGTTGCACATGGTTCAATCGCAGGTCTTTTCACAGGTATTCCTAACTATATTATGGTACCACTTGCTCCTAAACTTATCCGTAAATTTGGTGCTAAAAAAGTTGCTATTGCATCTGGTATCTTTGCAGGCGTGGCTTATACAGCTACATTCCTTATCGGTATTCTCGGTAATGACGGCGAAGGTTTCCTTGTTAACTGGGAAGGTCATAATGCAGTAATTAACCTTGCTATTCTTACATTCTGTCTTACAGTCTGTGGTCTTCCAAATCAGCTTTTAAATGTTGCCGGTGCTGTTCTTCAAGGTGACGTTTATGACTACAGCGAATGGAAAACAGGTGTAAGAAATGAGGCGCTTGTTCAGACTGTTCAGAACTATTTCGGTAAAGCTGCAAACTCAATTACACAGCTCCTTTCAGGTGTTGTTATTTCAGCAGTTGGTTATGTTGCTAGAAAAGATGAATTCGGCAACATTGTTCCTGAATCAAACTATAAGACTCTTCTTGGTTTCTGGGCTGTTTTCTGTTTATTACCTGCAATTGCTCGTTTCCTTTACGGTGTAACTCTTCTCTTCTTTAATGTTGATGGTAAGGTTAAAGAGCAAATGCTTAAAGACCTTGAGGTTTCTCGTCGTGAACGACTTGAGAACATGAATTTGGATGCAGAAGAAAAAAAGATGATAGAAGTTTCTGATAATGCTCATTACGAAACAATACTCCCTCAAGAAGATAACGAATCATCAAAAGACTCTGAATAAAAATCAATCACGAATAAATAAATTAACCCCAACTCGATATGAGTTGGGGTTTTGTTTTGCAATTTATTTTTTGCAATAGAGTTCAACTTTATTAAGTGTTGCTTTTACGCGATATGAGGTGATTACGATTTTCATTTTATTTATAGTTTGTTTCTCAAATCTGCAAATTCGTTTTGCTCCAATTATTGTTGATGAACATATTTTTTCATAGCCACTACCATTATCTGCAAATACTTCAAAACTTTCGATTTGCTGACCTGTTGCAATATTCTCTTTAAGAACGATTTTATCGGCAACTATAGGTGTATTAAAAGTTATTTCAATTTCAGGAGTTTCATCCCCTACCCCACATTGCCAATAGCCGTTTTCAGTTACAATATTGTTTGAATTGTGTTCATCATCAATTTGAGATGTTGAAGTTACTTTGCAGTTTATTGCAAGATTTTCAGGAAATTCTTTTCGTAATTCATCACCAAACTGACGAAGTCTTCTAACATCAGCTTTTGATAGTAATCCTTTTTTATTCGGTGGAATATTGAGAAGTAGTGATGAATTACCACCTACACTACCCCAATAAATCTGCATAAGTTTTTTAAGGGATTTCACTTTAAAATCCTCTTTTTTATGGTAAAACCAACCTGGACGAATTGAAACATCAACTTCAGCAGGATACCAAATAAAATCTTTTATTCCTTCAATAAATTTACGGCTACCTAAATCTTGTGTTTTGGCATCAACATTCTTGGCAAACTCAGGTGTATCTTCTTGTTGGGAATGTTCAGCAGTATAATCCTGATTACCAACAAAAGCTGGGACAACACTCCATTCAGATTCTCTGCTTTTACCTGCCTCATTACCACACCAACGGACATCAGGACCACAAATATTGATTACGGCACTTGGTTGCAATTCACGGATTAAGGCAAAATATGAGTCCCAATCATAAATCTGCTTTTTACCGTTTTTGCCCTCACCACAAGCACCATCAAACCAGAAACAGAAAATATCACCATACTTTGTAGCTAATTCCGTCAGTTGATTTTTGAAGTATATGTTATACTCTTCGCCTGTACCGTAAGTAATTTCGTGTCTATCCCAAGGGGAAAGATAAACGCCAAATTTAAGCCCATATTCACGACAAGCGTCACTGACTTCTTTGGCTATATCCCCTTTTCCATCTTTGTATGGGCTACTTTTCATACAGTAATCTGTATAATCACTTTGCCAGAGGCAAAAACCGTCGTGATGTTTACAAGTGAGAATTATGGCATTCATACCTGCGTTTTTAATCTCTCTTGCCCACTGTCTAGCATCAAATTTTTTAGGATTGAAAACGGACGCAGGTGCAGTACCATCGCCCCATTCACGACCTGTAAATGTGTTTGTACCAAAATGGCAGAAAGCATACATTTCTAGCTTTTGCCATTCTAATTGGCGAAGCGACGGAATTACTTCCGCCGCTATTTCGTAACTTTTTTTATTCTGCATAGTTTGTTGCAATTATATCAACACCTGTTCCAAGAATATTCTCAATAACTACATCACCAATATTAACCGGTGCTTTAATAGATGCTTTATTGATAACTTCCATACATTCAAACATCATACCCTTTGGAATTGGGCTTGCTGTTTTTACAGGCACAACATAAGATTTACCACCATCAACTTTAACAGTTGTTGTAAGCATTCTTGTTGGGTTTGTAACTTCTGTACGAGCATAAGCGTCACCACGTTTACAAGTATTGCCTGTAACAGTAGCTACATTACCATCAACATCAAATGTAACAGTAATTGGGCATCCTAAAGGACAAGCAACACAAACAAGTTCTCTTTTTTCCATTTCATTATGCCTCCACTCTTACTGTAATTTCTGCATTTGCAGGAAGTTCTGCAATAACAGATTGTTTAATAATAACATATTCCATTTCACCAGGGCAAAGTTTAACCTTTTTCTTTGAAAGGATTTCTTTACCGTCGCACTCTACAATAATCTTTGCATTATTGAAAACTGCACCAACACGGAAATAAAGTTTAACATCACCGTCAGTTTTGCAGTTAATACGCTGTGGTACTATGTAACGGACACCGTTGATACCTTTAGTATAAACGCAATCTCCTGTTACCTTTTCACCCTTAATGAATTTTGCAGCACCAAGACCTGCTATCTGGCTTTCTTGTGTTACATAGTCAACAAGGTCGTGTACCTGAAGAACATTACCACAAGCGAATACGCCTGCGTGTTCGGTTTCACGATATTCATCAACACGAGGACCATTTGTAATCATATCAAGCTGGAGTCCTGAATTCTTTGAAAGTTCGTTTTCAGGAATAAGACCAACTGACAACATAAGAGTATCACAAGAAACGAATTCTTCTGTACCTGGGATTGGCTGAAGTTTGTCATCAACCTTTGCGATTGTAACGCCTTCAAGTCTGTCTTTACCGTGAGTTGCAATAACAGTAGTTGAAAGTTTAAGTGGAATACCGAAGTCGTCAAGACACTGAACTATATTTCTTGTAAGACCACCTGAATATGGCATAAGTTCGCAAACCATCTTAACCTTTGCACCCTCAAGAGTCATACGACGAGCCATAATAAGACCAATGTCACCTGAACCCAAGATTACAACTTCGTGGCCTGGCATATAGCCATCAATATTTACATATTTCTGTGCAGTACCTGCTGTCATAATACCTGAGCAACGGCTACCTGCAATACTCAATGCACCACGAGGTCTTTCACGACAACCCATAGCAAGAACAACTGCTTTTGCCTGAATTTTAAGAAGACCATCTTTTTTATTAACAGCAGTAACTGTATTATCACTTGCTACATCAAGCACCATTGTATCGGTTTTGACATCAATATCAGTATCTTCAAGAAGTTTGATAAATCTGCCTGCATACTCAGGACCTGAAAGTTCTTCGCCAAAATAGTGAAGACCAAAACCGGTATGTATGCACTGTTCAAGAATACCGCCAAGAGTTTCAGCACGTTCTAAAACCATAATTTTATTAATACCATTTTTCTTTGCTTCAAGGGCAGCTGCCATACCAGCAGGGCCACCACCTACTACAACAAGTTCATAGTTTAACATACCGATTCACCTCACTTTGTTCTTTCATAAATAATTTTTGAGTCGCCACCAAATTTGGTGATTTCACTCATTGAAACGCCTAATTCACGAGCAAGGATTTCAACAACCTTGCTACCACAGAAACCACCCTGACAACGTCCCATACCTGCACGAGTTCTACGCTTAACACCGTCAACATCACGAGCACCACCGGGAGCCTTGATTGCATCAACAATTTCGCCCTCTGTAATTGTTTCGCAACGGCAAACAATTCTACCATAAGCAGGATTTTTCTTAATAAGTTCTGCTCTTTCTTCGTCGTTTAAGTGACGGAAACGAACAGGAGTTTCTCTTGTATCTGTATAGTTCTCTTTTTCTTTAAGTGATAACTTTTCTTCAAGAATTTCGCGAACATAAATTGCGATTGCAGGAGCAGATGAAAGACCCGGAGACTCAACACCTGCAACATTTATGAAGTTTTCACTTGTTTCGCACCAACCAATAATGAAATCGTCATTAACTGGATGAGCACGAACACCTGCGAAAGATGTAATTGCATTTCTGATAGATACAACAGGCACAGACTTAAGTGCTTTCTGTAACGCATCACGGAGTCCCTCAGGAGTTGTAGTTGTATCATCTTTATCTTCAATATTAAGGGCTGTTGGTCCTATAAGCAAGTTACCGTCAACAGTTGGAGTTACAAGAATACCTTTACCCATTTCGTTAGGGCACTGGAAAATTGTATGATTTGCAAGGTTACCAACTGATTTATCAAGAACATAGTACTCGCCTTTTCTTGGTATGAGTTCAATTGAGTTGTCGCCAACCATTTTTGCTAACTCGTCTGAGAAGTTACCTGCTGCATTAATAATGTATTTTGCGTTGATTTCACCTGCAGTTGTGCTGAGCACATAACCATCAGCATTTTCAGCAATTGATTTTACTTCACAATTTCTGATAAGTTCAACACCGTTAGTTACTGCATTTTCAACTGCTGCGATTGTAAGCTCATAAGGACAAACAATGCCTGCACTTTCTGACAACAATGCACCAACTGCATCATCACTAATATTAGGTTCTCTTCTGCGAAGTTCGTCCCTATCAATTATTGAAAGTTCAGGAACACCGTTTTTGATACCACGGTCATAAAGAACTTTAATGTGTTCCATTTCTTTTTCACTGAAAGCCACTACAACTGAGCCGTTTTTCTTGAAAGGAACTGAAAGTTTTTCACAAACCTCAGGCATCATAGCTGTACCTTCAACATTAAGTTTTGCTTTAAGCGTACCGTTCTGTGCGTCAAAACCACCGTGCACAATAGCACTATTAGCTTTTGTTGTGCCCATTGCAACGTCATTGTATTTCTCGAGCAAAGCTACTTTAATATCAAAGCGACTAAGTTCGCGTGCTATGAGTCCACCAACAACGCCGGCGCCTACAATTGCTACGTCGTAAGTCATAATTAAACCCTTCTTTTCCCTAGTTTTAGGTATGATAGGCATACCAATTCATTATCTTGTATATTATAGCACAACCATTCTGTTTTTTATATAGTTTTTTGCAAAAAAATATTAAAAATTATTTTATTTGCGCTTTCATTTTATTTCCAATTTTTTTAATTATTCTTTTTTCAAGTCTTGAAATATAACTTTGAGAAATTCCTAATTTGTCTGCCACTTGTTTTTGGGTTAGTTCTTCTTTTTCACCTAAACCGAACCGCATATCAATTATTTCTTTTTCTCTTTCAGGTAAAGTATCAATCACTTGTAAAAGTATTCTTTTTTCATCCTCTTCTTCCATTTCACGATTTATTTCGTCACCCTCATTGCCTAAAACATCGGCAAGGATTAACTCGTTACCATCCCAATCCGTATTTAGTGGCTCATCAAGTGAAATTTCAACTTTTTGTGATGCTATTTTTCGAAGATGCATAAGTATTTCATTTTCAATACACCTTGACGCATAGGTTGCAAGTTTTATATTCTTTTCAGGTGAAAAAGTATTAACGGCTTTTATAAGTCCTATTGTGCCGATTGAAATTAAATCTTCAATATTCACTCCTGAATTTTCAAACTTTTTTGCTATATAAACCACAAGTCGTAAATTGTGTACTATTAATTTTTCTCTTGCTTTTTCGTCACCATTGGCAAGACTTTCACTTAAAGTTTGCTCTTCTTCTACACTTAAAGGTTCAGGCAACGACACAGGACCATTTATGTAGTGAACATCTCTTTTGAATAGTTTTAGATACAGTTTTTGAAAAAATAATTTTATTTTAGTCATTGTGCAACTCCCCTTCAAGATTTATATTTAATATCATTTTATATTCGTCTAGTGGCGTGACACTCTCACCTATATATACCTTATTGGTTGAAAAATTATTGATAATAAGTTTATGTGGACGAAACGCTTTAATAACAGACTCCCCATTAACAGTTGTTATAGGAATAAGTCTGATTTTATCTTCTGTAAATAGTTTATAAAACAACTCTTTATCAAGCATTATTACGGAATAACCTGAAAAAGGCTCGCGAAGGTTATTACCTGTATCCATTAAAGCCGTGCAGGATATTGTTTTACCTGCATTTTCAACTGTTACATAGTATTCTTTAGATTTTGGTGCTTTTTTATCGGTAATCTTTGATATTACGGTTATAACATTATAAGAAATAACTGTGCAGATAATCAAGAATGTTAAATCTATATCGAAATAAACTATTCCATTTGAATAAATTAAAATATCTTTATCTAAAAATATGTAGATTGCAAACAGAAACCCACCAAATAAAAATGTGATTGCAAACAGCAAAAATATACTTTTAAGAAGTCGTTTTATGGGTTTTATGCCGAAAGTTATTATCGCCATAAGTATTGCAGTCAGGATTTTGAGAAGTGTCATTATTACTCCAAGAGCCTCAAGAAAAAGCAGTAACGAAGACACTCCCCCTACTGCACCACCAAGTAAAACACGCCACCTTTTACTATGTATTCTCAAAATTTTATCAACTGCAAGTAATATAAAATAGTTTACAATAGTGTTAAGAATTATAAGAATATCAACATACACCGTCATAGAATCACCACACAAAAAAGCCTTAGTATCATTATACCAAGATACTAAGGCTTTAATTTGTCATTATGTGTCTATGATTTAATTGTTTTCATATAATCTTCTAAAATCAGCACTGCTGAAACTGCGTCGATTACTGCTTTACGCTTTTTGCCACGAACATCGGCAGAATTAAGCAGATTATGTGCAGAAACTGTTGTAAGTCGTTCATTCTGAAAATCTACCTGAAGGCCTGTTTTTTCTTTCAGCATTTCACCCAACTCACAACAGGCATCACTACGGAAGCCGTAACTACCGTCCATATTTTGTGGCAGGCCCACACAAATACGCTCTACTTTTCGTTCAATTACAAGTTCTGCAATTTTCTCGACAAGTTTTTCACGGTCCTTTTCAGTAATTACACACACAGGAGATGCCAAAATCTGCAACTTGTCACAAACTGCGATACCTGTTCTTACATCACCGTAGTCCACAGACATAATAATCATATATCTGTTACCTCCAACTCTTCCATAACATTGTTGTTTGCAAGAGATTTTGAGAATGTGTAAGCACTGTGAACAGATGTGAATACAGGTGTTCTTCTCATAAGTGCTGTACGTCTAATAATTGCATCTTCATCATCTTTTCTGTTGTTTTGTAATGTTGAAACAACATAAGAGAATTTATTTGCATTAATCATTTGTACTGCCAACTCACCCCTTGCAGTATTTGTAGCAATATGGTTTGAATTGAGAATTTTTGCAGTATCACTTGTAGCGTAAATCTTAAAGCCTTGTGACAAGAATTCCTCTGCCATAGAGGCTGCTTCACTCTTATCGCTTTCACAAATTGAAATAAGAACTGAACCTGTACGCTTAATACGCATACCTGATGCTATCATACCTTTTAAGAGTGCATTATCAAAGGTATCACCTATACCCATAACGTCACCTGTTGATTTTGTTTTTTCACCAAGAAGCATATCTGCACCCTTAAGTGTTTCAAAACTGAACACAGGTACACGGACATAGTAATTACCATTTGACTTGTTTACACCTGTAACTGTAAGTTTTTCACCTACCATTGAGCGTACAGCAAGGTCAACTGCATCATAGCCTGATGCCTTTGTTACAAATGGTACAAGAGTTGTATTTGTAACAGATGCTTTTGTCACATACAAATCATTGTCAAACACAACAAACTGAACATCAAGAGCACCCTTGAATTTAAGTTCTTTTACAATTGCCCCAATGTATTCTTCAACTGTTTTAAGCATTGAATCGGTAACACTTACTGTTGGGAATACTGAAATTGAGTCACCTGAATTAATATGTGCTTTTTCAATATGTTCACAAAGCGCAGGAACAAAATAGTTTTCACCGTCAGAAATAACATGAGCCTCAATGCAAGTGCCCACACACACCTTTTTACTGCTTGTATGTTTAACATTTGCATCATCAAGAATATCGAAAAACTCAATTTTATTTGTAATCTTTCTGAAGAACTCATTATCAGGACCAAGAATTTCTACGCCTGCATTTTTAAGGACTTCTGCATTTTTGATTGCATCTTCGTTACCAAAAAGCACTACTGCGTACTGTGGTTTTTCTGTTCTTACAACATTAAGTATATCTTCTTCACTTAATGGGTCAAGATAAACACGGTCAGCAACATTATAGTCAGTTGTAACTGACGCAGGGTTATTGTTAAGCACAATAACCTCAAAGCCTTGATTTTTAAGAGAATTGATACAATGAACTGTGCAATAGTCACTGTCACCACTTCTGCCTGTAACAGATGGGCCACTACCGATTATAAGCACTTTTTTCTTATCTGAATTTTTACTGTTTATAAAAATTTCAGCCTCATTATCTGTACCATAAACTGAATAGAAATATGGTTTTTGAGCGTCAAACTCTGCAGAACAAGTATCAATACTATTAAATACAGCATTATGAGAATCTGTTATTTCTTGCTCTGTAATCTGTGATAATGCAAAGTCAGTAAAACCAAGAGTTTTTGCGTATTCATAAGACTCATAACTATAATCATTTTTAATGAGTTTATGAGTGTCAGCAATATTTTTAAGTTTGTTTAAGAACCATTTGTCAATACTTGTGATTTCATTTAATTCGTCAATACTGAAGTCTCTGTAAAGTGCTTCATAAACTGCAAAAATACGTTTGTCATCTGACATTTTGATTTCGGCTTTCAATTCGTCATCAGTCAATGTCTCAAACTGTTCAAGGCGTGGTAAATGAGTTTTATTTACACTTCTAATCCCCTTCATAAATGCAAGTTCAAAGCCTGTTCCAATTGTAAGGCTTTCACCAGTCGCTTTCATCATTGTACCGAGTGTTCGATTTGCCTCACCAAAACTTTCAAACGACCATTTAGGGAATTTCACTGCACAATAATCCATTGCAGGCTCACTGCATGCAGTTGTACAACCTGTTACATCATTTTCTATTTCAAAAAGAGTTTTGCCAAGTGCAATTTTGGCTGAAACATAAGCAATTCTGTAACCTGTTGCCTTTGATACAAGAGCAGAAGTACGGCTAACACGAGGGTCAACACCTGTTACAAAATATGTTGCGCCGTCAGGACTTAACGCAAACTGAACATTACAGCTACCTTCAATACCGAGACGAGAAACAACTTTTCTTGCAGCACGGCGAAGCTTTGTAAATTCTGAATCAGTAAGAGTCTGTGCAGGGATTACAACAATACTATCGCCTGTGTGAATACCAACAGGGTCAATACTTTCAACACTAGAAACACTGATACAGTTATTTTCAGCATCACGCATTACTTCAAATTCAAGTTCTTTCCAACCTGCAATACTCTTTTCAATCAAAATCTGACTTACGATTGAAGTTTCAAGACTTTTTTCTGCCTTAACTGCAAGAGTTTCGTGAGAATAGCAATACTCTGCACTTTCACGGTCAGGTGTATATGCAGGACGCACGATTACAGGATAACCAACTTTATCAGCAAAATCGCAAGCCTCATCTACGCTATTTACAACGAGAGCAGGAACTGTTGGCTCGTTCATTTCTTCGAGTGCATCTGTGAACGAATGTCTGTTTTTAACGCTACGGATAACATCCTGATTTATGCCTATAAGTTTAGTATTAGTTTCCTCAAGGTAGCCGTTTTGCGCTAATTCAAGGCTTAATTCAAGACTATCGTCACCACCTGCTGTTGAGAGAAGTGCGTCAGGCTTTTCTTTCTGGAGAATTCTTTTTACACTTTCAATGTTAAGTGGCTCAATATAAACTTTATCGGCAAATACTTTATCAGTTGCAAGTGCTGATGGGGTTGAGTTTGCAAAAACAACCTCAATACCCTCTTCTTTCAATGCACGGCAAACCTGTAATGCAGAATAGTCAAACTCCAACGACTGACCTATTTTAACAGGACCTGCACCAAGAACAAGAATCTTATTATATTTATTAGTCATTGTTTTCACCATCCATCATCTTAAAGAAATTGCGAATAATAAAGCCTGTACTACTGTCAATATCACCTTTTGGTGTAAACTGAACTGAAAGTCCTTTGAAATTATTGTATTTAAGACCTTCTACAGTACCATCATTCACATTTGTCATTAAAACTTCAGTTTTTTCAGAAACTGTATTTTTATCAACTGCGTAGCCGTGATTCTGGTCTGTAACCATTATCTTTTTTGTACCTTCAATTTTTACAGGCTGATTTGAACCACGGTGACCTTTTTCCATTTTTACAATCTTAAAGCCGTTAGCAAGAGCCAGCATCTGATGACCTAAACCAATTGCAAATACAGGAACATCTTTTTTAATAAGTTCTGTAATATTCTTGATAAGTTCCGGCTCGTCGTCAGGGTCAGCAGGACCATCACAAAGCACAACACCATCAGGATTATAGTTCATAATTTCATCTACAGTTGCAAATGCAGGAACAAGTGTAACATTGCAACCATTAAGCAAAAATGCGTTTAATTGCTTTCTTGGTGAACCATAATCCACAGCAACAACATTATATTTTGCATTGTCGCCTTTCATTGTGATTGGCTCTTTTATTGAAATTTCACGAACTGCACCTGAAATAGTATAATCATTAATTTCTTTGAGTAAAGCATCAAGATTTTCGATTGAATCTGTAATTGCACCTTTTACATAACCCTTATCGCGAAGATATCGTGTAAGACGACGAGTATCAACGCCACAGATTCCTACAATCCCTCTACCTTTAAGGTATTCGTCAAGATTTATTTCATTACCGTCAGAATAAACGTCACACCACTCACGGACAATATAACCGTTTGACATAATCTCTCCATCCACATTTTGTGGATTAACACCACGATTTGCAGCAAGAGGATAAGTTTGTGCTACAATCTGACCATAATATGTTGGGTCTGATAAAATATCAGTATAAGATGATGAACAGGTGTTAAACACTACCTCACCTATTGCTTTGCCTTGTTTACCCATTGAATAGCCTTCAAAAACTGTTCCATCCTGAAGAACTATGTATGCTTTTGTTCTGTTTTTCATAAAGTATCACCCATTCTTATAAAACCATAAAAGCCCATCAAAAGATGGGCGTTATTTATGCTGCCGGAGTTTCTGTTACCTCTGGTGGAGGTGTTGGTGCTTGTGTTGTAGTTTCTGGTGGAAGTGTTGTTGACTCAACTGGTGGTGTTACCGTTGTTGTACTTTCACCTGTATTTGCACCTGTTGTGCTTTCTTCAGGCGCTTCACCATTACAAGACTTGCAAGTTGCAGGAATCATTGAAGTTTTATACCAACCTGATGCAACTTTTGGACATTGGTCACTAGCTAAAAGACCTGTTTCCATACAATAAGTTTTCTTTGCAACTTTATTTGTATATTTTTCAAATGATTTGTCTGCTAGGTTTTTATGAACTCTGTTCATAACTGTCTGGAAAATAAGACCTGCAGGATTACCACTTGCTGAAATTGATTTATTGTAGTCATAACCAAACCATACTGCACTGATGTAATAAGGTGTACCACCAACGCACCAACGGTCGTTATTACTTGTAGTTGTACCTGTTTTACCAAAGGTTGTAAATCCCTTAACAGAATAACCACGCGCAGTACCCATTGAGCCATAATATACTGTCTGAAGCATTTGATTCATAACAAAAGATGTTTCAGGAGAAATTACCTGTTCACCTTCTGGGTCGTTCTGAAGAATTGTCTCACCAGCGCTGTTTTTAACTTCATAATAACAATATGGCTCATAGTATTTACCACCATTACCGAAAGTTGCAAATGCAGCAGCCATTTGTAATGTTGTTGTGCCACCTGTTGAACCACCTGTTGCAAGGGCAGATGGTGAAACACTATCTTGAGCATCATTGTATGTTGTAATGTGGAACTTTTCTGTAAGGTAATCATAGCTTAAATCAAAGCCCATCATCATAAGAAGCTGTGCAGGAACAGTATTGTATGAAATGGCAACTGCATACTGTGCAGTAATGTAACTATTAGGGTCTCCTGGGTCGCCACCGTAGTTTGTAGGCCAACGTCTGCCCTTCCATGTAATACCATAGTTCTTAATTTTTGATGACCAAGTAATAATATCTTCTTCAATAGCAGGCGCATAAATTGTTAAAGGCTTAATTGAAGAACCTGGCTGACGCACTGCAGAAACTGCACGGTTATTTGAACGGTTTTCAGTTTTTTCACCTGCACCACCTACCATAGCAACTATTCTACCACTATAATCCATAATTGTCATAGCAGACTGGTACATATCTTTAACATCGCTTACACGCTGTGTAGGGAAGTTTGTTCTATGAACATAAACATCTTCAAGAATGGTCTGCACTCTTGTATCAACTGCAGAATAAATACGCAAACCACCTGAATAAATCATTTTATTTGCTTCGTAATTTGAATAACCTTGTTCTTTCAAATCACGAATAACGCTTGTGATTACATAGTCAACATAATAGCTCTGAATTTCATTATCAGTTGCCTTTTCAACACTTTCTTCGTGCTCAGCAATATATCTGTCGTCATTTGTAAAAATAAGTTCATAAGCAATTGCTTCGTCATATTGCTCTTGAGTAATCATTTTTTGCTCAAGCATTTTACCAAGACACCATTCCTGACGTCTTTTATTTGCTTCTGGTTTCCACAATGGGTCATAGTCGGCTGGAGTCTGTGTGATAACAGCAATAGATGCACACTCAGCAAGGTTCAAATCAGCCACATCTTTACCGAAATATGTTTCAGCCGCAGTTTGAACTCCATAACAGTTATGACTTAAGTAGATTGTATTAAGATAAGCTTCTAACAATTCATCTTTTTCATAGTATTTCTCCATATTCAAAGCATAAAGGATTTCATTGAACTTTCTGTTAAGTGTAACGCCCTTTTCGCCTGTAAGGTTTTTAATAAGCTGCATTGTGATTGTTGAACCACCACGAATATCACCATCAGCAACGATTGAACGTACAATACCAAAAGTTGAACTGAACCAGTCAACGCCCTTATGGTCGTAAAATCGGCTATCTTCAATAGCGACAAAGGCTTTTGGCATCCATTCGGACATATCTTCCATATCAACCCAAACACGATTTTCTTCGCCGTGAAGTTTTGTAAGTTCAACAAACTTATCTTCATCATTTTTAGCATAGATAATTGTAGTCTGGTCCTGATTTTCTTTGTAGAATTCAAGGTCAATAATCTTTTCACCATTAGCAATGCTAATCATATTGCCAAGAATATTCACACAGATTATGACACAAGTCAAGAAACCGGTGAATGCAATCGCCAGCAATATTCTTAAAATCTTTTTCTTTTTCGGGGACATTGTTTTTTTAGTTGTACGAGTCTTTTTTCTCATATTTTTCCTCCGAAACTGCGTGAACGGTTGAAATTTTGCAGTTTTTCTTATATACGATAATAAGTATATCACAAAACTATTAAAATGTTTAGTCTTTTTTTATATTTTAATAAAAATTAATAATTTGTAATATTTTGCTAAAAATACAACAAAAGGATGTGAACTAATTTGAAAAATAAAATATTTTGGCTTGTTGTATTTGCAGTACTTACAATTACTGTTTTAGGTGTATTATTTGTAACGCTTGACAAAGATATAGAAAATAAAATTATTGAAAATCCCTATCTTATGGAGGATTACTACACCTTAAGCGAATACAAAGGTAAGATTGCAGTATTCAAAAATCAAGAAAGTATTCCGATTGACATTTATGACGTTTATGTTTCTACCCTACCCCAACATGACAGGAATCTGTTAGAAAAGGGAATACGCATAGAAACGCCTGAAGAACTGCAAAGACTTATTGAAGATTATACTAGTTAAGCTTTTACTATTACTATTTCTGCTGATTTTTCATTTCCGTCAAGGGTTATTTCGATTGTACCTTTGTCGCGAAGTGAGAAATCAGTTTTTTTGTTGTTTACAGTAACTGAATAGTCAAACTCATCACGCAAAACAACGATTACTGAATATTTACTGTTGTTACCGTAGTATTTAACGATTGCTTTAAACTCGGTTTCATCTTCATTAAAATTGCTTTCAATTACCATAGAGTCAAGACCGGTTGAGAATGTACCAGGCTTAAAATATGCGTTAGTCCAGATATTGATTGGTGTAGAAAGTCCACCAAAATTATGGAACCATCCACCCCTGCCTGATGTAATATTGAACATTTCAAAAGTGTAATATGAATATTCCACTTCGCGTTTCCAAGCATCAAGAGCAGTTTTAGCAATTTTGAATGCAAAATCAGTTTCGCCTAAATCAAGCATAGTTTTCCACACAAACCATTGATGAGAAAGCCACACATTACCATTCCAATAACCGTTTGTAATGTAGTACGATGCTGTTTTATCAACAGCACTTATACCAACAGGGCTGAACATTTCATCATCGCTTTTAAGATGACCAAGAATTCTTGCTTTTTGACTCTCTGATACTGCACCTGCGATGATTGGATAAATACCATCCATAGTTTTATTGAGATTTTCGCCATTTGCGTTTCTGTATTGCTCTTTTGCATCGCCGTTTTCATCGTGAATTACATAAGAGAAGTAACCACAATCTTCGTCCCAAGAATATTTCTGGAGTGCATTTGAAACTCGTGCAATATCTTGAAGATATGTTGCTTTATGGTCTTCAAAGCCTAACAAATCGGCAGCCATATAAAGAATTTTTGCACAACGGATTACCTGTGATGATGAAATAACAGGAGTCATATATTTCTGCTTATTCTCAGCATACATAGCCTTTTGAGGTGGTAAGTCATCCATACCACTACAATTATAGAAATAGTCAAAAGTAGTAGTTAAGCCACTATTGAATTTTGTAGTTGTTGAGCCGTTGATTTTACCTGCAAGGAAGTCATAAAACATTTTTACTCTGTCATAGTATTTGAGTAACTCTGTTTTGTCGTTTGCTTTTTTAAGCATTTCAAGGTACTGATAAATATGAACAGGCACAGGAGAGCCGTGTAAAAGAAATGCCCATTGGTCGTTATCACTTAAATATGTTTCAAGAATATAATCTGCGATACTTGGTGCAAATTCAAGCATATCAAGTCCGATAAAGCCTGAATCCCAAGTATAGAATGAGTCCCAGCGCTTACCAGGTGTATGATGAACTACATATTCGCCATTTCTGTAAAGTGGATAAACAGTATTTTGGAACACAGTTGCACGAAGTATTTTGTTTGAGAATTCGTAGGTTTTACCTGCTAAATTCAAGTCGAACTTCTCAAGAGAATTATACGCTTTTTCATAGATTTTTTCATACTCTTCAACTGTTTTATACTCTGTTTCTCCGAAAGACAAGACTGCATACTCTATATGAGTTGAACGAGGCTCAACATAAAGAGTATGAACTACTGTGTTATGATAAAATCCTTCGTCACTATGCTTTTCAGAGAATGAGCCTGAAAATGTTTCAAGCATATTTTGAAAGCTCTCATCAGGTTGAGAAATACGCGCAGTCGGACTATCTTCAAGACAACCTGTATTAAAATCACGACAACGAGTTGACTCATTAAATGTTTTTACATAGAAATTACCGTTAACACCGTCATATTTATAAGAAACGAGTTTACCATTATTATCATAAGTTTCAATTTCAGGGTAGAAATTATGCTTTTTACTTTCAGTTGAAACCGTGTCGTTTTCTTCTGTAACGGCAAGAAAATCAAATTCAATTCCACCTGTACCACAAGAGATAAGTTCAATGTTTTCGGCATTGATTTTTGTTGTTATTATATTGAAATCGTCTGCTTTTGCAAATGTGATTTTTTCACCATTCAAAGTCCACACGCTGTCTTGATTATCAGTTGTACGATAGCGAATGTGAAGTACAGGATTTGAGAATTTTTCAACACCTTTGATTTCATAGGTTATTTTGTCCCCTGCTTCTTCGCCTAAATGAGGACATTTTGGTAATATATATCGGTTGCAATCACGGTCTCCAAGTCCGCGATGATATGTAAAGCCGTCATCAAAAAACTCGCCTTTTTTCATAGCATCAATAACCTGCTTGTCCCAAGGACGAGTAGTGTTATATTCATAAGTTTTGTAATCAAGGGCTTTGATAAAAATACACTTTTCAGGTAAAACAGGAGTTGTTGCATATACATTTGGGTATTCGATAGCAGAGAAAAGATTAAGAAGGCAGATTTGCATAATATCAGTATTATTTACAAACTCTGTACGGACAAGCACGCTATCACTCGTGAGCTTTGTAAAAGATACATCTGCATAGACCTTATCTTTCCATTCAAGGTCATAACGGTATGAATAAAATGAGTAGTCTGACTTTGCCTCCCAAGGATGAACACCTGTAGGAACAGTAACATTAGGCACACGAGAGTCTGCGTTTTCGATAGCAGGACTTACGACGCAATCGAAACGGACACCACCTTCTGTATTGTGGTCAACAATTCGTGAAATACCACTATATTTTTTTGAATATGGACCCCATTTGCCTAAGCGCTCATGCATTTTTTCAGTAACTTTGCTCATAATGAATACCTCGCGTAAAAATATGGTAGTATTATAGCAAAATTGGTGTTATTTTTCAATATATATGTGGGATTTTATAAGCATAAAGCTAGTTAGACAAATTAGAGTTTGTCGAACTCTTTGTATAGATACAACCTATTACCCTCCCTCATTGAGGGAGGTGGCAAAATCGAAGATTTTGACGGAGGGAGTTTTACAATTACACATATTACTCCCTCAGTCTCGCTATCGCTCGACAGCTCCCTCTAGGAGGGAGCGAATTATAAATCTGCGTCGCAGACCCTACACTTTGCGCTTTGCATTTTGCACTTTGCATTCTGTTCGACAAACTCAAATTTGTGTTATTCTTTCTCTTCTACTTCAAACATTTCTCGGAGTTCGTCTATGGCTTTTGTTTCTATTCGTGATACATAAGACCGTGAGATTCCTAACTGTTTTGCTATTTCTCGTTGGGTATATGGTTTTGTATCGTATAAGCCGTATCTCATAATAAGTATTTTCTTTTTGCGCTCGTCTTTAATATCTTCAATATATTCATAAAGTTTTTCAGTTTTCATTTTTAAATCGACATCATCAAAAACGCTTTTATCGTCATAAATAATATCGCTGAATGTTAAGGGATTCCCCTCGCTATCAACATCAATCGGCTCGTTCATTGAAACTTCATTCGCATTCTTTTTAAGTGTACGAAAGTGCATAAAAATCTCATTTTCAATACACCTTGCAGCGTAAGTTGCAAGGCGTGTGCCTTTAGTGTAATCAAAAGTATTTATGGCTTTTATAAGCCCTATTGTACCTATTGAGATTATATCTTCTTGGTCGGAGTAATTGGAATAATATTTTTTAATAATATGTGCCACAAGTCGCATATTGTGGTTGACAAGTTTATTTCGTGCATTAATATCTCCGTCGCGATGAAATTTTACAAATTCTTCTTGTTCTTCTTTTGCACTCAAGGGCTTTGGAAATGAATTTGCCTGCGACAAATGAAGCATAAAATACAGAATGTTTGTTGATAAACTTTGTAATAATGATAATAACATAAAAAACACCTCTGCAAAGTATATGCAGAGGTGCAATTTTAGGTGCAAGTCCCTATTAAATTATCCTAATAAAAAGTCCATAGCAAGCATTACACAAAAGCCGATAAGCAACGAATATGTAGCGCCTTTTTCGTAACCGTGAGAATGGGTTTCAGGTATCATTTCATCACTTATTACATAAAGCATTGTGCCACCTGCAAACGCCAACGCAAATGGCAAGATTGCAACAGATACAGTTACTACAAAGTAGCCAATCATTGTGCCGATTACCTCAACGAGTCCTGTGCAAAGAGCGATTATAAATGCTCGTGATTTTTTCACTCCAGCATTAAGCATTGGGGAAATAATAACCATACCTTCAGGAATATTCTGGAGTGCTATACCACCTGCCACGGTTAATGCGTCTGAAATATTACCTGTACCGAAACTGACACCGGCTGCAATACCCTCAGGCAAGTTATGAATTGCAATTGCCATTACAAAAAGCATTACACGGTTTAAGTGCTTTGTGCTTTCACCGTGGGATTCTGAATCAACGCCTGTAATGTGGTGCATATGAGGTACGACTTTGTCCATTAAACTTAAGAAAACGGCACCACAGATAATACCTGCAATTACGACGAGAAGATTACCTACCCCCTCGCCTGATTCCATAGCAGGAATTATAAGTCCTAAAACGGCAGCAGCAAGCATAATACCTGCCGCAAAGCTTAATGTAATATCGTTAAATCTATGTGGAATTTTTTTAAGGGCGAAACCGATAAAGCTACCAAATACAGTAGCCATACCTACACCTAATGCAGTTATAATAACGAGTTGCATAAAATCATCTCCTATATTTATAATACCAAAAAGTTAAGATTTGTGCAATAGGGAAGGTTCGAATCCTGTACTATCTTAACTAAAAGAAAAAAGGTATCTTGAAGATACCTTTTTTCTTTTGTGTTTACAGCTTAATTTAGCAACAAACTGATAAATTGGAATTTATCGTTATAACTCAATATTGATTTCGTACTTATCTTCAATGAGTATATAGTTCACATTATACTCTCGTGCAAGGACTAACACTTCTAAATTGTCTGCTAAAACACTTTCCAAAATACAATCTGTATCATCTCCACGATTTTCAATGACACTTGCATATTTCTTTATGTCAGAAAAGTGATTTCTGATATATTCCTCACTCATTACCAGACAGTAATATTTGATTTTTTCAAGATATTCGGAGTCAAAGGCGTTCTGCCAATCAAATGGAATATAGCAACCTTCGACAATTAAGTTCTGCTTGTTCTCAATAGCAGTTTTTATCATTTCACTAACAATCGGCCACAAGTATTCGGTTAATTCATTATCATCCATAGGGGTAAGTTCTGTGTTGCCGCTACGAATTAAACCCATTTTCAGATGGTCTATTGAAAGATAGGGGTATTTATATTTTTCAAGCAGTTTTTGAGCAAGTGCAGTTTTGCCTGTATGCGATGCTCCGGTAATTAAAATAATCATTATCTCACCTACAAATTCTTATTTGTCGAACTGATTATATCACACATAATCTTAAATTACAATCGGGTGCGGGTGTCCCACCCTAACTTATTCACTATTCCTTCTTACCTATTACTTCGCCAAAAATCGACCCGAAGATTAGTGAAGAGTGAAGAGTGAAGAAGTAATAAGTAAAAATCGACAACCTTCTGTCGAAGATTGTCGATTTTTAGCTGGGGTGGCAGGATTCGAATTATAGACTCACAATGCGAATGAGGGATTCGCATTGTGCTCCTCGCTAAAAACAGTCCACCGGACTGTTTTCTTAACGCTCAGACCTTCACAGGTTCGAATCCTGTACTATCTAAACACAAAATAAAAAGGTACCGCGAGGGTACCTTTTTATTTTGGCTGGGGTGGCAGGATTCGAACCTACGAATGCAGCAGTCAAAGTGCTGTGTCTTACCGCTTGACGACACCCCAATATTTAAGTTTTTTATATAAGTTGTTTATACTCAAAACTCCGTCAAAACTTTGACGGAGTCTTGAATTAGTGGGGTGGATAATCGGATTCGAACCGATGGTCTCCAGTGCCACAAACTGGCGCTTTAACCAACTAAGCTATACCCACCATATAAGTCAGCGCACATAGTACGCTGATTGGCACGCTGAAAGGGATTCGAACCCCCGACCCTCTGCTTAGAAGGCAGATGCTCTATCCAACTGAGCTATCAGCGCATGTGGAGCGGGTGATGGGAATCGAACCCACACGACCAGCTTGGAAGGCTGGGATTCTACCATTGAACTACACCCGCAGTTCAACAA
>CALAEV010000025.1 GCA_937892525.1 uncultured Clostridia bacterium
GTATAAAATGTAAAGCAATTACAACAAACTGTATTTGATATAATTTTAACAATATTTTTTCAAGATTGTCGAAAAATGGAAAAATCTGCTTAAATCTATTGATTTTCGTGGGAGTTATAAACATTTTCAACAGAGTTTTCAACAATTTCGTTGAAAAGTTCATTATACTTTTTGTATAAAAATTGTTGTAATAATTTTTGGTTAAAATCCCATATTGACAAATTTTTATGTGAAAAAGTTCACAAAAAATAGTATAAAAATGACTAAAAACCCAACAATATTTGTGAATATAACTAAAATGAAGTGCGAGGATTTTTATATGGTCAAGGGAGTAAACCGACAAGTGCTTGAAATCCATGAAACAGGATGCGAATATTTTGAAAAAGCGCTGTTTTTTGTTCGTCCTGAATTTTCGCGTGAAAGCGAGTCAAAACTTAAAACCAAAGCGCTAAACAGTATTCACAGTTCAACTGGGATACCAAAAACTCGTAAGCAAAAAATCAAAAGTAAAGTGTTTCTTGTTGTAGAATTGCTTACATCGGCAGGGGTAGGGGCTGTTATAACTGCGTTGATTATAAAATAATCAAATCTTTCTTGGCACTTGTAAGGTTACGGCAACCTTTTTCGGTAATAAGTGCCATATCTTCAATTCTTACGCCGAAGTTTTCAGGAATATAAATACCAGGCTCAACAGTTACGATGTTACCTGTTTGCAAAATGCTGTCAGAAGCAGGTGACAGGTTAGGGAATTCGTGAATTTCTACGCCTACGCCGTGACCTGTTGAATGGGTAAAATATTGCCCATAACCTGCATTTCTGATAATAGAACGAGCAAATTCGTCGCCATCTTTACAAGAAACACCGGCTTTAATATTGTTAAGGCAGTTTTCTTGTGCTTTTAGCACGGTATCATAAACATTTTTCATTTCGTCAGTTGCAAAGCCTACGGCAACAGTTCTTGTCATATCACTATGATAGCCGTTTGTGATTGTACCAAAATCCATAGTAACAAAATCACCGTTTTCGATTTTTTTGTTACTTGGAACACCATGTGGCATGGATGAGTTTTTACCACTTACTGCGATTGTTTCAAAAGAAAGTCCCTCACCACCGTGACGGAGCATATAGAAATCTAATTCAAGAGCAATTTCTTTTTCTGTAACACCAACTTTAATGAATTTGAGAATGTGTTCAAAAGCATCTTCTGCAATTCTTTGAGCTTTTACTATGCTTTCAACTTCATATTCGGTTTTAACTGAACGAAGTGTATTGATTATAGTGTCAAGCGTTGTGTCAGTTGATACAGAGATTTTTTTAAGTACACCTTTAAGTGAGTTGTATGTAGAAACTGTCATTCTTGTTGACTCAACAAGCAATCTGTTACAATTCATCTCTTTAAGATTTTCGGCAATTTGTGGATAAGTTTTGCCGAGAAGTTGTACTTCACAGTTCGAAATCTGTTTTTCTGCTGCCTCAATGTATCTGCCGTCAGTAATAAACACTGCACGCTGGGGGGATACAAGTAAAAATCCGTCAGAAGACTCAAATCCTGTAAAATATTTTCTGTTTTCAGGTGAGATTATTAAAGCACAGGTGTTGTTTTGTTGTTCTTTTAATAATTTTTGTAAATCTTTAATCATAGTAACCAAATCCGTGTAATTTTTCAAATTCTTCTATAACAGGAGCTTCTTTTGCTCGGCGTCTTTCATAAAACTTCTTAAATCTGGTTTCACCTTCAAGTGGCTCAACACGAATTGCAATAGCACCACAGTCGTTTGCTGCCATTACATCTGCAAAAAGTTGGTCACCAACCATAGCTAATTCTTCAATTTTAACATCAAGCATTTCAGCAGCCTTAACCAGTTTGTGAGATTTAGGCTTTCTTGCCATACAAATATATGAAATACCTAATTTATTTGCAACGTTTTTAGGGCGTCTTGGCATAGCGTTTGAAAGAATCATAACTTTAATGCCGGCGTTCTGTACTTCTGCAAGCCAGTCTTCAAGACCGTCAATGCAATTCTGCTTTCCGTCGTTGCAGATTGTATTGTCAATATCAAGGGCAACTGCTTTTGCACCCATTTTATGTAAATCCTCAACAGTAATATCAAGTACACTTTTATAGCGATATTTTGGCATTGGTGAAATCATAGTAAAACTCCTAAGTAAAAAAATAGTGGGCAATCCTTATTGGACGCCCACTTGCGTTTTGAAACATAGCTACGCAAAGCGAAAATTATTTAAACTTACGCTTACGTGCAGCCTCAGACTTCTTCTTTCTTTTTACAGAAGGCTTTTCGTAATGCTCTCTTTTTCTAACTTCCTGAATGACACCGTCACGAGAAGTCTGTCTCTTAAATCTTCTGAGAGCGCTTTCCAAGGACTCGTTTTCTTTAACTTTTACCTGACTCATTAAAAATCCCTCCCTTTACATTGGGATACATTGTGTATTATACAACATCGAAAGTCAACTGTCAACAGTTTTTTTGGCATATTTTCTGTAATATTGCCTTGCGTGCAAATTTGAGTTTGTCGAAATGCCTTATATTTTCTTTGTAAGTTTTCCGTAAATAACGCCAAGTTTTTTGCTGTAGAACTTGCGTTTCTTTTTCTGTTCTTCGGTCATATTTTCTTGAAGAATAGGCTTTTTAAGGGATTCCATATTACCGTCATCAAGAATAAATGCCTGAGTTAAGCAAATACCACCCTTGCCTTTAAGCTGTGCACGTACATAACAACTGATTTTGTCAGAATAGTCTGCAAGATTGATTGTAGTTGTGATTTCGCCGTCAGCGTCAATAGTTTCTGTTTTGATTGTTTTACCATCTGCAATCCAATCAATTTCTTTACAGTTGATACCTGTAAGTGTGATTGTATCGTTTTCATTATCAACTGCAATTTTTGTAACGCGTGGGCAAATGCCTTCGCCTTTGAAATCTTCGCCTAATTCGTTTTTAGCATATCGTGCAATTGAGAAAAATGTACCTGTCTCCATTGCGTTTCGAAGGGTATCAAGTGAATACTCAGGAAGAATGAAATCCATAAATGCTGTGTCAATCTGGTCAACCTGATGTGCATCGCTGTTTGAAAATCCGAAAACCTTGCGGCCATAAGGTGTAAGAAGTTTTAAAAGTTCATCCCACAAAATTCTATCACTACGGTTAGGAATATCATACATGTTAAGAACTTCCATACCCATACAAGAAGGGAATTTCATAATAAGATTTGCAAAGAATGCAACATTTTTAGGGTCTTTGCAGCAATCAGGGTTTTTCTTTGCCTGCAACAAGTCTGTTGGGTGATTGATATGAGAAATGCCACCACTTTTTTCAATAAGGGCCATTGGGATTTCGTAGTCGTATTCAAGACCCTGAACACCCTCGTAAGCGTTATCTGTGAAATAACCGTTTACATGGTTTTTCATAACTGTAAACATATTACACTCGATAGCCTTTGGCACATCCTCAAGTCCACGAGTTTTTGTTCTTGTGTTCTTTTCTGTTTTATATGTACCAGCTTTAATGCCTTTGTATTGTTCTTCAGTTAAGTAACTGCGTTTACCGTGCCACAAATACTGAAAATTAAAAAATGGAATATGCGTAGGCTTTTCATTCCAGTATTTGCCTAAAATACCGTGCTCTGCAAATGCAACAATGTCAAAATCATTATCATAAAAGCCCATAATCATATCAGTCATAGTGTCGTTGGCATCACTGTAGGTTGAGTGAGTATGTAAGTTTGTTTTGTAATGATGCTCCATATTACCGAGCAAATCAGTTACACTTTCATAAGGGTTTGTAATTTTATATTTTGCCATTTTTATTACCTCACTCGTTTACTACATTCTGCGGATTTCCGTTAAGATATGCAGTAACATTTTCTTTAAGAATATTCATAAGTCGCTCTCTTGTTTCAAATCCTGCCCACGCAATATGTGGAGTTATGAAACAATTTTTTGCAGAGAGTAAAGGGTTATCTGGTTTTGGTGGCTCAACCGTAAGCACATCAAGACCGGCACCACGAAGCTTACCGTTATTTAAGGCGTCTGCTAAATCTTTATCATTTACAACAGGTCCACGACTAGTGTTTATAATGATTGCACCGTCTTTACACTTGCCAATAAAATCTTTGTTTACAAGTCCTGTTGTTTTTTCTGTAAGTGGACAATGGAATGAGATAATATCACTCTGTGTTGCGAGAGTTTCCATATCAACCCACTTGAAATTCTTTCGATGACTCTGGTCGGTTTCGTGGCCTGAAACAGCAATTACATTCATTTTGAAGGCTTCTGCAATATCAGCAACAGCCTGACCAATCTGACCAAATCCCACAATGCCCAATGTTTTGCCACACAATTCGGTAAGTGGTGTTTTCCAGTAGCAGAAATCAGGGCAAGCACTCCAATCGCCACTCTTTACGCTTTCGCTGTGAAGTCCAACTGCATTGGTAATTTCTAAAATCAACGAAAATGTAAGTTGAGCAACTGCGTTTGTAGAGTATGCAGGAATGTTTGAAACAGGAATACCGCGAGATTTTGCGCAGTCACAATCAACAATGTTATAACCTGTTGAGAGCAGGGCAATATATTTAAGGTCAGGTAATTTTTCAAGAGTTTCGGCTGTCAGGGGAGTTTTATTTGTAAGAACAATTTCAGCACCCTTGCATCTTTCAAGAATTTTTTCTTTTGGTGTACGGTGGTGAATTTCACACTCACCTAAAGCCTCCAGCCAGTCCCAAGATAAATCGCCAGGGTTAAGAGCGTAGGAATCAAGTACTACGATTTTCAAAACAATCACGCCTTAAAGGTAATTTAATGTATATATTTTACCATATATTGTTTAATATAACAATAAAAATATTGACCTTTTGGCTGAAATATTATAAAATTATAATGTATGAGTATGTAAAGAAAGGGGATGCAGATGGAAAAACGAAATCTTGATAGAAAAGGCGCAATGAATCTTAGTGCAATTGGCTTTTTTGCAGTAGCAATTTTGCTTACAGTAATCACTATGATTATGAGTACTCAGGTTGCCGAAGGTGGCTGGGCAGAATTTTTATGGGCTTTAGGTAAATTACAGGACTTTATCCAGTCACTTGAAAACAACTGGCTGATTGGTCTTGCAATATTGATTGTTTATGCACTTAAATCTGTTGCACCAATTCCTTTCCCTTTTATTATGATTATGACAGGTGTTATGTTTGAACCTGCAACTGCACTTATACTCAACATTGTTGGTTTTTCAATAACACTTTCAATTGTATATTGGTTTGGCAGACGGCTTGATGAAGGTGTTGCATTACGAAAACTTAAAAAGTATGAAAATGTCAGCGAAATGCTAAAACACGCAGGTAAAACAAAGCTTGGTGTTCTGTTTTTAATAAGACTTGTTCCATCAGTCCCTATAAATATGGCAAGTCAGTTTTATGGTGGCATTAAATTTCCTTACGGTAAATTTATGGTGGCATCAATAGCGGGGTATTTTATTAAACTCTGGACATATTCTGTAATCGGTGGCAATATTGCTCAACCATTCACTTGGCACTTTATGGCGCCTGTAATAATACTTTTAATTGTTTCAGGTGTTACAGTTTTAATAACAAATATAATCTTGGAAAAACGCAAAGGAGAAAATAAAAATGGCACAACTGAATGTATTGAAGAATGAAATTTTAAACGGTGCTTATGACGAAAGATTTAAGCGAGTTTATGTTACAGATGAGGCAGTTAAAGAACAACAGGGCAGATATGTTTCCCTTGCGAATGATTTTGCAGAGATTTTTAGTGAGAACCGTGATGTTCGTCTTTTCTCTGCACCAGGCAGAACAGAGGTTGGTGGTAACCACACAGACCACAACCACGGTAGAGTTCTTGCTGCAAGTATTAACCTTGATGCTATTGCAGTTGCATCAAAAAATGACGAAAATATTGTTCGCGTAAAATCACGTGGCTACAATATGGACGTTTGTGATATTACTGACCTTGAAATCAAAGAAGACGAAAAAGGTCATTCACCTGCACTTGTTCGTGGTATGTGCGCAGGTTTCCTTAAATATGGTTACAAAATCGGTGGTTTTGATGCAGTAACAATATCAAGCGTGCTTTCAGGTTCAGGTCTTTCCAGCTCAGCAGCTTATGAGGTGCTTGTTGGTACAATGCTCAACTACCTTTACAATGATGGTAAGGTTGACCCAATTACAATCGCAAAAATTGCACAGTATGCTGAAAATGTTTATTTTGATAAACCTTGTGGACTTATGGACCAGATGGCTTGTTCAGTTGGTAGCTTTGTAACAATCGATTTTAATAATCCATCAGAGCCGATTGTTAACGAGGTTAAATATGATTTTGCATCTTCAGGTCATTCGCTTTGCATTGTTGATACAAAGGGTAGCCATTCAGATTTGACAGACGATTACGCTGCAATCCGTAGTGAAATGGAAGGTGTTGCAGGAGTTTTCGGCAAAAAAGTTCTTCGCGAGGTTGACGAGGACGAGTTTAAGAAGAATATTCCTATGATTCGCGAAAAAGTTGGCGACAGAGCAGTTATTCGTGCTATGCACTTCTTTGCAGATAATGACAGAGTATTAAAAGAAGTTGACGCTCTTAAAAATGGCGATTTTGAAACATTTAAATCTTACATACTTGAAAGTGGTGACTCATCATACAAGTATAATCAGAATGTATTTTCTGTTAAAAAACCACTTGAGCAACCTGTTTCACTTGCACTTGCACTTTCAGAAAGCATTCTTAAAGGCAAGGGTGCTTGGCGTGTTCACGGTGGCGGATTTGCAGGTACAATTCAGGCATTCGTTCCAAACGAAATCCTTGCAGATTACAAGAATGCTATGGAGAGTATCTTCGGTGAAGATAGCTGTTATGTTCTTATCATTAGACCTGTTGGTGGAACAGAGATATAAATTAAATTAAGGTTGATACAAATGACAACTATTGAACTTTTAGAAAAATTAACTTCCCCTGCCGGTGTTGCAGGGGAAGAAACTGGCTCCTTTGAAGCACTCAAGGGGCTTTTTTCACTGTATGGTGATGTTTCTTGTGACGATACAGGCAACATTTTTATTCATAAAAAAGGTGAGGGTAAGCATATTTTACTTGATGCTCATCTTGATACTATCGGATTTGTTGTAACCGGTATTACAGATGATGGCTTTGTGCGTCTTACAAAAGTCGGTGGAGTGGATATGCGTACAGTGGAAGGTATGGAACTTACAATCCACGGTAAAAAAGATATTTACGGCGTTGTTTGTACTGTGCCACCACATCTTTCAAATGGCGAAAGCAAGGTTTCAACTGATGGCACTTGCGTTGCAGATGTTGGTATGAGTAAAGAAGACGTAGAAAAAGTAATCGCAGAGGGTGATAAGGTAAGCTTTAAAGCATCTTTTGAAAAGTTGGGCGAAAACAGAGTTTCTGCTACTTATATTGACGACCGTGGTGGAATTGCAGTTCTTCTTAAAGCTCTTGAATACACAAATACTGAAAATGAAATTACGCTTGTTTGTTCTGCGCAGGAAGAAACAGGTGGTACAGGCGCTACTTGTGCTTCTTTTAATGTGAACGCAGATTTATCGCTTTCAGTTGATGTAAGCTTTGCAACAACTCCTGACAGTAACGCAAAAGAATGTGGCAAAATGAATGGTGGACCAATGATTGGTTATTCGCCGATTTTGTGCCGTGAATATTCAGATTTGCTAGTAAGAATTGCAAAAGAAAAGAACATTCCATATCAAAAAGAAATTATGAATGGTCGCACCGGCACAAATGCAGACCACATTACCATTTCAAAGGGTGGCGTGCCATCTGCACTTGTTTCACTACCACAAAGATATATGCACACTCCTGTTGAAACGGTTGATATTCGCGATATAGAATCTTGTGCAAAACTTATTGCAGAGTTTTTAGAGAGGGTGTGAGATTATGAAGTTTGAACTTTTGAAAGAAATGTGTTTGTTAAACGGCACATCAGGTGATGAAAAAGCAGTTCGCGATTTCATAATTTCACGCTTACCTGACGATTGCGATTATACAGTTGATGCTTTAGGCAATCTTATTGTCAATAAAAAAGGCGAAATTGAGCCAAAAAACAAAGTTGCACTCTTTGCACATATGGACGAGGTTGGATTTATCGTAACTTATATTACAGATGAGGGCTTTGTGAATGTTGCAAGCGTGGGTGGAATTGACAACTCTGCGCTCTTTGGTAAAAAATTAACTATAAACGATTGCGTTGGTGTTGCAGGGGCAAAAGCAATTCACCAATGCAGTAGTGATGAGGCAAAGAAAATCCCTGAAATTACAGATGTTTCTGTTGATTTTGGCTTTGAAAGTCGTGAAGAAGCAGAAAAATATATTTCTCTTGGTGACTTTGGTTATTTTAAATCAGATTTTATTGAATTTGGTAACGATATGATTAAATCAAAAGCACTTGATGACCGTCTTGGTTGTGTTATTATGCTTGAACTTTTACAAGAAAAGTCAAAAATTGACTACACCTGTGTTTTTACTGTTCAAGAGGAAGTTGGCACTCGTGGTGCTTCCACCTCTGCATACACAGTAAAGCCGGATTATGCAATTGTAATTGAAACAACAACTGCTTCAGATATTCCTGACACGCCTGAAAACAAAAAAGTGTGTAAGGTTGGCAAAGGTGCAGTAGTTTCATTTATGGACAGAGGCACAATCTACAACAAAGATTTATATAAAAAGGCTCGTGAAATTGCAGATAAAAACGGTATTGCAAATCAGACCAAAACTGTTGTTGCAGGAGGAAACGACGCGTCTGCAATTCACAAATCAGCAGGAGGAATTAAGACCGTTGCTGTGTCATTGCCTTGCAGATATATTCACTCTTCTGCATCTGTTGGCAGTAAAGCAGATATGGAAAGCGTAAAAGCCCTTGCAAAAGCACTTTTAGAGGAGTTTGCTAATGGTTAAATCTGTTAATTTTCTTGATAAGTTAATTTTTAACTATTTGGGAAAAGAAAACACTGCAATACTTCTTTCGCAAACAGGATTTTTTATGGATTGCGAATTGAACGATGGTGTTTTGTGGGCGCAGTTCAATGACGATAATCAAATTACAGCAATAATTTCAGGGGACAATGAAAATCAGGTCGCTTTTGCAAGTGAAAATGCTGACTTTGAAGAACTTTCATTTGTAATAAACGGCTCAGTTTTATCGTCGGACAAACTCCCTTACAAGCAAATAGATAAAAAATATCTAATGCATATTTCATTGAAAAATATAACTGGTGAAAAGGGCATTAAATATAATCAATATAGTAAGATTGAAAAGTTAAACGACAAACTTACACCTGAAGCAACAGCTGTTAAAAAGTTTTTACACCTTAAGGGTTGTTGTGAAGGTGCAGTAATTGAAAAGGGTTTACATACAATTAGTGGTGGATTTATCTCTTTCAATAAAGATTTAGCCTTTATCTCGGATATTTTTACAAAAGAAAAGTACAGAGGTCAGGGTTACGGAAAGGCGATAGTTAAAAAATTACTAACACTTTCCCCTAGAAAAGATGTTTATTTAATCTCCAGAGATTACAATGTGAAATTTTATGAAAAACTCGGCTTTAAGGTCGTGAAAAATATATACGAATACACAACAAAGGAAAATTAAAATGTTTTTTGAAATCAGCGACAGAATTAAAGATTTATCAAAGGTAGCGCTCGAAAAGGCAAGCCCTGTATTCAAAGGAATTGACGAGTTGACGGAATATAATCAGCAAAAAGTTCTTTCTGCATTTATAAGAAATCGTGTTGATGAAACAGATTTTAACAACTCAACCGGTTACGGTTACGGCGATAAGGGCAGAGAAAAACTTGATATGCTTACTGCAGATATTTTTGGTGCAGAAAGTGCCATAATCCGTGCAGGTGCGTTGGCAAGTGGTACTCATACTCTTGCAGTTTGTCTTTATGGTATTCTTCGTCCAAATGATGTTATGCTTTGTGTAAGTGGCACTCCTTATGATACACTTCACTCAACAATCGGTCTTGGTGGCAAGAATATGGGCGATGGTACTCTTGCAGATTTTGGTGTTCATTATCAACAGATTGATTTGACAGAAGATGACCAGCTTGATTACGATGCAATTGAGGAATGTGCAAAAGACAAGGCAGTTAGAATGGTTTATATTCAGCGTTCTCGTGGTTATTCTTTAAGACATACAATTTCTGTTGATGAAATCAAAAAAGTTTGTGAAATTGTGCACAGAGTCAATAAAAGAGCAGTTGTAATGGTTGATAACTGCTACGGCGAGTTTACCGAGAAAAAAGAGCCAACAGAGGTTGGTGCAGACCTAATGGCAGGCTCACTTATTAAAAACGCAGGTGGTGGAATTGCTGCTTGTGGTGGCTATATTGCAGGTAGAAAAGACTTAGTTGAGCTTTGCGGTTATCGTCTTACTACCCCTGGTTTGGGCACAGAAGTTGGTGCAACACTTGGTCAGAACAGAAGCGTATTTATGGGGCTTTTCAATGCTCCACACGTTGTTGGTGAGGCTCTTAAAACTGCAGTTTTTGCTGCATCTGTTTATACAGAACTTGGATTTAAGGTTACTCCAACAGTAGAAGAAACTCGTCACGATATTATTCAGGCAATTTGCTTAGAAAACGCCGAAAACCTTGTTGCGTTTTGTCAAGGGCTTCAAAAAGGCGCACCAGTTGACTCTTACGTAACTCCTGAGCCTTGGGATATGCCTGGCTACGATAATCAAGTTATTATGTCAGCAGGTGCATTCACAAACGGCTCATCAATTGAGCTTTCTGCAGACGCTCCACTTCGTGAGCCTTATGCAGTATGGATGCAAGGTGGACTTAATTTCCATAGTGGAAAAATTGGCGTAATGTTAGCCACTGAAGAACTTTTGAAAAGAGGTCTTATAAAATGAAATTGATGCATCTTAAAAGTGGTACTGATGTGCGTGGTGTTGCAGTTGCAACAGAGAAATACCCTGAAATTCAGTTGACAGATGATGTTGTAAAATACATTTCAAAAGCGTTTATTAAGTTTTTAAGTGAAAAAACAAGTAAAAAATATAGTGATTTACTTGTATCTGTTGGTCACGATTCAAGAATTTCTGCAGACAGAATAAGAACAGCAGTAATTGACGCAGTCAGCGAGATGGGGGTTAATATCTTAATTTGCTCATACTGTTCAACTCCTGCTATGTTTATGACAACTGTTACAAGAGAGTGTGACGGTGCAATTCAAATTACAGCGAGCCATCATCCTTTTGACAGAAACGGTCTTAAATTTTTCACTCGCGACGGTGGTCTTTCAGGTGATGAACTTAAATCAATTCTTGCAGATGCAGAAAACGAGCCAAAAGATAAAGCAGAGAAAAACGGCACTATTACAGAAATTGATTACATTTCCGAATATGCCGAGATTCTTCGTAATATGATTAAAAAAGGCGTGAATGCCGAAGACTATGAGCATCCGTTAAAAGATTTCAAAATTGCAGTTGATGCAGGTAATGGTGTTGGTGGATTTTACGCTACACAAGTTTTAGCACCTCTTGGTGCAGATGTTAGCGCTAGTCAGTTTTTAGAGCCAGACGGAATGTTCCCTAATCATATTCCAAATCCTGAAAATAAAGTTGCTATGGAGTATATCCGTAACGCTACAATCAATAATAATTGTGATTTAGGTGTGATTTTTGATACTGACGTTGACCGTGCATCTTGTGTTGATGAAAAAGGTGATGAAATCAACCGAAATTCAATAGTAGCATTAGCATCAGTAATCGCACTTGAAAATAACGAGGGTGGCAGTATTGTAACTGACTCCGTTACAAGTGATGGTCTTCGCGAATTTATTGAAGATACATTAGGTGGCAAGCACATTCGCTTTAAGCGTGGCTATAAAAATGTTATAGACGAGGCAATTCGTCGCACAAATCTTGGCGAGAATACTCCTCTTGCTATTGAAACATCTGGTCATGCTGCGTTCAAAGAAAATTATTACCTTGATGATGGCGCATATCTTATTACTAAAATCATTATTAAAGCAGCAGTACTTCGCAAAGAGGGCAAGAAGATTGGGGACTGCATAAAAGCTCTTAAAAAACCTCTTGAAGAAAAAGAACTGCGTTTTAATATTCTTAGTGATAATTTCCGTGAAATTGGCGAAAAGCTTATTGAAGAAATTAAGGTTATTGCAGAAAAAGACGCAGATATGATTTTAGCATCTGACAATTATGAGGGTGTGCGCGTTTCGTTTGCAGATGAAGACAAAAAAGGCTGGTTTTTACTTCGTCTTTCTGTTCATGACCCTGTTATGCCTTTCAACACTGAAAGTGATACAGAGGGTGGATGCGTAGAAATTTGCAAAGTATTCTATGATTTAGTGAAAAATGTAAAGGATATTGACTTTACACCCATTAAAGATTTCATAAAATTGCAATAAAATTATTGACAAAAGCGTCAAAAAATTTTAGTATATATGGTGTAAATATTTTTGCAGGAGGTGTTATGAATGGTATTTGAAAAAGTTCGTGAAATTATTTGCGACCAGCTCGAATTAGAAGAAGATGTTGTAACTATGGACGCTATTCTTCTTGAGGACCTTGGTGCAGACAGCATTGATTTGGCTGACCTTGTAATGACTTTCGAAGATGAGTTTGATTTAGAAATCTCTGACGAAGCTCTTGAAAATATTAAAACTGTTTCCGATATTGTTAAATTTATCGAAGAACACTAATTGATTATTAATTTTATTTGATTATAAACTGCAGGGACGGCTCGTCCCTGTAATTTTTAGATAAGGAAGATATAAAATGGCTGAACAAAAAAAGATGGTTGAGGAAATTACCTCAATGGACGTGGATTTTGCCAAATGGTATACCGACGTTGTTAAAAAAGCAGAATTGGTTGAATATACAAGCGTAAAGGGCTGTATGGTTATTCGACCTTACGGTTATGCTATTTGGGAAAATATTCAGAAAACACTTGACGGAATGTTCAAAGAAACAGGGCACGAAAACGTTTGTATGCCTATGTTTATTCCTGAAAGTCTCTTAAATAAAGAAAAGGACCACGTTGAAGGTTTTGCACCTGAAGTTGCTTGGGTAACTCACGGTGGTAGTGAAAAACTTGAAGAACGTCTTTGTGTTCGACCTACTTCTGAAACACTTTTCTGCGAACACTACGCAAATATTATTCAGTCTTACCGCGACTTGCCAAAACTCTATAATCAGTGGGTTTCTGTTGTTCGTTGGGAAAAGACAACAAGACCATTCCTTCGTACTCGTGAATTCTTATGGCAAGAAGGCCATACAATTCACGCTACTGCAGAGGAAGCACAGGAAGAAACAATCAGAATGCTTAATGTTTATGCTGACTTCTGTGAAAACTACCTTGCAATGCCTGTTGTTAAAGGCGTAAAAACTGCAAAAGAACGCTTTGCAGGTGCAGAAGATACATACACAATCGAAGCACTTATGCACGACGGTAAAGCATTACAGTCTGCAACAAGCCACTATTTTGGCGACGGATTTGCAAAAGCATTTGAAATTCAGTTCCAAGATAAAGACAATAAATTAAAACATCCATTCCAGACATCATGGGGTTGCACAACTCGTCTTATTGGTGCTCTTATTATGACTCACGGTGACAATAACGGTCTTGTTTTACCACCTAAAATTGCACCAATTCAGGTTGTTGTTGTGCCTGTTGCATCTCATAAGCCAGGCGTTAAAGAAAAGGCAACTGAAGTTTATGAAAACCTTAAGAAAGTTTGTCGTGCAAAGATTGATTTAAGTGATAACTCACCTGGTTGGAAATATGCAGAATACGAAATGAAGGGCGTTCCACTTCGTCTTGAATTAGGCCCACGTGATATTGAGAATAATCAATGTGTAATTGTTCGTCGTGATACAAGAGAAAAATACTTTGTATCTCTTGATGAACTTGAAACAAAGATTCCTGAACTTATTCAATTAGTTCACGATGGTCTTTATAATGCAGCACTTGAGCGTAGAAACAATATGACTTATGTTGCAAACAATATGGACGAAATGATTGATATTGCTGAGAATAAACCTGGCTTTATTAAGGCTATGTGGTGTGGTGACCGTGAATGTGAAGATGCTCTTAAAGAGCAGGCAGGCGTATCATCACGCTGTATTCCATTCGTTCAGGAAAAAATTGGCGACACTTGTGTTTGCTGTGGCAAACCTGCTGACAAAATGCTCTATTGGGGCAAAGCGTATTAATTCGTAATGCTTAATCCGTAATTCGGAATTAAATCTAAAAACAAAGGACTCAACTAGTTTGTTGAGTCTTTTTTATTGATTCCACGAACCATAGATTTACAAAATCAAATGTTTGGTATATGATTTTAGTGAAAGGAGTGGAGAAAATGGATAATATAAAAACAGGACAATTCATTAAAGATTTAAGAACAGAAAAAGGCTTTACTCAACAAGAACTTGCAGAAAAACTTAACTGCACAAATAAGGCGGTTTCTCGTTGGGAAACAGGTGGTGGCTCGCCAGATATTGATTTTCTTGTGCCTTTAGCAGAAGTACTTGGAGTGACGGTAAACGAACTTCTTGCAGGTGAGAGAATAAGCGAAGATAATATTCTACAAAAAAGTGATGAAGTAATAGTTGATACAATGAAGAAGTCAAAGAAACAAAAAGGCAGACTTCAATGGATTATTTTCGTAATCAGTTGTCTGGCACAAATACTTATAACATCATGTGCTGCATTTATGCTTGACGATGACAATTGGATTGAAATTACGGTAGTTTCATTATTCGCTACTATGATTTTAATGCTTATTTCAAATGTCAAGTTTCGATTTATCACTCCAATTACCAGTGCAATAATTTATTCTGTATTTACACTTCTTAATAAAGAAACTATAGCATTTGTTGTTTTCTATTTTGTAATTACTGCAATTTTAAGTCAGATAACATTTGCAATTAAGAATTTTATATTAAAAAAAGCATTGAAAAAGTATAAAAAGCAAGGCAAGAAAAAGCAAAGATGTATTTTAATTGTTTTAATATTGATTTTAGTAGTGCTTGTAAGTTTTTCGGCTGCTGTAATTCTTGAATACACGCACGCTTTATGGATTTGGCAGGATGTTGGATTTCTTGCACCACCTACAAAACAGATGTTAGAAGAACAAGCAGACAAAGATGGTGGTTCAATTGTCGTTTATGGAGAACCGAAAATTCACTATTTCAAAGCAACTGTATTCCCATGGGAAAACGAACAAAAGGTTATGGAGAAAATTGAGTTAAACAGACAAAATGGCGATATTTCAAGAGATTATCTTGTAGAATACGGCTATTTATATGGTTATTTTGAAGTAGAACACGAAGTTGTTGAAACAAACTTTGACGTTTATAAATATTGGCTTAAAGGAAGCCCTAACGGTGCAAGATGGCTTGTAACGGTGGATTGTTCAGGAGATGACTACGCTGTGACTTATGAAAAATTTGCCTAACAAAAAACGGAGCGTTTGCTCCGTTTTTTATTGCTCGTTAGCAATTTTGAATGCTTCTTCTGTTGCTAGGGCAAGTTTTGTAACTATGTCCTTTTTCTTTGTCATACAGTAGAAGGAATCGTTTGTAGTTGAAATTTCAAAGCAATCGGCACCTTTAAGTTGATTAAAACCATACTCAATATGCAAACTGTAAAGTCCTTTTGTTGGACGCTCAATTTTGTAATCATTGCCGTTGTAATGACCTGTAATTACAAATCCGTTTTCTAAATTGTGAGTAACCGTGCCAATGCCCAGTGGCACATAATCATATACATTTGGCTGAGAAATAATTTCAACTTCTTCTTCATAATGGTATTTGCCTTGAAGAATTTCATCTCTTACATTTTGTCTTTCCCAAGCGTACCAATCAGGGATGTGTGAAAATTCGGTTTCGCCATTTAGTGCTTTTAATTCACCTAAAGTGGTCATTTCCCACTTCTTGCCACATTCTTCACAGAAAAGATGACTTCCCTTTGAATTCATTTTGTGTTCAGTCTTACAAGCAGGGCATTGATAAAGCACCTTGTGAAGCCCTTCTGCACGTCTTTTCTTTTTAATAATGATGTTATTGTCCTTTTGCCACTTAAAGTCGTCATAGGTCATTTCTTGACGAATTATCTCGTTAATTTCGTCAACAGACATATTTGCAACTTGTTCTGCCGTTAAAACTTGCTTGACTGTTGCATAAAACGGTGCTTTTCTGTAAGTATAACTTGCCCAGAATGGTAAATTCAAGTAATTTCCGTGGTTAAGCATAACTACAAGTGGCACACCATTCTTTTTAACAAGTTTGCCAATAGCATCAGGCAATATGGATTGAGTGCCGTCAGGAGTGTAGCGCGCTTCAGGATACATACAGAACACATCGCCGTATTCTTTCAGCACTTTTTTGCAAGAACGCACAAGGGCTGTATCTGTAGTGAATTTGTGAGTGCAGATGCACCCTGCCTTTTCCATAATTTTCGGAAAAAGGTGAAACACATTAAATGCCGCAACCACATTGACCTTGTGTGGATATGTTGCTCTGAAAAGCACAGCAAAATCCATAAACTGCATATGGTTGGCAAGAAGAATGTATGGTGGCTTTAAGCCTTCCATATTTATTTTTTCAATTTTATAACCTGCTCTTACAAGAGATAACATCGCACCAGAAAGCTGATAAGCACCTTTTGTGATTTTATCTGGTTGCTTGGCAGGAACTTTACCTACGGCAGAACGCTCAATTCCGTCAGGATAAATAATTTCTGTTATATATTCTCTTGATTCGTTCATAATTTGTTACCTTATTCAGCTTTTGCGCTGACTTTTGGCATAGTTGCGATTTTGTATGCTTCTTCTGTTGCAAGCATAAGTTTTGTTACAACATCTTTCTGTCTTGGAATACAATAGAAAGAGTTATCTTTAACTGAAACATCAAAGCAGTCAACCTTACCAAGTTTCTTGAATGCAAATTCGTTATGTAATGTATAAAGTGTTTTTGTCTGTCGTTGAATTCTATAATCGTGGCCGTTGTAGTTGCCCTCGATTATAAATCCGTTTTCATAGTCGTGAGTAACTTTTGCCTCACCTATAGGAATAAATTCAAGACCAGGCATTGTCTCGACAGGAAGTGTTTCTTCATAATAATATGTACCGTCAAGAATTTCTTGGCGAACACATTCACGCTCCCACTCATACCAATCAGGAATATGTGAAAACTCTGTTTCACCGTCAAGTGCTTTTAATTCGCCAAGCTCTGTGTATTCCCACACCTTGCCACATTCTTCGCAAGTAAGGTGTATTCCTTTACCGACCATTTTGCCTTCTGCCATACAGTGTGGGCATTTGTAAAGGACTTTATTAAGACCGTCTGCACGGAAATCTTCTGTAATTTTAATGTTGTTTTCTTTTTGCCAAGCGTGGTCGTCGTAATACATTTCTTCACGGATTACTTCGTTGATTTCGTCAGCAGTCATATTTTCAATTTGCTCAACTGTAAGAACTTGCTTCATAGTTGAATAGAACGGTACTTTTCTGTATTGACGGAAATCCCAGAATGGCGCATTAAGATAATGACCATGGTTAAGAAGTACTACAACAGGAACTTTGTTCTTTTTAACAAGCTTGCCCACAACATCAGGGATTATTGCAGTTGTACCCACATTTGAGTAGCGTGCTTCAGGGTACATACAAAGAACATCGCCATATTCGTGAAGTACTTTATGGCAGGCACGGACAAGGCTTAAATCAGTTGTGTATTTTCTGTGGCAAGCACAACCTAATTCTGTCATAACCTTTTCAAAGCCGATAAATCCGTCAAGAGTAGCAATATTATTGATTTTATGTGGATGTACTGCCTTGTAGCAAGTAAAGAAATCTACAAATTGATTGTGGTTGCAAAGAACAATATATGGTGGTTTAAGATTTTCTACATCGCCGATTTTTTCAAGTTTAGTGCCACCACGGACAATAAATTTAAGAATAAAACGCGAAATGTTATATACAAGCCCTGCGTAAAAGTCATTTTGTCTTTTAGGCATAATAGGGGGTACAGTTATTTTTTTATCTTCAGGATATACAATATAATCAAGAACTTCGTTCATAAAAATCACCTGTTTGTAACCAATTTGTAACTATTTTACCATATTGTCCAAAAATAATCAAGTGGAGTTATCTGGTAACAAATTGTGCAATGTCTTCTGGCAACTCGCTTTCAATTTCAATTAACTCTTTTGTAATGGGATGAGTGAATTTGCAATAGCAACAATGAAGCGCCTGACGAGAAATGTCGTCGCGAGGAGTGCCATACATTGTGTCGCCTGTAAGTGGAGTGCCAAGTGAAGAAAAATGCACACGAATCTGGTGTGTTCTGCCTGTAAGCAAGTGAATACGCAAAAGAGTGCGTCCGTTGTGGTTTGAGATTGCTTTCCAGTTTGTAATTGCAACCTCGCCACGCTCATCAACTGTGCGATAAGTTTTAATTGGGTCAGGTCGGTAAATTGGTCGGTCAATTACACCTTCGCCCTCGTAAACACCTTCGCAAACAGCCATATATTCCTTATAGATTTTACCGTTAAGCACACCTGCAACAAATCTGTTAAGGGCACATACAATAATTCCAGAAGTGCCACGGTCAAGACGACCTATTGAACGAAAGACGGCAGATTTTCCCTGACTTTCAAGATGATAAGCCACTGCATTTGCTACTGTGTCGCCTTGATGATTGTGGGACGGATGCAAGGGGAGTCCTGCAGGCTTATCTATAACAAGAATATCATCATCTTCATATAAAACCTTTAGTTTGTAGTTGAGTGGTGCAACTGCTTTAACTCTTTCTTCTTTATCGGCAGGTACGGTAATCGATAAAACATCGCCTGTTTTGAGCAAATCAATAGTCCTTGCGTGAACACCGTTAATCATAATACCCTCAGGGTCGTGCTTGAGTTTCGGAATAAGACGAGCTGAAACCTTTGCCTTGTTACGCAAAAAGTCAAAGACCTGCTTGCCGTCATATTTTTCTTCAATTGTGAAATCTATGCGTCGTTTTGTAGTCATAAAAATCCCTTTTGATACATGTTTTTGATATAATTATTGTATTCTAAAACAGTAAAAAAGGCAAGGGGAAATCATTTTAATTGACATAATGCGTATTTTTGTGATAAACTTTTTGTGTATATTTTGAAAGGGAAGAATATTTTTAATATTCCAAAAAACTATGAACATTTTTGATACGATTTATGAAATCAACGCAAAACACCCCAACAAACGTGCTATGTCAATCGGACTAAATAATGGTGGCAAACGTGTTTATACTTATGGGCAAGTGTTTGAAAAGGTTGAAAAATACGTTAATGCACTTGTGAGCGCAGGTGTTAAGGCAGGGGACAGAATCGCATTTGTTGCAGAAAGTTGCCCTGAATGGACAATTGCTTTTCTTGCTTCTTGCAAACTTCGTTGCACGGCTGCTCTTATTGACGCTTCACTTGCAGGGGACGATTTAGACGAGTTTATTACTCGTTCAGATGTGCGAGCAGCATTTGTTTCACAATCTGCACACGAAAAATTAGGGGAAGTTGCAAAATATAAATTCCCATTTTTCAATGTGCTTGACTGCTCACTTTTTGAGGACTCTGCAAAGGTTGTTTCAGCTGATTTGCCGGAAAGTACTGACACAGATGAAAATGTTGCTTGTATTATTTTCTCGTCAGGTACAACTCGAAAAGCAGCAGGAATTATGCACTACCACGAGAGTCTTATCAAGACAACTCAAATGACATTAAAGGTGCAGAAAATTACTGAAGATGCACGATTTCTTGCGATTCTTCCTAACAGCCATATTTACGGTGTAATTTGTCTTGTTTTAGGTCCTGCACTTTCAGGGGCTGATGTTCATTACATTGAAACTATCGCTGCTGAGGCAATTCTTGGTGCGTTTGCCGAGTATCACCCAACAGTTTTGCCTGCAGTACCAAAGGTTTATGAGCTTTTCAGAACTGCAGTACTTCGCAAAATCAACTCAAAACCTGCTACAAGAATTATGTTCGAAAAATTCTTCCCAATTTGCCTAAAGGCTCGAAGAAAGAACGGCTCATTACTTGGTAAAAAACTCTTTAAGAGTATTCACGAGGGCTTTGGTGGTTCACTTCAATTCCTTTGCTCTGCAGGTGCTCCGTTAAGTCAAGAGGTTGCCGATTTCTATTATGGAACTGGCTTTAATCTTCTTATTACATACGGCGCAAGTGAAACAAATATTCCTACAATCGGTAATGTTGAGAGCGATATTCATACGGACTCTTGTGGTAAGCCGTACCCTGATATTCAGGTCGATTTCACAGATGACGGCGAATTGCTTATTAAGTCGCCATATATGATGAAAGGCTATTTCCGCGACGAAGAAGCAACAAAAGAGGCGTTTACAGAAGACGGATGGTTCAAAACCGGAGACCTTGCTACTCGTGATAACGAGGGTAACATTAAAATCGTTGGTCGTTCAAAAGAAAATATTGTGCTTTCAACAGGTAAAAAGGTTACACCTGACGATTTAGAGGCAAAATATGCAGGTCTTGAGGGCGTTAAGGAACTTGTAATTTGTGGTGTTCCTGCCGAAAACAAAGACCACGACGAAATTCACGCGTTTATTGTTGCTGAAACACAGGAATTACGCGAAAAAATTGAGGAGCAAATTCGCGAAAAAGGTGCAGTCGTTGCACAGAATATGCGAATTTTCAAAACTCACTTTATAAATGAAATTCCAAGAACATCTTTGCAGAAAGCAAAACGATATCTTCTTAAAAAATACGCTATTGAAGAGCGTAACGGCGAAGTGAAAGTTGAAGATACCCCTATTGAAGATTTAGATTTACTTGCTCAGGTTATTCGCATTATCGCCAATATTTCAGGGGCTCCTGTATCACAAATCAATGAAGATACAAAGATTTTCAAAGACCTGTCTTTTGACTCATTAAGTTCAGTTGACTTGGCTATGGAGATTGAAAGCGAATATAATGTAAATGTTGAAAGCGCTTATTCAAAAGAAATGACAGTTAAAGATTTAGTTGTTGCTATTGAAAAAGGCGAAAGCGTTGAAGAAACTGCGACAGATGCAAGCGTTTACCCATACGAAAAGACAGAATCTGATTATAAAACATATGCAAAGTTTAGAGATTTTGCAAAATCTTGCTACAACATTTCAATTAAGAATGCACAGAATATGCCACAAGATAAGGGCTTTATTATCTGCGCAAACCATGTTTCAAAAATCGACTATCTTTTTGTTTCAATGGCATTTACAAAAGAAAAGTTTATGAAGCTTTGTTGTATGGCAAAGAAAGAACTTTTCCGTAACGATGCATTCAGCAAAAAACTCATTAAGGCAACAGGTATGGTGCCGGTTGACCGTGGCGGAATGAATATGAATACTATGAATTCTCTTAAAGCAAAGCTTAAAGAGGGTTGGTGTGTGCTTATTCACCCTGAAGGCACAAGAAGTGCAGACGGTATTTTCCGTGAAATTAAGAGTGGTGCATCTGTTCTTGCTATTGACGCAGGCGTGCCTGTAATTCCTGTTTATATTAACGGTGCATACGAATTGTTCCCTAAGGGCAAAAAGATGATGAAGTTCTATGACACAAAGAATAAGAAAAAATTCAATGTTGATGTCTTGTTTGGTGAAGTGATTTCGTCTGACGGAAAAACAACTGAAGAACTAACAAATGAAATTCAAGAAGCAATCTTAAAATTGCAGAATGAATGTAGAAAATAAAGAAAATCAATGTAAAAAGCCTAGTTTTACTAGGCTTTTTTTAAGTTCTACCAATATTAGATTTTTATTTCTTGCCATAAAAACGGCTGTGTGTTACAATTTTTATGAAAGGAAGATGCTTATGGCAAACTACGAGTTGTCCAACAGAATATATGAGTTAAGAACACAAAAAGGATTGTCGCAAAAAGAGTTAGGTGCAATTCTTGGTGTTTCAAATAAAGCAGTTTCAAAATGGGAGACAGGCACGGCAATCCCTAAAACAGAAACACTTATAAAACTTGCAGAAGTGTTTGAAATCTCAACAGAAGAATTGCTTGGTTCCGTTTGCAAGGATGAAAACATCAAAGAAAGAGTTCTATATAGAACATCTGTAAGCATTGCTACAAAATCGCCAAAAGAAATAAATAAATATTTCTTAAAGGTATCTGTTGTATTTAATGTTATTTTAACAGTTAGTATGATGTTGCCGATTGTAGCGGTTTTCATAATTGATTTGTTTGCTTTTTCAATTGATACTGTATATATAACGCTTATATTGGGAATGGCGATTAACACTTTCGGTTATATTAAACTTGGAAAATATTTAACCGAAAAATCAGGACTGGTTGGAGATTTTAATAAACACAGATTTTTATATTATGTTGTTCCCAATAGTGCAGTAGCTTTTATTTCTGCGATTTCAACAACTTTTCTGCAGTTAGAAGAAAATCATATTTTTTCATATTTGATGGGTAAAGGGTTATCCACATTATTTTCTTTTATAGCAACAGTTTTGTCAATTATTGTTATGGTTGTTCTTATGAATATTTCGATTGAAAAAAATTTTGAAAAAAGAAGAAAAACGCTTAAAACGATAGCAATAATTGCCACAATATCTTCTTTGTTAGGGTATATCCTTAAAGGCTGTACCGGTTATTTGGATGTTGGATTTTTTGTGACAGATTTTGGAGATTTTTTATTTGTTTGTATTGATATTGCAATTGTATGGTTAATATATTCGATAAAGGAAAGCAATCCTAAAATAGAAAAAATTGCATTTGTAATTCTACCACTTGTAACTATGTGGGGACCTATAATATTAAAAATGTTTGCTAAAATACTTCGACATATATAAAACAAAAAGCTCGGTGAAAATCGAGCTTTTTCTATGTGCAACTAGTGGTTGCTAAATTTTCAAGTTGAATTGGTGGAATTTGTTTCTTTTATATGCTAAAATGAAATCACAAAAGGAGGGGATTTAATGAATCTCGGTGAAAGAATTTATGAATTGAGAAACCAAAAGAACTTGTCACAAGGTGCTTTGGCAGATGCGCTGGATGTATCTCGTCAATCGGTTTCAAAATGGGAAAATAATATGGCGGTTCCCGACTTGGATAAGTTAATAAAACTATGTGACATTTTTGAAGTTTCACTTGATGAGCTTGTGGGACGAGAAGAATTTGAAAGAAATACAAATGTTTTAATATCACAAAGTCCAACAGTTGCACCGCATAAAATTTCTGCCTATGTGCTTCTTGGTGTAACGATTCTTGGTGCAATTATTACTCTCGTTACCGCACCGCCCGCAATTTATTTATGTATTCCTTTGTTGATTTGTACTATAATCTGTTTTAAGGTCAAAAAACACGCATGGTTCTGGTGTGTATGGGTAACATATTTGGTTCTTGAATGTTATTTGTCTTTAGGAATACGAGCCGACATAATGCATATTTCAAAAATTATTTTTATTGTAATAATGACACTACTAAATATTATTTGTATAAAAGATATTCCCACACTACCTAAAAACAAAAGAATGATTATATTGATTATAAGCGAACTTGTAGTTTTATGTAGTCTTGGTGCAATAATACTAATGATTTATATGAATAACAATGTAAGCCATTACCATATAAACGAGTGGATATACTGTCCTGTATATGTTATTTTAACAGCATCAATGGTCGTAAGTATATATCACATAATCGGATTTGTTCGTGAAGCAAAAAGGAAGAAAAGAAGTTGACAAACTATAATTTGTAAAACAAAAAGCTCGGTTTTTTACACCGAGCTTTTGTTATGTATAAAATTTTATTTTGCCAATGCGCCAACTTCAAGCATAAAGCCACCAAGTTGTGCACCAAATTCAGGACCACCGTCCATAATAAGACGGCCTGCTTTTGTAGCTTCAAGCATATCGTCGATGCTTAAAAGAATACCGAGTGCAGAATCAAGGTTGTTGAAACGAAGTGTGAAGAAAGGCATTGCTCTCTTGTATTCGCCACGACCTGCTCTTGACTTACCTGCTTTAATACGGATGAATGCAGAAACCTCAGGATGACCGTCAACTGCGAAAGCGTAAACACGGTCAGGGCTCTTTGAAGTCCAGTCTTTAATTTCTGTATGACCCATTTTGTTAAGCTGGCTGATACCACTTGAAAGGAGATAGAAGAAGCACTTAACCATAAGAGTTTTAGTTTCTTCATCCTTTGGAGGTTCAGTAGCGCCTGTAAGCTCTGAAAGCTTAAGAAGTGTCATAAGTAAAGCTGTGAAAGCGCCAAAATTCTTGATAATGCCCTTGAATTTTGGAAGCTTAAGCATATTGCCTTTGAAAAAGGCGTTCATTGTTTCAATGTCTTTGAATTCAAGTTCAACATCAGGAGCTTCGTGAATAGCGTTAAGCTTTGTTTCCCATTCGCCCTCTGTAATGATGAAATGTGTTGAATACTTGCCACCTTCTGCCTCAGGGTCACATGCACTAATCTGTAAAACAGTAGTGAGTTTATCAAACTTAGCCTTGAGAGAAGGAACATCAGTAGCGATAACTTTCAAAAGTGGCAATGCAGCATTGAAAAATATTTTTGATGCATAAAGTTCATTTTGTGCGTGCATATTATCAACTCTCTTTCTAAATGATTAGGTTTAAGAATTAAACTTCATCATCCCAGTTATCGTCTTCTTCAAAGTCTGCGTTCATTGTTTCACGAACTGCAGCGATAATGCCGTTAGCATCAATGCCAGCGTCTGACATAATGTCTTCGTGAAGACCAATCATTGCAAAGCTCTTATGACCGAGCATCTTGAATGCACAGCCTTTACCATACTGAGCCATAACTTCAGCAACTGCTGAGCCAAGACCGCCAGTTACAAGATGGTCTTCAACTGTGATAATTCTTCTTGTGTCAGAAATTGCTTTTTGGATTGCCTCAACGTCGATTGGGCTGATTGTGTGCATATTAAGAACGCGAACTGAAAGTCCGTCTGCATTCTTAAGGAATTTAGCAGCTTCACGAGCCTGGAATACGCAAGAACCACAAGCGATAACAGTAATGTCTGTACCCTCGTGAACTTCTACTGCTTTACCAACTTCGAAGCCGTAGTCCATATTTTCATAAAGAACACGGTCAAAACCACGGTTGATACGAATGTAGTAAGGACCAAAGTTATCATAAGCAGCGTTAACTGCGTTTGCTGTTTCAAAACCATCAGCAGGAACGATAACTGTAAGGTTTGGCATTGCTCTTGTAATTGCAAGGTCAGTAATAGCGTGGTGTGTTGAACCTGCCTGACCGAATGATGTACCTGAGTGTGTAGCAATAATTTTTGCGTTTACATTCTGGTAGCAGATGTCTGTGTGAAGCTGGTCACAAGCACGCATTGATGTAAATGCAGAGAAACCTGAAAGGAAAGGAATCATACCTGCTCTTGCCATACCTGCTGCAACACCGAACATATCCTGTTCTGCAATACCAACGTTGATAACTCTTTCAGGGCAAACCTTAAGAACGTCACCGAGTTTTGTTGATTTTGCAAGGTCAGCTGTAATAGCAACAACCTTAGGGTCTCTTAAAATAATGTCGGCAAGTGCCTTACCGTAAATTTCTGCTGTAGAAAGCGCAGTCTGGTCAACTGCTGTATAAACAAATCCGCCTGCCATAATTATTTACCCTCCTTTTCTGCTCTTGCAACACGAGCTGCATAGTCTTCATCAAGTTCTTTGTTGAACTTTTCAAACATAGCGTCGTCAATTGCGCCATAGTGCCATGTGTAGTCGCCTTCGATTGACTTGATACCTGCGCCCTTCTTTGTATCCATAAGAATACATGTAGGAGCACATGGCTCTTTTGCTCTTTCAATTGCAACATCAATAGCATCACAAAGTTCGCCGATGTTGTTGCCGTCAACAACGATTGTGTTGAAGCCGAATGCTGTCATCTTGTCAGCAAGTGGTTCAAGTTTCATAACATCTTCTGTGTTACCGTCAATCATATTGTGGTTACGGTCAATAAATACAATACAGTTAGAAAGGTTATAATGATTCATTGTCATAAATCCTTCCCAACATGAGCCTTCACCAAGTTCGCCGTCGCCTGTAACTACGTATGTAAGGAAATCCTTATTCATAAGGCGTGCTGCAAGTGCTGTACCTGCTGCGATTGATGGGCCGTGACCAAGAGAACCTGTTGAAGCGTCAACGCCTACAACTTTGTTTGAGTCAAGGTGCATACCCATTTTTGAACCTGAAAGGTTGAATGATTTAAGCATTTCAACATCGTTAAATCCCTTGTCGCAAAGCACAGGAGCATAAGCGATTGCTGCGTGACCTTTTGAAAGAATAAATCTGTCACGGTCATCCCATTTTGGTTCGTCAACTTTAATGTTGAGATACTTGTGATAAAGAACTGTGAGAAGGTCCATAACACTCATACCACCGCCGAAGTGTCCGCTACCTGCCCATACAGTTGTCTGTACGCAGAGTTTACGGAGTTCAAGGGCTTTCTTTTCGAGCTGGAGCCATTCTGCTTTTGATAAATTAGCCATAATTTTCCCTCCAAGAAAATTTTTATTAGAAGTGGGGTCCCCACCCCACTATAATTTGTTAGATTAACCTCTTAATTCAGGGTGGTTTTTAGCAACTACTGAGAATGCATCTTCAGCAATTTCAATAGACTTCTTAATGTCTTCTTCTGTAAGAGAAGCGTTAATGAAGTGGTTGTGGTGAGATGTGATAAATAAACCACGGTTAACACATTCTGCAACCCATTCTTGATGAAGCATAAGGTTGTCATCGTTAGCAATTCTTAAGTAGAAGAGTGCAGGCTCACCTGAAACTCTAAGGTCAAAGCCGTGTTCAGCACCTGCAGCCTTGAAACCATCTGTTACCATTTTACCAAGACGACGGAACATTGTTGGTGTGTCAAGTGCTTTCATTTTGTTGATACAAGCAATACAAGCAGCAAAAGGAACAGCACTCATCCAGTAAGAACCTGTGTATGTAATACCTGAAACAGTTGCTTTCATATGTTCGCCACCACAAAGTGCTGACATATTGTAACCATTAGCAAGTGCTTTACAGAAGCAGATAAGGTCTGCTTTGAAACCGTAGAAATGGTCAGAACCTGCAAGGTCAAGACGGAAGCCTGCGCGAACGTCGTCAATAATAAGAACTACGCCGTGGTCGTCACACCATTTACGAACTGCCTGCCAGTATTCTTTAGAAGCAACTTCGTTATCTTTGAAGTTGCCGTGGTCATAAGGCTGAGCAATAAGACCTGCAATATCGCCGTTGTTATCGTCGTATGCTTTTTGAAGAGCATCAAGGTCAAACCAAGGAACGATAACATTGTTTGCTACGTCTTCAGGAGTAATACCTGGGTAGTCAATTTTCTGTGCCCATGGGAAATCTCCGTGGTAGTAGTATTTCAAGAAGATAATCTTCTTTTTATGTGTATGTGCTCTTGCTGCCATTGTAGCAAGTGTTGTTGTGTCTGAACCATTCTTGCAGAAGAATGCCCAGTCAGCACAAGCAACTGTGTCAACAAGTGTTTCTGCACATTCAACCATAACCTTACCAGGTGCAGTTGTGCAGTTACCGAGTTTGAGCTGTTTGAGTGCAGCAGCGTCAACATCAGGGTCGTTGTAACCTAAAACGTTAGGACCGTAAGCGCACATATAGTCAATATATTTGTTACCGTCAACGTCCCAGAAATATGAGCCCTGTGCTTTTTCTGAGAATGATGGCCATCTGTTAACAGGAATCCACTGACCTTCAGCAGGACCTAAGTGACCGTAAATACCGCCTGGAATAACCTGTGATGCACGGTTAAACATTTCACGGCTTTTAGTAGTATCAAATGTTGGGAATTTACTCATTTTTACGTCCTCCTTATGCAAGATATAATGCAACTCTGTCAAGAATACGGTTTACATTGTCAACCATTGAGATAAGACCACGGATTGTGATGTTACCGTTACCAACATGGTCGATTGAGTTAACTGTACCTGCGAAAAGAGCGTTTGCAAGAGGAATATCACAGAATTCCATAATTGCACGTGGTTTTTCTGATGCCTGTTTAATAGTAATCATATGATTATCTTTTACACGGATTGTTGCATAAACTTCACCGGTAATACCAATCTGAATATCACCGTCAACAATGTTTGATGCACTGAATTTACCAATAGCATCTTGGTTACCAATCTGTGAAAGAGCAACTGATACTGTGTAGAATGTGCAGAGAGTGTTAAGACGGAAGAAGTCCATATCTTTAAGAGCTTCTTCACTAGGTCTCATAACTTCTGTAAGTCTGTCAGTAAGGGCTGTAAAGGTTTTGAGAAGGAAGTTTACCTTTGTAAGACCTTTTGTTGGGATTGGTGTTGCTTTACCGTCGATAATTGCATTGAATTTGTCGCAGTTAGCAACAGGGATTTTGATGTCGCAATCAGCGTTTACGCCATCATCCATACGGCAACCGTTTTTAGAGAATGTAAGTGTAGCACTTGGACCGTTCTTAACGTCAAAAGCAACAGAAATAGGCTTTTCAATAGTAGAAATAATTTCTTTTGCTTTGTCGTCAAGTTCACAAAGGTTTTCCAATGTGCCGAGAACTGCATACATATTTATGTATGCAAGTGTTCTTGAATCAGTCATTTTTCGTTCCTCCTTAAGAGATTTTTTCGTATATCGTGACCGAAAACTATTATACATTATAAGAATACCAAAAAATTGTGGGTAAATCAAGGAAAAATACTTAAATTTTCACAAAAAATTAATGATTTTTTCGAATATATGTGGTATAATCGTACTAACATAATGGGTATATATGTAAAATTTTTAAAAATCGGATTAAATCCTTGAAAGGTAGATATAAAAATGTCTTTATTCAAAAAACTTTTTGGTGATTATTCATCTCGTGAAGTAAAAAGAATAATCCCAATCCAGAAAAAAGTGTTGGAGCTTGAAGAAGAATACAAAAAAATGACAGACGCAGAGCTTCAGGCAAAAACTCCTGAATTTAAAGAGCGTCTTAAAAATGGTGAAACTCTTGACGATATTTTACCAGAGGCATTTGCAACTTGTCGTGAGGCATCTGCTCGTGTTCTTAATATGCGTCATTTCCCTGTGCAGGTTATCGGTGGTATTGTTCTTCACCAAGGCAGAATTGCCGAAATGAGAACAGGTGAAGGTAAAACACTTGTGGCTACACTTCCTGCATACCTTAATGCGCTTACAGGCAAAGGCGTTCACATTGTTACAGTTAACGATTATCTTGCTCGACGCGACTCTGAATGGATGGGCAAACTTTATCGTTTCTTAGGACTTTCAGTAGGTCTTATTGTTCACGATTTAGACGGCGAACAAAGACGTGCTGCTTACGCTTGTGATATTACTTACGGTACAAACAATGAGATGGGCTTTGACTATCTTCGTGACAATATGGTAATCTACGCTGAACAAAGAGTACAGCGTGGTCATAACTTTGCAGTTGTTGACGAGGTTGACTCAATTCTTATTGACGAGGCAAGAACTCCACTTATCATTTCAGGTATGGGCGACAAGTCAACTGACCTTTACAAAATCGCAAATGATTTTGTAAAGCGTCTTAAAATGTGCAAAGTTAAAGAAATCGACTCAAAGCAGGGTATTGAAAATATTGCAGGTGAAGATGACGACTTTATTGTTGATGAAAAAGCAAAAACAGCGTCACTTACACAGAATGGTATTAAGAAAGCAGAAAAATACTTTGGCCTTGAAAATCTTGCAGATGTTGAAAACCTTACAATTCAGCACCATATTGATATTGCCCTTAAAGCAATCGGCGTTATGAAGCGTGATGTTGACTATGTTGTAAAAGACGGTCAGGTGCTTATTGTTGACGAGTTTACAGGTCGTATTATGATTGGTCGTCGTTATTCTGACGGTCTTCATCAGGCAATTGAAGCAAAAGAAAATGTAAAAGTTGAGCGTGAGTCAAAAACTCTTGCTACAATTACATTCCAGAACTATTTCCGTCTTTACTCAAAACTTTCAGGTATGACAGGTACTGCTATGACTGAAAGCACAGAATTTCAAGAGATTTACAGTCTTGACGTTATTGAAATTCCAACAAACAAACCAATGATAAGAAAAGACGAAGATGATGTTCTTTATAAAACTGAACTCTCGAAATACAAAGCGATTATTGAACAGATTTTAGAGTGCAACAAAAAAGGGCAACCGGTCCTTGTTGGTACAACAAACATTGAAAAGAGTGAGCTTTTAAGTAAAGCGCTTCGCAAAGCAGGTATTCCACACAATGTGCTTAATGCTAAATATCACGATAAAGAAGCAGAAATTGTTGCACAGGCAGGTAAATTAGGTGCCGTAACAATTGCAACAAATATGGCAGGTCGTGGTACTGACATTATTCTTGGTGGTAACCCTGATTTTATGGCTCGTGCAGAAATGAGAAGAATGGATTATTCTGACGAGCTTATTGCAGAGGCAACAGGTTTTGCAGAAACTGATAATACAGACATTCTTGAAGCAAGAAAGGTTTACCGTGACCTTGAAAACAAATATAAAGAACAGCTTCGCGATGAGCAAGAAAAAGTTCGTGAAGCAGGGGGTCTGTTTATTATAGGTACAGAGCGTCACGAATCACGCCGAATTGATAATCAGTTGCGTGGTCGTGCAGGTCGTCAGGGCGACAACGGTCAAAGTAAATTCTTCTTGTCAGCAGAAGATGAATTGCTTCGTCTTTTCGCAGGTGACCGTTTCTATACAATTCTTGATACATTCAAGAGTATGGGCGATATTCCTGTTGAGGCAAAGATTTTCACAAACACTATTGAAAGTGCACAGAAAAAAGTTGAAGGCAACCATTATGCTATGCGTCGTAATGTTATCCGTTTTGACGACGTTATGAACGAGCAGAGAAAGAAAGTATATGACCAGCGTAATCAGATTCTTGATGGTTATGACATTCATAATGCTATTCTTAAAATGATGGAAGGCTTTATTGACGAAACTGTTGATTTCTATTGCCCTGTATCAAATGATATTAAGGATTGGAACATTAACGGACTTATTAAGAAACTTCAGTTCCTTGCAGACAGAGATATTGAAGGTGAGTACAGTACAAACGCCGAGTTTAAGGATTATTTCTATACAAGAGCTATGGAAATATATGATGCTAAATATGCAGAATACGGCGAAAAGATTATGGCAGAGCTTGAAAGAAAAGTTCTTCTTCACAATGTTGATATGCGTTGGATGGACCACATTGACGCTATGGAAGAGCTTAAACGAGGAATTTATCTTCGCTCTTACGCTCAGCAAGACCCTGTTGTTGCATTCCGTATGGAAAGCTATGATATGTTCGATGAAATGAACGCACTTATCCGAGAGGGTACAGTTATTACACTTCTTACATTCCGTCTTAAGAGTGAAGAAGATATCAAGCGTGAACAGGCAGCAAAAATTACTGCAACAAGTGGCGCTGATGATGGTAGCGATAAAAAACGCCCTGTTAAAAAAGGCGAAAAAGTCGGCAGAAACGACCCTTGTCCTTGTGGCAGTGGCAAAAAGTACAAAAAGTGCTGTGGCGCAAATGAGAACTAATTGCTTTAAGGAGGAATAAAGTTGGACGATAAGAAAAAGCTTAATAACGAGTCAGGCGACTATCGTGAAGAGATGGAAGAGCTTGCACGAATCTTCAAAGAAGAGCTTGACAAGACAATAGAAGAAGCTGAAACTGAAGACCGTGAAGAATATGAGGTTGAGGGCTACGAGGTTACAATGGGAGAAACCAAACCTGTTGAAGAACTTGCAGAAGACGAGCTTTGTGAATGTTGTGGCGAAAGACCAAGAGGAACAGAGAAAAATCCAAACAGTCCTTTCTGTTCAGAGTGTGAGGCGATTCTTGAAAAGTACCCTTATGATTGGAAAGGTGCAACAACAGCAATAGTAACACTTTTTGTAACTCTTGCAGCAATTGTTTGTTTTATAATGAACGTACCTGTTTTCTCTTATACAGTTGAAGCAGAAAAAGCATATAATGAAAACAATCTTTTCACTGCAAATCAGAAATTTAACAAAGCACTTGAAGCAATTGATGAAGAAGATAACGGTACATTCCTTAATGTTTACGAAAAGCGTATTCTTCTCAATTACCGTATGCTTGATATGGATTCTGTGCTTTCTGATACAGAAGCATATTTTTCAGATTTTGCAAAGAAAATGCCAATGTATAAGGATGTTGCAGAGCTTGAAGAAGAAATTATGAAAATGCAGGCAACCGTGCTTGTAATTCAAGATATAGTTTCTCAGTATAATGACATTTCTGACCATAACTACAATGAAATAATCAATAAGCTTGATGCTCTTTCAGGTAAAAAGATATATGTAAAGGGTGCTTCATATCACCTTGAGGGTGAAGAAGGCTTTACACCAACAGGCAAAGAAGATGTTTATATTTGTGATGATGCCTGGATTGAAATGTATAAATATTCAGCAGCACAGTATCTTGAAAAAGACGGCAAAATTATTACAGGTTTTCTTTCAAGTGCAGCAGAAAAATCAGAATATGTTGAAATTCTTGTAAATCCACTTCTTGCTGCAACTTATGTTGGTACCGGTGAATACGATAAGGCAGAGGAACTTTTGCCAAAAATTCAAGAGGCAAACAAAGAAAATATTGACTATTATATGGTGCAGTCAATGCTTTACCGTTATCGTGATAAGAATTATCAGAAAGGTGTTGACACTTGTATCAGTGGTCTTAATATGCTTTCAAGAATTCCTGATTCAAGTGATATGGTTGCACAGATAGGTTATATTCTTTCAATGCAGAAAACACTTAATTACATTATGCTTGAAGATTATAAGAGCGCTTACGCTTCTGCAGAAGAATGTTATGCATATCAGTCAGAAACTTATGCAATTTCAATTCAGGTTAGAGATATGTACGCTATGTTAGCGCTCCAAACAGGTGATATGGAAACATACACAACACTTGAAGAGGAAATTAAAGAGTATGGCGATGCTGAATCAGGCTTCTCACAAGATGTGAAAGATTATAAAGCTGGTAAAGTTACATTACAGGAACTTGCAATGAATGGAGGTTATGATTTATTATGAGTATAATTTATATAGTTGTAAAAGTTTTAACACTCCCTGGCGCAATGCTTCACTCATTTTTTGAGCATATGAGTTGTCGAGCATCAAAAGTTCTTGTTGACGACGCAAGAGCAATTCAGTTTAACGAAATGCTTGGTCATATTGACCACGAGCTTATAAAGAGAAAAGGACCAAGCTTTGATGTTTGCTTTATTCCGTTTTTCTTTAATCTTGTTTTAGGATTTTTCACACTTTGTCACGGTGCAACAACTGTTATTTATCTTGGAAGATATAATGACTGGTTTGCTTGGATTTGTCTTTACCTTGGCATCTCAATTTTAACAAATCTTTTCCCACAGATTGAAGATGTTATGATGGTTAAAGAAAATTTCTTTGGCAAAGGTAAGAATGTGATTTCAAAAATTCTTGTAGCACCGTTTTATGCAATCTTCTTTGTAGGTTCAAGACTTGAAAAATGGGGACTTACACTTATTACTTCAATCCTTTTTGCATTCGCAACACCATACATTTTGGGAACATTCATTCCTAAAGTTTTTGAGTGGTTTAGATAATTAAATAAGACATAACAAAACCCGACCGTTTGGTCGGGTTAATTTTTTGTGTTTTTATTGTGCATCAGTGCCTGTAAATCTTATAAGTTCCAAATTTGGTGCGTTTTCGGCATCAATTGCTTTGTTGTAATCGTCGCAGATATTACCCCACTGAACAGAAGATTTTTCAATAAGCACATTTTTTGCATTTCTAATGAAGAAACCACTATTTTTATACTTTTCAACACCGTATTGAATACAAGGGCGTAAATCGTAAAGACCGCAATCCCATTTTGAAGTTTTTGTCATTGTAACACTTACATTTTCAAATGTTACGTCTTCAATCATATTTTCTTCCGTACCGTGAATAAGCACACCGTTTTCGCCTTTGCAAGTGATATTACGGAAACGGATATTCTTGATTTTACCTGATTTTGTATTTTCGTCACGGTTAAATGTTGTAATTACAATCGGCTCGGCTGTGCCCCACCAATCAGGACAGAAACGACGTGTTTCAATAATGCAGTTTGAATATGTAACATTCTCAACATTACCACCGTCGCGAATCTGAATTGAAAGACCACGGTTGCTTCGTGAAATAATGCAGTTATCAACTATAACATTACGGAAATCTCCAACACCCTCCGTACCGATTTTAATTGCAGCAGATGTTGAAATGAGAGTGCAATTTGCAATAATAATATTCTCGCAAGGGCCGTATTCAGCGTTGCCCTTTGAAGTTTTAAGGCAGATACAATCGTCTGCGCATTCAACATGACAACCAAGAATTCTGACATTTGTGCAATGGTCAGGGTCAATACCATCAGAGTTTGCAACATCAAGGTCATTGAGAATACGGATTTGAGAAATAAGCACATCATCACAACCTGCAGGATGAAGTGTCCAGAATGGAGCGTCAACAATTGTTACATCCTTGAAAGTGATGTTGTTACTCTTTTCGATGTAAATAACTGTTGGACGTGGGTAGAAATTGCCTGTTACATAGTATTTGTCTTTACGCTCAACGAAAGCGTGACCATTAGCGTCAATAGTGCCTTCACCTGAAATTGTGCATCCGTCAGCCTCGTAACCGTAAATGAACACGAATGAAGGCTTGCCTGTAACAGGATTACCAATAAGTGCAGTTTTAGGGTCGTTTATCATATTGCAAGGACGAATATAGCCGTTAATATTGTCAGTTGCTTTAAGGCGAGAGCCCTTTTGCAAATGGAGTTCAACATTTTTCTTCATACGGATTGAGTCAGAATAATATGTTTTGCCACTTGTGAGTACAACTGTACCTCCACCGTTTTCCTCTGCCTTGTCAATAGCAGACTGAATAGCAACGCAATCGTTATTCACACCGTTACCAAGCGCACCAAAATCTTCAGGGTAAAAATATAACATAGCGTGGACCTCCACTTAAAAATCTGCAAAAAGTATAGCACAAACAATGAAAAAGAGCAATATAAAAGTAAAAAAATAAGGACGGTGAAAACCGTCCTTAAAAATTTTATAAACCAATGATTGAGTAGATTAGTCCGTAAACAACTGTGTCGCATATTGCAATAATAGGAAGAATTGTAAAAATCAGTTTTTCCTGTTTTTCATCTTTTGGCTTAACTTTTACAGCAAGCCAGATTACAACAACAGGGAGAATGTTTGATAACAATGAAAATACCAAACTTAAAACAGAAAAATCTTTTACTATAATCATTTTTGCAATGTATGTTACTATAGTAATAGCAGTTGAAACTGTTACTAATTTTGCAAGAAAACTAAACTCTTTTAACTGTTTTTCTTCATCGTGAAAAGCAGCTACATTAAGAAGTCTTGCACTGAAATATGCCGAAAGAACAGAAACAACAAAGCTTACAACCGAAACAAGTGAACTCATCATAAGTGTTTTATCCATTGATGCTGGGTCGGCACTATTTTGAACATTGTTAAGAACAACAGTTGTAATAAGACTTGCTATTGTAAGAGGAATGCTTGCAGCAATAGCGGTCCAGGAGTAATAGAAGAACTTGTATTTTGCAATATTACCCTCAAAAGTTGTATGCTTTGTAATGTATTTAACAAAGAATATGCCAAAAAGAACAATAACAACCGCGCCAAAAATGGAATCTAAAAAATTGAATATTGGACTTGTTTCGCTCAATGTTATATCATTATTTGACATCGCAGAGAAAAGTGATATAAACATTCTTACCATTGAATATAAGAACCCTGGAAGATTCAAAATAATTCCAGCAATAAACATTCCAACAAAAGACACAATACCAAAATAACGCATAGGTTTTTCAGGCGTCTTTTTCATTGGGTTTGGTTTTGCGTGATTATAAGTAGGAAGCGAGAAGTAATCTTCAGGCAAAGCGTAGTGCAAAATGAGTCTTTGTCCTATTTCAGCAGGTACTGTGCCTGACGCTTCAATGGTGCGAAGTTCGTCTTCACTAATTTCAAGAATTGCTGCCAAATCTTTTAAGTAAAGTCCTTGTTCAGCACGAAAATCAACTAATGTCTTTGCCATAATAAACCCTCCTTATATGTTCTGGTTTTAATATATCATATAAAGATAGATTTTGTCAAGAAAAAAGAGACGCTGTGTTCAGCATCTCTTTTAAGTTTATTATATAACTTCTTCAACTACAACAGTTACTATATCTTTATCAACTGTTGCAAAGCCTTTTGTTGTGGTGGCAGAATACACGGTTTCGCCGTTAAGAAGAGCAGTCACATTACCTTTTTCAAGTGAAAAAAGTGCTTTTACATGACCTTTTCTGATACCGTAATTACCACCGTTTTTACCTTTTGCATCGTCACAAATATTAAGGTGAACAGAGTCACATTCTATAGGTGAGATTGAGCCCTTTGGGGTAGCAATAATCAACTGCATAATAACACCCCTTTATTCTTGAGCCTTGGCATAAACGTCGTCAATAGTGCCACACATCAAGAAATGTTGTTCAGGAATATTGTCGCACTCGCCACCAAGAATACATTCCATACCGTGAAGTGTCTTCTCAACAGGCACAAACACACCCTTATAACTCGTAAAGCTTTCAGCAACGTGGAAAGGCTGACTCATGAAGCGTTGAACACGACGAGCACGTTTAACAGTTGTCTTGTCTTCTTCTGAAAGCTCATCCATACCAAGAATTGCGATAATATCTTGTAAATCTGTGTATTTTTGAAGTATTCTCTGTGTTTCTTTAGCAATACGGAAGTGCTTATCACCAACAAAGTCAGGTGACAAAATTCTTGAAGAAGATTCAAGTGGGTCAACAGCAGGATAAATACCAAGTTCAACAATCTTTCTTGAAAGAACTGTAGTTGCGTCAAGGTGAGAGAATGTTGTTGCAGGAGCAGGGTCAGTAAGGTCGTCAGCAGGTACATAAACTGCTTGAACTGATGTAATTGAGCCGTTACCGGTTGAAACAATTCGCTCTTGTAATTTACCCATTTCAGATGCAAGTGTAGGTTGATAACCAACTGCAGATGGCATTCTGCCGAGAAGTGCAGAAACCTCACTACCTGCCTGAGTGAAACGGAAAATATTATCAATGAATAAAAGAACGTCTTTGTGAGTGTTTTCACGGAAATATTCAGCCATTGTAAGACCAACAAGCGGAACGCGAAGTCGAGCGCCTGCAGTTTCGTTCATCTGACCGAAAACAAGAGCAGTTTTATCAATGACACCTGACTGTTTCATTTCGTTCCAAAGGTCATTACCCTCACGTGAACGCTCGCCAACACCGGCGAATACAGAGTAACCGTTATGCTCAAAAGCAACGTTACGGATTAACTCCATAATAAGCACAGTTTTACCAACACCGGCACCACCGAAAAGACCGATTTTACCACCACGAACATAAGGTGTCATAAGGTCAATAACCTTAATACCTGTTTCAAGAATTTCTTTTGATGCAACAATGTCTGCAAATGGTGGCGCAGGGTGATGAATAGGCCACTTGAAATCGGTTTTAATTTCTTCGCCGTTATCGATAGGCTCACCAATAACATTAACCATTCTGCCAAGTGTTTCTTCACCGACACAAACTGAAATTGGCTCACCTGTATCAATTGCACTCATACCACGTGACAAACCGTCGGTAGGATGCATAGAAATACATCTAACTTCACCGTTGCCAAGATGTTGAGAAACTTCAACTACATGTTTTTTACCGTTATATTCAATGGTAACTGCGTGGAAAATATCAGGAACTTCTGTTGCGTCAAAAAGAATATCAACAACAGGACCTGTTATTCGAAGCACCATTCCTACAGAGCCTCTTGACATATCAGTTATCTCCTTAATCAGTATGCTCAGACGCAGTTTCAAGCACATCGGCTGTAACTGCACTCTGGCGTTGTCTGTTAATTTCGCTCTCTAACTGTGCACAGTATTCTGTTGCAGTGTCATAAGCAGAACGCATTGTCATAAGTGTTGATGCGTTAGCGCCGAGAGCGACTTCAAGTAATAATTTATAGAATATAGATTGAAAAATTACAGGTGCAACATTTTCAATCACCATTTGTTTGTCAGGCATAAGCAAGGTATTACTTTTTGCCTTAATTTCGTCATCGTCACAGAATAGTTCTTGCACACAAGGTGTTTGCTTCATCATATTGTAGTATTTCTGATAAATCACCTTAACTGACGAGATTTTTTGTAATTCTCGCAAATCTATTATGAATTTCAGCAATTCATTGGCCTCACAGTATTCAGGAATATCATTAAATATGAAAGATTTGTCATATTCCAAATGCTTGTTTGTGCAATAGGTGATAGCCTGTTTGCCAACTGCAATAAGAATATGCTCTTTTTTAGAATTTTCAATTTCCTCTTGGGCAAATTTAAGTAAATCCGAGTTAAATCCACCACACAAACCTTTATTTGAGGTTATTACAATGTAGCAGATAGGTGCGTCCTCCTTCATAGGGGGTAATGCGCCTAATAAGTCGGTTTTGTATTCTTCATAAAGTTTTTCACATTGGCTACCGTATTCGTTATAGTTGTTATAGATTGTGGTAAGCTGTGAAATCTTTATTGATGAAATTGTCTTCATTGCCTTTGAGATTTTTTGCGTTGACTGTATGCCACGCAGTTTCTTTTTTAATACTTGAATTGCAGGCATAATTAAGACCTCTTTGCATATTCGGCTAATGAAGCTCTTACTTTTTCCATAACTTCGCTTGACATTTTTCTGCCTGATTTAAGTTCATTTGCAAGGTCAGGACAATTATTTTCAAAGTACTCATAAAGACCACGTTCAAATTCTTCAGTTTCATAAACTTCAAAATTCTTTGAATAGCCTTCAGCAACTGCAAAAAGCAACAAAGCCTGTTTCCAGTCCTCAACAGGACGGTAACGGTTTTGTTTAAGCGCTTCCATAAGACGTTTACCGTAGTCGAGAGTAGCTTTTGTTTCATCATCAATATCAGTACCAAACTGTGTGAAATCTTCAAGCTCACGATATTGTGCAAGTTTTGTACGAAGATTTGAAGAAACCTGCTTCATAAGTTTAGTCTGTGCTGCACTACCAACACGAGAAACTGAAAGTCCAACATTGATAGCAGGGCGTTGACCCTCATTATAAAGTTCAGCATCAAGGAAAATCTGACCATCAGTAATTGAAATTACGTTAGTCGGAATATATGATGAAATGTCACCTGCAAGAGTTTCAATAATCGGCATAGCAGTAATTGAACCACCACCAAGTTCCTCTGACAAGTGAGCAGAGCGTTCAAGCAATCTTGAGTGAAGATAGAAAATGTCACCAGGATATGCCTCACGACCTGATGGTCTGTGAAGAAGAAGTGACAATTCGCGATATGCAACTGCGTGCTTTGACAAGTCGTCATAGATTATAAGAACATCTTTACCTGCATACATAAAGTATTCAGCCATAGCAGTACCTGCAAATGGCGCAATATACTGTGATGCAGCGGAGCCTGACGCAGTAGCAGCAACAATAGTTGTGTATTTCATTGCATCGTATTTTTCAAGAGTTTCTTGAATTTCAGAAATAAGAGTTTCTTTCTGACCAATTGCAACATAAATACAGATTGTATCTTTACCCTTTTGGTTAAGGATTGTATCAATAACAATTGCAGATTTACCTGTCTGACGGTCACCGATAATAAGCTCACGCTGACCTTTGCCGATTGGCACAAGTGCATCAATAGCCTTAATGCCTGTATGAAGAGGTGCGTTAACAGGCGCACGGTCAAGAATTGCAGGAGCACTACATTCAATTGGTCGTCTTTCAGTAAATTCAATAGGACCTATACCATCAATTGGGTTGCCGACAGAGTCAACTATACGACCAAGTAATCCGTCACCAACAGGAACAGATGCAATTCTGCCTACGCGACGAACAGGGCTACCACTGTCAATGTGTTCGTATTCGCCGAAGATAACGCAACCGATACGGTCCTGCTGAATATCAAGCACCATACCACGTTCACCACAGTCAAATTCAACAACTTCGCCGTACATAATATCTGCAAGACCATCCATCCAGCAAATACCGTCAGAAATTGTCATAACACGGCCTAATTGGTAGTTATATATTTTAGGAGCAAATTCAGATGCCAATTCTTTGAACTCTTCTAAAAGTTCAGCACCTGCATCAGTATCTTCAATAGGAACTCTTGTCAAATGTCTTTCAAAATGATAAAGCTCTTCTTTAATTGTAGCATCATAAACAGTGTCACCAATACGCAAACGAAGACCACCAATAAGGGACTCGTCTTCGCGTACCCAAAGTGAAGTTTTACCGTTTACTGTGTTAAGCAACTCGGTAGTTGCTTTATCAACCTTCTGTACGAGTGCATCATCTAATTTGAAAGCAGATGTAAGAGTAACATAAAGCACATCGTGTCTTTTAAGATACGCCATATCACCAGGTGTGAGTTTAATCTGTGCAAGAATTTCGTCAACAAGGGCAGCTTCTTCATTACGGATTGCTGTAAAATATGGTTCTGTTTTGCAAAGCTTTGCCACATTTACAGTTAAAGCACCCATAAGACTTTTTCTTGATTTTTCAATCATTTCACGGTGCACCTCGTGACATTCTCTAGCACCAAAGCTCTGAATTTGTCTTATTTTATGGTCTGCATCTTTTTTTGCTTCAAGAATAGCAGCGCTGTCAGTTTTATTTTCAGGCACGCTTAAAGAAACCTCTAGGAAGCTAGGCAAAGGGGTTTTCTCAATTTCTTCGGCTTTATTAAGTTCATTTTCAATTCTTTCGCGACGAGTACGAAAAATAGACAAAATCATTTTTCTGCCAAAAATCGTAACAATAGCCACAAGAATTAAAAAGTTAATTATTACATATTGGATTTCCATATTATTTTACCCTTGGTTGGTTAATAAGTCTGTCTGCTAAGATTTCTGCAATCTGTTCAGTTGATTTTTCTGCTGTTGCAAGAATCCTTGAATACTCTTTTGCACATTCTTCGCGATATGTTTCATAAGTACTAAGACGACTCTGCTTTGCTGCTTCAACTCTTTTTTTACTGTGTAACTGAATGTTCTCGATTTCTTCGTTAGTCTTAATTTTTTGCTCTTTCTCAAAAGACAATTTTTGTTCTTGGAGTTTCTTTTCGTGTTCAACTGTAAGGCGCTGTGCTTCTAGTTGCTTTTCTTTTGCCTTTTCAATACGAGCTTGGCGTTTTTCCATAACCTCTAAAACCGGTTTGAACAACCAGTTTTTAAGAATAAGCATTAACAGTAAAAAACAGATGACAGTCCATATTATAACGGATATCTGTATGCTCATTTTAATATCACCTTAATTTACTTATATCTTTGAAACAAGCATGAAAGCGATAAGCAATCCGTAGATTGTAAGAGCTTCCATAAGAGCCATTGAGATAATAAGAGTTGAACGAATGTCTTTTGCAGCGTCAGGCTGACGAGCAATACTTTCCATAGCTGCTTTAGCAGTCATACCCTGACCAATAGCAGGACCGATTGTACTGAGTGCGATTGCAAGTGCTGCTGCTAATGCGATTAAAGTTGATGATGTCATAATAATTACTCCTTTATATTAAAAACTTTTTTATTCTTCTTCAGTTGCTTCATCGAGGTAAATCGACACAAGCATTGTGAAAACCATAGCCTGTAATGCACAGAAAAGTAATGATAAAACCATCATTACAACCGGTGCACCGATTGGTAAAATTTCATAAAGCTGATGTGTAACCATTTCTTCACCAAAAATATTACCGTAAAGACGAAGGGCAAGAGATGCCGGTTTAATAAATTCGTCAAGTACTAAAAGTGGCAACATAATGAAGATAGGGGACACAAATCGTTTGAAATAGTGCTTTACACCGTGTTTAAGTCCTGAAGCCTGCAAGAATACAAATACGATTACACCAAGTGCTATTGTAACTGAGAGTGACGCTGTTGGTGCTTTAACATAATCTGTCATTCCAACTCCAGGGAAAATACCTGAATAGTTACTGATAATTATGAAGATAAATAATGAGCCTAAGAAAGTGAAGTTTTGACGAGCTTTCTTTTTACCTAAAAGGTCAGTAAAGAAATTATCAAGGTACTCAACACACCATTCAATAATATTTTGGAATTTGCCAGGTCGCTCTTTAAGAGTTGATTTTACAATCAATGAAATAATTGCAACAATGCCAAGAATAATCCACATCATAATTACTTCGCCTGTAACATCAAGAAATCCAAAAAGTTTAATTACAACTTCTGACGCTTCACCCATTATCTTCACCCTCTTTCTTATTGTCTTTTGGTGGGGCAGACTGGTTTAACTGCAACAATTTGTGTGTGAAATAAATCATTGGAACAGATACACCAAGAACAGCACCTATAAGCATATACCAACTATCCCAAGGGGTATAGCCTGATATGAAAAAAACTGCAACAAGATATAAAATCTGCGTAGCTTGTCTTATGATTGTCGAAAACGCGTATTTTTCAGGTTGCTTTGTAAGAATTGCTTTAGAAAGCAAGAAATTCAAAAACGCAACAACAACGCCAAGCGCAAAGGAAAATATTGCACCAACAATGTTTTCGTTCATAGTATCACCTACTTTTACAATTTTAGATTATAGCACTATTATTTTCTCTTTTCAAGAAAATGTTGCACAAAATGAATGTTACAAAAAAGAAAAAATCTCGTCAAAAATTAACGAGATTTTTATGGTTGGAGCTTGCGACGTGGCTCGAACACGCGACCTGCTCATTACGAATGAGCTGCACTACCAACTGTGCTACGCAAGCAAAAATTAAATTTAAAAGTTATATGTGTATTACGAATGAGCTGCGCTTCCCTCAGAAATATAGTCGCACTGCTCAAGACTTCGCATTGCTCCTTATTTCTTCACCTCATTTTGCTCGTGCTATTCGTCCACCGGACGGCACTCGCAACTTCGCCCAACTGCGCCACACCAACAAGTAATATTTTGCAAACAGTATTATAAAATAATCATAAAACTTTTTCAAGTATTTTAATGCAAAAGTATTTAAAGTGTGATACAATGATGAAAGTAATCCGAAAGGAGTGTATGATTTGACAAAAATTGCGTTTGTAACAGGTGGGGCAAAGGGTATAGGCTCTGCTATTGTTAAAAGATTTATAAAAGATGGATACAAGGTTGCATTTACCTATAATAATTCTAAAGACAAGGCACAGGCTCTTGTAGATGAATTGGGTGAAAACTGTAAGGCATATAAGCTTGATATTACTGACAGTAACGCTGTGAATACTGTAATCGCAGATATTGAAAAAAGTTTTGGTGAGATTTATGTGCTTGTAAATAACGCAGGAATTGCCGAGCAATCACTTTTTACTGATATTACTGACGATATGTGGCACAAAATGATTGAAGCAAATCTTTCAGGTGCGTTTTATTGCTCACGTGCAGTGCTTAAATATATGATTAATCGTAAGAACGGAAAAATCATAAATATTTCGTCAATATGGGGCGAAACAGGTGGCTCTTGCGAGGTGCATTATTCATCTGCAAAAGCAGGGCTTATCGGTATGACAAAAGCCCTTGCTAAAGAGGTAGGGCTTTCAGGGATTACTGTAAACTGTGTGTCACCAGGTGTTATTTTAACCGATATGACAAGCCATTTCGACGACGCTACAATGAACGAATTAAAAGAAGAAACTCCACTTAATAAAATTGGCACACCAGAGGATGTTGCAGGTGCAGTGGCATTTTTAGCATCAACTGACGCAGATTTTATTACAGGTCAGGATTTAGCCGTTAATGGTGGAATGAATATATAAATTGAAAGTGGAAAATGGAAAGATGAAAACGAAACCCCGACAGTTTTTGTCGGGGTTGTTTTTATTTTTTCTTAATTCCTTCAATGAATTTGCCGTAATGTTTTGGCTCGACAAGTGGTGGAAGAAGTTGAACAAACTTTTTGAATACAGAGCAAACTGCCTTATTAGGAATCATCTGGTCAAAGAATCCGTCAAGAGTTGCAAGAATATCGCCAACATAAGGCGTACTTGACGGTGTCATTACAACCTTGTCGTTTCTTCTGAAATTAAATACCATGTTGCGTTTGCCTACGGTCTGAATAGGACGGATTGAAACAAGTAATGTTTCGTCATCTATCCAACTTGCATTTGAGCAGACCTTGAATTCAATCTGACCTAATGTCATTGTTGAGTAACGGTAATGACCGTCCATACCAAGCATAATTTTGTTATGCTCGTTGCCCTCACTCCAACGGAAAGTACACTCTTCACCGTTGAAATCGAACTTAACCATATCAATATTACCTGCCTTGTCACTCATCATATATGTAACGGCAAGTGGTAACACGCTGACTTGAAAACCAACAAGATTAAGCAACAACTTTTTACGGAATTTAATATATCTGTCTGCAATTTCTTGCTCTTTTGGTGGGTGTACGCTGAGTACTGGCGGTACAGTTTGAGTTGTTTCGATTTCGGTATCTTCGTCTGCCTCTTCAAACGCTTTAGGGAAGAAGTCAAAAATACCGTCAAGACCTGCTTGTTCTTCTGTAATTGACGAATTAACTACAACGACTGCGTTGTGTTGTGGGAATGCAATACCAAACTGTGAAAACATTCCGTCTGCACGGAAACCTCCCAAATGGTCAAGCCAGAAGCAATAGCCGTAACCATAAGATGAGTCAGTACCAGGTCTGTTATATTCGTTGTCAATCTGTTTTGAAGATGCAAGTTTTACCCATTCCGCAGGAATAACCTGTTCGCCCTTATACTTACCATTTTTAAGGTAGCAAAGCATAAATTTTGCAAGGTCCTCAGTTTTAAGATAAAGTCCCCAGCCACCTGCTTCAATACCGTTACGGTCAGTTTCCCAGAAAGGAAAATCGATTCCCAACGGCTCAAAAAGTCGAGGACGTAAGTATTCGCGCATGCTCATTCCTGTAACTTTATTGATAATTGCAGAAAGCATAAAAATATTTTCGTTTATGTATAAGAATTTCTCGCCTGGTTCAAATACCCAAGGGGAGTTAATGAAATCTTCAATCCAGTCAACCTTTGCTTTGTCAGACAAGAAACTTGGTTGTTTGCCAGATGACATTCTTAAAAGATTATGGACTGTAAGCTTCTCAAATCTATCGTCAGGATTTTTTGGTGCGTATTCAGGAAAGAAATCCAAAAGCTTATCGTCAAGTGAAATAAGCCCTTCACTAACTGCAAAACCGATTGCAGTTGCAGTAAAAGATTTACTTACTGAATACATAGAATGAGTGGTGTTTTTGTCAAATGGCTCGTTATACCATTCAACTGCCACTTTGCCGTTACGAATAACCATTAATGAATGATATTCAAGGCCTTTTTCTTCGGCATTCTTGAAAAAATCGTTTACAACCTTTGCAGAAACCCCTGCGCTCTGTGGAGTTTTTGCTCTTAATATGGCTTTAGTTGTTGCCATAAAATCCCCTCCATTATCCCTTAACCATTCTTATTTTCTTACGCTTTGCTCTTATGCGATTGCGACGGATTATAAGGAAAACATATATAATCACAAGCAATACCAAAAGTGCAAAAAGTATTTTAAAAACAGTGCTTGAAAGCACGGTTTTAATTCCATCAAGAATTACAAGAATTATGCTACGGCTTACATTTTCACCTGCAACCAAATCAACAGTTGCAACAACGTCTTCACCGTAAAGGATTTCTGCTTTGCCTAACACATCACCTTTTTTAATAGGCGCTTTTACTACTTTTGGAGTTTCACTTTCAATAGGTCTTATTACAAGGCTACCTGACTCTGTGCCAGATGGCACAAGTGCTGACATCTCTTTTGCTGGGAGAAGTCGCAAATGGTCAATTTTCCAGTTGTATTTAACATCAACAACAGTTACAACATCAGTTGTGTTTGTAACCTTTGTAAGCACAATGTTTTTAAATGCCCACTCATAGATTTTTTTACTGTCAGTAAATGCAACATTTTCTTCAACATTATCACCGTCAATGTCATACTGTGGCGCATTCATAACAATAAGCATATAGTTGTAGCCGTTTTTAGATGCAGTTGAAATAACACAATGACCAGCCATTGATGTTGTTCCTGTTTTTACACCTGAAATATATGGGTTGTAATAATCCTTATATGCAGGATTCATCATTTTGTTTGTGTTATTAAGGTATCTCACATAAGGGTATTTGTTAGTTGGAGCAATTTCGTGTCGAAGTGTGCTGGTAATCTCTTTGAATGTAGGATTTTCTAACGCATATTTTGTGATTTTATAAAGGTCATAAGCAGTTGTAATGTTTCCACCATTTTCATCAAGACCGTGAGCGTTAATGAATTTTGTGTTTTCACAACCCAGCTTTTTAACAAAGTCGTTCATCATTACAACAAAGTTTTCAATACTTCCACCACCAATGTAGTCAGCAAGAATATTTGCAGCGTCAGCAGCAGATGGAATCATAAGAGCGTATAAAAGCTCTTTTACTGTAAGAGTTTCACCTGCAAGAATACCAACGGTTGCAGCATTCTGCTCATAAAGTCCGTTAAGAGACTCGCGTTTACAAGTGAGGGGAGTGTTTAAATCTTCACAATTTTCAAGTACAAGCATACAAGTAACGATTTTTGTAATTGATGCAGGTGCTGTTTTCTTGTCTGCATTTTTATCGAAAATAACAGTTTCACTATCAGTGTTAATAAGCAACACAACATCTGCTTCAGTTTCTAACAATGAGTTAAAAGATGCAGACGCACTGATTGCGAAAACTCCCATTAAAATTGATATGCAAATTAAAACTGAAATCAGTTTTTTCAAAATAAATCACCCACTTGAAAAATCTTTACGAAAGTTATAAAATAAGTATATCACAATAAATTTTATTAGTCGATACAGAAAAGGAAATTTTTTGAAATGATTTATATTACAGGAGATACTCACGGAGACCGTAAACGCCTTTCGCGATTCAATTTGCGACAGTTAAAAGAAGGCGATACATTGATTATATGTGGCGATTTCGGTTTTATGTGGAATGACACAAAGCAGGAACGCGATTTTTTAATGAATTTAGGCAAGAGAAAATATAATATCTGTTTTATTGATGGTACTCACGAAAATTTTGATTTGCTGAATGGCTATGAAATAAGCCAGTGGAATGGTGGTAAGGTGCATAAGATTTACGGTAATCTTTATCACCTGATGCGTGGTCAGATATTCCAGATTGAAGGTCAGCGAATATTCACTATGGGTGGTGGCGAAAGCTCTGACATTGATATAAGAAAAGATGTTGATGCCTGGTCAAAAGACGAAATCCCTACTCAAGAAGAACTTTTGGAGGGTGCTGAAAATCTTGAAGTGGCAGGGTATGATATTGATATGATTATCACTCACGAGCCTCCACTTAAGGTAAAAAGCTTTTTGAATCTTAACGATACTGCAAGTTATCGTGTAACTGCTCTTAATGCGTATTTTGAGGAGCTTTCAGGTGGATGCAAATTTAGAAAATGGTATTTCGGCTCACTTCATATTGATAAATACATTTCAAAAACTCACCGTGCTGTATTTAAAGATATTGTAAACAGCGAAACAGGGGAGAAAATATAAAAAACGAAAAAAGGCAGTTCATGATGAACTGCCTTCTTTTTTAGTTCTTTTCAGTTTGTGTTTCTGTTTGGCTGAATGAGTCATTCTGGAAAACTATTGTCATAATGCTCTTTTCGGGTAGTTCGATTTCTGCAATTTCGCCCTCATAAGTCTGTTGTATTTGCATTTCTTGTGTTGTTGTGAAAACACTCATATACTCGGCATTAACCTTAAATTCAAGATTTCTGCTAACACCCTCATTTACTACAACCGTAACGATTTTATTATCCGGAGTAAGATATGAAACGCAGTTTACGCCATATTTCATTAGTGTAATGTTTTCTGCGCCGTCTTTTTCTTCAACAGTTTTTATTACATCGTTAATATTCTTTTCAGTTGAGATTTTAACGCTATCTTTTGGAATGAACTTACTGAAATGAGCAACTGCATAATATCTCATAGCAATTTCATATTCGCTGAAATCACTATTTGCGGCAAGAAGTCCGTCAGAGTATTTTTTGCCATCTTCACCAATGCCGATTCCGTTAACACCTACCCATGCAGTCCACGAGTTAATGTTGCTGTAATTTAGGTCATTTGCCATAACTCGAGCCTGACGCAGAGCACCGTCAATTGAGTCAATAGGTGAGGTGCAAGGAAGATGACACCATTCTGACATTTCAACAGGCATATCGTCAACATTTTCTTTAATCCAGTTGCCAAGACCAATTTTGTTGTTTACCAAATCGTCTGACCAATAGCTGTGATATGACAATGTGCCTAAATATGGACGGATTTCAGGGTCTTTATAAAGATAATCAAACCACTCGTAAAGTCTGTGACCGATTTCGCCTGACTCAGGACCTGCAAGTTTGATATCAAGATTTTTCTCTTTGATTTCTTTAACAACTGCTTTATATACTGCGTAAATATCTTCTGAATTGTAGAAGCAACCTTCCTGACTTTGATTTACACTTGCAACGCCCCAAGACCAGTTTGGCTCGTTAATAGGGCTTATATATTTAACAGGCACACCTTTGTTGATAAAATATTCAGCGATTGTAACAAGGTATTCTGCATAAGCTTCATATTTTTCAGGTGCAATATTGCTAACCCACCAGTTTTCGTTGCCGTATGCTTTGCCATTAAGAGTCATTGAGTAGTGTGGTGAGTTTGCAAAAAGCACAACTGTATCAATACAACCGTAAGAAAGACAAAGGTCTAAAAAGTCTTGTGCCGCTTTGTCACGAGTGAAGTCGTACTGGAATTCACCGGTTTCTTCGTTATACACATAAAAGCTTTCGGTCTGACGCCAAGGGTCTGTGATTTTTGTTTCAGGATTATCTTTAGACCCAGCACCGATATTATAACGGTAAATGTTAAGTCCTAATCCCTCTTTACTGTAAAGAAGTTTTGCAACTTCTTCGGCATTTTCGCTATTACCTGCAATTTGTGACCACCAACAAGCCGACGCACCAAAACCATCAAGGATTTCACCTTTTTCATTTGCGTCAATAGTGAGTTTTACATCGGCAGTTTGAGATTTTTCTATGTACCAGTCAGTATTATAGAAAATCTTTTCATAAAATACGCCTAACACAGTAATTGTAACTGCAAGAAGTACTGCAATTATAGGGATTATGATTTTTAATGCCTTTTTCATAGTATTCTCCTCAAATAAAAAGGTGGTGGGTAACCCCACCACCGAAGTTTACCGTTTATTCAAAATCCGGCTCGATTACACCGTAGCCACCGTCGTTTCTTTTATAAACAACGCAGATGTCATCAGTTTCAGCGTTACGGAACATATAGAACATGTGCCCTAAAAGTTCCATTTGTAAAATTGCCTCTTCAACAGATTCAGGCTTCAACACAACTGTTTTTGTTCTTACAACATCAAATTCTTCTTCATCAAAGTCGTCTGTAACAAAAACATCGTCAAAAGAAACGTCACGAAGTTTTTTCTCAATGCGAGTTTTGTTCTTTCTTATCTGGCGAACAAGTGAGTCAACGCACATATCAAGAGCATCTTCTAAATCACTACTGCGTTCTTGTGCACGGAAAATCATACTCTTTTTTGTAAGAGTAATTTCACAGATTTTGTCGTTCTTTTCAACAGTTGCAGTGATTTTAGCCGTTGCGTCAGGTCCAAAGAATTTCTCAACCTTACGAAGTTTTTCTTCTGCTCTGTTCTTAAAATCTTCTCTTGGGGTGCATTTACGTCCGATAATAGTAATGTTCACAACGACATCTCCTTTGTATAAGGTCAGTCTATGCTCACCTTATTAAATTTTCGAGCAAAACCTTTGCTCACCACCATTGTAGCATATATGCACAGAAAAATAAAGAGTTTTTATGAATTTTTATTTATTTTTTACAATATGGCAGTTGCGTGACGTGTCACATGGCAGCCAACATTTACTGCAACAGGGAGTCCTGCAATATGTGTAGGAGCAGTTTCAATGTTTACTGCAAGGGCAGTTGTGTTACCACCAAACCCTTGTGGACCAATATTTGTTTTGTTTATTTGTTCAAGAAGTTCTTTTTCCATTTCCATATAAAATGGGTTTGAATTTCTTTTATCAGTATCGCGACAAAGCGCCAATTTTGAAAGGTATGCACAATGTTCAAAATCCCCACCGATACCTACACCTAATACGATAGGTGGGCAAGGATTTCCCCCTGCAATTTTTACTGTTTCAACAACAAAGGCTATAATATCTTCTTTTGTGGCAGATGGTGTGAACATTTTTATTCTGCTCATATTTTCGCTACCAAACCCCTTTGGTGCAACGGTAAGTTTAATATTTTCACCTGACACAATTCTTGTATGGATAACGGCAGGGGTATTATCATTTGTGTTTACACGGTCAAGTGGGTCTTTTACTATTGATTTTCTTAAAAGTCCGTCAACATAACCCTGACGCACACCTTCGTTGACAGCATCTTCAAAATCACCACCAACAATGTGCACATCTTGTCCGATTTCGGCAAAAATTACTGCCATACCTGTATCCTGACAAATAGGAATATTAAGCTCTTTTGCACAATCAAGGTTATTAAGTAAGTCATTCATAACGCTTTTTGGCAAGTCTTTTTCTTCGGATTCGTAACCGTTTTTGATTCGACAAACCAAATCGTTAGGTAAGATTTTATTTGCTTTAATACACAACTCTTTAATCGTGTCAGTAATTTGTGAACATAAAATTTCTTTCATATTTATCAACCTAAAACTAAAGGGCAGATAAACTGCCCTTGAATTTACTTACTACCTCTGCGATAACCGTTACTGCGAGTGCCACGCTTTGTTGCGTTGCGATTTAAGTCGCTGAATTTGTCTTCGCTTTGGGTTTTGAATTTAGCCATCATATCTTCAAAAGACATAGGAGCGTTCTGCTCTTCGCGAGGTGCACCTTTCCAGCCTTTATTAGTGTTTTTGCTTTGTGGTTTTGGCTTTCGTTCAGTTTTTTCAGGCTTTGGTAATGCTTTTTTTATTGAAAGACTTACCTTGCCCTTTTCGTTAATTTCAATAACCTTAACCTTAACTTTGTCACCCTCAGACAAATGCTCATTAATGTTACTTACATATTCAGCCGCAACCTCGGAAATATGTACCATACCTGTTGTGCCGTTGTCAAGTTTTACAAAAGCACCAAAATTTGTTAACCCCGTAACCGTTCCTTCATAAACGGTATCCATGTCAAGTTGCATAGATTAGAAAATCCCCCTAAAAATCCTTAAAGCTTTACGCACCCGGTGTAATGTCATAGAACACTTTTTCGTTAGGCATAACAAAGCCTAATTTTTCACGAGCAACCTGTTCCATATAAGCACCCTTGTCGTCATTATCAACAATTGCCTGAAGACGATTATTGTCAGTCACAATTTGCTCATACTCGGTGTCTAACTGTTCTAAAACTTCTTTACGGTCGCGGATTTCAAGCTGCAAGTCGATTATGGTAATAATAAAGTAACCCACTACAAGAACAAGTGCAAGAGTAAGAATAAAACTTTTGCTTTGTTTTTTCTTTTTAGCAGGTGCTTTAGCCTTTGTTGCCATAATCATTCCTCACCTTCCTTGAATTCGCGCTTTGCCGGATGTTGCTTTTTTACAAATAAATTATACAACAACAGTTTGTTTACTTTCAAGAGGAATTTTGATTTATTTTTGATGTTTTTCGTATTTTTTCGACTTTTCAAAGACAACTTGTTGAATAAAATCCTTAATTTACCAAAAACAAATCTAAATGGATAAGAAATCACATTGAAAACAGACTTGATAATTCTTTTTACAAATAAAATAAGCTTTTCGCTGAATGAAAATATAATTGCCCCTAATGAGAAGTAATATACAAAAAAACCTGCTAAACTACCAAGTAATAAATAAAAACGGATTTCACCCTCGTTTACGGTAAGACAGAATAGCATAAGGGCAAAGCAGAGAAAAATACAATAAAGAATATCTGAAATCACCGTTGCAACCTTGCCTTTGCTTATGCTTATTCTCACAATACGGAACAAATCGTAAAAAATGCCCATAATAAAGCCGAAACCAAGAGAAAACAGAAAATTTTTGGTTTGTGTAGCTAAACTTAACCCATAAAGATAATCCGTCATCTTAACACCTTGGCAAAAAAGCCCTGTGCTTTTGGTCGTATATCAGTATATGTAAGTGACGAGATTTCACCGTCAACCATAAGTTCACTCTGTTCAAGATTTAGGCGCGTTATGTGAAGATTCCAGCCACGGATTGTAAGCTCGCCTGAATCGGTAATGGCAATTATAGTTTGCTCGTCAAAAGAATCAATATCAGTAACACCTGAAACGGAAAGCTTTTTACGGTCCTCCATAATAATATTGTGGGGTAACTTGTGAATATTTTTTTCATCTGTCATAGGTATAGACCTCCTTTTACTTAATTGTATGAGCAAAAGGACAAAGCTATGACAAGATAAAATAGTTCGACAAACTCAAATTTGTTAAAATTATTGGTCTTACACTCAATTCTACTGACGGTAGGGTGACTTTTTAGTGCGTTTATGATATTTTATTATCAGGAGGTAGTGCTATGAACAACAAGAAAATTGGTGAGTTTATTTCCGTTTTAAGAAAAGGGTTGGGTTATAGCCAAAAAGATTTGGCTGAAAAACTGAATATAACAGATAAAGCAGTATCAAAATGGGAAACAGGCAGAAGTGCACCTGATGTGTCGATGTTGTTGCCACTTTCAGAAGTGCTTGGAGTTTCGGTAACAGAAATCTTAAAAGGCGAAAGAATATGTGAAGAAGAAATCCATACTGCTTCAAATGAAATCATTGTAAAAACCTTAAAAAAGTCAAAAGCAAAAGTGTTGTTTGCAGTAATTTTAGTGTTGATTATTTTGGTTGGTTTAATCTGTTCATACCCTGCATATCATTATTTTTCAACAATTTCGGAAAACGATTTTCAGTCTGTCAGAGAGCAAGCCATATTATATTCTGAAAACGAAGAAATAGATTGCATTGCAATAACGCAGAATAGCGACAAGATTGCTTATTTGTTTGCAGACGATGAAAGTTCATATATGTTGTTATATGAAAGAAATAAGTTGTTTGAAAACAGGCTTAACTGTATCGGCGGAACCGGAGCGTCAAAAAGCGAATTTGGTATGGGGTTGTACTGTATTGGAAGTAACGGAGAAACTGTGTTTGTGATGTTCGGTGCAAATTTAGATGCTGACCGATATAGCTTTAGCTATCAGGGTACTGAACATACGAGAAAAATAAATGATGGTTATGTTTTGGATGTGTTTATTGATAAAGATTATTCTTTTACAAATCCTACAATTATGTCGGTAGGGGATAATGTGATTTTTGAGTCCGAATTTCAAAAGCAAGAAGATAAGGCTGACTAAAAGTAAAATTTTAATAAAAATAACTCCCTACGGTTTGTAGGGAGTTTAATTTTATATTATTTTTCAAATACATCTTGCCAGTCATCTGGTTCGGGATTATAAAGCACGTCAAGAAGCATATCAAGGATTTCTGCTATATTTTCAGTTCCTTTTTTGAGTTTGAGAATTTTCTTAACTCTCTTATTAAAAAGTGATGAAAGTGCTTTGTATTCAGGTGTGTCAGGTGTATATGGCTCGTTGCCATAGTAAAGATTTGTGATTGCCTCTAAAATAAAATCTTTTACGATTCTGTCTTTAATTGACGAGTCAACATATTTGCTTATGCCGAAAAGTTTACCAAATGTACCGAAAGTTGCTTTCTGTAAGAACTTACCAAAAGGCACAAGCACAGGCTTTGCCTTGTAAACTTTTTCAGGAGTCATACTGAAAGATGTTGAAAGTTCTGCAAGCTTGTCAATGTCATAAGCCATTGAGTCAAAAATTGCATTTAAGAATTGCAAAAAGTTAGCTTTTGTGTATTCGTCAACAGTTTTGCCTTGTAAATCCCAATCGAAATTTTCAAGTTTTACGCTATCAACAACTACTTCGGTGTCAGTCATTTTAACTTTACGCATTACAGCAGGGTAACCAACGGCAGAAGCTGTGTTTATATCGTAAAAATCATTACCTTTTGCTGTGGTCATTTTTGCAATATTCATCATGTGGGTATGACCTGTAAAAATAAATTTTACACCATTATCTGCAAGAAATTCTGATGTTTTTTCGTAATCCCCAAGCATATCGCGTTTACTGAAAAGTGGATAAATAGGGCTTGGTGGTAATACAGGGTGATGAGTAACTGCAAATATGTAATCACCGTTAGCTTTTGCGTCATCGATTTGCTCTTTAATCCACTGGAGACAGTCGTCATAGTAGCCACAGAAGAATTCGTCGCCATCATCATTAAGACAAAGAAGTCTGTACCCTTCTTGCAATTGAACGCAATATGAATGGCTTGGTTTATGTAATGAAATTGCTTCGCTGAGCCCAAAATCCTTGTAGATTTCTAAAAGGTCATCACGGTCTGTGCGAGTAGCAGTAAGGATTTCATCTCCGACACATTTTTCTGCTTTACCTGTGCCGTTACCGTTTTCCATAAAGTAATCGTGTGTGCCTGTTGTAAGGTACACTTTTTTACCTGCATCTTTAAGACGGTAAAGTTTAGGAAGCAAATCTTTGTGGCTCTCCATAGCACCGTTACATGTAACATCGCCTGTAATGAGAACAATATTTGTTTCTTTATCTTCTATGATTTTATCAAAATGAGCATCAATCATAGCACCTGTTTCCTTAAGGCACTTTTGGTCAGAAAGACAAATTTTTTCAAACGCTTTGCCCTCTGTACCAAGTTCAAGTGCGTAGTGATGCAAGTCAGTGATTTGATAGAATTTCAAGTCTGCCATAATTATTCTCCTGATGCGCGTTTTTCGGTAATGTAATCGTGAACTTTGTCAGCAAGCTCGCCATAAACCTTGAACTTCTTACGGAATACAATAAGAGATGCAAGGAAGAAAAGCATTGGTACGCCGAAGCAGATAATACCGATACCTGTTTTAGTTGTATCGTTAAGACCAACATTTGCAGTAATCTGCTCGTTGTAGTTCATAAGTCCAAGACCACCGAAAAGTACGATTGTCTGCATTGTATATGCCATTTTCTGCAAGAAACCTTTCATTGAGAAAGTAATACTTTCATTTCTTTCGCCGTTTTTGTATTCGCCGTAGTCAACAATGTCTGCAAGGAAGATTGTCTGTGAAACAAACATTGAAGAAACGCCCACAGATGCAAGAATATAGCAAACGTCCATAATTACAACATTGAGTTTAAGAATAGGACCTGTTATGAGCATAAGTGCATAACCTACAATTGCCGTGCAAAGTGAAATTGTGTATGTCTGTCTTTTTGAAAACCATTTTGTGAGTACAGGCACAACAAGAAGACCTAATACAGAGCCCACAGTACCAATTGTCTGGAAAAGAGACTGTAATTTTGAGTTGCCGAGAGTATCTGTGAAATAGTAAACGGCAGTTGAACTTGTTAAGTACCAACCAGCGTTTGAAAGCATTGCAAACACAATGAATACAACAAGTTGGTCGTTGCTTTTGATAACAGTGAAAATCTGTTTAAGACTGAATTTTTTCTTTTCGCCGTAAACAACATTAGTTTCTTTTGTGAGAAGTACGCAGACAAGTGCGAAGAATACAAGTGCTACGCCACAAATTCCTGCCCAACGTGAAAAACCACTTGCGCTATAACCTTTTTCGTCGGTAATACCACTTGAAAGAAGTGGGCAGATAATAGGTGTAAGAATTGAAATGATTCCCTGACCTATACCTGAGAATGTACGAGCAATAGTTGCAACAAGATTTCTTTCTTTTTCTTCGCTTGTGAATGATGGTACCATTGACCAATAAGGAATATCAGCCATTGTGTTTGTCATACCCCAAAGAATATACATAACACCTATGTAGATATAAAGTGGAAGTCCACTCATACCGAATGATGTGAACAAAAGGAAAAGTACAACTGCATTGCAAAGCGCACCTATTAAAATCCAAGGTCTGTATTTGCCGTGTTTTGTGCGAGTGTTATCAACAATTGTGCCCATCATTGGGTCATTAATACCATCCCAGATTCGAGCAAGGGGAGTGATAAGGAGCAAAAAGCCCTCTTGAAGCCCTAATACGCTTGAAAGGTAGTATGAAAGGTATGAATAGAACATACCATAACTTAAATCAAGACCGATTGCACCTACACCATAACCAAGGGCAGTAGGAATAATAGATTTCTTTTTAGTTGCCATTGTTTCGCACCTCATCAATCTTTTGTTTTAATTTATCTTCAATTTCAGGGAATTCTCGTGAGTAATTGCCTTGTTTTTCTTCGTATTTTGAAAGAGCAAGACTGAACACACCGACTGTTGCAGTAACGAGTGGAGTAATTTTTGCTACCTTTATTGCAGTTTTAATAAGTTTTTTAGTATCCATTATTCACGAGACACCACCGTTCCGACAGTTTTTGCACCGATAAATTCAGAAATTATATTGTAACGAACTCTGCCGTTAAGAATTGCAACTTCTTTTACTCCGTTTTCAATAAGATTAATAATATTTCGGATTTTCGGTATCATTCCACCTTTTGCCAGACCACTATCTAAAAGCATTTTTGCCTTTTCGATTGTAATATGCTCTAACGCAGTTTTTTCATTCTGACTGTCAAGGAAAATACCATTAACATCTGTTATATAAACAAGATAGTCAGCACCAAGTGCTAATGCTACCTGACCTGCTGCATCATCTGCATTTATGTTTACTGTGCCAAGAGAAACGCATCTGCCAACAGGGGAAAGTACTACTGTGTAGTCCTTATCTAAAAGTGTATCAATAAGAGTTGTGTCAACCTTTGAAATGTCGCCCACTCTGCCTAAAGATTTTCCGTTAATGTATTTTGGAAGTGCCGTTAAAATATTGCCGTCAGTACCACTAATGCCAACTGCAGAAATATTGCTTTGTGAGAAACGCTCAACAATTTTTTTGTTGACACTTCCTGAAAGCACCATTTCAACGACGCTCATTTCTTCATCACCTGTAACACGGTAACCCTCATAAAATTCTGATTTAAGATTCATTTTATCAAGAGTTTTGCTGATTTCTTTGCCACCACCGTGCACAACAACGATTTTAGCACCAACCATTGTAAGAAGTGCAATATCTTCAAGAAGATTTTTCATAAGTGTTTCGTCGTCAAGACAACTACCACCAAGTTTAATTACAACTTTTTTGTTGTGAAGCTTGTGAAGCTGGGGGAGTATGTCTTGCACACTTTTTATTTTCTCGTCGCTGTCAAGGCCGTTTTTTTTATCGTATTCTTTAAGTGCTTTTATTGTGTATTCAACGTCAGTTGGGCAAGGAATGTATTCAACGCCACGTTTTTGTCTTGTTTCATTGCCTTTACCTGTTATAAGAATAACGCTATCTGCACCCATTTCGTTGATTGCAGTAGAAATTGCAACTCCACGGTCATCAATAATCTTGTATTTACCGTTTTGAGATTCAACAAAAGATGCAACCTCTTTTGAAATCTTTTCAAGTGGCTCTTCGCCTGGGTCTTCTTCTGTGATATATGTCATATCAGCATACATTCCTGCCATTTCGCCTAAATCTTTACGGCGAATAAGCGCTTTGTTACCTGGGCAACCGAATACAATAGCAACTTTTCTGCCGGGGTATTCTTGTCGCACAGATTTAAAAAGATTTTCAAAGCTCATTCTGTTGTGAGCATAGTCAACAATGGCAGTAATACGCTTGTCTGCATTTTCATAAACTTCCATTCTACCACTTGAACGTGCTTTAAGAAGTCCTGTGTAAATGTATTGCTCAGGAATTTGGAGCTTTGTGCAGACGGCAATAGCGCAAAGTGCGTTTTCAACATTGAAAAGACCTGGGATTGTAAGTGTAAAATCACGGTCAAAATCTTTTGTTTTAACTGTAAACACTGTGTCGGAGCCGTCTTTACGAATGTTGTAGCCGTAAACATCTGCATTTGAGTTTTTTGTACTGAATGTAATAACTTCAGGTGCATTTTTAGATGCTTCTAACACATCTTCACTACGGTCTGTATCAAGATTTATAACTGCAGTTTTGCATTGTGTGAAAATTTTCATTTTTGACTGGAAATAGTCTTCAAAATCAGGGTGTTCAATAGCGCTTATATGGTCAATGCCGATGTTAAGATAACAACCGATTGTGAAAGTTACACCGTCAGTTCTGCCGTATTTAAGTGCTTGCGAAGAAACTTCCATTGTAAAGTGTTTTATATCACTTTTAACAGCATTGTCAAAATGCTTGTGAAGGTCAAATGGCTCAGGAGTAGTTAAGTGGCTTTCAATGTTGATAATACCGTCATAAGTATCGATTGAAGAAACAATTGCACTTGGTCCTTTGCCAAGAGATGCAAGATATTCGTCTTCAATGTATTTTATAAAATACGCAGTTGTAGATTTGCCTTTTGTACCTGTAATACCAACAAGGTTTAACTTGTCCCAAGCGTTGTTATAGAAAAAGTTTGCAGAAAGATACATTGACTTTCTGATATCTGACACAAGAATACAAGGAGCATCCGTGTTATATTTCTTTTCTGAAACATAAGCAGTAGCGCCGTTGTTTAAGGCGTCAAGCAAAAACTGTTCTTTGAAATGCGCCCCTTTACAGAAAAACAGAGTATCTGCTTTTAAATCCTGCGAGTTGTATGAAATAAAACCGACAGGGGAGGTTTCTTCACATTCTGTGCTTGTGAGTATTGAGTTTTCCTTAAAAAGTTCAATGAAATCTTTAAGTATAAGCATTTTCTTGCTCCTTTACTTTTTCATCTGGTCTAAAGTTTTTTCGTATGATGGCAAAAATTCTTCCTTGAAGATTTGCACTTCTTCTAATTCGCTTTTTTCAATGGATTTAATAAGTCTTTCTTCTGCCTCAATAAATTCGCTGTTGCCTGCTTTTCGCTCGTCAACACATTTTAAGTAACCGCTGATTTTATCGGCAGCTTTAACGAGTTTCCATAATTCTTTATCTTCTGCTTTTTTCTTGAAAAGTGGCTCGTATGATGGTAATAAATCTTCAGGGAGCATAGAAAGAAGTTGTTTTGACGCGTTCTTTTCAACTGCCTTGTAAGCCTCTTTTGTTTCTGTGCTGTAATACTTTACAGGTGTAGGCAAGTCGCCTGTGATAATCTCAGGCACATCGTGATAAAGCCCTAAAAGAGATGCTCTTTCACAGTTATAATTTTTGCCTAAACGCTGATTACCTATACTTGCAAGAGCGTAGCAAAGCTGAGCCACTTCTGCAGAATGCTCACTTAATGTTTCATAGCGAGTATTTCGCATAAGTGCCCAACGGTTTATGTATTTAATTCTGCTTGCAAATGCAAAAAAATCATTTTTGCCCATTAGATGTCCTCTTCTCTGAAACTGATGTTTAATCCATCACGATTCATTTTAACTTTTGTGTATTTAACACCTGCAGCGTCAAACATTCTGCGAGATTCACGGTTGTTAAGGCTATCTTTGTATTTGTCTGAAAGGAACATAACCTCTTTAATACCACTCTGAATAATTGCCTTTGCACATTCGTTGCAAGGGAAAAGTGCTACATAGATTTTGCAACCGTTTAAGTTTCTGCCACCGTTGTTAAGGATTGCGTTAAGTTCAGCGTGGCAAACATAAGGATATTTTGTGTCAAATTCGTCGCCTGTTCTGTCCCAAGGGAATTCGTCATCATCGCAACCGTGTGGGAATCCGTTGTAGCCAACTGACATGATTTTGTTGTTATTGTCAACAATACAAGCACCTACCTGTGTGCTTGGGTCTTTACTTCTTCTTGCAGAAAGAAGCGCAATACCCATAAAATACTCGTCCCAACTAATGTAATCTTCTCTTTTAGCCATTTCCTTTTTCTCCTTAAGGTGAGTAGTGTCAAACCTAATACGATTTTGTTTGCATTCTCACCGATATTTTATTATGTTTATTAATTAATAAGTTGTACGGAAAATTTCAAACCGTAAATGATTGGGATTTAGATGAATTTTTGCTTTTGAGACCGCAGGCTTGCTAACGCAAGTCAAGGATGAAAAAGTGAAAATTCGCTAAATTACTTTATTTACGGCGTGTTAGGTTTGATACTACTCACCTTTAATTTTGTCCCAATATAATTTTGCTGTTTGTTCGTTTTTGTTGTCGCCAAACTCATAATATTTTTTATTTTTCAAAGCATCAGGTAAATACTGTTGTTTTACCCAACGGTTAGGATAATCGTGAGGGTACAAGTAATTCTGCCCTTTTACTTCTGCATCTTCGCCGTCAAAATGCTTGTTTTGTAACTGTCTTGGAATTTTACCGTAGTTGCCTTTTCGCACATCATCAAGTGCTGCGAAAATACCGTCGTGCGCAGTATTTGATTTAGGGCTTGTAGCTACTAAAACAACTGCGTCGGCAAGTGGTATTGCTGCCTCTGGCATACCTACCTGCATTGCAATATCACAAGCAGATTTTACAATAGGAATAATCTGTGGGTAAGCAAGTCCCACATCTTCACTTGCGCAAACAAGTAATCTGCGGATTGCCGAAACCATATCGCCCGCCTCAAGTAATCTTGCAAGGTAATGGAGTGCTGCGTCAGGGTCCGAGCCACGCATACTCTTTTGATAAGCAGAAAGAATATCGTAATGCTCGTCGCCGAATTTATCATAACGGAAAGTGTTTTTCATTGTAAGTGCGCCTGTGTTTTCAAGTGTGATTACACGCTTGCCGTCAATAATGCTTGCAGAAAGTACACACAACTCAACGAAATTGAGGGATTTTCGCACATCTCCACCACATGCAGTAGCAATATGCTCACAAACTCCGTCTTCGATTTCTAATTTAACGCCTGTTTCTTCTTCAAGGAATTTAAATCCACGCTGAATGTTAGGAATAACATCTTCAGGTGTAACTGATTTAAACTCAAAAACAGTACATCGAGAAAGCACGGCAGAGTAAATGTAAAAATACGGATTTTCAGTAGTTGATGCAATAAGTGTAATCTGACCACTTTCAATGTATTCAAGTAAAGACTGTTGTTGCTTTTTGTTGAAATACTGAATTTCGTCAAGGTATAAGAGAATACCGTTTGGTGCTGCAAAAGTATCAAGCTCACTTACTATTGCTTTAATATCAGCCGTACTTGCGTTTGTGCCGTTAATATGGTGAAGTTTGCGATTTGTGTTTTTCGCAATAATTCGTGCAAGTGTAGTTTTGCCTGTGCCTGACGGACCGTAAAATATTAAGTTTGGAAGATAGCCTGATTCAACAATGTTGCGTAAAGGCATATTTTCGCCTAAAAGATGGCGTTGCCCAACCATATCGTCAATGGTTTGTGGGCGAAGTCTGTCTGCTAAAGGTGTTGACATATTTTCACTTCACTATATCTAAAATTTCTTCTGCTGTATCTACAATATATTCGGCTTTGTACTCTTTAAAATCTTCAATAGTGCCAAAGCCATAAGTAACTGCAAGGCAAGGAATACCGACCTGATGTGCGCCATCAATATCAAACTTGGTGTCACCGACCATAAGTGTATCATCAAGAGAAGCACCAATGTTTTTCATAGCGTTCTCGATAACTGTTGCCTTGCTTTCGCTTGTGTTGTCAAACTCTGTTCCACCAAGAAAATCAAAATACTTTTTAATATCAAGATTTTCGCAAATCTGGTCAATAAAATGCAAAGGCTTTGAAGATGCTGTTGCAAGAATATAGCCTTGCTCTTTAAGGGCTTTAAGTGTATCCTTAACGCCATCATAAAGACAACTTTCAAGATACCCTTTTACTCTGTAACGCTCGCGGTATTTATCTGTCATTTCCCAAGCGTGCTTGTCGTCAAATCCACAATAGACAGTAAAACTATGATAAAGTGGAGGACCTATAAATTTTTTAAGCAAATCAAGTGACGGTGTACCGTGACCGTAACTTTCAAAAGCATAGGTAAGACTTTTGAAAATACCCTCTGACGAGTCAGTTAATGTGCCGTCAAAATCAAATAAAATGTATTTGTAATTACTCATTTATTATTATCTCATACTCCTTGTACCATTTTTCACCGATTTCAAGAGAGTTTGACCATTCTCTTTCTGTAATATCGCCGTTGAAATCTTCTGCGTCGCATCGACCAAACCAAGGTTCAATGCAAACAAAAGGGGCATTTTTCTTTGTAGGCGACCAGATGCCGAAAAGTGGTGCATCAAATTTAACTGTCATATATTTTTTATCATTATTAATAAGTGAAATTTCATTTATTTCACTATTTTCGATTATGAGCGCATCATTGTCAAAAATGTTGTCGTGAAGAACAAATGAATTTTCAATATCGTATTTTTGTGGGGTATAAAGACCGTCAGAATTGATAAGATTATATTTAAGATTTTCACCATTCATAGAAAGCACTGTTTTACTTTTTTCACAGTAAAAAGCAGGGTGAGCGCCAATTGAAAAATAAATCTTTTTATCGTCAATATTTTCTACATTCCAACCAACAATAATTCTGTCGTTATTAAGCTCAAATGAGCATACAAGACGAAATCTGAATGGGTATTGATTAAGTGTTTCTTCGTTGCTTAAAAGTTCAAAAGAAAGTTTGTTTTCGGTTTTTTCGATTAGCGTAAACTCACTATCTCTTGCAAAGCCGTGCTGACCTGATTGATATTCTTTACCCTCGTATGTGGTTTTACCGTTTTTGTACTTGCCTACAACAGGGAAAAGCACAGGACTTTTTCTGCCCCAAAACTGAGAGTCACCTTGCCAAAGCATTTCTTTATTTTCTTTTTTATTGAAAATTGAAGAAAGCTCAGCACCGTGAGAGCTGACTGCAATTTTTAATATATCATTTTCAAGAAAATGCAACATAAAAAGCACCACCTTGCCAACCTTAAGCATAATCAATTCATTATATAATAAAAAACAATTTTATTCAACCAATTTTGACTATATTTAATACTATAAATAATGATTTTTTTAAAAATTAAAAAAATATTAAAAAAGACTTTTAATTTGTAAAAAATAGTGTTATACTATTAAAGGATTTTGAGCATTTTTGCTCAATTGTGTAAAAATCGAGTTTTTTCTGGTATTTTCAACTATATGTTGTATTGGGGGGAATAAGTCCTTGGAAAAAATCATAGTAAACGGTGGCAACAGATTAACAGGCGAAGTTGAAATAAGCGGCGCTAAAAATGCTGTCGTTGCGATAATTCCGGCGACAATTCTCGCTGAGGGCGTTTGCAGAATTGAAAACATCCCTAATATCAGCGATGTTTCTGCAATGATAAAAATTTTACGCTCTCTTGGTGCAGAAATAAAAATGATAAATAAGAACACACTTGAAATTGATACTTCTTGTGTGCGTACAAATATTGTTGGTCACGATTTGTCAAAACTTATGCGTGCATCTTACTACTTTATTGGTGTTCTTCTTGGAAGATTTAACCACGCAAAGGTTGCAATGCCAGGTGGCTGTGCTTTAGGCGTAGGTGTTCGTCCTATTGACCAGCACATTAAAGGCTTTGAGGCTATTGGCGCTAAAGTGGTTATGGAAGAAAACGCAATGGTTGACGCAAAAGCTGAAACACTTCTTGGTACTTCAGTTTATTTTGACGTTGTGTCTGTTGGCGCTACAATCAATCTTATGTTGGCAGCAGTTAAGGCAAGGGGCCTTACAATTATTGAAAATGCTGCAAAAGAGCCACATATTGTTGACCTTGCAAACTTCTTGAACTCTATGGGCGCTGACGTTCGTGGCGCAGGTACTGACGTTATTAAAATTCGTGGTGTGGACAAGCTCCACGGTTGCGAATATGCTATTATTCCTGACCAGATTGAAGCAGGAACATATATGGTTGCAGCTGCTGCAACACAAGGTGACGTGCTTGTTAAAAACGTTATTCCTAAGCACTTGGAGTCAATTACTGCAAAGCTTATTGAATGTGGCATAGTTGTTGAGGAATACGACGATTCAATTCGCGTGTTCTCTGACTGCAGACCAAATCATTGTAGCGTTAAAACTCATCCTCATCCTGGCTTCCCTACAGATATGCAACCTCAGTTTGCAACGCTTTTAACAGTTGCAAGAGGTGACAGTATGGTTAGTGAGAGCGTGTGGGATAATCGCTTCCGTTACACAGAACAGCTCCAGCGTATGGGTGCTAACATTTCAGTTGACGGTAAATCAGCTTTTATTAAGGGCGTTGACACTCTCAAAGGTGCTCCTGTTATTGCAAATGACCTTCGTGCAGGTGCTGCTATGGTTATTGCAGGTCTTATGGCACAGGGTACAACTGAAATTGAAGAAATTCATCACATTCAGCGTGGTTATGATAACATAATTGAAAAGTTACGCAGTTTAGGTGCGGATATCGAATTGAGAACAGTTCCTGATGACGAAAAAACTGTATTGAGCGTAGGCTGATAGGCTAAATGATAAAGGACGGTTCGCAACCGTCCTTTTTTGATATAATGACAGGAGAAAGTAAAAATGGCGAAGTTTTGTCCCTTGTTTTCATCGTCAACAGGGAATTCAATATACATAAACGGTGGCAATGATTCTGTGCTTATTGATATTGGTATGGTCAATAAGCAAATGGAACAATCACTTTGGAACATCGGTGTTGATGCTGACAGTATCCGTAACATTTTCATTACTCATGAGCATTCTGACCACGTGAAAGGGTTAAAAGTGTTTGCAAAAAAACATAAATCAAGGGTGTTTATGACTGCAGGCACTTATGAGGCGCTTACAAAAACCGACGCTTTGGACAATGTTGACGAGTGTAAAATAATTACACCTGACGGTGTTGATGTTGGTTGTATGCATATTAAACCATTCTCAATTTCTCACGACTGTATTGAGCCTTGTGGCTATACAGTGGAATTGGCAAATGGCAGAAAAATTGCAATCGCAACCGACCTTGGAATAATGACAGATACGGTTATGAATGCACTTCGTGGTTGTGACCTTGTAATGCTTGAATCAAACCACGATGTTAATATGCTTCAATGTGGTGGTTACCCATATATGCTTAAAAGAAGAATTTTAGGTGTTAAGGGGCATTTGTCAAATGATGCGTGTGCACAGGCACTTACCGAGCTTGTGAAAAGTGGTACAACAAGAATATTTTTAGGACATTTAAGCCGTGAAAATAATATGCCTCAACTTGCATACCAGACAAGTGTTTCAGCGTTAGAAATGTCAGGTGCACGCGAAGGCGAGGATTATTTTATTCGTGTTGCAAAGCCTATATGGGATGAAAAGGCGTTGATATTATGATAAACATAAATTTTATAGTTTTAGGCAAGCTTAAAGAAAAATATATGAAAGAGTTTTCGGCAGAGTACGAAAAACGACTTTCAGCATACTGCAAATTAACGGTTACCGAGTTAGAGCCTGTGAAGCTCTCTGATAATCCGTCAGAACAAGAAATTATAAATGCTCTTAATAAAGAAACACAGATGATTAAAGCAAAAATCCCTAAAAATTCTTTTGTTTTTTCAATGTGTATTGAGGGTAAGCAGATGTCTTCGGAAGAACTTTCAAAAAAGATTGAAGATATAGCGCTTTCTGGTAAAAATAATATTACTTTTATTATTGGCAGTTCATTCGGACTTTCGGACGAAATCAAACAGATGTCAGACTATAAGTTTTCCATGTCAAAAATGACTTTTCCTCACAAACTTGCAAGAATAATGCTGACAGAACAAGTTTACAGAGCATTATCAATAACAAACAATGCTAAATATCATAAATAAGCATAAAATTTATAAAAAACTAAAACTTTGTTATTACTTTGTTAAAATTTGAGGGATATATTTCTATTATAGATAAATTTTGAGGAGGAATGTATTATGCAAAAAGAGAAAATTTTGGTCGTTGATGATGACAAAAATATTTGCGAATTACTTAGAATGTACCTTGAAAAAGAAGGCTATGTAGTTGTAATGGCTCACAATGGAATTGACGCCGTAAATACATTTAATGCAGGTAATCCTGACCTTGTTTTGCTTGATATTATGCTCCCACAACTTGATGGTTGGCAGGTTTGCCGTGAAATCAGAAAAACAAGTGAAGCACCTATTATTATGCTTACTGCAAAAGACGAAGTTTTTGATAAGGTTTTAGGTCTTGAGCTTGGTGCTGATGACTATGTTACAAAGCCATTTGATACAAAAGAGATTGTTGCTCGTATAAAAGCTGTACTTCGTCGTACATCTGCCGTTAAAAGTGGAGATATTAAAGAAGTTCATTATGATAAGCTTTCAATCAACCTTACAAACTATGAGTTAAAAGTTGACGGCGTGGTTGTTGACACTCCACCAAAAGAACTTGAACTTATTTATCATCTTGCAAGCAATCCTGACCGAGTTTTCACACGCGACCAGTTGCTTGATGATGTGTGGGGGTTTGATTACTACGGTGACAGCCGTACAGTAGATGTGCATATTAAAAGACTTCGTGATAAACTTAAGGGAGTTTCTCCTGAATGGGAGCTTAAGACTATCTGGAGCGTAGGATACAGATTTGAAACACATGGCAAGAGATAATAATGTTTTTAAGAAAAATTACAAAAGAATAGAACAATTCTTTACACATTTGCCGTTGTTTGCAAAGTATCTTACAATTATGACGGCAATGATTCTTGTAAGTTATATTGTGTTGGCGTCTGCTATTACCGTGTTTCTTTCAACACGACTTTCAAGTGAAAAAGAAATGCTTTTAACTGAAAATGTAAAGCAGAATGCAATGTATTGCGAAAGACTTTTTGAAGGCTGCACTACTCAGGAAGAATTCAATAATTCATTGATTATTGTTTGTAACAATTTAGGTGTGACATCAAACGCTATTGATGCAGATGTGTTTTTCTGTAATACAGAAGGCAGAGTAATTCTTTGTAAAGAAGATTTTTTATACAACTATTCACCTGGTAGTGACGGTTGTATGCTTCACAAGGGTTATGAAATTCCTAACGATATTATGTCGTCAGTTACAAAGGGTTATTTCTTCAGCAGTTCAAAAGTGCAAGGTCTTTTCAATGAACGAACATTCCTTGCAGGTGCTCCTGTAAGAGTGGGTAATACTGTTATAGGTGCCGTTTTTGCAGCAACTCCTCTTGAATCCAGCCTCAAGGAATACGCAGGCAGAATAATGAGCTTGTTCTTATCTTCGGCAATATTTGCAGCAGCCCTTTCATTCCTTGTTGTTTATGCCTTTACTGCAAAGCTTACAAGACCTTTAAGACAGATGTCAAACGCAACAAAGGCTTATGCGCAAGGGGATTTCAGTAAACGCGTTGTTGTGCGTGGCTCTGACGAATTTGCAGAGTTGTGCAGTAATTTCAATCGAATGGCGTCGGCTCTTTCGGTACTTGAATCGTCAAGACGAAGTTTCGTTGCAAACGTTTCTCACGAGCTTAAAACACCAATGACTACAATTGGTGGATTTATTGACGGTATGCTTGACGGTACAATTCCACCTGAAAAGCATAACGAGTATTTGCAGATAGTTTCAAACGAAACAAAACGTCTTTCACGACTTGTAACAGCCATGCTTAACCTTTCAAAAATTGAAGCAGGTGAGCTTGAACCGAAACACACAGATTTTGATATTTCGCCATTGATTATTGATTGTCTGTTAAGCTTTGAGCAAGAAATAGAAAAGAAAAATATTGAAATTGCAGGGCTTGATACAATAGGGCAGGTTAGAATACTTGCAGACCGTGATATGCTTTATCAGGTAATCTACAACCTTGTTGACAACGCAGTTAAATTTACAAACGAAAACGGAAAAATTACAATTTCAGCAGGTGAGAATACTCGTGACCAATTGTTTGTTTCTATTGAAAACACAGGTGATGGCGTTTCTTCTGAAGAAATCGGTAAGATTTTCGAGCGTTTTTATAAAGTAGATAAATCAAGAAGTTATGATGTAAAGAGTGCTGGTCTCGGACTTTATCTTTGCAAGACAATTGTTGAATTGCACGGTGGTCAGATTTACGCCGAAAGTGTAGAGGGACAGTTTACACGATTTACAATGATTTTTGATAAAAACAAAAAATAATGGAGGCCACTATGGACCAGAATTTTGAAAACAATATGAACGGTACAGAAAACACAACAGAAAATACTAATTCTGCGCCTGTTACACCACCGGTAAATAACACACCTTTTACTCCACCTGCAACAAGTCAATACAATACTTATTACAGTGGTGGTCAGTATATGCCTTATGGCAGTTATCAAAGCCCTGTAACCCCAAAGCCTGAAGCACCTAAAAAGGCGTCAAAGGGCAAGAAAAAAGGACTTATTATTGCTGTTGTTATAATATGTGCTTGTTTTCTTATTTCAATGGGAATACTTGTAGGCACACTTGTAACCGGTGGTAATACTGACAACAACACAAACGGTGGTGACGATACACAACTTAATCTTGTTGAGGGAATTATCAATGATGAAGATGAAGTTGCAAATAGTGGTGAAAAGCTTTCTGCAAAACAGATTTATAAGAAAGTCCATGAAAGCTCAGTAGGTATTCTTGTGTATTTAAGCAATCAGCAAAGAGTTTATTCTGAAGGCACAGGGATTGTTATGGGTACAAATGGTGACAATACGGTAACATACATTATCACTTGTGCTCATGTAATTGATGCGAAAAATCCAAAAATCATTGTGCAGACTGCTGATGGCACGCAGTATGATGGTGTTATTGTAGGTCTTGATGCAAAAACTGATATAGGTGTTGTAAGAGTTAACTCAACAGACCTTAAACCTGCTGAATTTGCAGATTCAGCTTCTGTTGAAGTGGGTGACACGGTTTATGCAATTGGCAACCCTGGTGGTATGCAGTTCTTTGGCTCATTCACAAATGGTATGGTTTCTGCAATTGGCCGTCCTGTTGATAGTCCTGTTGGGTACGAGGTTGCTTGTGTTCAGCATACAGCACCAATTAACCCTGGTAATTCAGGTGGCGCTCTTGTAAATGAATATGGTCAGGTAATCGGTATTAACTCATCAAAAATTGCATCAGAAGACTATGAGGGTATGGGATTTGCTGTGCCAAGCACAACAGTCAAAGAAATTGTTGACGAACTCATTAAAAACGGCGTTGTTACAAATCGTCCTGTACTTGGTGTAAAAGTAGCTCTTTCAAGCCAGAGTCAGACATATTCAATAGTTGTTCAGGCAAACAAATTGCCAACAGGTTCAGTTATAATTGATACAATTATGAATGGTAGTGACCTTAAAAATAAAGGCGTTAAAGAAGGCGATATGATTATTAAGGTCAACGGTGAAGATATGGAAACACAAGATGTGTTGTTAGATGCTATTGAGTCTGCAAAAGTAGGAGATAAAATTACTCTTACAATCTGTAGTGTGGATTCAGAGTACAACATTTCAACCTTTGATGTAGAAGTAAAGCTTGTTGACGATTCAAGCGTTTCAGAGCCTGAATACGATGAATACAATCCGGAATTCGATTACGGTTTTCAGTTTGAAGAATAAACTTTAACACACAAAAACACGGTGTGCTTTTGTTAAAAGCACACCGTGTTTTCTATTTTAATTTTTCAATTTCATCAATAAAGCCTAAAACATATAATGGCGAAACATTGTAAAACTTACATAAGGTTATTATATCGTCAACTGATATGTTTGCTCTGCCGTTTTCTATATGGTCATATCCTTGTTGACTTTTATTAATAACCTTTCCAACTTCTGTTTGTGTAAGGTCTGAATCTATGCGTAAGTCGATTAGTCTTTGTATATAAATTTTCAAAATAATCACCTCATATAAACTTTACAACACTCAATAATTGAGTATTGACAATAACTCAAAGATTGAGTAAAATATGGTCGAGGTGAGTGAATATGGAGTGTAAAGAGTTAATAAAATGCCCTTTGTTAGAAGATGAAGTTTCTAGATGGGACAATATTCCATATTGCGTTATGGTTTATAATGAATTAACTGCCTGGACTCTTGGGGAGTTGTGCTATAAGAATTATACAGAATGTCCTACATATAAGAAAGTCTTGAATGAAAATAAAAAATGCTCTACAGAATAGTCTGTAGAGCATTTTTAATACAATTTCAACAAATAAGCAATTAATCCGTAAATAACTGCCGCGAAAATACCGTATGCTATTACCGGACCTGCAATTTTGAAAATGTTTGCGCCTGTACCCATAATAAGACCTTCGGTTTTGAACTCAAGGGCAGGGGAAACAACCGAATTTGCGAAGCCTGTAATAGGTACTATTGTTCCTGCCCCTGCGTGCTTTGCAATTTTATCAAACACGCCTACACCTGTAAGGATTGATGCAATAATTATAAGCACAGACGGTGTAAGAGCTTTAACATAATCTTCTGAAAATCCGAGTTTTTCAAATCCCCAGTTAAGAAACTGTCCAAAAGTGCATATTGCACCACCAAAAACAAATGCTTTCACGCAGTTTAATATTTTTGGTGAGTTGGGTGATGCTTTTTTCGCCATTTTGTCATATTCTTTATCTGTTGTTGACATAAAATCACTCCCTAGAAATATTTTTACCCTAAAAATGCAAAATAACAGTTTAAGCACTTACAATAATTGCAATAATATGAAATATATGGTAAAATATCCTTGCAAATTTAAGTATAGGGGGAGATTTTTTGACCGGCTACATTGATGTTGGTGGCGGAATGCGTGCAGTTTACGGCGCAGGTGTTCTTGACCGTTGTCTTGATGAAGGTCTGGAGTTTCCTTATTATATAGGTGTTTCTGCAGGAAGTGCAAATATTATTTCATACCTTGGTGGACACAAAGAAAGAACATTAAGGTTTTATCGTGATTATTCTTCACGCCGTGAGTATATGAGCTTTTATAATCTTGTAAAAAACAAGTCTTATATAGGGCTTGATTATATTTACACGACTCTGACTGCAAATGGTGGAGAAGACCCTCTTGATTTTGAAAAAATGAAATCTCACAGCTGTAACTTTTATATAGTTACTACTGATGCAGTTACAGGAAAAACGGTATATCTTGATTATAGAAATATGCAGAAAAATGACTATTTTGAACTTAAAGCGTCTTGCTGTATTCCTGTTGTGTGTCCTGCATATGAAAAGGACAGCGTCTTCTTCTATGATGGTGGACTTTCTGACCCTATTCCTATGCAAAAAGCATTGAATGATGGTTGTGATAAGATTATTGTTACACTTTCTTTGCCTGCTGATTATTACAAACCTCACAAGGTGCCTGAGGATGTTTATAAAACAGTAATGAAAAAATATCCTGAAACGGCACATCTTATGTATTCTATGATAGATAAATATAACGAAAGTCTTGATTATATAAATAAGCTTGAAAAACAAGGTAAAGTACTTGTTTTGTCGCCTGACGACTGTTGCGGTGTAAGTACATTAAAACATCCGCGAAAAGGCATTGAAGAATTATACCGCAAAGGATATGAAGATGCACAACGAATCAGAAAATTTCTCTGCAAGGAGGATTCTGATGATTAAGAAAAGCAATACTTTTATGCGAGTTGTTTCTGTTTTACTGATTGTGCTTGTAGCATTCAAAACTGTTGATTTTGCATTAAGTGAAATTACGGATATATGGGCTTATGAGGATGTAGGACAAGTTAGTGACACAGGTTGGGCTGTAGTTTATGAAAAGTTTGAAAGCCAAGAAGACTTAACCGAAAAAGATTACGAATTAATATTTTCACAAACCGGACTTGGTAAACCTGCAGTTGATAATTTTGCAGATAATCCTGAAAAAATTGAGGAATACCGTGAGTATTACCTTGCTGATAAAGATTACAAATGTGTTCGTGAAGGTGTGTTTGCTTGTCACGAATATATTACGGATACTGAGGGTAACGCAATACAAAACCCACAATTTGCAAATCTTCAAAATGGTGATATAATCATTACATTAAGTATTCATTCGTTAGGTTGGCGTCACGGTCACGCTGCAATAGTTGTTGATGCAGAAAAAGGCACAACCGCGCAGGCTGTTATGATTGGCGAAAAGTCAGCATTTGGTCATATAGGCGAGTGGCGTGATTTTCCACTTGTTGCAGTTTTAAGACCTAAAAATGTGAATACAGAAATCATTGACGAAGTTGTAACATTTACAAAGGAAAAACTTATCGGAATCGATTACTCACTTATGTCAGGTATTTTGAGTGGTCGCGATGAAAATATAATACCTACAACGACACATTGTGCACATTATGTGTGGTATGCTTATAAATGCTTCGGCATTGATATTGACTCAAATGGTGGACGAGTTGTTACACCAAAAGAAATTCTCTACAGTGATAAGCTTGAAGTTGTTCAGGTGTACGGAAATATAAAGGAGATTTAATTATGAAAAAAGTACTTATTTTTGTTTTAATACTTGTACTTGCAATAGTTTTTACTGCTTGTGGTAAGCGTGGTCCAGAATATACAAAATACGCTGATGTTACATTGAATACAGAAACTACAACAACCACTACTACAACAGAAACTGAAACAGAGTCAGAAACAGAAAGCGAAACTGAAGAAACATCTTCGTCAACTACTACAACTACAAGAAGATATACAGGTGGCACAAGCTCAAATAATACAAAACCAAAACCAACGAAACCACAATCGACAACTAGCACAACCAAGCCGACTACAACAGAGTCAACTACCGAATCTACAACTGAATCCACAACAGAACAAACAACTACAACAACTACTGCAACAACAGAGCAACAAGTGGTTGAGGAATAAAATGAAAACGAGCGATTCGTGAATCGCCCCTACAATTATAATTGCAACGCAGTTCCACAATTATTCTTTTTTCATTATTCACTATTCAATATTCATTAAATAAAAAAGTCCCTACGGATTTCCGTAGGGACAATTTTTATTGATTTTTATTCTTCGTCAACTTTTGCTTCTGCAATAACTTTTTCAACGATATTCTGTGGAGCTTGTTCGTAGCGTGTGAACTCAAATGAGAATGAGCCACGTCCTGCTGTTACTGAACGGAGAACTGTTGTAAAGTCGCCCATTTCAGCCATTGGAACTTCAGCTGTAAGTTCCTGCATTTTTGGTTCATCAGCAGGTCCCATACCAAGAACTCTACCACGACGTTTTGTAATGTCACCCATAATGTCGCCAAGGTTGTCATCAGGCATACGAGCAACAAGTGTGCCAACCGGTTCAAGAATTGTTGGGTCTGCCTTTGGAATACCTGCTTTGTATGCAAGCGAAGCAGCCATCTTGAATGCCATTTCTGATGAGTCAACAGGGTGGTAAGAACCATCATAAAGAGTAGCCTTAACGCCTACCATTGGGTAACCTGCAAGAACGCCCTTAAGAACGCAATCGCGAAGTCCTTTTTCAACTGCAGGGAAGAAGTTCTTTGGAACTGCGCCACCGAAAACTTCTTCTTCAAAGATAAGTTCGTCACTGTCGCATGGCTCGAAACGAATATGTACATCACCGAACTGACCATGACCACCAGATTGTTTCTTATGTTTGCCCTGTGCTTCAGCAGATTTTCTGATTGTTTCTCTGTAAGCAACCTTAGGAACACTTAAATCAACTTCAACACCGAATTTGTTCTTAAGCTTTGAAACGATAACGTCAAGATGCTGTTCGCCAAGACCTGAAAGAACTTGTTCTTTTGTTTCTTTATTGATTGTGAATGAGATTGATGGGTCTTCTTCCATAAGTCTGAAAAGACCTTGAGCAACTTTTTCTTCTTCACCCTTTTTGCGAACGTTAACTGCCATTGAAAGACATGGTTTAGGAGCGTCAACACCGTCAAGGATTACAATGTTCTTTGCATCACAGATTGTATCACCTGTCTTAACGCCTGCAAGCTTTGTAACTACGCCGATATCACCAGCGATAATCTCTTTAGCATCTTCCTGCTTGCCACCCTTAACAGTAACGAATTTACCCATTTTTTCTGTTTCGCCTGTGCGAACGTTATAGCCCTGAGTGTCAGGAGTAAGTTTACCTGAAACTACTTTAAAGAATGACATTTTACCTACGAATGGGTCTGCAACTGTCTTAAAGCAGATTGCTGCAAGAGGTCCGTTAATATCGCAAGGAAGAATTGTTTCTTCGCCATCTTCAGTTTTTGCAGATTCACCTGCATAACCGTATGCACCTGGAACTGACCAAGCAAGGCTGTAAAGAAGCTGGTCAACACCTGCGCAAGTAAGACCTGCAACTGCATATACAGGGTAAATTGAACCGTCAAAAATACCTGTGCAAAGACCTTTAAGAATTTCTTCTTGTGTGAATGCTTCGCCTTCGAAGAATTTTTCCATAAGCTCGTCATCAGTTGTAGCAACTGCTTCCATAAATGCAGACGTCATTTCTTCGATGATTGGGTCATTTGGCATTGCAACTTTTGTTGCCTTGCCTTCTGCATCATATTCATAAGCCATACCTGTCATAAGGTTGACATAAGATTTTGTAATGTTGCCTTCCATATAAGGAATGATTGTAGGACAAAGTTTGTTGCCATAAACTTCTTTCAATGCCTCAAAAGTCTTGTAGAAACTTCTGTGGTCAGAGTCAGTTTTTGTAATAGCAAAGAATTTTGCAAGGCCTCTCTTTTCAGCTGCCTTGAAAGCCTTTTCTGTACCAACATCAACGCCTGAACCTGCACTTGTAACGATAAGTACTGCCTCAGCTGCACGAACTGCTTCAGCTGAGCCGTTTTCAAAGTCAAAAAGACCCGGAGCATCTATAATATTTAACTTTGTGTTGTCCCATTCAATTGCTGCCATAGCAGATGAAACTGATGACTTTCTTCTCTTTTCTTCTGCGTCGAAGTCAAGAACTGTGTTACCGTCAGCAACTTTACCAAGTCTGTCAGTTGCGCCTGCTACATAAAGCATTGCTTCACAAAGTGTAGTTTTTCCTTTTCCGCCGTGACCAAGCACAGCAATATTTCTGATGTTATTTGAGGTGTATGCTTTCATAAAGCGCGCCTCCCTTTCCTAAAAAGTGTACCCTTATGTGAAAAATAGATAGAATTTTTCAGCACGTTAGAGAAATTATAGCACAATTGCCTAAACAATGCAACTATGTTTTAATAAGTTTTTCAAGATATTTTTCTAATTAAATCAGTGTGATAAATTGGAGCTTGTCGGTGCGATATGTTACTAACATGGGTCGGTCGTAGGGGCGGATGGTATCCGCCCCTACGAAAACACCCCGACAAACTCAAATTTGTCGAAGAAAACACATTGATTTTTTAAGTTTATGAATGTATAATCAATATATATGCGTTTTAGGAGATGAAGAAAGCTATGTTACCTCCAATTATTGAATTCTTAAAAGACAAAAAAGTGCTTATTCTCGGTTTTGGTCGTGAGGGAAAAAGCACATACAATTATATAAGGAAATATCTACCTGAAAAAATCCTTGCAATCGGTGACGGCAGAGAGCAGAAAATTGACGATAATTTTGTTGAGTATTTCTGTGGTGAAGATTATCTTTCGCATATCGGCAAATTCGATGTAGTTATGAAAAGCCCCGGCATTTCTTTTGTGAATGTTGATGTACCAGAAAATACTTATGTTACTTGTCAAACGGATTTGTTTTTGAAATATGCGCCTTGTAAGAAAATCGGTGTAACAGGTTCAAAAGGCAAGACTACTACTTCAACACTTACATATAAAATGCTTTGTGCAGGTGGTGTGGATTGTGAACTCATGGGCAACATGGGGCTTCCTGTTCTTGACTACATTGAAGAAATGACTGAAGAAAAAATTGCGGTTATTGAAATGTCATCACATCAACTTGAATTTACAAGAAATTCTCCAGATGTTTCAATTCTTACAAATATTTATGAAGAACACCTTGAACACTATAAGGGTGGAATGACAGGCTATGTAAATGCAAAGCTCAACATTGTACGTCATCAAAACGAAAACGATACATTTATATATAATGGTACTCAAGGTCTGGCGCCTTATCTCGATTTAAATACCGTTAAATCAAATGCGATTGCAGTAGAAAAAGACGCTGATTTGCCATTTGAAATCGAAAACATTCATTTGGCAGGCGAACACAATCGCCACGATGTGCTTTATGCTTTTACAGCTGCATCAAAGTTTGGTGTAAGCGCAGAAGATGCTAAAAAAGCTATTGACGATTTTGAAGGTATTGAGCACAGAATGGAAAATGTTGGCACATACAAAGGTGTTACATTCTATAACGACTGTATTGCTACAATTCCACACGCTGTAATGTGTGCAGTTAATGCAATTAAGGCAAATACACTTATAATCGGTGGTAAAGATAGGGGAATTGACTATACAGATTTTGCAGTTGACCTTGAAAACAGTGATTTAAGTGTAATTATCGGTACAAAAACCACAGGTCATAAAATTATTGATATGATGCTCCAAAACGGCACAAGCAAAACACTCATAAAAGCAGAAAATCTTGAAGAAGCAGTAAAAACTGCATATGAGAAGACAAAGGGAATATGTATTCTTTCTCCGGCAGCATCAAGCTATAATGAATACAAGAATTTTGAAGAAAAAGGCAGACACTACAAAGAACTTATTAAGAAGTATGGTGAATAATATGGATTTAACAGAAAAGCCAATAAATCAGGAATATAAATTCAAGGGTAAAATTGTAAATCTTCGTGTTGATGATGCACTTCTTCCAAACGGCTCAGTTGCAAAGCGTGAAATTGTTGAGCATAATGGAGGCGTTTGTGTAGCACCTCTTGATAGCAATTACAATTTATATTTTGTAAAACAATTCCGTTATCCTTATATGGAAATTGTTACTGAACTCCCTGCAGGCAAACTTGAAAAAGGTGAAGACCCATTTGAAGCAGGCAAGCGTGAGCTTAAAGAAGAAACAGGCGCAGTTGCTAATAAATATATAAGTTTAGGTAAGCTTTATCCAACTCCAGGTTACTGTGGTGAGATTATTCACATGTACCTTGCAACAGAACTTGAGTTTGGCGAGCAGAGTCCTGATGAAGACGAGTTTTTAGAGGTTTATAAAATTTCCTTGGAAAAGGCAGTAGAAATGGTTATGAATGGTGAACTTCCTGACAGTAAAACTCAGACTATGATATTGAAAATCAACCAACTTAAAAATGAGGGTAAAATATGAAGTTAGTTTTAGCGTCAAAATCACCAAGAAGAAGTGAAATACTTAAAAATGCAGGGTATGATTTTACCGTGCGCGTTGCAGATGCAGACGAAACAATTCCTGAGGGCACTAAACCTGAAGATGCAGTTGTATTTCTTGCAGCACGAAAGGCTATGGCAGTAGAGCGTGCAGACGACGAAACTGTACTCGGCGCAGACACAATAGTTGTACTTGACGATAAAATCCTCGGCAAACCCAAAGATAGAGAAGATGCGTATAATATGCTCAAATCACTTTCAGGCAGAGTACATTCTGTGTTTACAGGTGTGTGCATAATTGAAAACGGCAAGTCAATGACATTCGCTGAAGAAACTCAAGTCGAATTTTTGCCACTTTCTGATGAGGAAATTTATGGGTACATAGATACAAATGATTGTTATGACAAAGCAGGGGCTTATGGCATTCAAGGGTATGCTTCAAAGTTCATAAGACGCATAAATGGCGACTATTTTAATGTGGTCGGATTACCAATTAGTGCAATTTTTGAAAAGTTTTTGCAAAAACGAAAAAATAATGATTGACTTTTTGCAAAATTTGTTGTAAATTTAGTATGTATATGAATACATATCATTGAAAGGGGAACCTAAAAATGGCTAAAAAGGTTTTAACACCCGAAGAATTTCAGGCTAAATTAGAAAAAAAGGCAGCTAAAAGAAATCTCTTCTTCGGAACATTTACAAAAGCATTAGCATTCTTCCTTGCTATTGCAATCGCATGGTCTCTTGCAGCAATCGCATTTGCACCTGCTATTGGTAGCGGCACAGTTGTTAACGGTGGCGCTCAGACACAGCAGGGTGGCAATGAATCTGCTGGTGGCAACGACGACGTTGTTGACTTCGGTGGTTCAAACTCAGGCGACGCAAACACACCTTCAGGTGATTCAGGCGACGCAAACACACCTTCAGGTGATTCAGGCGCAGCAGATACTTCAAAGGCTGACGCTATCAAAGCAGTAAACGATGCAACAGCAAAAGTTTATAAAGGCAACTATAAGTGGGAAAGAAAGTGCTACTTCACATCTCCTATTGATGTAGGTGGCGCAACAGATACACTTAATGGTATTATTCAGGGCGTTGACGAAAATGCTGACCTCAACTCTGTTGTTGGTGGCTTCCTTGGTATTACTGGTACTAAAGACGACCCAGCTTGGACTGCTGACGTTAAGGGTGGTAAACTCCCAGCAGAAGGCAGAATGAACAATGAAAAATACCTTATGAAAGCATTTGCTCTTACAGAAGGCGATGTTATGCAGTATAAAGTTGATGGTAACAGATATATGTTCCAGCTTAACGCTTGCAACAACCCTCAGAAAGATGGCAAAAATGCTCTTAATCACGTAACAAACGACTTCATTACTCTTACAGAGGTTCAGGAAGGCGTTGCAGGTGCTCTTGGTTCAGCAGGTAACCTTCTTAAAGTTGAATCTTGCGATGTTGACTTCACATCAATCGTAGTTACAGCTGAAATCGATGGTGGCAACCTTAAGAGTGTTACTATTTCTTACTCAATGAACGTTAAAGCACTTAATCTTAAAGCTACTCTTCTTCCTATCACAGGTAAGGGTGCTGGCGATATGATTTGTACTTATTCAAACTTCTCATAAGAGATAGATGATTTCCCGTTAGGTGAAAGGAGAAAATAATTATGGCAAAGAAACCTTTAACTCCAGAACAAGCTGAAATCAAGGCTATGAAAAAAGCTAAGAAGAGCGAAAACTGGACAAAATTCTGGGCAATTCTTCTTGCAGCAGTTCTTACATTTGCAGTTGTTAGCATGGGTAAAACAGCAGCTGAAACTGCTATTGAAAAGGCAAAAGAACAGAACCCAACTGAAAACGTAGATTCTAACAACACAACAAACAATGGTGGCACAGTTACAGACCCATTTGCAAACAGTGGTTCTAACAGTGGTACAACTGATAACAGCGGTACAACTGATAACAGTGGCACAACTGACAACAGTGGTACTACAAATAATGGTGCTACTGACAATGGCCCATCAAAAGCTGATGTAGTTAAAATCTTTAACGATACAACAGCTAAAGCAGCAAAAGGTTCTTACAAACTTCACAGAGAAGGTAAGTTCACAAAAGGTATTGATGTAGGTAGTGCAACAGATACACTTAATGATATTATTCATGGTGTTGACGAAAACGCTTCTCTTGACTCTGTTGTTGGTGGCTTCCTTGGTCTTAACAAACCAGTTGATGCAGATGTTGTTAACGGTAAGGGCGAAGGTTTTGACGGTAAATACCTTATGAAAGCTATGACACTTACAGAAAACGATGTTGACGCAGTTAAGGTTGATGGCAACAAGTATATGATTTCTATTAAGAAAACTATTACTCCTGATGCAAACAGCGCTCTTGCACATGCTACAAACGACTACATTACTTTTGACCAGGTAAATGCAAGTATCAATGAAGCAGTTGGTAATGCAGTTAAGGTTGAAGCAAGTGGTTCAGAAGCAATTTATGATAAGATTGTATTTACAGCTACTGTTGTTGACGGCAAGCTTACAAACCTTGAGTATTCATACACATTCTCAGCTACACTTGCAATTAAGATTGCTATTGTTCCTGCAACAGGTACAGGTGAAGCTGAAATCACTGGTGTATATTCAAACATCAAATATTAATTTGAATATTTGACCAAAATCATTTATAATCAAGCCCTTGACGGTATTCGTCAGGGGCTTTTTCATACCTCAAAATAGTGTTAATTTTTTAACAACCAAATTATGTCAAAAACTGTATGCAAAATAGCCAAAATGTGAGTTGTTTTTTGTATATGGAAATGTAAAAAAAAAGTTGATTTTATTACATTTTCATAGTAAAATAATTATGTGTAATTATACATATTGGGGAGTAGTCTACTCTTTTTCGGAATATGTATAAAATTTTCGACAACCACTACATATTGTGTTTATTATCGTCTAGGAGGCTGTTTTATAATGAATATGGACATTAAAGACTTAATCGCTAAGCTTAAAGGTGGCAGTAGCGGAAATAAAAGGGGTGGGGGAATCACAGGATTCTTTGAGAAAAACCCTAAAATGAAGGTTATTATTCCTGCAATCTGTTTAGGAATTTCAGTTCTTGTAGCACTTGTTATTATTTTTACAACAGGAACTATTGAAATTGATGAAAGTCCTGTTGGTGGTAATAACTCAGGCTCGCAGGTAGATGTACTACCTCAGGACGTAAGAAATTACGAAGATATTGAAGTGCTTGGTGATGATGTTTTTGATGATGTAGCACTTGCAAATGCAAAGGTTACAGCAATTATCGTAAACTCTGACGGTTATTATACAGCAACAGTTGAAGCAGACAATCAGTCTTATCCACATCTTCAAGTTGGTGATTATGTAGGTACTTCTTCATGGCTCGTTGAAGACATAACAGACGAATGTGTTATTGTGGCACTTGGCGAAAAGAAAATTCAGCTTACATACTAATAAATCGGTAATTATTTTAATTAACATATAAAGTTTTTAGGGGGAACTAAAAATGAAAGGTTCTAAGAGACTCGGCAAATCAATTCTTGTAATTGCTTTGTCAATTGTACTCCTTATCAGTGCAGTGGCTCCACTTACTGTAATGGGTTCAGACAACAACGGAGGCGGATTAAAAGGAACAAGCCTCGGTCAGTATCGTTACTACTCAGTTAAGAGTGGTGACACACTCGCTTCAATCGCAAGTAAGAATGGTGTTACAGTAAGTGACATTATGACTTACAACGACCTTGATAGCAGTGATTCAATTTACAGAGGTCAGATTCTTAAAGTTCCTGTGACAAGCGAGAATAAAGAAAACAAAGTTATTTCTTCAAGCATCACAATCAAGGCTAAAGAATCAAACGTAAAAGACCTTATTTCTTCAATCGCTTATAATGCTGGTTATACAGTTATCTACAAAGGCGCAGGTACAGAAACTGTAACTGTTGACCTTGAAAAGGTATCGCCACTTAAAGCAATTGACTATGTTACAAGAATGGTTGGTCTTTCATACCTTAAAGATGGTAATACAATCCTTGTTGCTTCTGCAGGTGAGCTCAACTCAACATTCGTTGATAGCCTTGTACTTACAAAGTTCTCATTCGACTATATTACTTATGATGAGCTTCTTGGTCAGGCAAGTGCTTTAGGTCTTTCAAATATGAAGACAGTTTCTCAGACAAATAATGGCAGAGATGTTTGGATTTCAGCTTATCCAAAGGAAATGGCTAAACTCCATGAACTTGTTGAAATTCTTGATGCTCCTGAAAATATCAGCGTAGGTAGTAATAGTATTGCTAATGCATTTACCCCTATCAAACTTGACTATATTTCAGCAACAGAGTTCTCAAACCTCCTTGCAAGCCTTGGCCTTCATCAAGGTATTACAATGTCTGCATATCCAATGACACTTTTTGTATATGTAAGTGGCACACAGCTTACTGACATTATGACAATCAAGAAGGTTGTTGATACTGCTGATGCTATTACAGGCGACGAAAACGGTACAGGCACTCCTGTAATCAAGCCTGATGACAGCACAGGTGACGATAACACTGCTGATACTCCTAATACTGACGATACAACAAATAATGATACAAATACAGATGACACAACAACACCAGAAGAGCCTGTTGAAGAACCAATTACTTATGAAAAGATTGACCTTGTAAACATTACAAGAGCAGATGCTCAGGCAATTATTAGCAAGTATGTGCAAGATGTAGATGTTTATGGTCATGATAAGATGACTAAGTCATTATGGCTCTTCGGTACTCAGACAGCAATCGATAATGCAAAAGCAATTATTATGGATATTGACGCAAATGTTGCTTCTGCATCAAGTACAGTACATACATACACAGCTCAGAACTGCACAGTTGACGAGCTTATGAAACGTCTTGAAGGCGTTAAGTATGAAAACGTAAGTTTCTATCTCTATGACCATGCAACAATCACAAACAGCCTTATTGTTTACTGTGATGAGGTTACATGGAACAACGAAATTCTTGAATTGCTCCAGACTCTTGACGCTGTTGACACAGGCGACAAGACTTGGATTCCAATTCAGTCAAAGACAGAAGACACTAGTGCAGACGCTGTAAAGGCAGTTGAAACTAATATTACAGTTATGCAGGACCTTTATGCTGGTGTGTTCGGTGGTGTAGAATACAAGACAGTTGTTCTTGAACTTGAAAAGGGTGAGAAGAACCCAGCTACAGGTGAAATTGAGGGTGCATCTTACAAAGCAGTTACATACGCTTATGTAACATCTGCTCAGGCTACAAGAATGACAAGTCTTCTTGACGAGTTAATGAACGCATAAAAACAAGCGAAGGGGTGCGATTTTCGCACCCCCATAGCCAATTATATAAGCATATTCATTTTATTGCGGAAACAGGTTGAATAATATGAGATTTTTTGAAAAACCAAGTCAATATCCAAATACACTTGAGGATTTGCTTCGCCTTACAGTTGAAAAAGGTGGTTCAGACTTACATCTTGTAAGTGGTATTGAGCCTTGTATTAGAATAAATGGTTCTCTTGTTCGTCAGGTAGAATACCCCAAAATGTATCCTGAAGATGTTGAGCAAGTGCTTCGTAAATATATGACAGATGCTCAGGCTAAAGAGTTTGATGATAATTGGGAGCTTGATATGGCTATTTCAGTTCCTAAGTGTGCTCGTTTCCGTGGAAATGTTATTGTTCAGCGTGGTTCAATTGCAGCAGTATTCAGAGCAATTCCATTTGATATTCCCCCACTTGATAAACTCGGATTACCTGCTGATGTTAAGCGCCTTTGTAACCTTCCTCGTGGGCTTGTTCTTGTTACAGGTCCTACAGGTAGTGGTAAGTCAACAACGCTTGCAGCAATGATTGACTATATTAACACTCATTACGAAACAAATGTTGTTACAGTTGAAGACCCTATTGAATTCTTGCATTCACATAAAATGTCTACAATTCGTCAGCGCGAAATTGGTACAGACACAAAAAGCTTTGCAAACGCACTTAAAACAGTACTTCGTCATGACCCTGATGTTATTATGATTGGTGAAATGCGTGACCCTGAAAGTATTCAGATTGCCGTTACTGCAGCTGAAACAGGTCACTTGGTATTCTCAACACTTCATACACAAACAGCACCAATGACAATTTCTCGTATTATTGACTCTTTCCCTGCAGAACAAAAGGGACAGATTCGTTCACAGCTTTCAAATACAATCAAAGCAGTTATTTCTCAACAGTTGATTCCTACAATCAATGGCCGTGGCAGAGTTGCTGCTGTTGAATATATGGTAGATACTCCTGCAGTTAAAAACCTTATTCGTGAAGAAAAGGAACATCAACTTTATGCAACAATGCAGACAGGTACAATGCAGGGTATGCAGACTATGGACCAGGCACTTCTTAATCTTCTTAAACAACAGAAAATCACAAGAGAGTCAGTTCTTGAATTCTGTGTTGACCAAAAAGAAGTTATTCGCCTTATGGGTACTATGGGACTTTAATCAGAGATTTACTAATTTTTACATATAAAGGGGGCAACTTGCCTTGGCAGCCTTTACTTATGACGGTCTTAATAAACAAGGCCAGAGCGTGCACGGTGAAGTTATTGCTGATACTACTGCTCAAGCTATTGACAGACTTCGTGAAAATGGAATTATAGTTACCGAAATGAAAGAGAAAGCCGCTAAAAAGAAATCAAGTGGTGGCGGCAAAAAAATTACAACTGAAGATATTGCTATTGTTTGTAAACAGTTGGCAGTTATGCTTTCAGCCGGTGTTCCTGTTACAAGAGCATTAACAACTCTTTCAAGACAGTGTGCTAATCCTAAGCTTGGAGATATTATTGAAGATATTGCAAAAAACGTTGAGGGTGGTACTCCACTTTCAGATGCATTTGCACAGTATCCAAAAGTTTTTTCACCTCTCTTTGTTGCTATGGTTGCTTCTGGTGAGGCCGGTGGTATTATGGAACAGGCACTTGTCAGCCTGGCTGATATGCTTCAAAAAGAAAAAAATCTTCAAAAAAATATCAAATCAGCTTATTCATATCCACGAAGCGTTATGATTCTTGCAGTTGTTTTGCTTCTTGCAATGCTTTGGTTTATGGTTCCTATATTCAAGAAGATGATGACTAGTAAAACTGAACTTACAGGTATTTCAAAGTTCATTTTTGATGCTTCAGACAGTCTTCGTGAAGATACAGGTACATGGATTCTTGTTGCCGCACTTATAGGTGGTGCAGTTTTCGCATTTATCAAGAGCCCTATAGCTCACAAAATATGGGAAAACAATAAACTTACAATGCCAATGCTTGGCGACTTTATGACCAAGATGGTTGTTGCCCGTTTCTGCCGTACATTTGCAACACTTCTTGCAGGTGGTGTTACTGCAGTTGAAGCACTTAAGAGTGCAGGACCTACTTCAGGTTCAGAAAAACTGGAAAAAGCAGTAAAAGAAGCAATTGAAGATATTGAAGAAGGTAAGAGTATTTCTGACGCACTTGATAAGAGTGGTATTTTCCCACCAATGCTTACAGGTATGGTGGCAATCGGTGAAGAATCAGGTGCTTTGCCGGAACTTCTCGACAAAGTTGCTGAATTCTTTGAAGAAGACGTTGAAAACACATCACGAAACCTTCGCTCAATTATCGAACCTATCGCACTTATTTTCGTTGGTGTTGTTGTTGGTGGTATGCTTATTGCCCTTTATGTTCCAATGCTTACAGCATCTACATCAATTGGTTCATAAAAAAAATCCTCAGACTGACAGGAGAATGATATATATGGCTAAATTTAAAAGCGTTATTGGTTGCGAAATTACAACCAATGAGATAAGAGCAGTTGAAATTGCTAAAGAAAATGGCGCTTACAAAATTCTTGCAATGGGCTATATGCCTTTGGAAGAAGGTGTTGTTGGAGAAGCATTTATCAGAGATGCTGATAGGTTCAATGATGCAATCACACAACTTATGGCTCAGGGTAATTTCCAGACAACTGATGTTGCAATTGGCGTAAACAATGAAAATGTGCTTATGCGATATGCAACCTTCCCAAAAGTTGACAATGATAAACTTCGCAATATGATTCTTTTACAGGCACAGGAGTTTATTCCTATTCCTATTCAGGAAATGGAAGTTGACTTTGTTGTTGCAGGTGAAACTGCTGACGACGAAGGTAATCCACAGGTAAATGTAATGCTTATTGCAGCAAGAAAGCAGATGCTTGAAGGCTACATCAACCTCTTTACGGCATCAAAATTACAGGTGCAGGAGATTGACTCTTCATTACTTGCATACTGTCGTGGTCTTAATGAAATCAGTGGTGGCGTAAGATATGGCGTTGTTAATCTTACTGAAGATGTGCTTAACTTCATTGTTGTTGAGGGCAACGAAATTTCAATGGTTCGTTCAATTACAATTACTGAAAGAAATCAGAATGCAGTAACAAATGTGTTCAAGGGTTCAAGAGATGGTTCATATACAGATGAGGATGTTGAAACAGTTGCAACATATCTTTCATCTGAAACTTCATCAACTATCAGTTATTACTCAATGCAGAATAGCAAACCTATTGAAAAACTCTATTTCATTATGAACTCATCGGCATCAGAAAAGATTGCTCCTACAGTAGCATCAAATATATATGTTCCTATGGAAGTGCCACAGTTTTATCCAAACTTACAGGCAGGTTCAGTTACACCGTTAGGTGAATATGCAAGCTGTATAGGAATTGCAATTTCAAGTTTGGAGGGATAATGGTGTTTAAGGTAAGTTTGTTACCAGCAAGTTATAGAAAATTGCTGGAAGGAAAAAAGAAAAAAGATTTAGTTATCAAAGTTGCGTTGGTAGTTTTGGTTTGTATGCTTATTATGTACAGTGGTTTCGCTGTAAGATTATTCATTCTCAAGGCTCAGCTTAAAGACATTCAAAAGAGCAACGGCTTTGTAAGTGCTGAAATTTCAGAACTTGAACAATATAAAGCAATTTATGATAATCTTGTTACATCTCAGCAGAGAGTTGACCAGATTTTACCAAAATCACCAAGTGCAGTTAAATTCTTGTCTTTGATACAGTCAAATCGCCCTGAATACGCTGAATACACAGTAGTTACAGTTCAGGAATGGTCAACAAATCCAATTTGTATGATTGAAGGTAGCCTTCCTGCTGCACAAAGCATGGGTGACGCAGTATCACAGCTTCGTGATTTAGAGCAAATTTTCACAAACGGTGAAGATTTCAAAGATGTAGTAACTCAAGTTAAGGTTATTAATAATATGCCATCTGTAACAACAGATTCAAATGGAAATCAATCATATACATTCCGTATATACGTTTCAGTTGGTGGAAACATTGTTGTTGACGAATCTGGTATGCTTGTTACAACAACTACAACAACTACAACCACAACAACTACAACAACTACAACAACGGCTCCTGCTGAGACTTCATCAACAGAAGCAAGTACTGAAGGTTAAGGAGGAAATATAAATGAATACAAAAATTAATCTTTCCGGCCTTAAAGACAAAGTAAGTACAGTAGCACTTGTTGTTATTGCAATGGTATTCCTTGTGGCAGTGTTAGGCGTTGCATCATATTTTACAATTTCTGAAGTTGCACACTTAAAAGATACTATTGGTGCAAGTGTTACAAAATATGATGAAAATAAAATTTTCGTTGCAAGTCTTGAAAAATTAAAGGCTGATTCAAAATATTACGAAGCACAACAGGCTGAATATGATAAGATTATCGCAGATAACGGTACATATAATCCGGTTGACTATTATATTGAGCTTGATGAATTGTGTGCAAAGTATAATCTTAAAATTGTTGACATTCAGGTTGGCGATATGGTAGCTAACGGACTTGTAAATGAAGCAACTACAACAATTGCAGTTGTTGGTGAAGAAATTGATGTCAGAAAAATGGCAGTTGAAATCGTTTCACAGGAACAGATTGCAAGAATTGACACTATTGCTATGGCAAAACAGGAAGATGGTACTGTTGCAGCGTCAATGGTAATTGTAAACTTCACAAAATAAAGTTCAATACGAAAGATAGGTATTTCTATGGCAGACAATATTATTATTCCAGGTAGTATTTGCGCAAGACTTATTGACGCCGGAATTATTACAACAGAGCAGTTAGAAGAAGCTCTTGAAATACAAAAAACAAGCAAACAGCTTATTGGTACAATCCTTACACAGTTAGGTTACTGTACTGAAGAAGATGTTGCACGTATGCTTGCAAGTAAAACAGGTCACAAGTTCATTTCAATTGATGAAGTTGGCGTTAATATTGCAGTTGCAAACCTTATCACTCCTGAACTTGCTGTTAAGAACAATATCCTTCCTATTTATGAAGAAGATGGTATTGTTTATGTTGCAATGAAGAATCCTAACGATATTCTTACTGTGGACTATCTTCGTATGCTTACAGGCTATGAAATTTGCCCTGTAGTAGCAGCCGATATGGAACTTCAGGCAGCTATTGAAAACTTTGCAAATATGAACAGTGGTGTTGATAACTACGACGATGATGAGGAAGATTTGGCAGTTGAGGCTGAAAATCTTGACATTGACGATAAACCTGCTGTTCAGCTTGTAAACCAGATTATCAATAATGCTATTAAAGCAGGTGCATCTGATATTCATATTGAAGCACTTGAAAAATATATGCGTGTCCGTTTCAGAATTGACGGTGTTTTGCAAGAAATTATGCAGAACCCTATCAAGATGTATTCAGCAGTTATTTCCAGAATCAAGGTTATTGGTGGTATGGACATTGCTGAACGTCGTATTCCTCAGGACGGTCGTGCAACAGTTAAATTTGACGATAAGACAATGGACGTTCGTATTGCTTCAATGCCAACAGTTTACGGTGAAAAAGTCGTAATGCGTTTGCTTGAAAGAAGTAACTCAAATGTTGTTACACTTAAAGATATTAAGTTCAGTCCTCGTCAGTTTGATAGATTTAACCACGCTATTCATATGCCTTACGGTTTCGTTCTTGTTACAGGACCTACCGGTAGTGGTAAATCAACAACTCTTTATGCTACATTGGCTGAAATCAGTACACTTGAAAAGAATGTTATTACACTTGAAGACCCTGTTGAACGTAGAATGGCAGGTATTAACCAAGTACAGATGAACAATCGTGCCGGTATGACATTCGCAGCTGCTCTTCGTTCAGTTCTTCGTTCTGACCCTGATATTGTCATGGTCGGTGAAATTCGTGACAGCGAAACTGCAAAAATTGCTGTTGAAGCTGCTCTTACAGGTCATATGGTTCTTTCAACACTTCATACAAACGACGCACCTGGTGCAGTTACACGTCTTGATGAAATGGGCGTTGAGCCTTTCCTTACAGCATCATCACTTGTTGGTGTTCTTGCACAGCGTCTTGTAAGAAAACTTTGTCCAAAATGTAAAGAAGAATATGAGATTTCTCACGCAGAGCTTAAATCTATTGTTCCTGACCTTGAAGAATATGGTTATAATAAACCAAGCTATAAGCTTTACAAGGCAAAGGGTTGTCTTACATGTAATAATACTGGATATAAGGGACGAGAAGCTGTATTCGAATTCCTTACAGTTACTGAAGAAATGAAACGACTTATTCTTGACCGTGCAACAGTTGCAGAGGTTAAGGAATTGGCAGTTTCACAGGAAATGAAAACACTTAAAGACGAGGGTCTTTATAAAATGATGGAAGGTAGCACTTCTCTTGAAGAAGTTTTACGTGTTATCGTTTAATTTTTCGCGATTTATTAAAATCTTTTGAAAGGAGCGTGTCATTGTGAAAAAGTATCTTAAAAATAATCAGGGTATGGCATTACCAATGGTTTTGTTTATTATGTTAATTCTTACTGTACTTGCAGCAGCACTCGGTACTTATGCAAGCCAGTCTTTAAGAACTGTCAGATATATGAACGCTCAGAAACAGGCATATTATCTTGCTCGTGCAGGTGTTGAGGCAGGTGCTTTCGCATACCAGAATGCAACAACAAAGACAACAAGCAACTTTGATAATAACGACAATTTCAAAAATGGACTTGTTGGCTTTAATAATGTTGATAAATTCGTTTCCGTTATTGAAGATAGTGATGAAAAGATTACAAGTAATAAGATTTATCTTATCTATGATAGTGGTAATGAAAATGAAGGCACAATGTGGGAAGGCTTAAAGTTCTCAAAAACTGCGTCAGAAAATGCAATAGGCTATTTTTCTATTGAAATTGCAGGAGCAGAGCAAGAAACACTTGTAAATGACAACGGTGTTGAAAAAGAAATTCTTAAACCTGTTGTTGAATTTAGAAGTACTGCTGTTTGCTATAGTAACAATGGTAGTGAGGTTACAAGTGTATCAACAGGCTATATGTATCCATCACAGACTGTAAATTCAGAAACCTGCTATGGTGCAGATGGTTATCTTTCAACTGACACAAACGATTTTGATAATAGTGACACAAAAACTGTTTCTTATGATGAGGCTCAGTTCAATACAAAAACAGGTAGATGGTGGCAAAGACTTAAAAATGGTCTGGTTAGACTTGCTTTAAATGTTTTGAAGGGCTTGGGTGTTATTCCTGCACAAGAGAACATTACTGTTTATGAAATGATTGGCGCAGGCGATTTGATTCTTGCAAGACCGTCTGATGATGTTGGCGAAATCAAGATTAATGACGGAAAAAACAACTTCTACATATTCTCAACATCAGGTTCGCTTATTCTTGAAGATTGTGGCCTTTATGTTGACCCTACAAAAGGTAAATACGCAACAATCGGTCTTTATGGTAGTGACATTGTTGTTGACGGCGACATTACTATGGGTGTTTATCACACTAATACAAGTTCTTTTGCTGGCTCAACATGGGATAAAGCACTGGCGCCACTTCAGACTTTAGTTGCTACTCTTGGTAATCGTTACAGATTAGGTACAGTTATGATTGGTAACGGTCTTGCATCAGGTGGCGAATGGCAAGAATACCTTACATATAATAATGGTGGTGTTACTGACCAGAATGGTAACATACTTACAAATGGTAGCCGAATCTTCTTTAACGGTAATGTTAATGTAAAGATTTACTCACAGGGTGCAAGTACTGAGACTTATCGCGTATTCAGTGCCGGTGATGTGTGTCTCTTCAACGGTGTTTATGAGGCAAAAAACACAGATATTGATAGTAATGAAGAAATTACAACAAGAGGTATTGACCTTCTTAAATACTTCCTTGATGCCGTAATTGCAGAGGAAGAAGGTTTCCAGTTGGGTGACTCTGCTATAAAGAAGATGACGCAAATCCGCGACCTTTACTACGGTGACCCGGCAAATTCACAAAGCCCTGGTGAACCATCATATTTCGAAAATGGTCAAAGACCACTTAGAAAACTTGATGTTAATTTAGGTGCATCAAGCGTTTCAATTGATGGTAAAGCACTTACAACTAAAGTTGGTGGTAAAGAGTTGATTGAATATATTCAGCAACCAACACCAACAAGTAGTTTTAAAATTAACTGGGGCAAACCAACAGTTTCAGTTTTAGCAGATTAAAAGAAAGGGGCAAAACATTATGAAGAACATACTTAAAAGTTATTTCGGCAATAAACGCGGTATGACTTTGGTTGAAGTTCTTACTGCTATGGCAATTTTGTCATTAATTATCTTCTGCTTTACCCCTTTGTTTTTAACATATTATGATGCAATTGTAATTGCCGGTGATGAAGTTCAGGATGTTCAGGAACAGTCTGGTATTTTACAGACTGTTATTGGTAATTTTGATGCCGGTAAAGGTGGTAACTATAGTGCAAACGTTACTACTATTGACCTTGAACTTACAACACCTGGAACTGCTACACTTACACGTGATAACAACGGCACAACTATTAGTGCAACAATGAATGGTGCAGTTACAGTTGCGTTGGGTAGCGACATAGATGATGTTAAGGGTGACTTCCTTGTGTCTGACCCTGAAAACCTTAGAAATGGTTATACAACAATTAAAGCACAAGGCTCAAGTTCAGGTCTTGTTTGCTATCCTAAATCACTTACCGATGACTTTATTGAAGCAAAAATCATTGTTTACGGTAGTGGTGGTATAAACTTTGCAGACGCTTCTTACATAAATGATTTCAAACTCTCCTGTGGCCTTAATGGTGGAACAAGTCTTTCTAATGGAACAGACTATACAGTAAGACGTCTTGCTTCTTCAATGGTAGAGTTTACAATTTATGGTGGAGGTAAGGTTTCTTACGAAACATCACCACTTTTAATAAATTATAAAAATGGTCAACATATTCTTCAGGTTGAAGTTGACGCACCATCTATGATTATGGTTGGCGAAGCTGACGACGACGGAAAATACTATTACTATGTATCTCGTGGCGAAATGGTTGATGGTATTGACACTAATAAAGATAAAGATGAGCTTGCAATTATTCGTCGTGAAATGAATTCAGTTGACCCTAAAGCAAATAATAATGAAACAACACTTACATCAGCAATGAATGACGTAGAATGGGTTCCTGCTGACAGTGGTGACGGTTATAATGTTGACAATACAGGTAAAAAGTATGGTTATTATGTAATGTGTGGCGACAATGGTCAGGTGCGTCGTTTCTGGCGCAACAACACAACAGGTAATTATTACTGGGGTGGCGACTATACATACTATACTGACTATAACTTTGTTCAGGTTAACAACAATACGGGTTCATCTCCACATATTAATTCAACTGACGCAAGTGGTAATGAATACGCTGGTAAAGTTTACAGCACAGATACATCTTTCAAATTTATTTCTCAAAGAAGTATGTCAAGTAATAAGTCGGGCTTTAATGTGTCATCAAGGGAATTTGGTACTGGTGCCAATACTGGTACAGCTCTTTTAAGAAGCTTGTCAGTTGCTTCTGTTACTAGAGCTAATCAAGCTGAATTTTATGGCAGTGATGGTGCACTTTATTTCTATAAGATAAGAAATAATAACGACTATAGATTACCTACTCTTACTGAAGTTCAAAACTTTACAGTTAATAGTAATGGTAAAGGAAAATATGAGCCTTACGGTGACTTTGGTGGAAATAGAGTTTTTAAGATGAACACAATTTCTAATACTGCTCATGGTTGGTTTGAAACTAATGATGGCTCATATTATGAAATAAATGGCGTTGATACAACAGCAGAAGGTTTCAACAAAGATTCATATCCTATTACACTTACCTCTGTTGACGCTATCAGAATTAACACACCAAATAAGACAAATGTTCAAAATGATGGTAGCTATTACTTCACTGCGACTGGCGATGGCGATACTCAGGCAGAAAATGCAACAACAAACCTTAATTATCCACAATCAAGTTATACTCTTTATTGTGGATACATTCCTGCATTTATGGATTTGTTTGCAACAGTAACAGGTCAGGCTAAATATTCGTATCCGACAACGTGGGATGGTACTTATGCTCACAGTGAGGTTGCAGGCAACTTCTATAAAGTAGGTAATACTTATATACCAAGAGCAGAAAATAGATTGACCCTTCAGGATAATGCTAACCACTATGCTTTCTGGCGTATGACGCTTGGTTTGACACCATATTATAACGATAAAGCTACAAGCCCCAAATATGGTGCCGGTGAGCTTGCATATTATGATGGCGAAACACAAAAAGAAGGCGGTTTCCTTGGTATTGGTGCAACAGAATACAGATGGCATAATAAGGTTGTTTATTATCCATACACAAATGTAGAATATGCGATTACGGGTAAATTTTACGACCAATATACATTCAACAACAATAATGCAAAAGTTCAATTAGCATTTGGTAACGGAAAAGCAAGAGCGTCTGCTTATGCCTTGGCAGACCCTAACATGATGATTAACACATATCAAGGGGTTCAGACAAATGTTACAAATGGTGATGTTGTTGATATTACAGTTGCATATCTTTCACATCCTTACGCAATAGCAGTTGCAGCTAACCCAACAGACGATGTTGTTTATGACCTTTCTAATAATAAAAATAAGCAGAGAATGGTATTCTACTGGAATAATCGTAGAGAAACTATTACATTCCTTGATAGTGCAAGTACAGTTGTTCCAAATGGTGATAAAGATATTCCTGTTTCACTTATGGTAGGTTATGTTCTTGGTGGTACAGTTGAATATTTTGGTGATATGGACGTTTTGGGTAACATCAATGGCACAACTGTAACGATTGGCTCAGTTATGAATAATGGTATTGTTTTCCTGCGTGCAGGTGATTATAATGCAGAAAAACATAATTCTGCCAATGCTGAGACTTATGAATATAAAGCAACCGATAAAGATGGTTACAAACTTGCGTCTGAATCTAACGTGTTCCACCAGTTCTATTATCTTAACTCAAGAGCAAAACTTCCTGAAACAATTGGTATAATAAAGATTGATAAAGAATCAACAGGATTTCACGGAGAATATGCTGAAGAGCCTTCAAGGGGCGAACATATTGGTAACCTTTATGGTGCTGAATATTGGCAGAACAATCGCCATATTCAGTATAAGTCTATTGCGGGTGGTACTGCTACTAACGGCCAAGATACAGCATCTAATTATGAATATCTCCGTTCACACCCAATGTCAAGTACAAAGGTCAACTGTGTTGCATGGGGTGTTACATGGCAGGGCTATCCAGAAGCTATGTGGGGTACTGAAAACGGTACTGTTCTTTCATGGTGGGTTGATACTACTAAAGCAGCAAGTGATTCCAATGCAACTAACTGGAATGACCGTTCTGTTGACGCTGAATTCCAGTCATATCACTGGGTTGATAATGTAAACGGTAAAACGTTTGCTCTTAGCAGTTCACAATGGAAAGATACACTTGGTTCTGCAGTATTCAACACAACAAGTACAACTGGCACATCGTATACTCTTGGTTCTGGAACAGTTCCTGATACATTTAAGTATTTTTGCGATAAAACTTCACAACAGACAGGTCTTTGGGGCTCAATTGGATTTATTTCAACTCTTGAATCAATTAACGATATCACTTATGATAATGACTACTGGGTAGCAGTTGGTGACCAGAGTGATAAAGACCCTGCTGACTATTGTGCAAGCGGTACATGGAGCGGTGGTGGTGAAACTGCAAAAGCCTTCTCAGATAATGGTCGTGGTGGTTCTTGGGTAAACGTTCGTTACTGGGTTGACGCTAATGGTTCAGGCAAACAAGCTGACGATAATGCATACTACCACTGGCGTGCAGTTAAGATTTCTACAAAAGATAACTATAATATTGTTCAGATTAACAACCTTAATGGTATCTGGGTAGCAACAGGCTATGAAGATGCTAATAATAACGAAGAGTACGACAACGGTGAACGTACAGTTGTTTGTTGGGCTCGTGACCCATTACGCTCATGTAACGAGACTTTGACTGGTGGCTGGAGCGAAAAAGTTCAGTTCTATGCAAACAATGGTACAAGTATGACTCTTCTTGACCAAGACAAGGTTGGTGGCATTAACTCTTGTGCTACAAGAACAGAGTAATTAAAATTCAAGTCCCTACACGGTGTAAACATCGTGTAGGGAACAGATAAACTCATTTGTAAATGAGGTGAAAGTATGTTCAGACTTATTCACAATAGAAAAGGTATATCTTTAGTTGAGCTTATAGTTACAGTTGCAATTGTAGGCCTTGTGATTGTGCTTGCTGGTACTATTTTTTCTGTGTTTACTAACACTCACGAAAGCGCGTCAACTCGTTGGCAGATACAGAATGCAGTTCGTCTTGCAAGTACAAAGTTTGAAACAGAAACCGATTTAATAGCAAACTCAAAAATGATTGATATTTTCTATGACGAAACTATCGCTAATGGCATCTGGTATGATGAGGCAACCAATACTTTTGAATGGAGAAGTGGAACACCTTATATTGTACCTAGCGAAGGAACTGCTGATGAGGATTTCTCATATATTTTCTCAACTCCTGCTTACGATGCCGCTGATAAAGAGGCATATGAAAAAGAGGGTACACCTCCACGTGAATTAGGCTATTTTTTGTATATTAAGGAATTTGGGCAGACAACAAGCAAATTGTTCCTTGATAATGAGGGCTTTGGCGAAGTTCCCGTTCAGATTGAAATGAGTATTTCTACTGATGAGCTTGAATTAGAGTCAGGTGCTCCAAGCTATCAGGGTAATGGTGTCAAGCTTGTTATGAAATCAGGTAACGAAGAAATTACTAATTTCCAGGTTGAAACAGTTTATGTTCTTGAAAACTTCAGTGCATCAAAAACAATCAATCACGACGGTGGTAACCTTATTCTTAAAGAAGAATGGGTTGAAAATAATGTTGCAAAAGCATATCCTTGTGGTTGGAGTGATGCAACTGTAAATGGTGGTAACAAAGAAATGCACGGTTACCCAAAAACATACACAAATTATGGCACAGATAACTCGAAAGTGTATAATTTCAGTAGTGCAGAACTTCAAAATAAAGGCAATGTGCTTCGTTTCTTATCCCCACTTTCAGATATGAAGGTTGAAGACGGTGAAGGTCAGGGCTCAACAACAAACAAGGCAAGCTGTATTTCGACTTGGTTGTTTGAAGATGGTACAGCAGCAGGTGAGCGTGTGCTTGATAATCTTCGTAGTTTCCGTGATAATGTGCTTCGTGGTACTGAAATAGGTGACTGGTTCATAGATTTTTATTATCACGATTTATCACCATTTATGATTGAAAATACAGCATTCTTAAAACCGGTATATAAAGTAGTTATTAAACCACTTTCTTATATTTGCGATTTTATTGCGAAAATATAAAACAACGTTAAGGCGAGGAAGTAACCTCGCCTTTTTGTTTAGTGGTTTTTAATATTGACTACTTTTAGAAAATGTTATATAATTAATTTATCAAAGGTGCGAATTGTTCCCGTTTGATTTTCTGAAAGGGTGACATTATATGAGAAAATTATTAAATAAAAAAGGATTTTCTTTAGTAGAGTTAGTCGTTGTTGTCGCAATAATGGGTGTTGTACTTATGGTTGCTATTCCTTCTTACAGGTCATACCAGAAGCACGCAGACAGTAAAGCTTGCGCAACAAATATTGAGATAATAAAACTTGCAGTTGTTGACTATTATACTTCTTTGCAGACACCTCCTGATTCACTTGATGATTTAGCGCCATTCCTTGATGCGGAAGGTTTGCCTGTTTGTTCAAAGAGCAACAATAATGTTACTTATAATTATGGCGTTGCAGCAAAGAAAAATGCAGATAATACCTGGACAGCAATTGTAGTTTGCCCTTGTGAAGAAGAAGGGCATGTGCCGGAGGGCGAAGATACAACATTCCCTACCCAGACTGTTGCAGGTGAGTGTTATATTTTACAACAGGCTTCAACAGTAAAATAAGTTTTTTCACTTGTTTTCTTATGAAATTGTTTGAATTGCCAAAAAATGTATATTAAGTTTGTATATTTTGCCATATTGCAAATTTTGTAATTTGTTATATAATAAAGGTACAGAAACGGTTACGGAATGTTCCCGCAACTGAAAAATAAAAATTCTTTATAAAGGAGAAAATTATTATGAGAAAAATGTTAAACAAAAAAGGCTTTTCACTTGTTGAACTTATGATTGTTGTTGTTATCATGGGTATCCTTATTGCAGTTGCTATTCCACTTTATGGCAACATCACAAAGAACTCAAAGAACAAGACATGTGCTTCAAACATCGACACAATCGAAAACGCAGCAGCTGTTTACATGACAGAAAACGGCAAAGCTCCAACAGCTCTTACAGACCTTACATTTGAAGGTGGCACACCTGTTTGCCCATGGGATGAATCAAAAACTCCTGGTTACACAATCGCAGCTCCATCAACAGAAGAAGCAGCTAAGGGTATGATTGTTAAGGTTACATGCGCATCAGCAGATAAACACGAGAAATAATTGTTAACTACATAATTAACTAAAAAGGGCGAGGGGGAAAACCCCTCGCTTTTTTATTAAATTTTTTAGTTTTCTCTTTCAATTTTGAACTTTTAGTGATACAATAGTTTTGTGATAAGAGAGGAGTTTTATTATGGATTATATGCTTATTCCAAAACTTTTTATAGCATTCTTCGTTTTTCTTATGGGTATTTGCATTGGTAGTTTTCTCAATGTGCTTATTTACAGAATACCTAAAAAAGAAAATTTTACAACTACAAACAGTCATTGTATGACCTGTAACCATCGTCTTTATGCTAAAGATTTAGTTCCACTTTTCAGTTGGATTTTCTTAGGTGGTAAATGTCGTTACTGTAAAGCAAAGATTTCACCTCAATACCCAATTGTTGAAGCATTTAACGGTATTATGTATGCTCTCGTATTCTGGTTTGTTACTGATGGTCAGCTCAATCTTGCAACAGTTGGATATTGTCTTGCAATTTCTGCTCTTATCGTTGCAAGTGCTATTGATATTAAGATTATGGAAATCCCTGACTCAATGTGGGTTACAATTTTAGTCGGTGGCATGCTTGTTTACATAAACGACTTGATTGCTAACGGATTTGTATTTGAAAACCTTATTGAACGCGTTATCGGTTTCTTTACTGCAAGTACTATTCTTTTTGTTCTTGCTGTAATCACAAAAGGTGGTATGGGTGGTGGAGACATCAAGCTTATGGCTGCCTGTGGATTCTTACTCGGTTGGCAGTTAGTACTTTTATCCTTGATTTTCGGCGCACTCTCTGGCACAATTTACTTTATTGTTGTTTATCTCAAAAACAGAAAAAAAGAGGAAAAAATGGACCACAAGGTACCTTTTGCGCCACATCTTGCTTTAGCAGTTGCTGTTTGCATTTTTGTAGGCCAACAGTTCCTTGATTGGTATTTGTTTGTTTGTGGTATTACTGCTCCACACTATTGCGACGCTTGTGGTGGCACTCAAGAACATGTGCATTAAAACATTAAATTGATAGATGAGGCAAGGTATTAACCTTGCCTTTTTGTTTGATAAATTGGAGTTTGTCGAACTCAATTCGTAATGCGTAATTCGTAATTCGTAATTAAGCATCTGCGACGCAATCTATAATCGCAACGCAGTTCCTACATTTTGCGCTTTGCATTTTGCACTTTGCATTCTGTTCAACAAACTATAATTTGCCGAATTGAACATAATTTTAACAAACTATTAATTTTCAAAAACTATCTTGCATTATTTAGTAGTGTGTGATAATATAATAGTGTAATAATAAAATTAAGGAGGGCAGGATATGAATACACAGTTCAAAAAAGGTGTATTAGAGCTTTGTGCGTTAACTGTTTTACTAAAAGAAGACCGTTATGGATACGAGCTTGCCGATATGCTTGGTAAGAAAATGTCTATATCAGAAGGCTCGGTTTATCCGATGCTAAAAAGGTTGCAAAGTGATGGCTATTTTGACTCATACTTAAAAGAGTCGCCAAACGGTCCTGCAAGAAAATATTACAGAATTACACTTAAAGGTCGCGACAGACAAAAACTTTTACAAGACCAATGGAGCGAATTTGCAAATCAGGTCAACTCATTTTTTGAGGGGGTAACAAAATGAAAAAAATCGATTTCTTAAACGAATTATATTATTATCTTTCGCCATTGCCAAAAGATGAGCGCAACGAAATTCTTGAAGATTTCCGTGCACATTTTCGCGAAGGCGAGGCAGCAGGTAAAACAGAAGGGCAAATCTGCCAAGAACTTGGTTCTCCGTTTGAATGCGCAAAACAGTATGTGGGCGATGCAATAACTCAAAAAAGAGTTGAGCCGAAAAAAGGTATAAAGCATAACAAAACATTCTGGACAGTAGCGCTTATCTGGAATATCATTCAGGCAGTTATTTCAATACCGTTAACACTTGGATTGTTTGTGGCTTCTGCTTTAATGGCTGTGTTCTTCTGTTTTGTAGTACCGGCAATCAGCTCAGTTGCATTTCTTGTATTCGCAATTTCTTCAACTCTCACAGTATTTTTACTTGGAGTAATCACTCTTTTATGGGCAGCAGTAGAAATTAAAGAATGTGTAAAAATGGTCAACAAATCATAAGTAAGGAGAGATTTATATGAAAAAGACACTTGTAGCAGTTGTAATACTTTTTGTGATTTCGCTCTTTACGGCAATTGTCAGTTTTGCAGTTTGCGGTGGCGAGCTTATAAAAACAGGTATTGAGTACGGCGTAGAGCAGTATCGTGAATACAAATCAACAGGCGAAAATGATATTACAGATATTATTGAAAATTTAAGGTAACAGAGTATGCAATTACGGTTGTTTAATGATGCAGGATGCAAAATTCTTGTAAATGTCAACGGAACAAATTTTATAGTAAAACGGAACCGTTTTCTTGTTGTTCCTTGTTCTGATAATCGTCCAGTTACGGTTAAATTGATGATAAAATTTAAGAGTTTTGTATTACCACCATTGGATGAGGTTTTTGACGAAGCAACAGTTTGGTTAAACGTAAACTCAACATATACTCTGCATTTGCAGGGTGGTATGGAACACCAATTTTCAATTAAGTATGATAGTTTTTCACCAGACGAATATATCGAATATAACAGATTATATATTGATGACCCATTAATTAAGAATAATTGCAGTTTTGAAATTTCTAATCTTAAAAAATCTTGCAGAAGAGCCAAAGTGTGGAATTGGTACTCACTTTATGTTATAATAGGAATAGTATTTTTACTATTACAACTTGGTGAACCTATCGTTGAAGACGAGGTCTGGTATTTAGGTTTAATCGTTTTAGGCTTTGGATTTTTAGTTTGGGGCTTGGTAGGAAAAATAAGAATACGAAAAAAGTTGAAAAAAGTTACAAATATTGAATTTGTTAGAGATTGTTTTAATGGATTTGTTGAAGAAAACAAATCTTTATGGTAAAATAATTAAAAATCACATAGGGGGAACTAAAAATGTTCAAAGAAAAGAAATTATATAAGAGTACAGATAAGAAAATCAGTGGCGTTTGCGCAGGCTTTGCTGAATTCTTCGGTATTGACCCAACAATCGTGAGAGTTATCTATGCATTGGTAACATTCTTCACATTAGGTCTTGTTGGTGTTATCGTTTATGCAATTCTTGCATTTGTAATGCCTGAGTGCCCATTCCCAGAATATCAGTATAACGAATTCGAAGAAAACAAAACAGACGATAATCAATAATTATGGCAGAGATATTTGATTTTCCTAATATGTCATTAAAAGAAATTGAAGATTTAATAGAGCGTCTTTCTGATGAGTATGACGATTTAGAGGACCAACTTTTAGACCTTGAAGATTTCGCGCCTGACAAAGACGACAAAAAAGAATATGCCTTGTGGCAGGAAGAATACGAGTTTATCGAAAATCGTATGGCGGAAATCGAAAAAGAGTACGACGAACTTCAAAAAAGAATAAATAAATAAAAAATAAACAGTCAGTTCAATATTGGGTATTGAATTGGCTGTTTTATATTGTTATAATTATATATATGGAAAATTTAGGGAAGTGATTTTATGTCAAAAGAATTGCCAAGAACTTACAAAAGCTTTACTGAGTGGGAAGCTAAGTCAAAACAAACCGAATACACAGAAGAAACTCCACTTTTAGCAGAAGACGGAACCCTCCTTGCTAAAGGTTGGGCAAGACACAATGTGTTCACTTATAATCGCGACCATTCAAAACCAAACTGGCGCAAAAAAGAGTGGGATTTCTATGTAATCCGTAACGAAAATTACATTGTCGATTTAAGTTTTGCAAATATTTCTATTGGTGGTTATGTAAGTGCAAAACTTACTGACATAAAAAACAAATGTGTAATAGCAGATGCCAACTATATGTATGTTGGTGGCGCTAATAAGTACATTCTTCCACCAAAAGGTGATGTGCCAAACACCTTCAAGGGAAATGTAAGACAGGCACAATTCGAGTTTAAGACTTACGACACATATAGAACTCTTTGGTTCAGAGCACCACATAAAGGCAAGATTGTTGAGTGCGAGTTCCACATGGATATTATGCCAGGGCTTGAAAATATTACAACAGTTCTTCCTTTCAAAGACCAACCAACAAGATACTTTATGACAACAAAACAGAATTGTATGCCTTGTGGTGGTACATACAAATTCGGCGACGAAGTTTACGAGTTTTCAAAAGAAAATACTTTCTGTTATATGGACTGGGGTCGCGTAAACACTCCTCATAAACTTGTGTGGTATTGGGGTAATGGTGCACAGTACATTTATGACGAAGATGGCACAAAGCATCTTTTCGGCTTTGAAATTACTTGGGCAATCGGCGACGAAAGTAACGCTACTGAAACCTGTCTTTTCTGGGACGGTAAAGCACATAAAATCGGTGCAGTTGATGTAGAAAAATTCCCAAAAGGCAGATTTATGGAAGAGTGGAAAATTATTTCCGAAGACGGAAGATTTAACATGACACTTACACCTACTTTTGATAGTGTAACTGACTTGAATGTCTTGGATATTGCAAGAATGAATTGCCATCAGGTAAACGGCATTTGGAATGGTACAGTAACACTTGATGATGGCAAGGTAATTGAAATTAAAGACTTACCTTCGTGGTGCGAATATGTTGAAAACAAGTGGTAAAAACTTAACGGAGGGCTTTGGTCCTCCGTTTTTGTTTAACAAATTAAAGTTTGTCGGTGCGATATGTTACTAATATGGGGCGGTCGTAGGGGCGGATATTATCCGCCCGTTCTAAAGTATGGTTAATTCAATGCGGGCGGATGGTATCCGCCCCTACGAAAACACCCCGACAAACTCCAATTTGTTAAAGAAACAACACGGTTTTGGGGTAGTTTCTCTATTTCTCAACACTCTGTACAAAATTTTTTCTATAATTTAGATGTTTTATACCTTTTTATTTTGGAAAAAATAATGTATAATGAATAAGTATAAATTTTCTGAATTTTATCAGGAGGTCAAATATGAGTAAACAAGAACTTTTCTGTGAGAAAAACGGTAAGCTTCATACATGGCATACCATTTTGACAGGTTTCGCTTTCCTCACAACATCAATCGCATGGGCAATTTATGACCCATACATTACAAAGATTCTTAACAGATTGCTTACAGAATCAGCTTGGATTACAAATCTTAGTGCAAAGCTTAACGAAGCATTCCCAGTGCTTGCAAAATTTGCAGAAACACAGGGCCAAGACGTTAATGTAGCAGGTGGTGGAATTACACTTGTTCCACTTTTTATCGGTGTTATTATGACATTCGATAACATCTTTGGTGTTATTTTCCAGCCAACATTCGGTAAACTTTCAGACCGTTGCCGTTCAAAACTCGGTAAACGCCGTCCTTTCATTGTTTACGGTGCACCTATTTCAGCAATTCTTTTTGCACTCATTCCTTGGATTGCATTGAAATCAACTCTTCCTGCAACAATGCTTTTCATTATTCTTTTCGTATTCTCGATGTCACTTTGGCGTGCTCCTGCAGTTGCTCTTATGCCTGCACTTACACCGTCACATCTTCGTTCAGAGGGTAACGCAATCATCAATCTTATGGGTGGTGTAGGTTCTGTTATCGGTATGGTAGCAGGTACTCTCGTAAGTGCTATTTACTTGGTAGCAACAGGCGTTAAAGTTACTGCTGAAAACGAACAGTTTACAAGCTTCCCTTATGTATTCCTTTTAGGCGCAGCTGTTATGATTATCGGTATGCTTGTTGTTCGTATCTTCGTTAAAGAGCCATCAAGCCTTGAAGATGTTGCAGCAAAAAATCAGTATGCTGACGAAAAAGCTGCAAAGAAAGCTGAAAAGGCTGCAAGAAAAGCAGAAAAACTTTCAAAAGGCGAAAGAAAGAGTCTTATCTTTATGCTTGGCGGATTGTTCTTCCTTTTCTGTGGTACAAATGCTATTACAACATTCTTTGCACTCTTTGCAGAAGAAGTACTTGGCAAGAGCACAGGCGAAGCAACAATTATGACAACACTCTTCGCAGTTTGCTCTGCTGTTGCTGCAATCCCTGCAGGTAAAATGGGTAAGAAAATTGGTCGTAAAAAGACAATTCTTATCGGTCTTGTAGTGTTTATGGCAGTATTCCTTCTCTATGTGCTTACACAGAATATGGCACTTATCTGGGTTGCTCTTGTTCTTGGTGGTGCAGCAAATATGTTCATCACAGTTAATACATTGCCACTTGTTCTTGACATTGGTGGTATTGAAAAAGTTGGTACATTCACAGGTTACTACTACACAGCAACATTCTCAGCACAGATTGCTTCTCCAATCATCTACGGTATTGTTCGTATGTTCACAGGCTCTTATATGTCACTTTTCGTATATAGCCCAATTATGTTCATCTTGAGCATTGCTTGTATTCTTTTCGTTAAACACGGCGAAGCAGTTCCACAAGAAATCGTTGATAAAATTGAAGAAGAAAACGCTGACTAATTAGCAAAATAAAAAATTACCCACTCCAAGTAATTTGGAGTGGGATTTTTTTATGCCGAAATGGTGTTGTTAAAAATAAAATGTGTGCGAAGAATTATTGCTTCGCAATCACTGTCATAATCTGTGTTATAGCAAACAGATTTTGAAATGTTATGCTTTTTGGTAAACAAAAGATATGTTGCAATTCTGTCAAAAATCTTGTGTCCTGCACTTCCACCCATAGAATATGGTAAATAAATATCGGCGCTTAAGGTTGTGTTCATCTCTCTTTTGTCGGTTACTTTAATTTCACCTGTGTCAAGAGTTTCAGAAAGCTTTTCACCGATTTCACATCCCTTAACCGAAATTGCCACAATAGGTTTGTTTATTGGGGTAGGCTTTATTTCGTTTTCATAAGCCACAACAAAAGTAATATCGCTAAACTGAGTGTCTATTGATAATGCAGATACAACAGTTTCGGCAAGTGTTCCGTTAAATGTCATATTACGCCTCCGTTGTTTGTCGCACAACTGCCCATATATAAATTACAGAATCTTTAACTGTAATTTTTTCGGCACGGTCAATTGTGTATTTTTTATTATTTTTATCGTGGATTCTGTAGCTTTTATCAAGCTTTGTAAGGTCGTGTGAGCTAGGACCAATATACAAATAAACATTGTTTTTGTTTATACCTAAAGGAGTGTAACTTCCTTGCTGGTACAACTTGTTTTTGTATCGTAACGGTTGAAGAAAAGCTTTGAATAAGGGGGAAGTCCAACCATCAACCCCTGAAATATAAACAGAACTGCCATAAGCGTTAAGCATTTTGTCAATATTCATATTTCCACCGCCTTGAATACAAAATCCACATCAGTTAAGTATTCAGCTGCTTGAAGTAAAGCGTCATCACGAAACTTTACAGCGTTTTCAATAGTTGCCGATGGGCTTTTGCTTACAGTAACATCACCTGCTTTGAAAGATGAAAAATCGTCACTTGAACTATTTTGTAAAAGTGTATAACTGTAAAGAGCCACACCGGCACAAGCATTGATTACTGAGGGTTCATCCTCAAATTTTACATCTTTAAGACGCTTTGAAAGTCTTGCACAGGCTGAAACGCAAAAGGGCATAGCCTTTTTACATTCTTCTGCCGATAAAACACCGGTGTCTTCAAGCACTTGTGAAACTGACCAGACATTTATCATTTAAATCACCTTACACATTCATAACTTTAGAAGCGTCCGCAAAGATTTTAGCAAAGCCTGAAATCTGTGTAATTGCTGCGCGTTCAAGCTGACGGTCAATAAGCTTGTCAAATTCTGTCATAACGCCACCTGCAGTAACCATTTCAAGGGCACAGTTTTTATCAAGACCAATTAGTGTAGAGTTAATATCGTTTGACTTGATAAGCTTCGCACCAAGTGGTGTAATCATTGTGCCTTTGCCGTGGAAGTTAAGACCTGCAGGAGCATCACGGAATTCAGGCATTGTAAGAAGCTTTGCAGTAATGTCAGGTGAAGCAATAAGAGTGTTCATTTCATAAGGTGAGAATGAATTCCAAAGTGTAATTAAATCCTCATAAGTAATTGAGCCATCTGTTGCAACTGCAATTTCACTTGCAGGGTTATTGTTACCATCACCGTTAATAAGAACATTTACTGCATCCTTAAACTGTGTGCGTGCAATATATGCACCAATCTGACGAAGTGTAACTGTGAATAAATCAAGACGTTGAAAACGGATTGCTTCATAAGAAGCTACAAGCATTCTGCCACGCTTTTTAAGAGTAACAAGGTTATTTTGTGTATGAACAACTGTTTCAGGAATCTGTGTACCTTCTGCTACGTCTTTAAGTTCTTTTTCGTCAGTAGTTGGCACAGATGCGATTGTTCTGTAATCAAGACCGTTGATATTTGTCTTTGTTGCGATAATAGAGTCAAGGTTATTTGCTTCTTCAATACCCTGACGAACTGCTCTTGACACGTATTCAGGGAAAAGCACTGCAGAATCAGTAGTTGCGAAGAATTTTTCTACTGCATCGCTACCTGCACCCTTGATTTTAATGTCAAAACGCTTTAACTGACGCTCAAATGCGTCAAGCTTTTCAAGAGAAGTACCCTTGTAATTTTCACTTGGGTCGATTTTTTCAAGTTCAGCAAGAAATCCCTTGCCTGTACCGTAAAGACCTTTGTCGAGTTTAATTGTTTCAAATGTTGCCATAAATTATATCCTCCTTAAAATTTAAACTGACTATTTGAGTTGTCGTCGTTGTTTTCTTCTGTATAAAGCTGGCCTGTAATCGGAACAACCGTGTTTGCTTTTTTACCCATAGCTTTTGAAAGTGTTTCAAGACTATCAGTTGAAAGATTTTTAATCATTTCATCAACACAAGTATCATTGATTTCAGGAATTGCTAAAGAAAAATACGACTTGATTTTTGTGCAAAGTGAAAGTCTGTATTTTTCACCGTCTGCACTTTTGACTTTAAGATTTTCAATGTAATCGGAAATCTTTTTAAGTTCAGTTTCACTTAAAGTAAGTGATTTTTCCTCTTTAATGGATTTTAAGATGTTTTCCATAGATTTCTCCTTTTTGTAAGATTTTGTAACACCTGCATTTCTTTGTGCAGGTACTGCCACAAATGACCACTCATAAGCATCTGTAATGCCTGTAATAGTCTTGTAGCAACGCACACCATTATATTTGCAACCTGCAATGTGATTACAATGCACTTCACCACATATTGAACAAATGCGACTATCACTTGCACAACTTATACTTACTTCTTTTTTTATTCCACTTTCAATGTCACGAATAAGCGACTGGTTTTTCTCACTTCTTACTGTGTAGCACCACGCTTTTAAGTAGGTGTAAGGCAAATCGTCAATAGTTTTGCGAGTATTATCAACTATCAACTGTGTTTTGTATGTGCGTGAGTTCTGGTCCTCACTTTTCATACTGTGGTTTAGAATACCTGTTTTGCCAACGAAAAGATTTTCAAGTGTTTTAAGAGCATTTTCATCAAAGCGTTCAAAATCACGGTCAATGTCGTTGTCACAAAGTATTACGCTGAAGCAGAAAACATCATCTTTTGTTAGAGTTTTAAGGGTATGCTTGTTGATAAGAGTCATATCTTCATCTGTGGGCATACCAATTTCGTTTTTTGATTCATAACACTTAATCATTTTTTACACCTCCCAAAAGTGATTTTGCTTGTGCAGAATAAAGTTCTGCTTTTGCAAGTTCTACTGTATCTTGTAGTGTGATTTCGTCCCACACCACTTGTACTCCGCCACTATTGCCACAAAGGCGCAAGAAAATGTTGCAAATTTTTTCAATTACCGGTGTGAGAATTCGTCTGTATGCAGTAAGCTCAGTTGTAAGGGCATCGGCTTGTTGTGATGACATTCTTTCAGTTGTACTCCAACTAAGTCCCAACATAAAAGGTGGAACACCGAGCTTTGCAACGATTTGTTCAAGCATTTGTTGAACAGGGATTTCGCTTTCAAGCACCTGATTGTCTGCACCAATTACTTTAATTTGCACATCACCAACTGCAACAAAGTCTTTAACGCTGTTTTTGTCCATGGCATTTGCCCATTCGGTTGCAATCTGTGTTGCTCGCTCTTTGGCATAAGCACGGTCAAGCATATCAGAACCTGGGTTATATGTAACGGCATATCTTATATTGCCTGCTCTTTCCCAGTTTTGTCCAATAGACTCATAAATTTTAACAAGGATTGATGCTACAAAGGGGAGCCCTTTAAGAAGTGAATTACCTGTAATGCTACCAGCTTCAGGGTTAAGAGCTGAATACATAACAAGCTCTTGAAATTTAACAGGGGTACATTCGCTGTCAGGTCTGCAAATAAGAATTTCACTGAAATTGCGTGGATTTCGTTTAAGATTTATATTGTGAATTGGTACATTATAAAGAGAGTTTATATTGTTACCATCTGTGATAATTTCACCTGCAGATGTGCCGTAAGTGAGCAATTGCTCAAAGTAAATATCAATGAATTGTTGAAGCCCTTTGCCTACACCACCAATATTTATATTGCGTATAAATTCTTCAAGCTGTGCCTGATTTTTACCATTGTTGGTTTTTACGGTAAAGCCACCTGTAAGACGCACTATTTTGTGTATAGCCGTGTCAATAACAGGAATTGCTTCCCTTAACGCTCTGTAAAGTTCAGGGCTACAAACACAGGCAGGTGAGTAACTGCCTAACAGGTCAAAGGTGTGTGAATTGGAGGTTTGTGGAGAAGAAATACAGACCTTTTTCTTTGCCATTTTTTCAAAAATTGACAAGTCAGAGTTCTCCTTTCTATTAGTTTCTTTCAACGGACAAGGCAAAGCCAAATCCGTCAGTTTGTTCAAGAGCAGTAGCCACAAAATAACGAATATCGTCCATAGCGTGGTCATACTCTTTTCTTGGTGCATCATTTACACCGTTAGAGTCCCAACGGTACATTCCAAATTCGCGGATTGTATCAATGCAGGAACTACCAATTAAAATTTCTTTGCATTTCAGTTTTTCACTTACCTTACGGATGCCGTCTGCCACATTGTTTTTTGCAGGGATAACGCGAAACTTACCTTCGCGACGAATACACTCCATAAAGGAGGCAGCAGAGGGGTCAACTATCACGGCTTCAACTCTTTTGTCACCTGCAAGAGTAACTAATTCATCATAGTACTCTCTGTCGGTCATCTGAAAGCCTTTTGCTTTTGAATCGTGATAGAATTCCCGTAATCTGTACCACACGCCTTTATAAAGTCCCCATAATCCGAATGAGGCAGGGTTGACAGTACCATAGTCGCAAGAAATATAATACTGACTGCAATTTTTAGGGAGAGTATTTGCAATATGTTCTTTTTCATTAAAAAAGGGATACACAAGTCCGTCAACAGCTACCCATTTTCCAAGCACAAAGCGTTCATAGAACGCACCTGAATAAAGTGATTTGTAACGGTCACGGATTTTGTTTGAAAGTGATGGGTTATCGTCCATAAGAAAGTGAAGATAAAGACAATTTTTCGCCTTTGCTTTCTTAATCCATTCTGTATGAAACCAATGACGTGGATTTTCAGGGTTGCAGTTAAACCACAATTTTGACCCTGTGACCGAACATCGCGCCATAGCTTGTTCAACGAATGAGCGTGGCATAAGCGCTACCTCATCAAGTAAAATTCCACAAAGAGTCATACCTTGAATAAGTGATGCCGAGGACTCATCACGACCACCGAAAAGGTAAAATCTGTTGACCTTGTTACCGTTAGAGATTTCAATGAAATTACTGCTTTTCCTGTCTTTTACGGTAAATCCCATATCGCAAAGAATTGGTAGTAGGGGAGTGACTACATTTCTTCTGAGCGATGTTATTGTTTTACCACAAAGTGCAAATGAGCAGTCAGAAAATCGGTAAAAAGCCCATAGAATGAACGAAATCGACATACAAACAGTTTTGCCACTTCTTACAGCACCGTCACAGATGATAGCGTCATAATCTTTATACGGACTATTCTCGCACCACCAGTTAAGCGTTGTCAGTTGCTTTTCTGAAAATTCACGGAATTTAATGTCAGCCACAATTTTCACTCTCCGTGAGTTTCCCTGCACTTCTTTCAAGTGCCTCGTAGAAAGAAATAGCACCGGTTTCTTTGCTACCTTGTGAAATTTCAGAAAGCTTTTCAAGGGCTTTTAGTCTGTCAAAAAATTTGATTTCCATACCCTTGCCACAAGTGTACTTAATTTCTGCCACATTGAATAAATCAAGTGTATCAATATTGGGGGAGGTGTCTTGATTTGCAGAAAGAATAAGTTTCACAGCATCTGCGCAAGAGCCGAAAGCAAGGCGCTCGAGCCCTGCTGACACAAGGCTATCATCAGCAAGGCTTTCTTTTTCAAGCTCTGCAATTTTTTGACGGATTTCTTTTTTAGATAACAGACTTAGTGCACGGTATTCAGGTAAGATTTCATAACCTGCACGAATTGCAGATTCTTTTGGGTTTCGTAATCGCACATATATACGACAAAAATCCAACTCCTTTTTTGTAAGTTTTAGTTCGTTCATTTTTTACTCCTTTCCGAAGAGCTTTAGAAAAATACTCTCCATAAATAGCGCCAAAAATAAAAATCGTCCCATAAAACGTGGGACGATTTACGAAAAATGCTGATTTGTTTACAAAAAGTTCATATTTGAATATAAAAATCAGGGTTGACTTATATAAAAAAGAGTATATAATTTAAAATAGTTAATCGGTTAATTATTAAACGGTTAAGTATTTTGAATAGGTAGTGAAAAAATGATAGAAAAGGTAAAGAAAATAAATGACGCTTTTCACGCTTACCATTGTAATCACAGAAATATTGTTGATGCAAGGTTTCGCGAAAAGGGCATATATTTTGGTCAACCACCAATACTTAAATATTTAAGTGAGCACAATGACGCAACTCAAAAAGAAATTGCAGAATTTTTGCATATTTCACCACCATCTGTGGCAACATCACTTAAAAGAATGGAAGAATCAGGTCTTGTTGTGCGTCTAGAAAATAAAAAAGACGCGCGAAGAAATACAGTAAAGCTTACAAAAAAAGGTAAAGAGCTTCAAGACTTTGCCGAAAATACTTTTATGCGAATTGATGATATTGCATATAAAGGTTTTACAGAAGAAGAAATGGATTTAATGGTAAATTTTATTGAAAGAATGAATACTAATTTAACTAATTTTGTAAAGGAGGATGAAAATGTTTAAGTTATTGAGATACGCTAAAAAATATATAGTTCCTGCAATAATTTCTCCTATATTTATGATTGGCGAAGTTATACTTGAGCTTATGATTCCTCTTGTAATGGCAGACATTGTGAATCTTATTCAGACTGAAGGTTTTGGCGACGATAGCTTTAACCAGATGTTACGCTACGGAGTTCGTATGCTTATATATGCGTTAGGCTCACTTTGTTGTGGCACAATAGCAGCCCGTGCAGCAGCAGTTGCAGGTATGGGCTTTGGTGCAAAACTTCGTGAAAATATGATGGGCAAAATCCAGACCTTCTCATTCTCAAATATTGACAGATTTTCAACGGCATCACTTATAACTCGTCTTACAACAGATGTAAACAGCGTTCAAAATACATTTGTTATGATGATTAGAATGCTTTTCCGTTCACCTGTGCAGTTTGTGGTAGCGCTTGTATTCACAATAAGAATGAGTAAAGAGGTTTCATCAGCATTTCTTGTTTCACTTCCACTTATTGTGATTATACTTGTGATTTTTGCGCCGATTGCAATGAAACGCTTTAAGAAATTACTTGAAATGTTTGACGGATTTAATGCGTCAATTCAAGAAAACCTTACTAACATAAGAGTTGTTAAAGCCTTTGTTCGTTCTGATTATGAAAAGGATAAATTCAAAAAAGCAAATGACAATCTATTTGATGCAGCAATTTTTGCCGAAAAGCTTATGATTTTAGGTCAGCCAACATTTATGACTATTATGTATGGCACAATCCTTGCAATCCTTTATATTGCAGCAAAATGTATTTCTGCAGAAACTCTTGATATAGGTAACTTTACTGCAGTTTACACTTATGTAATGCAGATTTTAATGAGTTTCTTAATGGTGATTTTCCTTATAATGCAGTTCTTTATGTCGCAAGCAAGTGCAAAGCGTATTAACGAGGTTATTAACGAAATCCCTGATATAAGAGACGATACAGCAACACAAACAGTTGTAAAAGACGGCTCTATTGAGTTTAAAAATGTAACATTTAAATATGATGGCGCTAATAATCCTGTAATCAAAAATGCCGATTTCAGAATTGAAAGTGGCGAAATGGTTGGTGTTATCGGTGCAACAGGTAGTGCAAAAACAAGTCTTGTACAGTTAATTCCAAGACTATATGATGTTACTGACGGTGTAGTTTCAGTTGGTGGCGTTAATGTTAAAGACTACAAAATCCACGCACTTCGTGAAGAAGTAAGTATGGTATTACAGAAAAACGTGCTTTTCTCAGGCTCAATTGCAGATAATCTTCGTTGGGGTAACAAAAATGCAACTGATGAAGAATTAGTTGAGGCTTGTAAAATTGCAGATGCTCACGAATTTATTTCTTCGTTCCCTGACGGTTATAATACAGATTTAAGTCAGGGTGGCTCAAATGTTTCAGGTGGACAGAAGCAAAGACTTTGTATTGCACGTGCAATTCTTAAAAAGCCGAAAATCCTTATTCTTGATGACTCAACTAGTGCAGTTGACACATTTACAGATTCAAAAATCCGTAAAGGACTTCGCGAGTGTATTCCTGATACTACAAAAATCATTATTGCTCAACGAATTTCATCGGTTGAAGATTGTGATAAGATTATTATTCTTGAAAATGGTAGAATTAACGATATAGGCACTCACAATGAGTTGTTAGAGCGCAACGAGATTTATAAAGATATTTACGACTCTCAACAAAAGGGTGGAGACGATTTTGACTTGCAAGGAGGTGGTAACTGATGGCAGGACCAATGGGCGGACCGGGTAACCGTGGTAGAGGCAGACCAGCACCACCAAAACCAAAGAATACAAAAGGCACAATTTTAAGATTATTAAAATACATTTTACAGCAAAAGGGCCTGTTTATTGGTATGCTTGTTTTTGCAGCTATCAGTTCACTTGCATCTGTTTCAGGCGCACTTTTTATTGAGCCTATTATTGACGATTATCTTACCCCACTTATAGGGCAAAAGTTTGAGGGCGAATTAGTTACAGGCCTTTTCAAAATGATGGGTATTATGGCGTGCGTATTCTTCGGTGGTGTAATTGCGTCTTACGGACAATCAAAATGTTCAGTATGGCTTACACAACGCACACTTAATAAAATCAGAAAAGACTTATTTGACTCACTTTCTGATTTGCCTATAAGTTTCTTTGACTCACGACCAAATGGCGAAATTATGAGCCGTTTCACAAATGACGTTGAAACACTTCGTATGTTCATAAGCCAAGGTGTTACACAGTTTATCTCATCAGGTATTATGATTTTCGGTTCACTTATCATTATGCTTGCTTTGAGTTGGCAAATGACTTTAGTTGTTCTGTTTATGGTTGTTGTAATGATTTTTGTTACTAAAACAATCGGTAAACGCAGTGCTTTCTTCTTCAAAAGACAGCAAGAGGATTTGGGCAAAGTAAACGGCTATATTGAAGAAATTATTGAAGGACAAAAGGTTGTTAAAGTCTTTAATCACGAGGAAGAAGTGGTTAATCATTTTGACCAGGTAAATGAAAAACTTCGTAAGGTATCAACAAGTGCAAACTCTTTTGCAAATATGTTGGGTCCTATTATGAACAACCTTACTCATATTGCTTATGCACTTGCAGCAGCACTTGGTGGTATTCTTGCTATTAAGAGCATTTTGTCTCCCGGTGAAATTGTTGCATTCTTGCAGTATATAAGAAGCTTTATGCAACCGATTTCAAATATTACACAACAGTTTAACAATACATTTATGGCACTTGCCGGTGCAGAAAGAATATTTGAAATTATTGACCAAAAACCTGAAATTGACGAGGGTTATGTAATGCTCGTTAATGCAAAAATCAATGATAAAGGTGAAATTGAAGAAACAGAAAAGCATACAGGTATATGGGCTTGGAAGCACACTCACGGTGATGGCACAATCACTTATACTCGTCTTGCAGGGGACATTGTATTTGAAGATGTTACATTCGGCTATACTGACGAGAAAACTGTACTTCACGATGTTTCACTCTATGCAAAACCAGGTCAGAAAATCGCATTTGTTGGCTCAACAGGTGCAGGTAAAACTACAATTACAAATCTTATTAACCGTTTCTATGAAATTCAAGAAGGCAAAATCCGTTATGACGGCATAAATATTCAGAAGATTAAAAAAGATGATTTGCGCCGTTCCCTTGGTATTGTTCTTCAGGATACACACCTCTTTACAGGCACTATTGAAGATAATATTCGTTACGGTAATCTTGAAGCAACACACGAAGATATTGTAAAAGCAGCAAAAATTGCAAACGCACATTCATTTATTGAAAATCTTCCTGACGGCTACAACACAATGCTTACAGGTGACGGCTCAAACCTTTCACAAGGTCAACGTCAGTTGATTTCAATTGCTCGTGCAGCAGTTGCAGACCCACCTGTTCTTATTCTTGACGAGGCTACAAGCTCAATCGATACAAGAACTGAAAAGCAGATTGAAAAGGGTATGGATGCACTTATGCAGGGCAGAACAGTATTTGTTATTGCTCACCGTCTTTCAACTGTAAGAAATGCAAATGCGATTATGGTGCTTGAAAACGGTCGAATTATCGAGCGTGGCGACCACGATGATTTGATTAGTCAAAAGGGTAAGTATTATCAGTTATACACTGGCTCATTTGAGAAAAATTGATTTATTAAAATATTTTGGCAAACAAAAAAGGAACTTCCAAATTGGAAGTTCCTTTTTTGTTTGTATTAAGCTTTATTTACCAGCCTGTTTTGAATACTTGAGTTTGTAAACAAGACGCATAATTCTTGTTTCAAGTGGGTTAATTGGCTCAACTTTTTCAAACATCTGTGCGCTAATCTGAATTTTTGCACCTTTGTTTGTAATGAACTCAATAGCACCTGCGTCGTATTCGCTACCTGCTACGCAAAGCGCACCGTTGTTCTCAAGAAGAACTGCATTTCTGCCCTTAAGTTTCTTAACAACTTTCTTTGAAGTCTGGAGTGAGTTGTTAGGGTCATATTTTGCGCTCTTAACAGTAACACCAACAATCTGAGCAAAGTCGTCAATAAGTGGACGCATTGTTTTGCCCATTTTTGAGCATGCAACTGTGTAAGGGTCTTTTGAATGAGAAATAAAGTTAACATCTGCGCGTTTCTTGTAAACAGCACGATGAAGTTCGATTGATTCGTTTGAAGCATCGCCTGCGATAATATTACCTGTTTCAATGTCAATTCTTGTGATTGCACCGTCGCCATCAACTAAAGAAATATTGAAAACTGAACCGTCGCGTTCACTCTTACAAGCAGGGAATTCAGGAGCAGTAGATGGTTTTTTAACGAACTTTTCAACTACATAATCGTTGATTGCTGTAAGATTATCAGCAACCTTGCCTGTAAGTGAAGTGTATTTGTCCATAACATACTGTTCGCAAATATCTTCAACCTTCTGTGCAACATTGAATGCGTCGTCATAGTCAACACCCATACAAACTGCGCCGTGGTGAGCCATAACTGCTGCTTTTGCGTCTGAACGAGTGATTGCATCAATAACGCCCTTGCGAAGCTTCTTTGTGCCAGGAAGACCATAAGATGCAATAGGAAGGTTAGTGCCAACAACCTGTGCATTTTCGCCCTCAACATTGTTAATGTCCATACCAAGAGCAGAAACGATTGAAGCGTTTACCTGATGAGTATGTATAACGAAGTTTACTTCAGGACGAAGTTTGTAGCAAGCTGCGTGAATACCTTTTTCACTTGATGGCTTGATTTCGCCTTCATATTCAAGGTCTTCAATATTTACAAGCACGATTTCTTCAGGAGTCAAAGTTTCATAAGCACGACCACTTGGTGTGATTACAAACTGTGTTTCACTGATTCTGCAAGAAATATTACCCCAAGTACGAGCAATAAGACCTGCTGCGATAAGTTCTTTACCTGCTCTGATAACAGTTTCTTTAGCCTGCATAATATCCATGATAGTCACCTCTATCTAAATTGGTTAGTTAATAAAGGGTGGATGAAGATGAATTCATCCACCCAAATAAGTTAAGATTTATTTTGCAGATGGCTTAACAGCAACATTTGCAAAAACCTTGTCAAAGCACTGAAGAGCCTGGTCAATCATCTTAGGTGTGTATGCAGCTGATGTGTAGAGACGGCTACCAGCAAGAGTAACAAGTCCTTCTGCCATATAAGCAGCGCCCATGTACTGCATTTCTTTCTTTCTTTCGCTTGTAGCTGAAAGAACACCAGGGATTTTCCAAGGTTTGCACCAATCAATTGAGTAGTGCATTGTACCAACTGTTTCAAGGTGGCAAACTGAACCTTCGTTCCAGCATACGAATGGAAGACCGTGTTTAGCAACGAGTTCCTGAAGACCTGTTGTAAGTCTGTCGCCCATTTCGCCAGCCTTCTGACATGCGTTCTGCTTGTCGATTTCTTCAAGAGTGAAGTAACCTGCACAGCAAGAAAGTGGGTTAGCAGTCATTGTACCACCTGTAAATGCCTTCTTAACTTTCATACCTGAATCGTCAAGACCAGCGCCAAGGTGTTTCATATACTGTTTCTTGCCACCAACACCGCCTGCACCTGGGTAACCACCAGCAATAACTTTACCGAAGATTGTAAGGTCAGGAGATACGCCGAAGAAGCCCTGAGCACCTGCCATACCAATACGGAAACCTGTAACAACTTCATCGAATACGAGAAGTGCGCCATATTTACGGCAAAGTCTTTCAACGCCCTTATTAAAGTCATAATCAAGTGGAGTTGTACCACTTTCTGGACCGATTGGTTCAATGAATACAGCAGCTGTACCACCATTGAACTGGTTAAGCCAAAGTTTTCTTTCAAGGTCTTCAAGGTCACCTGGGAAGAATTCCTGAGTATGCTTGAAGAGATAAAGTGGAACACCACTAGCCTGTGTGAATTTAGAACCAGGAACACGAATACCGTAACCGAGCTGGTCTGACCAACCGTGGTATGCGCCACCCATTTTAAGAATGTTCTTCTTACCTGTTGCAAGACGAGCAACACGAACTGCTGTCATACAAGCTTCAGTACCTGAACCCTGCATACGGAACATATCAACTGATTCAACTGAGTCAGAGATTTTCTTAGCAAGTTTGTATTCGAACTCGTGGAAAAGACCTGTTGAAGGACCACATGTGTTAAGAAGGTCAATAACCTGGTCACGAACTACCTTAGGGTTTGAGCCAAGAACTGTAGGGCCACCAGCCTGAAGGAAGTCAAAGTACTTGTTACCATCAACGTCATAAAGGTAAGCACCTTCAGCCTTTGTGAAAACAAGTGGGAATGGATAGTTGAATGCGAGGTTGTGCTGAACACCACCAGGAATGATTGTTTTTGCTTCAGCAATCATTTCTTTTGATTTTGCACACTTCTTATCATAATACTCTTCTTCGTATTCTTTTAACTTTTCTGGCTTGATTGAGTAAATTGGTTTTTCAATAAGCTCGTCAAGCTGTCTGTTAATCTGAGCAGCATCATGATAATGTGCGATTGCAAATCTTGTATCTGCCATAATTTTTACCCTCCGTTTTTGAAAGTATAGAATTTTATCCGTTTTTGAACGGACAGATGTTCATACTAATTATAACACTATTTTAAATTATGTCAAACATTTTTTGGAAATTCTTTCAACCAAATAGTTAAAAATCATCTACAATATATAAATTGGCTTAAAATCAAGGCTAAATTAGTTAAAAATTGTCTATACAATCAAATTGATATGGTTTTAAGGGCGAAAAATAACCACCCTTTTTGTAACAGTTGAACAATTAAAAGGGCGGTATTGTATCTAAAACATAGAAAATTAAGGTTTATAGTTAAAAAACATCTATTTGTGCTATTTTACAAACAAATCTGTCATTAAACGAGCTGCATCTTTATTGTTGAACTGGGTAGGGGAGTTTTTAAAATTTTTAAGGTTTTCCCAACGAAGTTCGTATTCATTGATTTTTTCTTGTGAAATTGTAAAATCAAAATCGCAAAACTGTTTTACAATGCTTTCAAGCTTTTCAGGGGTTGTGTTCATAGCATCAAAAAAGGCTTTGTGAAGTTCTGGCTTTGATTTTTCTGCTTCTTTAAGATATGTAGGAATAAAAACTGCACAAGCAAGTCCGTGTGGTACATAAAAATCTTCAGTTAAAGCATAGCCCATACCGTGTGGAAAGCCTGTGCCACCTTTATTAAGGGCAAAGCCTGCATAAAGTGATGCAAAATAGAGTGCATCACGGTCGTTGGTTGATGGTAAACCATTCCTTTTGCTTAGCTTTTCTAAGATAGGGTAAATCATTATAACTGAAATAAGTGCAAATTGTTGTGTTAAAAAATCTCCACGAGGTGAAAAAGCAGATTCTACTGCGTGGGCAAGAGCGTCAAGTGCAGTTGAAACGGTTGTGTAAAATGGTACAGAATAAGTGTATTTTGCATCTGCAAAAGCATATTTTGCGTAATAGTTTTTACCACTTACACTTTGTTTGCGACCATTTTCGCGAGTAAGCACGGAAACACCTGAAACCTCACTACCTGTGCCTGAAGTTGTGCCAATAACCACTAACGGTAAAGGCTCATTTTCAACTGTTTTAGTATAAATCGCATCATTTACAATGTGTTGATTTGTAGCATAAACACAAACTGCCTTTGATGCGTCAAGTGGTGAGCCACCACCAATTCCAACAACAAAATCTGCATTTATTTCTCGAGCCATTACACCACCCTCATAACAGGTTGATGTAAGTGGATTTTCAGTAATTTTGTCGAATATAGCGTATTCAATATTCAATTCGTTGAAAACTTCAATCAAGTCGTCTAGAGCGCCTGATTTTTTAGCAGAAGAAGCGCCTGTTACAATTAAGCATTTTTTGCCAAGGTTAGAAAAAATGCTTTTGTTATTCTGTAAAACATTTTTGCCACCAAGTACATTGACAGGCATATAAAAACTGAAATCGTAAGTCACGAAAATCCCTCGTTCCATTGTTAATTTTATAACGTTAAACTATTAACATTTTATCATATTGCATACTACTATTGCAATATATTTTCCTATTGAATTAACTGTCGAAATATTGTATTATATTATAGTATAAATATATTAGGTGGTGAGAATGTGGAAAAATTGAAAAAATCATTACCCATTCTTGCACTAATGCTTGTTGTTGTAGTTTTTTTAGTGTCTCTTTTTGGTGAGGAAAAAGTTGCAACAGTAAGTGGTTATGCTATGGGTAGTCCCATAAACATTACAATTTACGACGAAAAAAACGGTGAGGATTACTGTAACAAAGCAATTGAAAGAATAAAGTATGTTGATGAGAACTTTTTGTCACATACCTTGCCTACATCTGCTGTCTATAAGCTTAACAACAAGAAACTTGTCCAGAGTGAATGGCTTGCAGAATATCTTGATGCTTGTCTTGACTTGATGCATGAAAGTAAAAGTAATCGTTTTACTCTTTTCAGTGGTGAATTTAAGGATTTGTGGAAAATCGAAAATGGTGGATATGTTCCAACAAATGATGAACTTGCAAAAGTTCTTGAAAATCACGACAACTCATTGATAGCAATTGGCGAAGATAATAATGAGATTTCAATTGGCACAGGCAAACTTGATTTGGGTGCTTTGGGTAAAGGCACTGGTTGTGATGAGGCAATTGAATTACTTAAAAACGAAAAAATAAAGAATGCACTTGTAACTGTTGGTGGAACAGTTGGTGTTATTGGCTCACCTGACGGCAAAAATGATTTTGGTATTGGCGTTCGTAATCCATTTGGTAGTCAGAATGATTATTTCGCAGTTTTGTCGGTTACTGATTGTTTTGTATCAACATCAGGGGATTATGAAAAATACTTTGAGAAAGACGGAGTAAGATGTTCTCACATTTTTGATGCTACAACAGGCAAGCCTGTGCAAAACGACCTTTCATCTGTAACGGTAGTTGCAGAAAACGGAATGTTAAGTGATTTTTTATCAACAATCATTTATATTGAGGGCGTTGAAAAAGGTGTTCAAATTGCAGAATACTTTAACGCTCAGGTAATAATCGTAAAAAAAGATAAATCTGTTCTTATTTCAGAAGAATTAAAGGAAAAATTTGAGTTAAAAAATGACAACTTTTTAGTTTCGGTGATTGAATGAAAAAACTTATAACTAAAAAAGATTTTATATTAGTTTTGATTGTGCTTGTTGTGGGTTTTGCAGGTGTTATTCTTGTAAACTCAGCCGACAAGGGTAAAACTGCTACAATAAAAGTTGACGGTGAAGTGGTTGAGCAGATTTCACTTGATGGTGAAAATCGCACTTTTACATATAATGACGTTATGATTTGCCTTGAAGATGGTGAAATTTTTGTTAAGGCAAGTAAATGCGCAGATAAAGTATGTATGCGAAGTGGTAAAATTTCAAAATCTGGTGAGGGTATAATTTGTGCCCCTAACAGAGTTTCAATAGAAATTGACGGTAAGAATACTGACTTGCCTGACGCTATGACGGGGTGAGTGTTATGAGAAATGAAAAGATTAAAAGAATAACATTTACTGCTCTTATGACGGCGCTTGCAGTTGTATTGTCATTTTTAGAAAGTCTTTTACCAACGGCTTATTTTATGCCACCAGGCAGTAAACTGGGACTTTCAAATATACCCATAATGTTTTCAGCATCAAAATTGAGCGTTGGTGAAACAATGCTTATAGTCGTTGCAAAATCTGTTTTCGTGTTTATTACACGAGGGGCTACTGCATTTTTTATGAGTCTTGCAGGTGGATTTTTAAGTGCAGTATGTATGCTTATTATGTTGCGAAGACAAACAGACTTTGGGTTTGTGGGTATTGGTGTTTTATCTGCAATCTGTCATAATATAGGGCAGTTGACCGTATCGTTTTTCTTGGTACAGAGTAGCGCGATTATAGGCTACGCACCAATAATGCTTATAACAGCAGTAATTACAGGAATTTTAACGGGCACAGTATTAAAAATTACAATGCCTTATTTTTCAAAACTATTTTCATTTAAGGAGATGGGAAAGTGAAGCCATTAAAAATTAAAGTGGAAGGACTTCTTAAAGCCGTTAAAAAAGGCCGTGGCGGTGTGGACATTGCTCATCGTAAAAATACAGCCGGTATGCGTGTTATAAGAATTCCTACACCACCGTTTGTTGTAATTTCTATGACGCAGGGTATTGGGGCGCCTTGCACACCAACTGTAAAAGTAGGGGATTACGTTAAACTTGGTCAGCTTATAGGCGATAGCGATGCTTATATAAGCGCACCTATTTATTCTTCAATTTCAGGTACAGTTACTGAAATCAAGGATGTTAAGCTTTCAACAGGCGTAGTTTCAAAAGCCGTTGTTATTGAAAGTGACGGTCTTATGACACCTGACGAATTTACTCCACCTGTGGTAACTGATGCAAAAAGCCTTGTTGACGCAGTCCGTAAGTCAGGTCTTGTAGGTCTTGGTGGTGCAGGTTTCCCAGCTCACGTTAAACTTAATCTTCCACAAGAAGCAAAAATTGATACGCTTATTATCAACGCTGCCGAATGTGAGCCATATATTACAGTTGACTATCGTGAATGTGTAGAAAACAGTGTTAATATTATGCGTGGTGTTAACGCAGTCAGCAAATATCTTCATATTGATAATGTTATTATTGCTGTTGAAGATAACAAACCTATTGCACTTCAGATTCTTAAAGAAATTGCAGATAGTGCTACTGAGGGTGAAAAGGTTAAGGTTATGGCACTTAAATCATGCTACCCACAAGGTGCAGAAAAAATGATTATTCAGTCTGCAACCGGTAGAAAAATGCCACCTGGAAAACTTCCATCTGACGTTGGTTGTGTTGTAATGAACGTTGCAAGTATTGCTTTTGTTGGCCGTTATGTTGCAACAGGTAAACCACTTGTAAGTAGAAGTATGACAATTGACGGCTCTGCTATTAAAACTCCTAAAAATGTTCGTGTGCCGATTGGTACAATGATGGATTACATAGTAGATTATTGTGGTGGATTCGTGGAAGAACCTGAAAAAATCGTTTATGGTGGTCCTATGATGGGCTCTGCAATTACAAATATCAATTATCCTGTGCTTAAAGGCAATAACGCCTTGCTTGCTTTTAAGAAGGGTGACTTGAGTATTAAAAAGGAAACAGATTGTATCCGTTGTGGTCGTTGTGCAGCAGCGTGTCCGCTTAATCTTGTTCCTACAAACATTGAAAAATTCACAAAAATCGGTGATATTGAAAAACTTAAACATTCAGGCGCTATGGTATGTATGGAATGTGGGTCTTGTGCATACTCTTGTCCTGCAGGTAAGCCTTTGGTTCAGCACATGCGACTTGCAAAGGCTACAATACGAGAGAAGGAGGCTAAAAAATGAGTGAAATAACTAAAAAACTTGTTGTAAGTGCGTCGCCACATTTCCGAGCAGCTGACACCACAACAAAAATTATGCTTGATGTTATAATTGCTATGGTTCCAGCACTTGTTGCATCTGTAATTCTTTTCGGAATCAATTCACTTATTCTTACAGTAGTTTCTGTAATCTCTTGTGTTGTGTTTGAGTACCTTGCAAGAAAGGTTATGAAAAGGCATAACACAATAGGGGACTTAAGCGCTGTTGTAACAGGTATGCTTTTAGCGTTTAATCTTCCATCAACAATGCCTGTTTGGATGGTGATTATAGGTGCATTTGTTGCTATTGTAATCGCAAAACAGTTCTTCGGTGGTATCGGTAACAACTTTGTAAACCCTGCGCTTATTGGTAGAATTGTTCTTATGGCATCTTACCCAACACAAATTAGCAATTTTGAAGCACCGTTTGCATATAAGGGTGTTGATGCAGTAACAACTGCAACTCCACTTGCACAGATGACAGGCGTTTATTCAGCCGAAAATCTTGGCACAGCTATTGATAACGCAAATCTTCCATCACTTTTAGATATGTTCTTAGGCGTTAAGGGCGGTTGCCTTGGCGAAGTTTGTGTGCTTGCACTTCTTATCGGTTTTGTTTATCTTGTAATTCGTAAGGTGATTTCACCTGTTATTCCACTTGTTTATATGGGTACAGTTGCAGTAGCAATGCTCATAGCCGGTAAAGGCAATTTTGAGTTTGTTGCGTATCAGCTTATGGCAGGTGGCTTGGTGCTTGGTGCAGTATTTATGGCTACTGATTACACAACATCACCTGTTTCATTCAAGGGCAAAATTATTTACGCAATCGGTTGTGGTTTGCTTACATCACTTATCCGTATTTTTGGCTCATTACCAGAAGGCGTATCTTTCTCAATTATTATTATGAATATTCTTGTTCCTCACATTGAACATCTTACAACTGCAAGACCATTTGGTGAGGTAAAAGAAAAGAAACATAAGAAGGAGGAAGTAAAATGAAGAAATTCGATATAAAAGAAATTCTTGTTCCAACTATTTCACTCTTTCTTATATGCACAGTTGTAACGCTTTTACTTGCAGTTACAAATTCGGTTACGGTTGATAGAATTGAACAATTGCGAATAGAAAAGGAAAACACATTAAAGATTGCTGTTCTTCCTGTTGCAAAAGAATTCTCTGACGCTAAAACAATTGCTCTTGATGGCAAAGAGTACAAGTATTACGAAGGTTATGATGATAACAAGAGTTTTGTAGGTTATGTTTTTTCTACATCAGCAAAAGGTTATGGTGGAGATATAGAAACAATGGTAGGTATAAAGGCTGACGGCACAGTTTCAGGTGTAGATTTTCTCTCTATTGAAGAAACGGTTGGTCTTGGTATGAATGCGAAGTCGGACGATTTTAAATCACAGTTTGTTGGTAAAAGTGGTGTAATTGGTGTAAACAAAAACACATCAAGCGACACTGAAATTCAGACACTTACAGGTGCTACAATAACATCAAAAGCAGTGACAGAAGCTGTTAATATTGCATTAGAACTTTTTGAGGAGGTGGGTAAGAATGGCTGAGAAAAAATCTTTAGCAAAAGAATTCTCTAAAGGTCTTATTAAAGAAAACCCTGTTTTAAGACTTGTGCTTGGCACTTGCCCTACTCTTGCAGTTTCAACATCTGTTGAAAGTGCGCTTGGTATGGGTCTTGCTGCAACAGCTGTTCTTGTGTGCTCAAATATTGTTATTTCAGCAATGCGAAAAGTAATTCCGTCAAAAGTTCGTATTCCTGCTTATATTGTTATTATTGCAGGGTTTGTTACATTAGTGCAGATGCTTGTAAAAGCATTTTTACCACAAATTGACGAAATGCTTGGTGTTTACTTACCACTTATCGTTGTTAACTGTATTATTCTTGGCCGTGCAGAAGCATTTGCAAGTAAAAATACAGTTCTCTATTCAGCAGTTGACGGCGTAGGTATGGGTGTTGGCTTTACTGCAGCACTTTTACTTATGGGTGGTATCCGTGAACTTTTGGGCGCAGGCTCAATCGCAGGATTTACGGTATTCCCAGAAGCTGTTCCACCAATGATAATTTTTGTATTAGCTCCTGGTGGATTCTTCGTGTTCGGTATTTTAATTGCCCTTGCTAACAAGGTTGCAGAGCGCAACGGTAAGCCAAAAGCAGAGCTTAAGGGCTGTTCGGCTTGCCCAATGGCATCAACTTGCTCGCTTGTTGGCTCAAAAGACGCATGTAAGGAGGAAGTAAAATGATTAAAGTATTTTTAGCAATTCTTCTTACAGGAATTTTAACCGATAACTTTATTCTCTCAAAGTTCTTGGGTATATGCCCATTCTTGGGAGTTTCTAAAAAAGTGAATACTGCAGTAGGTATGAGCGCAGCCGTTATTTTTGTTATGGTGCTTTCAACTGCAGTTACATACCCTATTAACACATTACTCGTTAAAAACGATATGGAATATTTACAGACAATCGTATTTATTCTTGTAATTGCAGCCCTTGTTCAGCTTGTTGAAATCATACTTAAAAAGTATATGGTTTCGCTTTATAACTCATTAGGTATTTATCTTCCACTTATCACAACAAACTGCGCAGTTCTCGGTGTTGTTCTTCTTAATGTTGAAACAGGCTATGGATTTGGTGAATCAATCGTTTCATCTCTTGGCGCAGGTCTTGGATTTATGGTGGCTATGATTATGTTTGCAGGTGTCCGTGAGCGTCTTGAGGGTGCAGACATTCCTAAAAGCTTGCAGGGACTCCCAATTACACTCGTTTCAGCATCTCTTGTGTCAATGTCTTTCTTAGGCTTTACAGGACTTGTTGAAAACATCTTTAACTAAGGAGGGAATAAGATGGATATTTTAACTGCTGTAATTATTGTAGCTGTAATCGGTCTTGTTCTCGGACTTGGTCTTGCAGTTGCATCAATCGTTTTTGCAGTGCCTAAAGATGAAAAAGCAGAAGCAATTCGTGAATGTCTTCCTGGTGCCAACTGTGGTGCTTGTGGTTTTTCAGGATGTGACGGTTATGCTAGCGCTCTCGCAAAAGGTGAAACTGAAAACACTGCTCTTTGCTCACCTGGTGGCAACGCAGTTTCAAAAGAAATTGCAGGACTTTTAGGTGTTGAAGCAGGTGAGGTTATGCCTGAGGCTGCCGTTGTGCTTTGTATGGGTCACAATGGTAATGCGAAACTTAAATATGATTATCAAGGTGTTGAAAGTTGTAGAATGGCATCACAACTTTATGGTGGACCTAAGGAATGCGTTTACGGTTGTTTAGGTCTTGGTGATTGTGTTAAGGCTTGTCCTTATGAGGCAATTCATATTTGCGATGGTGTTGCAAGAATCAACCCTGTGCAGTGTCGTGCTTGTAAAATGTGTGTTAATACTTGCCCTAAAGGACTTATTGAAATGATGCCTTTACACCGTATTACTGCTGCCGTGCTTTGTAAAAATCACGACAAAGGTGCAATTACTCGTAAAGAATGCACATCAGGTTGTATTGGTTGTATGAAGTGTGTTAAGGCTTGTCAGTATGATGCCGTTAAGGTTGAAAACTTTGTAGCACACGTTGATTATCAAAAGTGTATCGGCTGTGGTGAATGTCATAAGGTTTGTCCTGTTGGTGTTATTGATTTAGTCGATATGAAGAAGGTATAACAAAACTGCCTCACTAAGCGCAGAACAAAATATAAAAATAAAACAAAAAAAGACGACCGTCCGTGTATCGTGGACAGTCGTCTTTTTATTATATGAGAAAAAATTATTATGAACTGGTTTGTGACTTGATTTTCAAGTCAGTATATAAAAAATTTCTGTACGGTGGGAAATAGGGATTGGTGTTATACTTTATGAAAAAGGAAAGGGAAAATTTGTTGGGGATTGGAAAACCCACCGCACAGAAATTGTAAACAAACTAAAGGAAGATTTTGTTCAGCTTTATGCTGTGAAGCTCATTAACTGAACAAGTTTGAGCATTGATTTGAGTGAAAACTTTTCTTCAATTACTTCAGAAGCAAGTCTCATCTGCTCTTGTTCGGCATTAAACACTATGTTCGCGCCTCCTTTATTCTGTTGTGGCTATATAATAACACTAAAAAATCAAAAAGTCAAGTATTTTTGCACAACAAAATATTGAATAGTTTGTGCAAAGTGCACAAACGCACGAAAAACACATATATTGACAATGGTGGCAAAACCAACTAATTGGAATGTGTGATTTTGTGCAAATTGCATAAAGCATAGGGTGATAAATTTAATGCATTGAAGTCAAAAAGAGTTAATTTATGTCTAAAAGTGCAAAAAGTTTGTGCAATTTTTTATAAAAATATTTGAAAAAATTTAGTTTGACTTTTCAGAAACTCTTTGATATATTGTTTTCAGGTGATATTTATGATTTTTGATACATTAAAAAACATTGATAACTATAAGGGATTAGGCAGGGTATATACTGCACTTAAATTTTTATCAGAAACTGATTTTGATAAAATGGATTTGGGCAGGTATGAATTAGACGGCGACAACATATACTATATGGTACAGAGTTACAATACTGACCCTGAAAAAACTATTGCTGAGGCACACAAAAAATATATTGATATTCAGTTTATGGTAAAAGGTGAAGAACTTATCGGCGTTGCACCTTTTGAAACGCAGAAAACTGAAACTGAAGCTTTACCGGAAAATGACGTGTGGTTTTACGAGTGCAAAACGGAATTTATTACTTTAATCGAGAATAGTTTTATGGTGTTGTATCCTAATGATTTACATTGTCCTGGAGTTGCAACAAATGGTAAAGCTCTCACTTGTAAAAAAGTGGTGGTAAAGGTAAAAGTCTAACACTATAATATATAGAAAAATGTTGACAAAAGCAAAAAATTTGCTATAATATCTATCGAAGACTCGGCTTTTGTGGAAAGTCTGACAGGGAGAATGCGTCACCGACTGAAAGCGCGTTTGAGATGAGTAGTAAGCTTGGGAACACTTCGAAGGCAATACTAATTAAATAATAAAAGAGGATTTGCTATGCAAATCAATGCGGGTGGCACCGCGGGTATTTTTATGAATTACTCGTCCCGGGAATATTTTACGTATTCCCGGGACGTATTTTTTTACTCGGGATTAAAACAAGGAGGAAATACTATGTACAGAACTCTATTTTGTAACGACATCTGTGATAAGCACATCGGTCAGACTGTAGAACTTGCAGGTTGGGTTGATGTTGTTCGTGACCACGGTGGCGTTATCTTCGTTGACATTCGCGATTATACGGGTGTTACACAGGTTGTTATTCACGATGAAAATTTAGTTAAAAATGTAAACCGTGAAACTGTAATTTCAGTTAGTGGTATTGTTGAAAAACGCGACCCTGACACAGTAAATGAAAAAATTGCAACAGGTTATGTTGAGCTTGTGGCTGACAGTTTACAGATTTTAGGTAAGAGTAAAAATATGCTCCCATTTGATGTAAGAGCATCAAGACAGAGCAAAGACGAAGTTCGTCTTAAATATCGTTACCTTGACCTTCGTAATCCTAAAAACCACGAAAATCTTGTAATCCGTTCAAAGATTATTCGTCATCTTAGAAATAAGATGGAAGAAAAGAATTTCCTTGATATGCAAACTCCGATTCTTACAGCATCTTCTCCTGAGGGCGCTCGTGACTTCCTTGTTCCATCAAGAAAGCACCCTGGCAAATTCTATGCACTTCCACAAGCTCCACAGCAGTTCAAACAGCTCTTGATGGTGTCAGGATTTGACCGTTACTTCCAAGTTGCACCTTGCTTTAGAGATGAAGATGCTCGTGCAGACCGTTCACCTGGTGAATTCTATCAGCTTGACTTTGAAATGGCATTTGCAACACAGGACGAAGTTTTAGAAGTTTGTGAAGATGTAATCTATGATACATTCACAACATTCTCAGATAAAAAGGTTACTCCAAGACCATTCCGTAGAATCACTTATGCAGATGCTATGATGACTTATGGTTCAGACAAACCTGACCTTAGAAACCCACTTGTTATCTGTGATTTGACAGACTTCTTTGCAGAAGTTAACTTCCCTGCATTCAAAGGTAAGCCTGTTCGTGGTATTGTTGCTAATTGTCAAGGTAAGTCAAAGAAATTCTTTGAAGATTCATTAAAGTATGCAACTTCAAATGAGGTAGGCCTTGGTGGTCTTGGTTATATCACACTCAAAGATGGCGTTTTTGCAGGTCCTATTGCTAAATTCTTAAGTGATGCACAAAAGGTTGAAATTACAGAACTCACAGGCGTTAAAGAGGGCGAAACTCTGTTCTTTATCTGTGATGAAAAGAAAAATACAACAGAGAAAAAGGCAGGTATGATTCGTACTTGGCTTGCAGGCAAAGACCAGCTTGACTTGATTCGCGATGACGCATTTGAATTCTGTTTTGTTGTTGATTTCCCAATGTATGAAAATGACGAAGAAACAGGGGAGACAATTTTCACTCACAACCCATTCTCAATGCCACAGGGTGGTATGGATGCACTTCTCACAAAAGACCCTACTGAAGTGCTCGCTTATCAGTATGACCTTGTTTGTAACGGTATAGAACTCGCATCAGGTGCTGTTCGTAACCACGATATTGACATTATGAAAAAGGCATTTGAAATTGCAGGTTATGACGAAGAAGAACTCAAAAACCGTTTCAATGCTTTATATACTGCATTCCAGTATGGCGCACCACCTCACGCAGGTATGGCACCTGGTATTGACCGTATGGTAATGCTTTTAACAGATGAAGAAAAAATTCTTGATGTTATTGCATTCCCTCTTAACGGTAATGCACAAGACTTGTTACTTGGCGCACCAAGTGAAGTTACAAATCAACAGCTTGAAGATGTTCATCTTCTTGGTAACGGTAGCGCTTTGGCACAACGTCAGGCATCAGTTGGTGGTACTTCAAAGAAAGCGACAGGCAAACGCTCAACTTTCTCAAATGCACAACAGCTTAACCAACTTTCTCTTACAGAAGATGAAGAGTCAGTTATGCAAGGTATTTTTAATGCTATGAAAGATAGCGAAGAAAAACTCAAAACTATTGATACAGAAAATGTTGAAGAAATGGTACACGTAATGCCAATGGAAAACGTACTTCGTGAAGATGTTCGTATTCAGAATTTCTCAAGAGAATCTCTTCTTGAAGGCGCTCCTGAGCGTAGCGACGACAGTTGGCAAGTACCAAGACTTGTAAAGTGAGGTGAATAGTAATGAAATATTATGCAACACAAATTAGTGAAAAAGGCAATATTGCAGTTGATGATACAATTCTTGTTAAAGATGTAGTTACAACTGCAGGTTCAAAAATCCTTGATGGTTTCAAGCCACTTTTTAGCGCAGAAGCAGTTACTCGTCTTGAGAATAAAGGCTACGTAGTTTCAGGTAAAACAAATGTTGGCGAATTCGGTCTTGACCTTGTTGGCGAATTTTCATACTATGCACCACAGGAAGAAAAACTCCACGGTAGTGCAGCAACTCTTGTTGCAAATGGCGAGGTTGAGGCAGCCCTGGGCGTAGATATGAATGGCGCAACAAGACGTGCAGCAGCTCTTGCAGGAGTTGATTTCTTAAAACCAACTTACGGTACAGTTTCTCGTTATGGTGTGATTTCTTGTGCAGCATCAGGCGAACAGGTTGGCGTTTACGCAAAAGATGCTCAAAAAGTTGCCGAAATTATGAGCGTTATCGCAGGCCATGACGACAAAGATGGCACAAGTCTTAAAGATGAAACTTATGATTATACAATTGCTGATGTAAAAGGCAAAAAAGTTGCTCTTAACAAATATTTGCTCGATAAAGCAGATGATGCAACAAAAGCAAAAGTTCTCGCATTTGCAGATTCACTTCGTGCAAACGGTGTTGAAGTTGTTGAGATTTCTTGCGATATGGTTGAAATTGCAAATACTGCTTGGCAGATTCTTATGTGTGCAGAAACTTGTAACAATGTTTCTCGTTATGATGGTGTTAAATTTGGTCACCGTGCAAAAGAATACAAAAACATTGACGAATTATACGTAAATACAAGAACAGAGGGCTTTAACTTCCTTACAAAAGCAGTTATTCTTTATGGCTCTGATGTTCTTTCTAAGAATCGTTATAAGGATTGTTTTGATAAATCACTTCGCGTTCGTCGTGTAGTGGCAGAGGGACTCCAGAAAGCATTTGAAGAATTTGATGCAATTCTTACTCCTGCTTGCAGTAAGTCAGAATACGAAGCATACGATGTTAAAGATGCATTCGGTAAAGTGTTCGCAGAAAGCGTGTTTACTGCAGTACCAAACCTTATTGGTATTCCTGCTCTCGTTACAAAGGGCGTTCAGCTTATGGGTAACCATTTCTCTGAATCTACACTTTTAAGTCTTGCAAACAGCGTTGAAAAGGAGGGCAAATAATATGAAATACGAACTTGTTATGGGCCTTGAAACTCACGTTGAGTTAAGTACTGAATCTAAAATTTTCTGCTCTTGTGGTGGCCACAGTGCAGCAAACGAGCCAAACGATTGCGTTTGTCCTGCTTGTTCAGGTATGCCTGGTATGTTACCTGTTATGAATAAGCGAGTTGTTGAACTTGCAGTTACTGCAGGTCTTATGCTTAACTGTAACATTAACCGTTACACAACATTTGATAAGAAAAACTACTATTATCCTGACCTCCCTTGTGCATACCAGATTACACAGATTAACCACCCAATCTGTACTGATGGTTGCGTAACTCTTAAAACAAGCGAGGGTACTCGTGATATTCGCATTAAGCAAATCCACATGGAAGAAGACGCAGGTAAACTTGTTCACAGTGGTAACTCATCATTTGTTGACTTTAACCGTACAAGTGTTCCACTTATTGAGATTGTTACACAGCCTGACTTCCGTAGCGCTGAAGAAGTTGTAACATACCTTAATAAATTGAAGTCTATGTTCCGTTCAAGTGGCATTTCAGAATGTGAAGAGGGCGCAATGCGTTGCGATGTCAACATTTCTGTTCGTCCTGAGGGTAGCACAGAGTTTGGTGTTCGTACTGAAATTAAGAATATGGCATCATTTGAGGCTATCGAAAGAGCAATCAAGTACGAATCACAACGTCATATTGACGCACTTGAATATGAAATTGAAGAACTTGTTCAAGAAACAAGACGCTTTGATGATGTAAGTGGTAAAACATTTGCAATGAGAAATAAGGAAACTGAAGCAGATTATCGTTATTTCCCTGATGCAAACCTTATGCCGATTATCATTGACGACGCTTGGCTTGAAGAAATCAAGGCTAATAAGCCTGTTGCAGTTGATGAAAAAGCTGAACAGTATCGTGAAGCAGGAATTTCTGAAAAAGAAATTGATATGCTTATTTCAAATCATAAGATTGCAAAAATGCACGAAGATATTGTTGCTATGGGTTGTAACTCAAAGGATACAGCAACTTGGATTCTTACTGATTGTGCAGGTGTTCTTCGTAAAGATGGTAAGACACTTAATGACCTTACAATGAGTGCAGAAACCTTGGCTACAATCATCAAGATGGTTGATAGTGGTGAAATCAACAGAAACGCAGGTAAGAAAGTTCTTATTGCAGTTGTTGAAGATAATGTTGACCCTAAAGAATTTGTTAAAGCACAGGGACTCGATAAGAAATTTGATTCATCTGCAATTGACAGCGTAATCGATAAGGTTATCGCTGAGAACGAAAAAGCAGTTGCCGATTATAAGAGTGGTAAAGAAAAAGCTCTTATGGCACTCTTCGGCGCTTGTATGAAAGAACTTCGTGGCGCAGGCGACCCAGCAGTAATTAAAGAACTTCTTTTGAATAAGTTATCATAAAGAGAAAAAACGGTGAAGGTTAACTTCACCGTTTTTTAATGAATAAAGAATAATGAATATTGAATAAAGAAAAAATTAGGAACTGCGTTGCGATTGTAGATGATTTTGCACTTTTTATCTAATTTTTGCTATACCTATTATATATAGGGAAATTTTGAATGCGAAAAAATATCAAAAGTTGTGTTATAAATCCATACAAAACACTATATATTGTGGCGAAAATTATGCAGAAAAAAATTCTGCGATTTTCACAAACTTTTTTGCAAAAAGTTATTGCAATTTCACAAATTATATGTTACAATTCTAGGGCACGCGTGGAATAGGGCGAATTCTGCCCATTTTTACATAGTGCGATATGCGATGAAGTGGTAGGTGGCTGCACGCTGATGCAGGGAATTACCATGGAGTATGTCTGATTTTAAATCGGGCGACCAATAATGCTTTCAAAACCTTAAAGCGTACCCCAACTGCGCTCTTTGGTACTTGCAGGGAGCATTCTGCGTTATTTTACGCCGTCCGAAAAATCAGAACCGATTTTTCGGTTTTAAAAATGGCAGGGTTGAAACACCCGGCTAGGTTGCAAGTAAAATAACGTGCCCAGAAAATTAGGAGGAAACCAAAATGGCAGCAACAAAAGGTAAGAAAATCAGAATCAGACTTAAGGGTTATGACCATGACCTCGTTGACAAGGCAGCTGAAAAGATTGTTGAAACAGCAAAACGTACAGGTGCTCAGGTTTCAGGTCCAGTTCCACTCCCAACAGAGAAGGAAGTTGTTACAATCCTTCGCGCTGTTCATAAGTACAAGGACAGCCGTGAACAGTTTGAGCAGAGAACACACAAAAGGCTTATCGACATTTTAAGACCTTCAAACAAAACTGTTGAAGCTCTTACAAGTCTTGAGCTTCCTGCTGGTGTTGATATCGAGATTAAACTTTAATCTTTAAGAACAAGACACCAAGCAAGGTCAAGTCGGTGTAAAACCGACCAATAACCAAAGGAGGAAAATACAATGAAAAAAGGTCTTATCGGTAAAAAAATCGGTATGACACAGCTTTTCGACGAAAACGGTAAAGTAATTCCTGTTACAGTAGTTGAAGCTGGTCCATGTACAGTAGTACAGAAGAAAACTATCGAAAACGATGGTTACGAAGCAATTCAGGTTGGCTTCGGCGACGTTAAGGTTCAGAGAGTGAACAAGCCAATGGTAGGTCACTTCAAGAAAGCAGACGTTGCACCAAAGAAAGTTCTCAAAGAGTTCAGACTCGAGAACATTGCAGACGTAAACGTAGGTGACATCCTCAAGGCTGACACTTTCGCAGTAGGCGACAGAGTTGACGTTGTAGGAACAAGCAAAGGTAAAGGTACAGCAGGCGTAATTAAGCGTTGGAACTTCTCACGTCTTAAGGAAACACATGGTACAGGCCCTGTTCACCGTCACGGTGGTTCACTCGGCGTTATCGACCCAGCTCGTATCTTCAAAGGCAAGAAAATGGCTGGTCACCTTGGTACAGAAAAAGTTACAGTACAGAACCTTGACATTGTTAAGGTTGACGTAGAAAACAACCTCATCGCTATTAAGGGCGCTATTCCAGGTCCTAAGAACGGTATCGTTGTTATCGCAGATTCAGTTAAATCTAAGTAAGAGAGGAGAGTTCGTAAATGGCTAAATTAGCAGTAGTAGATACAAAGGGCAAGAAAGTTTCTGACATCGAGCTTAATGACGGCGTTTTCGGCATTGAGCCAAACAAGTCAGCTATGCACCTTGTAGTAGTTAATTACCTTGCACATCAGCGTCAGGGTACACAGTCAACTCTCACTCGTGCAGAGGTGTCTGGTGGCGGTAAGAAACCTTGGAGACAGAAGGGCACAGGTAGAGCTCGTCAGGGTTCAACAAGAGCTCCTCAGTGGACACACGGTGGTATCACATTTGGTCCAAAGCCTCGTGAATACGGTTTCTCAATCAACAAGAAAGTTAGAAGACTTGCTATGAAGTCTGCTCTTTCAGCTAAGGTTGCAGCAGATGAGATGATTGTTCTTGATTCTCTCAATATGGATGCAATCAAAACTAAGGAAGTAGTTGCAGTTCTTGAAGCAATCAAAGCTGGCAAGAAAGCACTTATCGTTCTTCCTGAGAAAAACGATGTAGTTTATAAGAGTGCAAGAAACATCGCTGGTGTTAACACAACTCTTGTAAATACACTTAATGTTTATGACATTCTTAACTGCGACACAATCGTAGTTCTTAAGGATGCAGTAGCAAAAATTGAGGAGGTTTATGCATAATGAAACTTGCACAGGAAATTATCCTCGCTCCAGTTATTACAGAAGAGTCAATGATGGGTACAGCTGTTAAGAAGTACACATTCAAAGTTGCTAAAGACGCAACTAAGGTTGACATCAAAAAAGCTGTTGAATCACTTTTCGGCGTAAAAGTTGAAAAAGTTAACACAATTAATGTTCGTGGTCAGTTCAGACGCTATGGTAGATTTGAAGGCTACAAAGCTTCTTGGAAAAAGGCTATCGTAACTTTGACAGCTGATTCAAAGACAATCGAGTTCTTTGACGGAATGATGTAATGATTTTGAGGTCAGGCGGTAAGGTATGGAGTTTCGACATACTCCGCAAAGCTTCCTGACAGGCTTTAGAGCCACTCCATATAAAAAATAATCAAAGGAGATGAAAGAAATGTCGATTAAAGTCTACAAACCGACTACAAATGCTAGACGTAACATGTCGGTTACAGATTATTCCGAGCTTTCAAAGGTTGCTCCAGAGAGAAGTCTTCTTGCTCCTCTTAAAAAGCACTCAGGCCGTAACAGCTACGGAAGAATTACAGTTCGTCATCACGGTGGCGGAAATCGCAGAAAGTACCGTATTATCGACTTCAAGAGAGATAAGATGGGCGCTGCAACAGTATTAACACTTGAATATGACCCAAACCGTTCAGCTCATATTGCACTTGTTCAGTATGAAGACGGTGAGAAGAGATACATTCTCGCTCCAGTTGGTCTTAAAGTTGGCGACGTTGTTTCAGCAGGTGCTGACGCTGATATTAAAGCAGGTAACGCACTTCCTCTTACAAACATCCCAACAGGTACATTCGTACACAACGTTGAACTTTACCCAGGTCGCGGTGGTCAGTTAGCAAGAGCAGCTGGTAACGCAGCTCAGCTTATGGCTAAAGAAGGCGTTTACGCTCTTCTTAGACTTCCATCAGGCGAACTTCGTAACGTGCCTGCAACATGTATGGCAACAGTTGGTACAGTAGGTAATGCTGACCACGAAAACGTTAAAATCGGTAAAGCTGGTCGTACACGTCATATGGGTATCAGACCTACAGTTCGCGGTTCTGTTATGAACCCTAACGACCACCCTCACGGTGGTGGTGAAGGTAAGTCACCTATCGGTCGTCCAGGTCCTTGCACACCATGGGGCAAACCTGCTCTTGGTTACAAGACAAGAAATAAGAAGAAGAGTTCCGACAAGCTTATTGTTAAGCGTCGTAACGGTAAATAAGGGAAAGGAGCTGTCATAAATGAGTAGAAGTACTAAAAAAGGACCTTACGTAGAAGCTAGTCTTATGAAGAAGGTTCAGACAATGAATGCAAATGGCGAAAAACTCGCTGTTAAGACATGGAGCCGCAGCTCAACAATTTTCCCTGAATTTGTTGGTCATACCTTTGCGGTACATGACGGTAGAAAACATGTTCCTGTATATGTTACAGAAGACATGGTTGGTCACAAGTTAGGCGAATTTGCACCTACAAGAACTTATAAAGGTCATGCAGGTTCAAAAACATCTAACAACGGTAAATAAGTCGAAAGGAGTGTATTGAACAATGGAAGCAACAGCAAAAGTTACTTTTGTGCGAATTGCACCACGTAAGGTAAAGATTGTTCTTAACCTTATCAGAAACAAGCCTTGTGATGAAGCTATGGCGATTCTTAAATACACACCTAAGGCTGCGTGTGAACCGCTCTACAAACTTCTCAAGTCAGCAATGGCTAATGCAGAAAACAAAAATATGGATGTGACAAGACTCTATGTAGCTGCTTGTTCAGTTGACCAGGGTCCAACTCTTAAGAGAATCAGAGCTCGCGACAAGGGTAGAGCTTACAGAATCAATAAGAAGACATCTCACATCAACATTACACTTAAGGAAGCAGAATAATCAAGGAGGAGGTTAAATTATGGGCCAGAAAGTTAATCCAACCGGTCTTAGAATCGGCGTTATTAAAAACTGGGAATCACGTTGGTATGCAAACAAGTCAAACTTCGGTGATACACTTGTTTCTGACTACGAACTTCGTGAGTATCTCCTTGAAACACTCGCTCCTGCAGGTGTTCCAAAGGTAGAAATCGAAAGAGATGCGAAAAGAGTTCGCATTAACATTCACTGCGCAAAACCTGGTATGGTAATTGGTCGCCAGGGTGCAGAAATCGAAAAACTTAAAGAAACATGCAAGAAAATGCTTGGCGGCGATAAAGAAGTTTTCATCAATATCGTTGAAGTTAAGCAGCCTGACCTTAATGCACAGCTTGTTGCTGAAAGCATTGCTTCACAGCTTGAAAGAAGAATTTCTTTCAGAAGAGCTCTTAAGCAGTCAATTGGCAGAACAATGAGACTTGGTGCTAAGGGTATCAAAACTCAGGTTAGCGGCCGTATCGGCGGTGCTGAAATTGCACGTTCTGAAAGCTATCATGAGGGTACAATTCCTCTTCAGACAATCCGTGCTGACATCGACTATGGTTTTGCAGAAGCAGATACAACATACGGTAAACTCGGTGTTAAAGTATGGATTTACAAAGGCGAAGTTCTTCATGAAAGCCGTAAATCAAAGAAAGAAGGAGGCACAAAATAATGCTTTTACCTAAGAGAGTAAAATACCGTCGCGTTCACAGAGGACGTTTGACAGGTAAAGCTTCAAGAGGTACTAAGGTTACTTATGGTGATTTTGGTCTTGTGTCTCTTGAACCAGCATGGATTACATCTAACCAGATTGAAGCAGCCCGTATTGCGATGACTCGTTACATCAAGCGTGGCGGTCAGGTTTGGATTAAGATTTTCCCAGACAAGCCAATTACAGAGAAACCTGCTGAAACTCGAATGGGTTCAGGTAAAGGTTCTCCAGAATATTGGGTAGCAGTTGTTAAGCCAGGTCGAGTTATGTTCGAGATTAAAGGCGTTTCAGAGGAAGTTGCTCGTGAGGCTATGCGTCTTGCAGCTATGAAACTTCCAGTAAAATGTAAATTTGTAACTAAAGAAGAACAGGGTGGTGAGCAGTAATGAAAGCAAGCGAGATTAGAAACCTCTCTGCAAAAGAGTTGGATGCAAAGCTCTTAGAGCTTAAAGACGAACTTTTCAAGCTTCGTTTTCAACAAGCCATCAACCAACTCGAAAATCCTATGAGAATCAGTGCCGTTAAGAAAGACATTGCACGAGTTAAAACAGTAATTCGTGACATCGAGCTTCACGGCAAAGAGTCTTAAGGAAAGGGAGGGC
>CALAEV010000026.1 GCA_937892525.1 uncultured Clostridia bacterium
GACTTTCTCCAGCAATTTCCATTGACCAGAAGACAACATCAAAAAATCCCCGTTCAACAGTTGGCACTGTAACGGAGATTTATGACTATTTGCGTCTTTTATATGCAAGAATTGGTATTCCTCATTGTCCTGTCTGTGGCAGAGAAATCAAACAACAAACTGTTGACCAGATTGTTGATAGTATTATGAGTATGCCTGAAGGCACAAAGTTTCAAATTCTTTCACCAGTAGTTCGTGGTAAAAAAGGCGAGCACGCAAAAGAACTTGCAAATGCGCTAAAAGCAGGTTTTGTTAGGGCTAGAATTGATGGTGAAGTTACAGAACTTGTTGAAGATATGAAACTCCCTAAAACATACAAGCATACTATTGAGATTATAGTTGACCGACTTGTTGTTAAAGAGGGCATCAGAACTCGTCTTGCAGATTCAATTGAAACTACTACTCAGCATTCAGGAGGTAACGTAATAATTGACGTAATAGGCGATAAAGAATACCTTTATTCGCTTAATTACGCTTGTCCTGAACACGGAATAAGTATAGATGAGCTTTCACCTCGAATGTTTTCATTTAATAATCCTTATGGTGCTTGTCCTACGTGTACAGGACTTGGAACTTTTATGAAAGTTAGTCCTGACCTTGTAATACCTAATAGAAACTTATCTATTGCTGATGGTGGTATATGTGCCAGTGGTTGGAGTAAAGCCGAAAAAGGCTCAATTGCAGGAATGTACTATACAGCCCTTGGCAAGCAATACGGATTTACACTTAAAACACCAATTAAAAATATTTCAGAAGATGGTATTAATGCCATTCTTTATGGTACTAACGAAAAACTTAAAATGACAAGATCTACATTTTATGGTTCTGGTTCATATGTGTCAGAGTTTGAGGGTGTTATTAATAACCTTGAACGCCGTTACAAAGAAACTACAAGTGATTGGGCAAAATGGGAAATAGAACAGGTTATGACTGCTTGTAAATGTCCTGATTGTAATGGTACTCGTCTTAAGCCTGAAATCCTTTCAGTAACCGTTGGTGGTAAAAACATTAGTGAATTTTGTGATATGTCAATAGTTAAAGCAATCGATTTTGTAAATAATCTTGATTTAACAGAAAAAGAACAATTTATTGCAGAATCCATTATCAAGGAAATTAAAAGCCGTCTTAACTTTTTAAAGAGTGTTGGTCTTGAATATCTTACACTTTCACGTTCATCTGGTACGCTTTCAGGTGGTGAGAGCCAACGTATTCGTCTTGCAACTCAAATTGGGTCTTCTCTTATGGGAGTTGTTTATATTCTTGATGAACCTAGTATTGGATTGCATCAACGAGATAACGATAAGTTGCTTGGTACATTAGAGCGACTTCGCGATTTAGGTAACACCCTTATTGTCGTTGAACACGATGAAGATACAATGCGTGCTGCAGACTATATCGTTGATATAGGTCCAGGAGCAGGTGTTCACGGTGGCGAAGTCGTTTGTGCAGGTACTGTTGACGATATTATTGATTGTAAAGAATCTATAACAGGTATGTATCTTTCAGGAAAAAGAAAAATTCCTGTTCCTGAAATTCGTAGAAAAGGCAATGGTAATACACTCACAGTTAAAGGTGCTGCTGAGAATAATCTTAAAAATATTGATGTGGATTTTCCACTTGGCTGTTTTACCTGTATTACAGGCGTTTCAGGTTCTGGTAAATCATCACTTATCAATGAAATTTTATATAAAAATCTTGCAAATGAACTTAATGGTGCTAAAAAATCCGTTGGTAAATTTGATAAGATTTTAGGCCTTGAATATCTTGATAAAGTTATTGACATTGACCAGTCTCCAATTGGCAGAACTCCTCGTTCAAACCCTGCAACATATACAGGAGTATTTACTGATATTCGCGAGCTTTTTGCTCAAACACAAGATGCAAAAATCCGTGGGTATAACTCAGGTAGATTTTCATTCAATGTTAAGGGTGGTCGTTGTGAAGCTTGTCAAGGCGATGGTATCGTAAAGATTGAAATGCACTTTTTAGCAGATGTTTATGTACCTTGTGAAGTTTGTAAAGGCGCAAGATATAACCGAGAAACTCTTGAAGTTAAATATAAAGGAAAAAGTATTTATGATGTTCTTGAAATGACTGTTGAAGAAGCTTTAGAGTTTTTCAGTAGCATTCCAAAAATCAAAAGAAAACTTCAAACACTCTATGATGTTGGTCTTGGCTATGTTAAACTCGGTCAATCTGCAACAACCCTTTCAGGTGGCGAGGCACAGCGCGTAAAACTCTCTACAGAGCTTTCTAAACGTTCAACAGGTAAAACTGTATATATTCTTGATGAGCCTACCACAGGGCTTCACAGTGCCGATGTGCATAAACTAATTGAAGTTTTACAAAAACTTGTTGATGGTGGTAATACGGTTATTGTTATTGAACATAATCTTGATGTGATTAAAACGGCAGACCATATTATTGATTTAGGTCCTGAAGGGGGAGACAAGGGTGGCAAAATTGTTACCTGTGGTACTCCAGAGGAAGTTTCAAAATGCAAAAAATCGTATACAGGACAATATCTCAAAAAAATATTATAAAAAAACTGCCTACTAAAAAGTAGGCAGTTTTTGCATCTTTTTATATGTATTTATTAATAAAGTTTGTGATTGAGTTCCAATAAAGTTCAGGGTCAACACAAGCATTTCTTGCGTGTGGTGAGTTTTCAATTGTAACCTTTTCTTTTTCACTTGCACATGCCTCATAAACTTTATCAAGCATTTCATATGGAACAAAAGTATCTTTGTCGCCATGAATAAAAATTGTTGGAGTTTTTGATTTCTTTAACTGTTCAACAGCAGATGCTTCTTTAAAATCAAATCCAGAATACAATTTATTAACCATATTTGCAGAGTATAAAGTAGGGAATTCGTGCATTTTAAAATTGTTTGTAATCTTATTGCTAAAAATATCCCAAACAGAAGTATAACCACAATCTGCAACTGCTGCTTTAACATTGTCAGGTAATTTTTCGCCGGTTGTCATCATTGTTGTTGCAGAACCCATTGATTCGCCGTGAAGAATGATTTTGCTCTCAGGATAATTTTCAGCAATAAAGTTTACCCAATCAACAATATCAAGACGGTCTTTCCAACCCATTGTTACAACACTTGATTCGCTATCAGCGTGTCCGTTAAGACTTGGGGTAAGCACATTGTAACCCAATTCGTGATATTTTTGTGCATACAATCCCATTCCACGTGGGTTAGAAGTGTAACCGTGAATTACAATTACATATATATCACTTGGCTTTTCGGCAAAAATAAAATCTGCGTGAAGTATTTTATCAGCATTTGAGGATTTGATTGCAAGTTTTTCCTTGTTTACATTGTCAAACCATTCTTTTCCCACTTCTTTAAGAGCGTCAAGTCGTTCCTTTTCTTCGTCGCCTTTTTTAGAGCCACTTGCAATTTTTGCAACAAAAGGATTTTCAAGTCCTTTTTTTGTAAGTGTTACATAATAGAAGAAATTGCCGATTAAAAAATAAGTTGCAGCTGCTGATGCACCGACAATTCCTGCTGTTTTTAAAACTTTTTTAGTACTTTTTTTCATAAAGCATTCCTCCCATCTATAATATTTTACAACTAATTTTTATAAATGTCTATTCCTTTTTATAATATTCGATAAAATTTGCAATAAGTGTTGTTTTATTAAAAAAAATCTGTTAAAATAAATTGATATTTTACGTAAGAGGTAAAAACTATGAGTAAAGAATTTACTGTAATGAAAACTACATTGTTTGGTGGGTTCAAAAAGTCTGATGTTCTTGCTTATGTTGAGCAATTGCAGACTGAAACTTCTGATGTCAAGGCTTCCCTTGATGCAAAGCGTGAAGAAGCTCTCGAATTAAAGCGAAAGATTGACGAATTAGAGATTAAACTTGATAATCTATTACAAGTTAATGATAAACTTAATGAGAAAGAAAAAGAAGTTTCAGATTTAACTGTTAAGCTTGAACTCGCACTTGCAGAAAACAAAAAATATAGCGAGAAGATTGCAGAATATGACGAAAAGAGTGAAAAACTTCGTCGTGCAGAAAAGCAAATTGGTGCGGCTTATATTGATGCTCGTCGTTATTCGGATGACCTTATTGATAGTGCAAAAGCAAAGGCAAAAGATATTGGCGCAATCGCATCGCAAGATGTTAAGCGTGAAGCAAATGATATTGAACAACTTCTCAAGGACGTTGATGCTATTTCAAAGAAATTCAACTCATCACTTGAGCAGTTACATAAAGACGTGTATGCGCTTAGTACAAAACTTAATACATCTGCATCAACACTTCTCAATCTTCATACTGATTTAACAGGTATTGAAGAGCATAACTTTGACTTTGATAATGATGAAGACACTAATTTTACAGTAATTTCTTATAGTGAACATATCGATTTTGATGACGAGGTAAAAGAAGGTTAATTATGGCCGAATATTCATTTGATTCAGTACAGTTAATTGAATATGCAGAAAAGCTTAAAGCAGGTGACCGTGTTTATTTGTCAGGTATAGTTTATACTGCTCGTGATGCAGCTCATAAAAGAATTAAATCAATGCTCGATAATGGCAAGGATTTACCATTTGCTTTAAAAAATGCTTGCATTTATTATGCAGGTCCAACCCCAACACCTAAAGGGCTTGCTATTGGTAGTTGTGGTCCTACAACGTCAAGTCGTATGGATAAATTTGCACCTGAATTTTTAGATTGTGGATTAAAAGGTATGATTGGTAAAGGTCCACGCTCGAGTGAAGTTATTGATGCAATCATAAGAAATAAAGCAGTCTACTTTTGCGCAACAGGTGGTGCAGGTGCACTTGCTTCAAAACATATAATTTCTTGTGAAGTAATTGCTTTTGATGATTTAGGTTGCGAGTCTGTTAAAAAACTTGAATTTGACAGATTTCCTCTTATAGTTGGAATTGATTGTAACGGAAACAGTATTTTTGATTAGGAGAATAAATAATGTATTCACAAATCTGTGAGTTAAGAGATAATATTATTAAAAAAGAATTTAACAGAATGAATAATATGCAGTTGAAAGCGGTCTTATCAGTTGACGGACCGCTTTTAATTCTTGCAGGTGCAGGTAGTGGTAAAACAACGGTGCTTGTAAATAGAATTGCAAATCTAATGAAATTTGGTACTGCTTTTGGGTCAGATGAGGTTAACACAAGAGTAGATGAAAATACAATTAACCTTATGAACGCTTACTATAATGGTGACAATTCAGTTTATGATGATATTAAACGTGTGTTATCAGTTGACGCCCCAATGCCTTGGGAAATACTTGCGTTTACTTTTACAAACAAGGCTGCAAACGAACTAAAAGAGCGACTTGTATTAAGAATAGGCGAAAGTGCAAACGATATATGGGCAGGTACATTCCACTCGATATGTGTACGTATTTTGCGCAGAAATGCCGAATTATTAGGATTTACAAAGCACTTCACAATTTATGATACTGATGATAGTAAACGCATCATGAAGGATTGTCAGCGTCTTCTTAATATTGATGATAAATTCTTGCCACATAAATCAATTCTTGCTGAAATAAGCCGTGCAAAAGATATGCTTATGCCACCGGAAGAGTTTATGAATCTTGGTAGTGGTAATTACCGTGAAAAGCAAATAGGTGAGTGTTATGCCAAATATCAAAAACTTCTTAAAAGTGCAGATGCAATGGATTTTGATGATATTATTTTCTATACAGTTAAGCTTTTACAAGAAAATGATGATGTAAGAGAATACTATCAAAATAAGTTTAAGTATGTACTTGTTGACGAGTATCAAGACACTAACCACGCACAGTTTGTACTTACCAAACTTTTATCAGAGGGTTACAATAATATCTGCGTTGTTGGTGACGATGACCAGAGTATTTATAAATTCCGTGGTGCTACAATTGAAAATATTTTGAGTTTTGAAAAGAATTTCAAAAACGCTCAAACTATTAGGCTTGAGCAAAACTATCGTTCAACACAAAATATTCTTGACGGTGCAAATGCAGTTATCTCACATAATGAACAGCGCAAAGGTAAAAATCTTTGGACTTCAAATGGTGAGGGTGATAAGATTGTTCTTAATACTCTTGATGATGAGTATGGTGAGGGTAAATATATTGCTGATGAAATTATGAAACTAATGGGTACAACAGGTAAATTTAGTGATTTTGCTGTACTTTACAGAATGAATGCTATGTCAAACTCAATTGAAAGATGTTTTGTTAGAAGTGGTATTCCTTATAGAATTATTGGTGGTCACAAATTCTATGACCGTATGGAAATTAAAGACGCTTTAGCATATTTATCTGTTATTGTTAATCACGATGATAGCGTTCGTCTTGAACGCATTGTAAATGTACCAAAGCGTGGAATAGGTGCTTCAACTATTGCCTATGCCAAAGAAATTGCTGATGCACTTGGAGTAAGTTTGTTTGAAGTTTTCAGAACTGCTAATGAATACGAAAAATTAAAGCGAAGTGCTGATAAACTTATCGCTTTTACACAGATGATTGAGAGTTTTACAGACCTATTAACTAAAGAATCTATGTCATCAGTGTTCATTTCTCTTCTTGACGAAACAGGCTATAAGGCAATGACAATGGCAGATAGAGAAAAAGGCGAAGAAAGATTACAGAACTTAGATGAGCTTAATAACAACTTAATCAGATATAAGGACGAGAATCCTGACGGCGAACTTTCTGACTTCCTTGAAGAAGTTGCATTGATGACCGATATTGATAACTACAACGCAGATGCTGATACAGTTGTGCTTATGACACTTCATGCTTCAAAGGGTCTTGAATTTCCTGTAGTGTTTATTCCAGGTATGGAAGAAGGCATTTTCCCGGGTATGCAGTCGATGTATGATGCTACTGAAATTGAAGAAGAACGAAGACTAGCTTATGTTGGGATTACTCGTGCAAAGCAAAAACTCTATTTACTTAATACTCGTTCAAGAATTATTTTTGGTGCAACTAAATTTAACTTACCGTCAAGATTTTTGAATGAGTTGCCTGCAGAGTGTTATGAAACACGCGTGCCACCAAAGAAACCGATTAAGCAAAAGCCTGTTGTTAAGAATACAACTGGTTTTGGTGCTGAATTTGGTTACCAACCAAAGAAATCAACAGATACATTTATGGTTGGTGAACAGGTAACACACCGTGTATTCGGTAAAGGTATGATTGTTTCACTTAAACCAATGGGTAATGATACACTTATGGAAATTGCCTTTGAAAAAGTAGGGACAAAAAAGATTATGGCAAATATGGGTGCTGTTAAAAAGGTATAAAAAAGAGGTCGCAATCGCGACCTCTTTTTTTATCTTGATAATAATTCATTTAGTGTTTTGAAGTCCAATGATGTATCAATATATTCTTCGATATATTCTCCATCTTTCCAATATGATTTCAAACCAAACGCTTCAATGTTGTGATAAGAAGCATCGCTTGTAATAAGCCTGTACTCGTTATCTACAATCTCAAGTGCAGTACAATTTGACATTGACAAGCCAATTTGGTCACTTGATTTTAATAAGTCCTTTACATTATTAAGACGGTCTTTTTCATCACAATGAGGTACAAATAATCCGTCAACAAAACCCAAGCATTCAACACTAATTAGAGGTTGGTCATTACCATACTTAATTTTAAGAGAGTCGGATGAACATTCTTTAAACCAACAGTTGGCACCTGCTGAAACGCCACACATTACTTTACCGTCAACCCAAGCCTGCTTCAAGGTTTTATCAAAGCCTGTTTCTTTCCAAAGTTTAATCATATCAAGTGTGTTTCCACCACCCTCAAATATGATGTCAGCCCAGTCAACAAGGCTTTGTACAAGTTCGGTGTTTGTTAATTCATTGCTTTTTAAATCTTTACAGGAACAGCCATATATTTTTCCGTAAATGTCAACCATTACTTGAAAGTAACTTTCTTGTCTTTCCAACGGTTGTGCGTGGGCAATCAAGAGAAAGTTAGGGTGTTCTTTACCTGTTAGTCTAATGATTTCTTTATCTTGATTTGCAAGTTCGTATGGATAGCGTGTACCGTCAAAACGCTTTCTTCCGTTTTCACCGCCACCAATAGCAACTATTTTCATACTCATTTTTATATCTCCGAAAATGGATTGTAAATATTCTGTTGACTTACATGTATTAAATCTCTTTGTTGATTATATCTGTAGAAACTTAAAATCAAACCGATTGAGAAATAAATACAAAGGTTTGAAGAACCACCAGCACTAAAGAATGGGAGAGTGATACCTATAACAGGTAATAACATTAAGCACATACCTACATTAATAATAACTTGTCCTGCAATCATTGCTGCAACACCATAGCACATAACTTTTGTATTGCCAATGTTGTCGTGTCTGCCTGTACGAATTATTCTTATAACAATGAATGTAAGTAAAAGTAGTGCAAGTACGGTACCTACAAGACCTAATTCTTCACCAATAACTGTGAAAATCATATCGTTTTCTGCTTCAGGAATCGCATCAGGTGTTTGTGTAAGTCTGCCTTGGAACAAACCTTGACCTGTAATTCCACCACCACCAAGTGCTGCCATTCCACGTTCTTGCTGATAAATAACATCAGTATAAAGTTCAGGGTAGGCAAGTGCTAAAAATCGTTCTTTCTGAATGTTATCGAGCACAAAAACCCAAGCAAGTGGTAGTGCAGCAACTACTAAAAGTCCACCACCTAAGAAGTAACCCCAATGAAGTCCTGCAACAAAAAGCATAGCAACTGTAATTATAATGAATACAAGGGCTGAACCCATATCGCCTGATTTCATAACAAGAAGAATTGGTACTAAGGCATGCACACCCAACTGCAAAATTGATAATGGGTGATTTATATTACTTTTTAACTTTTCAAGGTGAACACCAAATGTAATTATAAAACCGATTTTAACAAGTTCTGATGGTTGAAAGAATACCGAGCCGAATTTAAGCCACGTTTTTGCGTCCGGTCGTTCAATAGGACCAACACCAACTGCAAAAAGTAATAGCATAATACCAATGCAGAACAGACCTATTATCGGTGCCATTTTCATAATAAACTCATAGTCAATTAGCGAGATTATTAGTGCAATTACAATACCTACAATACAGGCTGCACACATAACTAAAAAGTCACGTGAAAATTTTTCACCCTCGCTGACAGTCCAAAGGGTAGCACTTAATACACTCACACAACCGTAAGCAGAAGCTAGTGTGCATAGTAAGAGTAATATCTTATCGGTTTCTTTTATGAAATTTTTTATTGTCTTAAAAAATTTCCTCATTGTTTTTCTCCGTTAGTTATAAGTTCTTTGATTTTTGCATTAACCTTTTCTCTTGTGTTAAGTAACCATTTATCATCATGTGGATAATCAGAAAAAGTTAAAGTGTGTTTTCCGTTTTCTTCTATTATTTTAAGACATTCTTGCTTATTAGTCAACTTTTCAAGTGTATTTAATGCTGCCATATCCTGTAAAGCATCGAAAAATACTTTTAATCTAATTGAATGGTAAGCTGTGCCATCTTTTGCAGGGTAAACTACATAACTGTCGCCAGATGGGAATTTACCACCTGCGTCACTCACTTTATATGGGTCTATAACTGCCTTTGAAAGCTGGGTATAATAAAAGTTGTAACCCCAATGTAAAAAGCCTTCAATATCAAATTTGAACATCTGATAACCGATTACTCGTGTGCGAATTGAATCGTTACAGAAAAATCTGTTTGAAACATACTTTTTATTTTGTGCACTGCAGTAATATGTCCATAATTTTTTGCCTTTGCCAATAAAATTATGTATGTGATCATTTGACGGAATTGGGTTTGATACAATACCAAGCTTATAAAACCAAACATCTGACAAAGCATCTACAATTTTATACCCATTATAAAGTTTGTGTATAAGCTTTGATGCTTTAGAGTAAGAACGAAGCATTGAAAAATTAGGTTCATCGCTTACATGAATTAAAACATTATCATTAAGATTGTTTACTTCAAGGTATTTTTTGAACTCTATTGAAAAATCAGTTAAGAATTTTTTATATTCTTTTGATGTTGCTTTAGTTTCCCAACCAAAAATTTTTTTGTATTCACCATCAACGGCTGCCATAATCTTTGGTGTATGTTTTGCACCCCATTGAGTAAAGAAATGTGCCATTTCAAAATGTGTTATTCCACAACGCTTTGACATTTCAATCCATTGTGTAAGTTTATCAAAGTTAAATGAATATACACCATTATTCAAATGCACATCAACTAACTGAACTGTTGGTCTTTCTTTACCGAATTCTGTATCTAGTGGTGGTGTAAAGATTGGTGTTAATACACAGTTCATTCCATATTCGTTTGCTGTTTTCAAAAAGTTTTCAGTCACACGCCAATATTCGTCAGAAAAAGCATCAAATTCATAATAGGACATAAGACAGTCTGTGTGAAACCAGTTAGTATAAACAAAATCTTGAAAATCAAGGTTGCAATCAATAACTTCAACCGTAAGTGATGATTTGGCAATGATTTTATCATTATATTTAAGTTCAACTTCAATTTGGTTATTACCAATATTTTGCTCAGCCGCGTTGATTTCAACCCAAAATACAGAAATACCTTTATTTATTTTGATTTTTTCATTTACAGGTAAAAGAAGGTCAGGATAGTAACCATCATCACTAAAACGGTAATAATCGTCAGTGCCTGTTTTGTTCATTGGAAAATCTGATTTTATATGTTCAACAGAATAAACTTTTGTATTGTTAAATGGGGAGTCTAATAAAAGTTCCAGATTAATCTCTTTTTCACTCTCAATAGCAACTTGAAAAGATTTCTTTTCATTTTTAAGCATAGAAAAATAAGACAAAGTATTTGATGGAACTTTGTCGCTATGATAAATTTTCTCAAGTGAAGAAATAACTTTGATTTTAATTTGACTATTCAAAAATATCGCCCCCATAAACTAATAATAATTTTAGTCTATTTTAAGAGATTTGTAAAGTAATTAAATAGCATTTTATTCTTGCACTTGTGGTTATATAGTGGTAAAATATATAGTCGAAATTGAAAATGTAGGTGAAATTTTTGAAAAGAAGAGAAGATGTAAGAAATATAGCAATTATTGCTCACGTTGACCACGGCAAAACAACACTTGTTGATGAGTTGTTGAAACAGAGTGGTATTTTTAGAAGTAATGAGGTTGTTCAGGACAGAGTTATGGACTCTAACGACCTTGAAAGAGAGCGTGGTATAACAATTCTTTCAAAAAATACTTCTGTGCATTACAAAAATATAAAGATTAATATAGTTGACACACCTGGTCACGCTGACTTCGGTGGCGAAGTTGAACGAATACTTACAATGGTTGATGGTGTTCTTTTGCTCGTTGATGCTTTTGAGGGCTGTATGCCACAGACAAGATTTGTTCTTAAAAAGGCATTAGGTCTTAATAAAAAAGTAGTTGTAGTTGTTAATAAAATTGACAGACCTGGCGCTCGTCCTGATGAGGTTATTGACGAGGTTTTGGATTTGTTTATTGAGTTAGGGGCTAGTGATGAGCAAATCGAGTTTCCTGTTGTTTACGCATCTGCGCGAGATGGTTACTCTTCACTTGATTCAAGTGTACGTGAGGGTGATATGCGACCATTATTTGATGCGATTATTGAAAACATTGAAGCGCCTGTTGGTGATATCGACGCACCATTACAGATTTTGTTTTCAAGTCTTGATTATGATGATTATATCGGTAGAATTGGCGTAGGTAGAGTTGAACGAGGTAGAATTAGCCGAAATGATATGGTGATTCTCTGTAAAACTGACGGAACACAAGAAAATGTGCGTATTTCTCGCTTATATCAGTTTGAGGGCCTTCGCCGTGTTGAAGTTGAATCTGCTGCAATTGGTGATATTATCTGTATTTCAGGTATTACAGACCTTAACATTGGTGAAACAATATGCTCACCTGATTGTGTTGAGCCATTACCGTTTATTAAAATCGATGAGCCTACACTTTCAATGAACTTTATTGTTAATGATAGTCCTTTTGCTGGTAAAGAAGGTAAGTTTGTCACATCGCGCAACCTTCGTGACCGTCTCTTTAAAGAGGTGGAAACTAATGTAAGTATGCGTGTTGAAGAAACTGATTCAACAGATACATTTAAGGTTTCAGGTCGTGGTGAATTACATCTTTCAATCCTTATTGAAACTATGCGTCGTCAGGGTTATGAATTTCAGGTTTCTCGTCCAAAGGTTATTACAAAAGTTGAAAATGGTAAACTATTAGAGCCAATGGAACTTTTGATTGTTGAAGTTCCTGAAGAGTACGTTGGTGCAGTTATGATGAAAATCGGTGCTCGTCGTGGTGAACTTGAAAATATGGGCGCTCGTGATGGTGGTTCAACTCATCTCGAGTTCAAAATTCCTGCTCGTGGACTTATCGGTTACCGTTCAGAATTTATGACAGACACAAACGGTAATGGTATTATGAACAACCTTTTTGCAGGCTATGAAGAGTATAAAGGTGAAATTGAAACACGTGAACGAGGCTCAATTGTTGCTCACGAAACAGGTGAGAGTACTGCCTATGGTCTCTTTAATACGCAAGATAGAGGTAGGTTGTTTATAGGACCAGGCGTCCCTGTTTACGAGGGTATGATTGTTGGTGAGTGCGCTAAAAATGAGGATTTGACTTGTAATATTTGTAAATCAAAACATCTTACTAACACTCGTGCTTCGGGTTCTGATGATGCTTTGCGTCTCGTACCTCATACAGTATTGAGCCTTGAACAGTCAATGGAATTTATTAAAGATGATGAACTTATGGAAGTTACGCCTGTAAGTATTCGTCTTCGTAAAACAATTCTTTCTAAGGATTTAAGACTTAAACAACAATTCAAGAAAAAATAATCAAAATTAAATCTATATTGGAGGTGACAAAAGTGAAAGGTATGAAAATCGGCATTGATTTTGGTTCTTCATCTCTTAAAATCTATGCAGAGGGTAAAGGAATAGTAGTTGATGAACCATCAATTGTTGCAGTTGAGGCAGAAACAGGTAAACCTATTGCATTCGGTAAGGCCGCCGATTCAGTTTATGGTAGAACTGTTGATGATATAAAAGTTGTTAAAGTTATTCGCAACGGTGTTATTTCTGACTTTGTTCTTGCAGAAAGAATGTTGCGTTATTATCTTCAACGTGTTTGTGGTAACCGTATTTATAAACCGAACGTAATTATTTCACTTTTGTCTGACATAACTGCACTTGAAAAAAAGACGTATCTTGATGCAGTTACGCTTGCTGGTGCAGGTAGGGTTTGTATGGTTGAAGGCATTCTTGCTTCTGCATTCGGCTCAGGTGTTGCAACTGACAAAATTGGTGGAAGAATGGTAATTGACATTGGTCATAATGTAACTGAATATGCAATTGTATCAATGGGCAGTATTGCAGCAAGTGGTACAATAAGGCGTGGTAGTGATGAAATTGATAAAGCAATTATCAAACACCTTAAACGCGACCGCGATATTATCATTGGTCCACATACTGCACGCGAAATTAAATATAAAATCTCATCAGCACTCAAACGAGAATGTGAAACTGCGTTGATGGTGTCAGGCAAAAGTAATCTTGACGAAATGCCAATATCTTTTGAAATAACTTCTAATGAGGTTTTTCCTTATGTTGATGAGCAAATCAATATGCTTGTAAAGGATATTCATTCGGGTATCTCTGAAATACTTCCTGAACTTTTAGCGGACGCTGCTGACCATGGTATTTTGCTTTGTGGTGGTGGGGGGCTAATATTTGATATGGCTAATAGAATTGAATCTGAATTAGATATTAGATGCACTCTTGTTGATGAACCAATACACGCAAAAATCCGTGGACTTGGTGATTTAATGTCAAATGATTATTTGCTTGAATCTAATGGCTACAGATTTATATTTAAAGATGAAATCCGTGACAGAATAAGTAAATACGAAAAAATGTAAAAGCCACTCAAAACGAGTGGCTTTAGTTTTTATTAAAATCCAATTTCATTTGCAGTTTGTTTTAAGAAGTTGCAAGATTCAATAAAAGCTGTTCTTTCATTTTCTTTCAAGTCAAGCACAATGATATCTTCAACACCGTTTCTGCCTATAATTGCCGGTAAGCCTGCATAGACTCCGTCAATTCCGTATTGTCCATTTAGCATTACTGAAACTGTTAAAGCGCTCTTTTCATCACCAAAAATTGCTCTTACAATTCTTACAAGAGCCATTCCTATACCATAATACGTTGCAGATTTTGCTCTTATAATTTCTTGCGCAGCACCTGTAACGTTTTTGCCAATCTGATATAAATCATCAAACTTGAATTTGCCATTTGATGAATCAACAATATCGTAGATTTTTTTTGTAGTCACATAAGCCTGAGACCAAGGAACAATTTCGCTGTCACCGTGCTCGCCGATAACGTAAGCGTGAACATTTCTTGGGTCAATTGAGAAATAGTCGCCAAGCAATGAACGAAGTCGTGCAGTATCAAGTGTTGTGCCACTGCCAATAACACGTGAAGGGTCAAATCCTGACAATTCAAGTGTTATTTTTGTCATTATGTCAACTGGGTTTGTTGCAACAAGGAAAATACCGTCAAATCCACTTTTTACAATAGGGTCAATAATTGATTTGAAGACTTCAAGATTTCTTTTAAGAAGTGCTATTCTGTCTTCGCCTTCTTTTTGCGCTACACCAGCTGCAATAACTACAATATCAGCATCGTGACAATCACTATATTCTCCATCATATATCAACATATTTCTTTTTGCAAAAGGAAGACCATGGTTTAAGTCCATAGCTTCACCGTGAGCTTTTACTTTGTTTACATCAATAAGCACAAGTTGGTCACATTCACCACTGTTAAGAAGCGCATAAGCAAAGCTCATACCAACAAAGCCTGTGCCAACAAGGGCTACTTTTTTCAAGTCGCCGTTTTTCATTTTTATCCGTCCTTTATTTTATAATGATTTTATATTTTTCAAGCCAATAGTTAATTTGAAGAAAATAGGCTATTGTTTGTGGAGTGGTCATCAATTGACCGTACCAAGGTTCAGATTTGTTACTATTCAATAGTTTTTCCAACTCTGATTTCTTTATAAATGATAGCATAGGTGAGTTGCTGTTTTCAATAATTTCTTGTAATTTTTTTGAAACAATTGACAAATATTCTGGATTATGTGTTTTGGGATATGGACTTTTCTTTCTCCAAAGCACTTCTTCTGGCAAAATACCTTCAACAGCTTTTCTTAATAGACCTTTTTCATAAGAGTTGTAATCTTTATATTCCCAAGGAACTGAATAAAGATATTCAGCAATTCTGTAATCGCAGAAAGGTACTCGAACTTCAAGAGCATTATACATACTCATTCTATCTTTACGGTCTAACAAAGTTTGCATAAACCAATCAAGGTTTAACTTCATCATCTCTTTCATTCGTGATTCAAGAGGGGAGATGTTTTCAATTTTTGAAGTGTTGATTAGTGTATCTTTATATCTTGAATAAACATAATTTTCAGCATCAGGTATTTTTATGTCATCTTTAAGAAACGTTTTTCTGTAGTAAGTTGATTGTGCCCATGGGAATCCATTTATTGCACGAATTTCTTTATCGCGATACCAAGGATAGCCACCAAAAATCTCATCAGCACATTCACCTGACAATGCAACTGTGCAATGCTTTTTGATTTCCTTACAGAACAATAATAACGATGAGTCAACATCACTCATACCAGGTAAGTCTCGTGCATCTACTGCCATATATAAAGCGTCGGCAAGTTCTTTGTTGTTAAGTGTAATCAAATGATGCTCACAATGGAGATATTCAACCATTTTTTTAATGTACTCTGCGTCACTGTTAGGTTGGAATTTACTAGACTTAAAATATTTTTCATTATCTTCATAAGTCACAGAAAAAGTCATAAGTTTTTTGCCATTATTATTGAAATATGAGCTTGCTATTGATGAAATAATACTTGAGTCTAAACCGCCTGATAAAAATGTTCCCACAGGCACATCTGAAACCAATTGTCGCGTAATGGAATCTTTAACTAGTTCTCGAACTTTTTCAACCGTCTGTTCAAAACTATCTGTATGTTCACGGTCTTTCAGTGTCCAGTATTTTCTAATTTTTATTCCACTTTTATTATAAAAGCCACAGCAGGCTGGTTTTACTTCGCTAATTCCCTTAAAAACACCACAACCAGGTGTTCTTCCAGGACCTATAAACATAATTTCAGCTATGGAGTTTTCGTCGATTATAGGTTCAACGAATTTGTGAGTAAGTAGCGCTTTAATTTCAGAACCAAATATAAATGAATTGTTTACAACTGTGTAAAATAATGGTTTAACACCAATTCTATCACGAGCAAAGAATAGCCGTTGTTCTATGTCATCCCATATTGCAAAAGCAAATATTCCATTAAATTTGTTAACGCATTCATCTTTCCATTGAACATAAGCTTTTAGTATAACTTCTGTGTCAGAATGACTGAAAAATTTATGACCAAGTGCTTTTAATTCATTTCGTACTTCATCTGTATTGTACAATTCACCATTATATACAAGTGTGTATTCACTTTCACTATATTTGCAAGTCATTGGTTGCAATCCATTTTCAATGTCTATTACACACAATCTTGAATGTATAAGCGCTACTTTTTCTTTAATATATATTCCATTCTGGTCAGGTCCTCGTGGAGCTAAAACTTTTTGCATTCTTAAAAAGGACTCTTTGTTTTTTATTACTGAATTTGAAAAAGACACTTCTCCTGCAATACCACACATAAAATCACCTCAAAATATTACTTCATAATAGAATATGAATTTAACTGCAAAAAATACTTGAATAAACCTTTAATTTTATATTTTATTATGTTAAAATATTTTTTGAGGTGATATTTTTGTCACGATTTATAAATCATATTGGCTCATTTTTACCTAAACTTCAAAAAGATTTCAAGATTTATGATGGAGAAGTTTTTACAGAAGTCTATGATGGTGATTTTTATAAAGACATACCATTTTTAAAATATATAAATAATAACTTAAATTTACCTTTAGATAATGCTGTATTTGTTCGTGATTTTGGTGCTAAACCAAATGACATAACTATTAACAATGCAACATACATAAATAACGCCATTGAAAGTTATAGTAATAATGGTGGTGGAATTGTTGTAATAGATGGTGGTGCATTTACAAGTGGAACAATTTATCTTAAAAGTAATGTTGTTTTGTATATTGCAAAAGACTCTTCTATAGTAGCAACACACAATACCGATGATTACATAGAAAACGCATTGATTTATGCAGATAATTGTGAAAATGTGGGTATTGTTGGTCCTGGCAAAATCTGTGGTGAAGGTAATTTCTTCTCATTAGCACCATATTTGCCACCAAAAACTGAATCATTTACTAAAACTCTTGATGTGTGGGATTTGCGTCAGGAATACAGAAAAAGAATCCGTTTCCCTCATAAAAGTAAATATGGGTATTTGTTGTGCTTCAAAAATTGTAACAAAGTTAAACTCTATAACCTTATACTTGAAAACTCTGCAATGTGGACAGTTAATGTTAACTCTTCAAACGATGTTAGTATTTCAAATGTTGTTATAAACAACAATCGTCATGTTGCGAATACTGATGGCATTGATATTTGTGGCTCATCTAATGTTGTCATTAAAAATTGTTTTATTTCAACTGCTGATGACGGAATTGTTCTTAAGAATAATATGAGTATATCAACATCTGGTGATGACGGACTTAAAATTAAGAATAATCTTGATGTGTGTTGTAAACGTGGAATGAGTAATATTTATGTTCACAATTGTGAAGTTGTTTCTTGCACTAACGCTTTTAAGATTGGTACTGAAACATCTTTAGATATAAGTGATGTTACCGTTGAAGATTGCAAATTCTATCTTACTGATATTTATCCTGCAGGTGTAAGTGGAATATCAATAGAATCTTGCGATGGTGCTAAAGTTAATAATGTAAATATTTCAAATATCGAAATGGAGTCTGTGGCGTGTCCGTTGTTTATTCGTCTTTGTAACCGTAATGGCGATAATAAACCTGACCTTGACGGTAGGGGAGAAATCACCAATATTTCAATAAAAAATATTGTAGCCAAAAACATTGAAATTCCTGTTATGATTATGGGAATACCTAATCAAAAAATTTGTGATATAAGTCTTAAAAATTTTGATTTAAAATATGCAAATGGAAAAGATTATTTTGATTATAGATTTAAGATTCCTGAGCAAGAAAAAGAATACCCCGAATGTAACCGTTTCAGAAACATAAATGCATACGGAGTATTTGTAAGACATGCAAAGAATATTGCTTTAGAAAATATCAATGTAAAACCACGCGATAAGACTTGGCGTAAGTTCAAGAAAATCTTTGATTGCAAAAATTTCAGTATAAAATAAGGAGATAATTATGGATATTCGTGAAAAAATGCATAGTGGAGATTTATATCTTTCAATGGATGAAGATTTGTTTAATGAACAACTTACATATCTTGATAAGTTATATGATTTTAATGCAACAAGACCACTTGAACTTGCAAAAAGAACAGAAATGTTTAAAAATATGTTTGCTGAAATAGGCGAGGATTGCTATATTGAGCCACCACTTCACGCAAACTGGGCAGGACGATTTGTCCATTTTGGTAAAGGTGTTTACGCTAATTTTAATTTAACTCTTGTAGATGATACTCATATTTATGTTGGTGATTATACAATGCTTGGCCCAAATGTTGTTTTGGCGACTGCAGGACATCCAATATTGCCTGAATTACGCCCACTTGCATATCAGTATAATATGCCGATACATATTGGAAAGAATTGTTGGTTAGGTGCAGGAGTAATTGTATTGCCGGGCGTAACTATTGGCGATAATACAGTCATCGGTGCGGGTAGTGTGGTAACAAAAGATATTCCTGCAAATGTAGTTGCAGTAGGTAACCCCTGTAAAGTATTACGAGAAATTAACGACCACGATAAAGAATTTTATTTTAAGAATAGAAAAATTGAATTATAATTATGAAGAAACATTTAGAAATTTTACACAACGAAATTGAAATATTAAAGTTAAATAAAAATATTAAAGGAATTATGTTAATTGGTTCCGTTGCTTATGAAAATGCAACTGATGATTCTGATTTAGATATTGTTGTATTGTCTAATCAAGATAAGTTTGTTAGCAAATATATCAGCGATATTTTGGTTGAAATTCATTTTCAAAAGTACGATACAATGATAAATAAACTTGAATCAAATCCAATGGAGGTTTATAGATATATTTACTCTAAAATATTATTAGATGATGGCAAATTAAATAAATTGTGCTTAAAAGCAAATATAATTTATAATAACTATATAACGCCAATTGATGAAATAAATGAGATTAAGTATTGGCTTTCTTGTACAAAAATTAAATTAAAATCTGCGTTAAAAAATAATGATATAAATAGAGCATCTTATATTATTTCAACTAATTCTTGGAAGCTATTAGAAGGCGTTTGGGCTGTAAATAATAAACCAACGCCACCTTCGAGCATAGTATTTAATAAACATAATCAGCTAATGAAATTTCCCTGTAAGAACTGGTTTAACAGTTTATTTGTCGGTGATATAATATCAAGAAGCAATATTATGCTTAATATTATTGATTGGGTTTTAGAGCAATAGAAATTCCCACAGAACTAGCATATCTGTGGGAATTCTTTTATTTAACTATTACTTCAACAATTTCAAGTTCCTTGCCATCAACCTTGAATTTAACTTGTAAATCAGCATAACTCATACCGTAAATTCTTTCGCTGTCATTTTGGTAAGATGGTCGTGGGTCGTGTTTTAAGGTTTCAAGTAATCCATCAACTAAATCAAATGGGATTTTGCTTAAAATCTCATCACTGCATTTAACATCAAGTAAACCGTTAATGTCATCTAATGCAAATCCGTTTGTTGCACCAGGTTTGCTGTCTGTATATGGTAAATATGGCTTAATATCAATAATAGGTGTCCCGTTCATTAAATCTGCACCTGAAACGAAAATTGATTTGCCTTCTTTGTAATTAAACTCTGTTTGAACTAACTTTACACAAGAAATTCCTATTCTGTTTGGTCTGAATGGCGAGCGAGATGCAAAAACACCTACACGCTTATTTCCACCAAGTTTTGGAGGTCTTACTGTTGCCTTAATCTCTTTTTTATCTATTTCTGAAAAATACCAAATTAACCATAAATGAGTGAATGACTCAATTTCTCTAAAAAAATCTGGGTCTTGATAATCTTCTGTGAAAGTAATTTTTGAAATTACATTTTCAGTAAGTCCGCTTTGTCTTGGAATACCAAATTTTTCTTTATAATCATTTTCTATGTAACCGATTGGTTCAATTGTTATTCTTCCCATATTTTACACCTCAAACGCATTATAACACATTGAAAAAATTTTTTCTACTTTTAGTTGTAATTTTTGAAAAATATGGTAGAATAATAATATAAATTTTTTAAGGAGTGATTTTAATGGAACTTAAAGGTTCAAGAACTGAAGCTAATCTTATGACTGCATTTGCAGGCGAGTCACAGGCAAGAAACAAATACACATATTATGCATCTAAAGCTAAAAAAGATGGATATGTTCAGATAGCTCAGATTTTTGAAGAAACAGCTAATAATGAAAAAGAACACGCAAAAATCTGGTTCAAACTTCTTCACGACGGTGGTATTCCTACAACTGTTGAAAACCTCAAAGATGCTGCAGAAAGCGAAAACTATGAGTGGACAGAAATGTACGCTGAATTTGCTAAAGTTGCAAAAGAAGAAGGCTTTGACCATATTGCAGCTCTTTTTGAAATGGTTGCTAAAATCGAAAAAGAACACGAAGAAAGATATAAGAAATTACTTGCTAACATTGACGGTGGCGTAGTGTTCTCAAAAGATAATGACATTGTTTGGATTTGCTCAAACTGTGGTCATATCCATATTGGTAAAAAAGCACCTGAAATTTGTCCTGTATGTGCTCATCCACAGGCATATTTTATGGAAAGAGCAGAAAACTATTAAATCATACAAAAAGTGAGGCTTAAAAACCTCACTTTTTTTACATATATTGTGCTTTGAATTTGTTGACATACAACATATAAATATGTTATTATTTTAAAGAACGAATTTTAGTTTCGATAGGTGATAAAATGAAACAGTTAATTATAAATGCTACAGTTTTTTATGATTCACAATTTACTAAAAAAGACATTTTGATTAACCAAGGTATTATTGCCGAAATTTCTGACTCATTAGCGCCAGATTGTGCTGATGTTGTGTATAATTTTAAAGATTGTTATGTATTTCCCGGTTTTACAGATGTGCATGTGCATCTGCGTGAGCCGGGTTTTTCTTATAAAGAAACAATTAAGTCAGGCACAAAAGCGAGTGCTAGAGGTGGTTATACATCTGTTTGCTCAATGCCTAACTTAAACCCTGTTCCAGATTCAGTAGAACACTTACAAGAACAAATCAATATTATCAAAAAAGACGCTGTAATCAATGTTTATCCTTATGCATCAATTACTGTTGGTCAGATGGGTGAAAAGCTCTCTGATTTAGTTGAAATGAAAGATATGTGTATTGCTTACTCTGATGACGGCAGAGGTGTTCAAAGCGATGAAATGATGCTTAATGCAATGAAAATTGCGAAACAGCATAATAAAATGATTGTGGCTCATTGTGAAGTAAACGACTTGCTTAATGATGGTTATATACATAAAGGCAAGTATGCTGAAAAGCACGGTCATAAGGGTATTTGCTCTGAAAGTGAATGGAAACAGATTGAACGCGATATTGAACTTGCAAAACAAACCGGTTGTGCATATCATGTTTGCCATATATCAACAAAAGAAAGTGTTGAACTTATAAAACAAGCAAAAAAAGATGGTGTTAATATTACCTGTGAAACAGGTCCTCATTATCTTGTTCTTTGTGATAAAGACTTGCAAGAACACGGTAGATTTAAAATGAATCCACCACTTCGTGATGAAAGCGATAAAGAGGCTTTAATTCAAGGTGTTCTTGATGGCACAATTGATATGATTGCAACTGACCATGCACCTCATAGTGCCGAAGAAAAGGGTAAGGGCCTTGAAAAGAGTAATATGGGTGTTGTAGGCATTGAAACTGCATTCCCAGTTATGTTTACACACTTTGTTAAGACAAATATAATATCTCTTGAAAAACTTGTTGAGTTGCTTTCAGTAAATGCTAATAAGCGCTTTAATATTGGAAGTTCTATTGAAATCGGTAAAAAAGCAGATTTAACTGTTTTTGATTTAAATAATAAATATACTGTAAATCCAGATGATTTCTTATCTATGGGTAAAAGCACACCATTTGAAGGAGTAGAAGTTTACGGTAAGTGTAAAATGACAATATGCAACGGCAAAGTTGTATGGGAGGATAAATAATGTATCAGGGGTTTTATGAAATTAAATCCAATAAAAAACTGACTGACAGTATTTTTGAAATGGTGCTTGTTGGTGACACTTCTTCAATCACTGAACCTGGTCAGTTTATTAATATTAAACTTGATGGTTTCTATCTTCGCAGACCTATTTCAATCTGCGATTATGATGATAATACAATCACAATTATCTACAAGGTTGTAGGTGAGGGCACAGAGGTTATGAGTAAGTTGAATGTTGGTACAAAACTCGACATTCTTTGTGGTCTTGGCAATGGCTTTGACACTTCAAAATCAATGGACAAGCCTGTCCTTATTGGTGGTGGTGTTGGTGTGCCACCAATGTATAATCTTTGTAAAAAGCTCATAGCAGAAGGTAAGAAAGTTACGGTTATTCTGGGCTTCAACAAAAAAGATGAAATCTTCTATGAGGATGAATTTAAAAAACTTGGTGCTGATGTAAAAGTAACAACAGTTGATGGCTCTTATGGTATTAAAGGTTTTGTAACCGATGCACTTAAAGATACTGACTACTCATATTTTTACACTTGCGGTCCAATGCCAATGTTCAAGGCGATTGAGTCAACTGCTATAACAAGTGGTCAGTACAGTTTTGAAGAAAGAATGGGCTGTGGTTTTGGTGCTTGTATGGGTTGCTCATGCAAGACTAAATATGGTAATAAAAGAATCTGTAAAGATGGTCCTGTACTTGTAAGGGAGGAGATAATATGGTAAACACAAAAGTAAATCTTCTCGGAATTGAAATTG
>CALAEV010000027.1 GCA_937892525.1 uncultured Clostridia bacterium
TTTGCACCAACACAGATAATATCGTTAACACACATAGCAACTGCATCAATACCGATTGTGTCGTGCTTGTCCATAAGAATAGCAAGTTTAACCTTTGTACCACAGCCATCAGTACCGGAAACTGAAATAGGATGTTCCATTCCTGCAACACAGCTAAGGTCAAAACAGCCACCAAAGCCACCTACATCATCAACAGAACCCTCATTACGAGTTCTTGCAACGTGTTTTTTCATAAGCTCTACTGATTTATAACCAGCAGTAATATCTACGCCTGCAGCTGCATAGCTTGCAGAAAAAGAATTTTTATGTTCCATTTTATTTTCTCCTATTAGTTTTTTATTCTTTACCATTCCAACAATAAGTACAAACTCTATCAGCCGGAAGTCCTATGGCTTTAATTATTCCATCAATAGACTGGAATTCAAGAGATGTAAAGTGCAATTTATCACAAATAGCACTTCTCAATTTTTTACCACGTTCAGTAGAAGAATCAATATATTCATCAATATATTTAAAACCTTCTTCTCCTTCTAACTCAACAATAGTGCTACGAGCAATAAGTTCCATATCAGATGTAGCGCGTGAAAAATTAAGGTATTTACAACCATACATAATTGGTGGGCAAGCTGAACGAATATGAACTTCTTTTGCACCATTTTCATAAAGAAATTCAACTGTTTCGCGAAGTTGAGTACCGCGAACAATGCTATCATCAACAAAAAGTAATTTTTTATCCTGAATTAAATCGTGAACAGGAATTTGCTTCATTTTTGCAACCCTGTTACGTTCTTTCTGATTAGCAGGAGTAAAACTTCTTGCCCAAGTTGGTGTATATTTAATGAATGGACGAGCAAATTGAATGCCACTTTCATTTGCATAACCAATTGCGTGAGGAGTACCCGAATCAGGAACACCACTTACATAATCAATATCTTGTGCAATACCATTTTTGCGGTCACATTCAGCCATAATCCTACCATTTTTATATCTCATTACTTCTACATTTACACCTTCATAACAAGATGTTGAATATCCGTAATAAGACCATAAAAACGCACAGATTTTCATTTCTTTACCTGGTTCACGAAGAACAGTAACATTTTCTGAAGTTAATTCAACAACTTCACCTGCACCTAATTCTTTGTAATCAGCATAACCAAGCTTTTTATATGCAAAATCTTCAAATGAAACACAATAGCCGTCATCACGAGCTCCGATTAAAACAGGAATTCTGCCTAATCTGTCACGAGCTGCAATAATTTTACCACTATCAGTAAGAATTAAAATAGATGCAGTGCCATCGATAAGACTCTGTGCATACGCAATACCGTCAGCAAAGTTTTCTTTTTGGTTAATAATTGCTGCAACAAGTTCTGTTGAGTTTATACCCTCATTAGTCATAGCGCCGAAATGACCACCATTTGAGAAAAGATATTCTTCAACAAGTTTTTCTTTATTATTAATTAAACCAATAATACAAATTGCATATAAACCAAGTTTAGAACGTACAAGCAAAGGTTGTGCATCAGAATCACTGATTGAACCAATTGCAGCATTACCTTTCATTTGGTTTGAAATGTTTTCAAATTTTGTTCTGAATGGTGAATTTTCAATTTTATGAATTTTTCTTTGTAATCCAATACCTTTATCGTAAGCAGCCATACCACCACGACGAGTACCAAGATGAGAGTGATAGTCAGTGCCAAAGAACACATCTAAAACAGTGTCATTCTTACTGACTGCGCCAAAAAAACCACCCATGAAATATACCTCTTAAGCGAAGAAAAGTTCTGAAAGTGTCATTGGGTCAATGTATTTGCCATCTTTGTAAACGCGCATATTACCTGATGCAACTTCATCGATAAGCATTACATTACCGTCTGCGTCATAGCCAAATTCAAATTTGATATCATAAAGAATAAGACCCTTTTCTTTAAGGTCGTCAGCTACGATTTGTGTAATCTTCTGAGTCATTTCTTTAATATCTTCATACTGTTTATCTGTCATAACGCCAAGAGCAACAAGAGCATCTTTAATTACAAGTGGGTCGCCCTTTGCATCATCTTTAAATGTCATTTCAACATAAGCTGGAAGGTCAGCACCTTCTTCAATATAATCGCCATAACGACGAATGAAACTACCAACTGCTTTATGACGGCAGATAACCTCAAGACCGTGACCGAATACTTTTGCAGGAAGTACTTCCATTGTTGTATCTGCAAGGTTTGCGCTTACATAATGAGTTTTAATACCTGCTGCATTAATTTTTTCAAAGAAATAAATTGACATACGAAGGTTAACGTCGCCAACACCGTCAATTGTAAGACCTACTGAATTTTCGCCTGGGTCAAATACGCCATCTTTACCTGTACAATCGTCCTTAAATTTAAGAAGGCAATTGCCGTTATCAAGTTTAAATACGTCCTTAGTTTTACCTGTGTAAAGTTTTTCCATAGTTGTTTACTCCTTTATAATGAATATAAGTTTTTATGAATTTAATTTAGACATTACTTCAGCGTCTTTTTTAAGAACAACTTCAGCAGCGTCTTTTCTCATTTTATCAAGTTTTTCTGCAAGCTCTTTATCTTCAACTGCAATAATCTGTGCTGCAAGTAACGCTGCATTAGCACCACCGTTGATTGCAACTGTTGCAACAGGAATACCTGAAGGCATTTGAACTGTTGAAAGAAGTGCATCCATACCGTCAAGATAAGTAGATGCGCAAGGGATACCAATTACAGGAAGCGTTGTGTTTGCTGCAATTGCACCTGCAAGGTGTGCTGCCATACCTGCTGCTGCAATAATAGCACCATAACCATTTGCTCTTGCATTCATTGAAAAATCGCGAGCCTGTTCAGGTGTTCTGTGTGCTGAATAGATATTTACTGTATAAGGAATACCTAAATCATCAAGAACTGCAGTCGCTTTTTTAATGATAGGAAGGTCGCTATCGCTACCCATTACAATACCAACTTTTTTCATAATTACCTCCAAAAAATTATAAAAGGACAGTCCTATCCTGTTTATTACAAGAAGAACTGCCCAGACGGTCGGCTAAATTATACCGTGCTCCTCTGTGGTGCTCCACTTGATTCCGTCAGTTACACGGTTATATTAATATTTAACAGAAATATTATAATATATTTTGTTATTTAATGTCAATTAAAGTAGGAAAATCGTATGACAAAAATTCAACGAAAAAATCCATGATTTTTGTACAAATTTTTATTTAGCTTTACTTTCACAATAAAGACAACGATAGACTCTGTTTTCTTTGTCTCTTAAAGTGAAAATGTGTGGTAATTCTTGTTCAACAGTTGTGATACAACGTGGATTTTTACATTTAATCACATTTTCAATACGTTCAGGAATATCAATATTCTGTCTCTTTGCAAGTTTTCCATCTTTAATAATATTCACAGTAACGCCTGGGTCAAGATAACCAAGTGCGTCCATATTAATATCAATTACCCTGTCAATCTTGATAATGTCTTTTCTACCCATTTTAACGCTTTCGGCATTTTTAATAAGAGCAACCTGACAATCAAGTTCATCTAGTCCTAAAAAATTGTAGAGTGTCATTCCAAGGCCGGCAGTAATGTGGTCAAGAACAATACCGTCTTTAATCTGTCCGATAATCATTTATTTAACCTCCAACAATTTCATAATAAGAGCCATTCTGATAAATTTGCCATTATTAACCTGTCTGAAATAGCAAGCTCGTGGGTCTTTATCAACTGCAACCGAAATTTCATTCACTCGTGGAAGCGGATGCATAATAGACAAATCTTCTTTTGCTGTTTCTAACTTCTGTGGTGTAAGAATATAACTATCTTTAAGTCGAATATAATCTTGCTCATTAAAGAAACGCTCACGCTGTACTCTTGTCATATAAAGAATATCAAGTTCAGGCATAGCATCTTCAAGGGATGTTGTTTCAACATATTCAAGATTTTTTGCTTCAAGTTCTGTTTGCTTGATATATTCAGGAACTTTAAGTTCTTCAGGTGAAATAAGCACAAATTTCACATTTTTATATCGTGACATAGCACCAATAAGTGAATGTACTGTTCTGCCAAACTTTAAGTCGCCACAAAAACCAATAGTAAGATTATCAAATCTACCCTTTTCACGCTGAATTGTAAGCAAATCGGTAAGCGTCTGTGTTGGATGATTATGACCACCGTCACCTGCATTAATTACAGGAATACCCGTATTCATTGACGCTACCATTGGTGCACCTTCTTTTGGGTGACGCATAGCAATAATATCTGCATAATATCCAACTGTTCGGATTGTATCAGCAACACTCTCGCCTTTTGCAGATGAAGAACTTTGTGCTTCAGAAAAGCCAAGCACATTTCCACCTAAATTGAACATAGCAGATTCAAAACTAAGTCTTGTTCTTGTTGATGGTTCAAAGAAAAGAGTTGCAAGTATTTTACCTTTACACTTTTCACTGTATTTTGCGGGATTGTCAATTATATCATTAGCAACAGCAATAAGTTCATCAATCTCATTAACTGAAAGCTCTTGAATATCAATAAGACTTCTCATAAATATCTCCCTTATTATTTAGCACCATTAACTTCAAGGTACTTTTTAATTCTTTCAACGTTTTCGCGATTAGCTTCATCTTCTTCAAGATATTCAATAATATCATAAACATCAACTACTGAATATACTGGGAAACCGAATTGTTCTTCAATTTCTTGCATAGCACCTTTTTCAGACTGACCTTTTTCTTTACGGTCAACCATAATGAAAGTAGCAATAACTTTTGTGCCTTCAAGACTTTTAAGAATATCCATTGATTCACGGATTGCTGTACCTGCAGTGATTACATCTTCAATAATAACGATTTCTTCACCTGCTTCTGGAATATAACCAACGAATGTACCACCTTCACCGTGGTCTTTAACTTCTTTACGATTAAAGAAGAACGGAACATTAAGGCCGTTCTTTGAAAGTGCAACTGCAGCTGAAATTGATAAAGAAATGCCTTTATAAGCTGGACCATAAAGTACAGCCTGTTTCTTGCCAAGTTTATCAAAGTAAGCCTTTGCATAGAATTCGCCCATTTTTGTAATCTGGTCGCCTGTTTTAATCATACCAGCATTAACAAAATAAGGAATTTTACGACCTGATTTTGCAGTAAAATCACCAAATTTAAGAACGCCAGCACTCTCTAAAAACTGTATAAACTCTCTCTTATATGCTTCCATTGTAATATCTCCTTATCCTACAAATTCTGCAACGCATCTTTTATAAGCTGCAACAGGGTCAGCTGCTGCCGTAATTGGTCTGCCTACAACAATGTAGTCAGAACCTGCTTCTTTTGCTTTTTCAGGTGTCATAACGCGAACCTGGTCACCAATATCACCGTCAGCAAAACGGATACCAGGTGTTACTGTTACAAAATCTTTGCCACATCTATTGTGAACTTTATCAGCTTCTAGTGGTGAGCAAACTACACCATCAAGACCTGCAACTTTTGCATTATGAGCATAGTGCATAACAACCTCATCGATTGGCTCTTTTATAAGTAAATCCCTTTCCATAACTTCCTGACTTGTAGAAGTAAGCTGAGTTACGGCAATAAGAATTGGTCTTGTACCATCAGCTCTTGTAAGACCTTCAAGAGCACCTTCCATCATTGGAATTGCACCACCAGCATGAAGATTTGTCATATCAACATCAAGATTTGAAAGTACAGCCATCGACTTTTTAACTGTATTTGGAATATCGTGAAGTTTAAGGTCGAGGAAAATTTTGTGTCCTCTTGCTTTAATTTCTTTTACGATTGATGGACCTTCTGCATAATAGAGTTCCATACCAATTTTTACGAATGGCTTAACATCTGTGAATTTGTCAAGAAAAGCCATTACATCTGCCTTGCTTGAAAAGTCACAAGCAATAATTACGTCTTTACCCATTGTGTGCTCCTCCTATAATTTCATTTATATCTTTTATATTTAACTTAGCTAATTCATTTGGTAAATCTTCAATAATTGACTTGCAAACATAAGGGTCAACAAGATTTGCAGCACCAACCTGCACTGCAGTTGCACCTGCCATCATAAGTTCAATTACATCTTTTGCGTTTGAAACGCCACCCATACCGATAATTGGGATTTTAACTGCATCATATACCTGATAAACCATTCTGACTGCAACCGGAAAAATTGCTGAGCCAGAAAAACCACCCATTTTGTTAGCAATTACAGATTGACGACGTTTAATGTCAATTCTCATACCAAGTAATGTGTTAATTAAACTGATACCATCAGCACCTGCTGATTCTGCAGCTTTTGCAATTGACACAATATCAGTAACATTTGGAGAAAGTTTAATGATAATTGGTTTAGTAGTAACTGCTTTAACTGCTTTTACAACTTTTTCTACAGCAGCTGGCTCTGTACCAAAGCTCATACCGCCATTGTGAACATTAGGACAAGATACATTTACTTCAATCCATCCAACTTGTTCACAAGCGTTGATTTTTTCACAAGTGTAAGCATATTCTTCAACTGAAAAACCACTAACATTCGCCATAACAGGTTTATTGAAAACTTTTGCAAGTTTAGGTAATTCTTCACTTATAACCTTGTCAACACCTGGATTTTGAAGTCCTACAGAATTAATCATACCAGAATTACATTCTGCAATACGTGGTGTTGGATTACCAAAACGAGGTTCTTTTGTAGTACCTTTGAATGAAAATGTACCAAGAATATTTATGTCATAAAGGTCTGCAAATTCATAGCCAAACCCATAAGTACCACTTGCAGGTATAATTGGATTGTCAATTTCAATTCCGAGAAGATTTACTTTTGTGTTTACCATATTATCTCCTCCCTT